>JBAYGC010000007.1:0-74480 GCA_041666845.1 Patescibacteria group bacterium | reverse complement strand
TAATTGGTTTAGTAATCGTGTTACTAGCATGGGCAATCGTACTGTTTGCTCTAAGTGTTCTAACGAATACAACCACATAGTAACGTAAACCATTTTTGTATAGAATGTTAAAACCACCCTCGTCTGCCAGTTGGCGGATAGGGTGGTTTTGTTTTTCCGGCATATCAAGTACAATACCTGTATATATACCCTAAATAAAATCCGTGAAATTGAATATACTTGAATTAAAAAAAGCAATAAACAAGAAATTGCTCCTCATCCTAATGGTGTCTATTTTAATCTACATCGTGCTGTTCATTTTTGTTTCCATCTGGAAATATAAAAACTTTGGCTATAACGCAATTGATCTGGCGATATTCAACCAAGTATTTTACAACACCAGCATGGGTGATTTGTTTTCAATGACCATTCACCCGCATTCTTATTTGGGCGATCATTTTGAAATAATTATTCTGCTCCTCACTCCGATATACATGCTATTCCGCAGTCCCGTTTCACTACTGGTTATGCAAACCGTTATCATCGGGGCCTCCGCCTGGCCGTTGTTTTTAATCGCAAAGAAAATTTCGAATAACACAATTGCGCTATTAATGACCACGGTCTATTTACTAAACCCTTTCATCCAGAATATGAATCTTTTTGAGTTTCATATTTTGCCGTTTGCAATTTTTACGCTACTCTTTGCTTTTTATTATTATTTAGAAAACCGATTTGTATTATTTCTACTATTTTTATTTCTGTCTCTGCTCGTAAGGGAAGATGTGGCGCTGGTAGTTATCATGTTTTCTTTACTGTCATTGTTTGATAAAAAAGAAAAGCGATGGATTATCACCCCGGGAATTATCGGGATTGCGTGGCTAGCACTTGTGTTTTGGCTTGTTCCGACGTTGAACAATTATGATTCATACAAATTTATTTTTTATTATTCCTGGCTGGGCGATTCAGTCAGTGAGATTGTCAAGAATTTTTTCCTCCACCCACTCCTTGTACTATCCCATCTGTTTTCTTTACAAAACATCTTTTTATACATAGCGCTTTTCCTGCCATTTTTGCTGTTACCGTTCTTGAAGCCCAAATACCTTTTATTATCGCTCCTGGCCTTTTTACAACTCCTATTGGGCAGTTTTAGTGGCGAATTGATTCTTAAAACCCACTACAGCGCGCTTTTGTTGGTTTCGGTGTTTATTACTACTATTTATGCCCTAAAGTATCTCTTTATCGACAAAATTGAAGAAAAAAATAACTGGCAGACAAAAATCAAAAAATATATTTCCAACGAACCAATGCTATTTATTGTCGTTTTTATTGCTGTTACGATCTACGGAACGACAACATTTGGACCCATCGTGCCGGCAATCCAAGCTATTAATGCGAAGGGTCAGTACCCCCTATTCAATCAGCTGAAAAATCAATACGTAAATCTGATACCGGATAATAAATCCGTAACGGCCAGTTATGATTTACTCCCCCATCTTTCCAGTCGCAGTCAATTATATTCTCTCCACTATGCGTTTCTAGGTAAAAAACAGTATTCAAATGATATCTATACTCTACCGAAAACAGACTATCTGATTATTGATACAAAAGATTTTCTAACCTACCAAATCCAGTACCCAGATAATTCTTTCTATCAAAACGCCTACTCAAACGGAGATGATAATCTGCGTTCTATTATTGAAAAACAAAATTTGAAAATAAGCTCGGTCAGCGATGACTTACTATTATTCAGCAGTGAATCGGCATCTGATATTGTCCTATACCACACGTACCAAGCAGAGCCGGTAATCAATCATAAAGCTGTTGACCCCGAAAATAATTTGCTTGCCCCGGGCATTTTGTTTGCCGGCTGGGATTATTTGCCAGCCGGATCAAATCAGCCGCCCGAAATCAATGCGGGATCTGTGGTTTTGCCGGTTTCACTGTACTGGCAGACTGATGGTGATATTACTGAAAACTATCAACTGTCATTGCAAATTAGAAATGATAATGGCGAAATTATTTATCAAAAATATTACGCACTCGGTTACGGCATTCTGCCGTCCAGTGAATGGAAGCAAAATGAATATACCCAAACTAATTATTGGTTCTATATACCTGAAAATATTTATTCGACCGACTCCGGCAGCGCATCAATCAGTTTGGTCAAATTAAGCGACCAACATTCATACCTTGGTGTGGACGGGTTATTAACCGCGACCATGAAAAACGTAAAATACGACTCAGTCGGTTCAGAGATCACGATTCCCTTGCCGGAATAAATCTATTCCACAAACTTATAAATACTTATCTCGTTTGATGTAAATTCCTCACGTAGGAATTCTTTATTTTTTGGATCAAAATCGCCCAGTTCTTCGGACCGGCCGGAAAATAATATATAATCAATCCCGCTTTGTCTTAAAAATTCTTTTTTCGCATCAATCTCCAGATTGTCCCGATAGAACCATTCCGTCTGTTCCTGCTTGAATAAGTAATTTACTGTTTCCACGCCATGCCCAAGGTAAACGGTTCGCCCGGAATACCCCGGAATAAAATTACCATCAATCCACTCGGATAATATTACATCATCTTTACTCATATTTTCCTTCATCCAATTAAATGATTTTGCATAATCTTGAGAAAGGTAAAAAAATGGATAGGCCATCGATTTGTAGAGCAGTAAATCATTAAGGATCGCGTAAATATTGGAAAATGAGAAGAATATTATAAATATAAAAGCTATTACCACCTTATTATTCAAAAGATATCTGACAATCTTTGTATAGTTATATTTTTTTGCCAGGAAGATTATTGCATAAGTAGCAAGCAAAACCATGGGGAAATGAAGGTTCTGTGCTAGTCTCCTTTGAAAGTCCAGCGGAGCATACAGCAGAATGGTCTGTACTACAAACCAGGTAGCGATAAATAACCATTTATTATCTTGTTTTTTGGTAATTCTTAAAACCCCCAAAACTGCCAACAAACCGACTAAACCGTAACTTATCAGAACTAGCCACCAAGCGGGCGTGTAAAGCAAATTCTCGTCCGCCCGACCGGCGATTATGGGATCCTGGGCAATGATCAGAAAATGATAAATAACAGCAGGCAGGGCGAGTAATGTAGCTACTAATGAATGTTTAATATATATTTTGGGGAACTTTTTATCTAAAATTCCTTTCAAAAACACATACACTGCTAGCACAATAATAACTGTGAAAAAATGAAAGGGATGGAAAGTAAACCATAAAAATGAAGCGATTCCGGCAATTATACTGTAGGAGTATCTGTTTTTCTCAAATGCCAACAGGATAAATAGAAAAACAACCAGCGACAAAATAGATGAAAAAAGTATATGTGGTACATGTAGCAGGGAAAGAAACGTGACCGATTCAGGTACCCACAGATCCATCGGCCAATGGTAATAACCCTCGCTGCTATATTTGAAGAATTCAAGGAACGGTGAGAACAGACCGCCGAGCCCTGACGAAAAAAGCAGCAAGACTATTGCCATCTTTCTATGCTGTTTTTTTGAAAACAGGTATGCAATAAAAATATAAGCAACAGCAATAAATATAAAAACCAGAACGCAGCGGGTAATCTGGATCGTTACCCAATGCGGCGTGTGCAATAGTTTACCGATAACCCCAACCGTTGCCCAAAATGGATTAATCAGCGGGGTTGATTGCGGCTCGGATGTATACAAGTCTTTAAACACCAGACTACCTTGCTTGACTTGTTCCAGATAGGAATAATAGACATTGGTATCACCGGGTGTCAGCGCGTGAATGCCCGTATAAAACGAATCATCAGGAGTTCTGAGATAACCAAAAATAAAAGGTAGCAGGGTAATTACTATTACAAGTATACTCAAAAAAAGTATCAATCTTTTTTCTTCTCTATTTATCGTTTTAAGCAGTTCCTTCATTTTGTCTAACAATTATTTCAAAAATTTAAGCAAGTAGTTTTTATTAGTAACCAATGACATTAATATTATTAGCATGAATATAAATACATATATCAAGCTGTTCATGACAATAGTATAAGAAAGCAGTCCAGCTAAAGTGCAAATCAAAATAAACTGCGGGAAGTACTTTTTATCAATTAATGTCGCCAACGGTATTAACCAAATGAAATACCAGGGCTGCAGATAAGTCAAATAAAAGAAGATGTAAACAAACAATATCATAAAACTGTAATAAATATAATAAGTAAATTTCCCCCTAAAATAATTATTAATTAACCAAACATATAATACGACAAAGGCAATCAAGCCGGAGATTCTTGCTACTTCAGATAAAGATTCTCTTGACCAGGAAAGACTTGAACCAATAACATATGACACCCAATAAATTATCCCGGGGAACAGTGAAAAATTCGCATAAGTAAAAATCTTCGATTGTTCGAACAGTCCATTAAACGTTTTAATGCCCTCCCAAAATGGCAAATAAAATATTACTGAAATTATGATCGCCAGAATGCCGGATACCCATACAAAATTAACCTTTTTTCTGGTCTCTTGAATGTCTCTAAAGATATAAAAAACGAATACAGGTAATATTAATAAAGGGATATACTTCGTGAGTATTGAAAGCAGTAGCATTATTGCTGCCAAAATATACCACTTTTTCATTAACAAATATATTGCAAAAACCACTACGAACATCATGAACATATCATTATGCGCATTATTAATCGCTTCAAATATGATAATCGGGCTCCATAAATATAAAAATAATCCCTTCATTTCCATACCCGGATTGAATTTTTGCAATATTTTTCTCAACAGAAATGCAACTCCAAAAAAAGAAACTAGCGCCAGTAATTTATAAATAAAAACATTCCAAAAAAAACTGTTCTTTGTAATATTACTAAATAAGATAGATACCGACGTCCAGAAAGGTCCATACTGCATGGTCAGATAGTTCCATTCTTTTGGCGAAAAGTCATAGAACATATCACCCGAATGCTCTCCGGTTGCCACAATATAAGGGTTTTCATCATATACTGTATTAATCCGCGCCCGATATGCATAGTTATAAACATCCGCTGATCCGATTGGCGGAGTAAAAATCATAATTACGCTAAACACGGCTGAAAACAGGAAAATAATCTTTATAATACTTTTACCATTGACCGACTTTACTGAAATGAAGGCAAACCAGTAGACAACAACCAACAACATATTTATTACCAATAGAATTGCCTTAAAAGAGCCCCCCCAAGGAGTGGTTGCGCTTGTCTGATAATGATACGCGATGAAAGCGAGTACAGCATACAAGAGACTAGACACAACACCTAAAATTATCATTCTGTTTCTGACAGTCATTGACTATTTTTTTAAACGAAGTTTTACAATTGTAATGAAAAAATTTACTATTTCTTTCTTTGAAAGTTTGGAATGCCCATAAGTACGATCCTTGAATACGATCGGTATTTCTTTTACTTTAAAACCTTTTTTTTCGCACAAATAAATTGTCTCTTCTTGAAAGGAATAGCCATTTCCTTTTATTTGGTTCCAATCAATCGCTTCAATTACTCTGCGTGCATAACATCGGTACCCGGAAGTAACGTCGTGAGTTTTTAAACTCAGCATCACCCTGGAGAACCACATCGCTCCTTTGCTCATTAGATTTCTTATAATCCCCCAATTCTCAACGCCACCCTTCGGAATCCGGCGCGAACCGATGACAATATCATTTCCATTTCTTGCTTCCACTAAGAACCTGGGTATGTCATCAGGATTGTGGGACAAATCCGAATCCATTTCAAAAACAAAATCTGCACCAGCCTGCAAAGCATTCTTGAACCCGGCCACATATGCGCTCCCTAGACCTAGTTTCTGATCCCTGTGGATGACCGTCACAAAGGGAAACTGAACGGCCAATTGATCAACGATTTTCCCGGTTCCATCGGGAGAGTTATCATCGACAACGCAAACAAAAAGATCAGTAATTGATAAATCGGCAATTCTTCTGATCAATATTTCTATATTGTCTTTTTCATTATATGTTGGGACGATTATTACCGATTTCATGTCTTTATAATGGTGATTATATTATATTATTTTATTTGATACACCCAATCGCTACCAAATATTTCTATTAACTGAAGATTCTGATTGTTTTTGACATCCGCTTCTCTTAATTCTTTTGCGAATTCCATCGAAGCACCGGTGTGCAATATTATGTAATCAACTCCAACTGCCCGGATTTCTTTAATAGTATCATCATTCAGCAAATCTTTTAATGGCTTGATAAATATTTTTCGGTATTCGGGCGGATAATAACCACTATACCCGTGCATTTGCCTGTGCCAATGGAATGCCGAATAATACTGATACTTTGCAGTTTCTTCCATACCATTTACCCAAATCGGCAACTCGAGTATGACTGTATCGTCTTTTTGCTCCGATAGCCAGCGATAAACTTCCGGTATATTTGAACCGGTTTTGACCGTTTCCAAATTAACCGGCTTCAACGGTGGGATAATCATATATTCCAGGATAACCAGACAACTGATGATCAGCAGCATCCCGACATACACAAACTTTTTTTTGAACCTGGTCATATACTGATTCAAAATTATAGTTATGATCACACTCATCGAGAGCAGTATTACGATCGAAAACCTGCCAAGCGCCCTGAGACTGGAAAATCCCGGAACAAATTCAAAAAGTAACATAAACGGCCCGACAACACCCGGGTCGTTTTCGGAAAATCTGATCACTACGCCAAAAGACATAATGAAGGCAACAAAACCAATAATAATATAAAGGGAGGATATATTAATAATTTCCTTCTGTCTGTAATACTTTTTTATCAGCATTATTATACTGAAAATGACCAAAAATAATACGGTAAAGCCGGAATAAATGTATGTCTTAAAAATATTTTTCGGTAATTCAAATAGACCCATAAGCATTGGTGAAAATGTAAGATAGTCAGTGACTGTCGGTGAAAACTGGTTGACCATGGCATATGAACGGTCATATTCAATGTTGGTGCGTAATGTGAGATAGGGATAAAAAACAGGCAGAATAATGATAGTAGATATAATAAAGGAAATAACAAAATTGACGATGATTTTTTTGCTTGGCATTTTTCTTTTTATCACCCCGTAATATACCAATAAATAAACCGGGATAAACAATAATAGCATCATAAAAAAATGCATACTCATATAGCCAAGCAGTGTGAAAGTAACGATAAAATAGGCAAAGTACTTCCTTTTCTCCGATTCAACCAGCTTATGCATAATCAAAAAAATCAAAGGGAAAAAAAATACTGCCATGATATGCAACAGATTAAAATGCAAAAACATATATGCATTAAAGCCGTAGATGATACCGCCTAAGATAGAGACCGGAAAATTTTTTGTAAAATAATAAGCCAACAGATACATGCAGTAACCGGCTAGAACAAAAAATATAAAGATAATTATATTGTAAGCCAAAACTGGATTACCGCTCAAAGCAATAACCGGCCAGGCAAATAATGCAGATCCGATCAGATTTTCAGAATAGGCCAGTGTGTTTTTATTCGGATAGAATATATTAGCATTAAATATATCGGTAGGATTTTCCTGAAACATATGAACGTCCCAGGCAATTGTCCATATATTGAAATAGGAATCACTGCTGGCCTGTACCGACGTTGCCAGCCGGGCACCCCATGGGAAAGTCATCAAAAATGTCAGCAATAAAAATATTACCACCGCCAGACTATTTCTCTTCAATGGATGATTACCCATATTTGCTATATTACTTCATAAACGTAGTCGGTCCCGAAAGTTTCTATCAGTCTGAGTTTTGGCAGTTGGTCTAATCCTTCGGGTGTTATTTGAGTAGTAAATTTTGATTGGACGCCAAAATGTACGATTATATATTTCACGCCCGCTTTCGATATTTCATTTTGAGTTTCATCACCGGTAAAATTGTCCGCAATCATTTTTTCCAGCTTGATATAATCTTCTGGGAAAAACCCGCTGTACCCGTTGATCATTTTTTTCCAGTGATATACGGATAAATACATATATTCGGTGCTTTTTCTCAAGTTAACATCCAAAGGTAATTCAAGAATCACCGAGTCATCCGACTTCTCCGCGAGCCAATGATACACTTCCGGAATTTTATTATCAATCAACGCCTCACGGTATTCCACCGGCTGAAATGGCGGTACCCAGAGATATTCGACCATTATTAATGAGGCAACCAAAATAACGACCGAACCATAAATAAATCTCTTTTTGATTCTTCTCAACATCTGGTTTAACCCCAGACCAATAACAACGCTGATTGAAAGCAGAACAACAACAAAAAATCTCCCCAAAGCGCGCAGACCGTCAAACCCGGGAATTAATTTATAGAAAAATATATACGGACCGACCACCCCGCCACCGTCCGTCGTAAACCGCACCAAAATACCAAATGACAATAATACGCAAACCGCACCGATCAGCAGATAGAGCAAAAGAATCTCAATTGTTTTCTGATCTACAATGCGCCGCTTGATCAGATAATATAAACTGACAAAAAACAATATTACTACTGTAAACCCGGTATACAGCACTCTCTCTATCGTATTGGGAAAACCGACAATTTTTGTAATTAGTGGAGAGAAAGCTAGATAATCCATGACAGTCGGTGAGTAAGTCGTAATCATGCTATAGGAACGGCTGTAACCGTTTTCATCATGTGCAAAAAAATACGGGTAATACACCGGCAAAATAGCTAGAATAACCAGAAAAAAGGCTAACCCCAGCTTAATAATGAATTTCTTTTCCGGCAATTTTTTATCAATGGCGGCAAAATAGAAAACTGAGAACACTATTGTAACAACAGCCATCATTAACAGATAGTGCATACTCATATAACCCAACGTGACGTAGGCTAAAATCAAAAAAATAAAATCCCGGTGTTTTTTGGATTCAAATAACCGATGTAAGATCAATAAAATCAAGGGGAAGAAAAAGATTACCTGCAAATGAATCTGGCTGAAATGAATTACTCGATACGGGTTAAACCCGAAAATTATGGCACTGATAATCGAAACGGGTAAATTACGTGTAAGTTTGAACATAAACAAATACATGCAATAGGCACCCAGAACAAAGAATATGAAGGTCACAATGTTATATGCCAGAATCGGGTTATGAGTTAGAGCCAGAATCGGCCACACCAATAATGCCGTGCCGATCAGATGCTCGGAATAGGCCAGGGTATTATCATGCGGATAAAAAATATTGGCATTAAATATATTACCGACATCATTTTGAAATGAATTTACGTCCCATGCCAGGTTCCACGCGATAAAATAAGAATCCGCCCCGTCATGCACCCACGTATCCATATGGTTAACCCACGGATAAGTCATCACCACAGTTAAAACAACAAATAACGTGATTATTAATAGATGTTTTTTTATGTTTGAAAATATTTTAGCGTTTATCATCAAAAAAACATTTTTATATAATAAATTAATTGACTATTCCCCCAATCCCAGAGCCATGCATGATCAGCAGACAGAGTGTCTGCTTTTTGCCACGAACCATCCCAGAAAATAATACCAGTGAATTGGTTAATAATAGAAAACACTACCAACAAAATAAAAATAGCCGGGACAACTTTTCTTTTGAACAATTCACTTCTTAATAAGGGAATAAAAAATAACATCATAAGTGGAGTAATATCAGCCAACATTCTTGGACCGTATGTAACCCCACCATACCACGCCCACCATTTACTCATAACTACAACAAATATTAGTACGCCAATCGAAGTAAACTTGAAAAGCAGATTATAATCTCGCACTTCTTTTTTATTTCGCTTCCAAATCAACCACATTCCAATCAAACTAAATATCAGGAATGGAGTAAAAATAAACAAGCCCCGGCTTGGACTGATTAATAGCCCGCCGAACCCATCCCAGAATTCACTGTACCAACCTTCAATGCAGGCAAAGGAACGGTTACTATATGCATTACAACTGTACCCCGTTTGGAATGGATTATCCAAATAATATGATTGATAGATTAAAACCAAGGACAGCGGAACAAGCACCCCGAGCAATGTAGAAAATATTTTTGTCCGGTACTTATATAATATAAAGATTAAATATACTGCCCCAAAAATGACATTTAAATAACGTGCGGCAATTGACAAGCCGATAACAACTCCGATCAATAAAAATCTCAGATCACTTTTTTTAGGTTTCAACAATAAATAGACGGTCAAAATCAGAAATAGCTGGCTGGCGCCGTGTTGCCACAAATCTTGGCTTGACACTGTCCAGCTACTAGTACCAAAAGCATAGGCAATAGTCAAAAATACCGACCATTTCTCTGAAAGATATTTCCGAAAAATGAACAATAATAATATTGCGGATATGGCAGTGATAAAGGCTGCTGATATTTTAGACAAAGTAATAATAATTGCGGTGGTGAATCCTATACCCAAAAAATGTGGTATGGCATAAAAAGGCAGAGCTAATATTGATGATAATACCGGATATTTGGAAATAAAATGCCCGTCAGTGGTTTCGATCAGTACAAACCAAACAAAATCATCCTGCCTTGCCGGCACATATTCATCCAGATCAAAATCCCCCTCCTTCAATATGCTGATCGGCAACATTCTGGTCGGCGCCCCATCAATTGTGCCAAGAAAACGAACGGAACTGATATAAACCAAAAATATTAGCACAAATAACAATATTGTTCTTGCTTTGCTCGGTAAACTTATCATATCTCAATCAGAAAACAGAAATTAGAGAAATTTTTATTTTACGAAACGATATTTAATGAGTGTCCACAAGGCAATAAAGCCGTCGCGCCAAGTAATTTTCTTACCTTCATCATATTCTCTGCCCGTATAGGAAATCGGGACTTCATAAATTCGGTATCCTTTTTTCAGAACTTTTGCCGTGATCTCCGGTTCAATGTTGAAACGATCCGCAGTCAGCTTTAGACTCTTAATCACATCCGCTTTAAAAACTTTATAGCATGTTTCCATATCAGTGATTGTTGTATCATAAAGCAAATTCGTCATGAAAGTGAGAAATTTATTACCGATCGCATGCCAAAAAAGCATTGCCTTACCCTCTCCTCGAAACCTAGAACCATAGACAACTTCCGCCTTTCCTTCCTGGATCGGCTTCAGAAGGATGCCGTATTCCTGCGGGTCATATTCCAGATCAGCATCCTGGATCAAAACAACATCCCCCGTTATGTGTTCAAACCCGGTTCTGATTGCCCGGCCTTTGCCATAATTTTTTTCGTGATAATATATTTGCACTTCGGGATCACTGAAGTTTTTTAGAATTTCCCGGGTGCCGTCCTCAGAACCGTCATCAACAACAATAATTTCTTTTTCATAAGGAACCGCTTTCACTTTTTCAATAATCTTGTTGAAAGTATTTTTTTCGTTATAAACAGGTATGATAATTGAAAGTTTCATTATGATATTCCTTTAATGATTGGGTTAGACTCGTCCTGGTTAAAAAAATACGCAATAATTAAAATGCTGAATATGTAAGTGATATAATTGTCATTAAAAAATCTGGAGAACAACCAGAAGACAAAAATAAATATACCGTAGCTTACCAGCATCGCGCTGACTGTTTTGTTTCTTTTTTGATAGCGATACAGAAAGAACAGCAAGGGAGCGGAAACGATTAATTGCAGAATCCAAAACGGGTAATAATCATGAATAGTCTTAACACCAATTTTCGCCATCAGCATCAATTGGGAAAAGCCGTATCCGGTGATTGGATAACTGGTTACTAACTTTCCGCTAGGATAAAGAAAGACGTCTTCCCAGAAAGCACCAAAATCCCAAACTAAAAACGGTACAATGAATACTGCCCCGATTATGAAAATCGGGTAGATTTTCTTCAAGGTTGTTTTAATATTGTCCGTGATTTTTTTGGACTGATCGGATACCTGAAAGTATACAAACCACCAATAAAAAGGAAGCAGAAGCCAGGCGGTATGCTTGCTGACACAGGCCAAGGCAAAAGGAATTGATGACAATAATAACTTCTTCTTTGACAATAAATAAACGGAAAAAGTAATTAAAAATATCGTAAAAATATCGTTTCTTCCCTCAATAAAAAACCTTAAGAACATGGGGTTTAATGCAAATAGTACTGTTACAAATAATGTCTTTTCGCTCATCCCACCCTTTTTAAACAGTAGCCATATTACTCCCGCCAATGCCAATAACAAAATTATTCTTTGGTCGTACCAGTCAAAAATCATATGACTAACCCAATAAAACGGCGCTGATACTAAAATATAAAAAGGTAAGTAAATATTGTGGTAGATAGCGGGGTTTACGATAGTTTCCCTGCTGATCAGCTCCGATATTTTGCCTTCACTCCAGTCCGCGACCGGAGTGTTGGTATAATCCTCAGTGTAGAAATTCTTACCAGCAAACAAAAATTTGATTGCCTCCTCTGTCTGGACAATTCCGTCATGATAAAGCGCTCGCGGGTCGCCCTCGACCCGGTTATACATATTTGATACAACAGGAATGACAATTAAAATCATCATCAACAAAATCAACAGAACAACCTTCATTGATTTGATAATATCATCCTTGACTCGAGGTATAATGTCCAATAAAAAATAGGAGAAAAGAATAATAAACGATACCGAGTAAGTAAAAACCAGCCCAAAACTGGAATCATATTCGGTGGTAGCCAGTCGGATCGTCACAAGTAGGAACAATATTATTCCGGTCAATGATATGCTCTTTTTCATATACTTAAATCTTTTGATATTTGATTACCCAATACATGCCAAGATGAATTTTCTTGTCGAATATTTTCTTAAATCCGTTCGCTTCGAAATATTTCTTCAGATTGCTCTCAGAAAATTCGTGGACATGGACATCGTGCCAGACCTTCCCCTTGCTTTTGGTCCAGAAATACCAAACCGCTTTAAACAGCATGTTTTCTCTGGGTATTCCCATCACAAACACGCCACCAGGTTTCAATACCCTGTTTATTTCCTGAGAGACAAAGTTCAAATTCGGAATATGTTCAACCACGTCAAACGCTGTCACGGTATTAAAAGTATTGTCCGGCAGGTCAAATTTTTTTCCTATATCAGCGGTGACAAAACTCAATTCCGGATATTTATTTTTTGCATAATTAATTGCGCTCTCAGAAATATCAACCCCTAATATATCGTTACCAATAATTTTTGCAATTTCATTGGTAAAAAAACCGCCATGACAGCCGACATCAAGCACTTTGTGGCCAACCCCCGCCAGTGCCTCCGGTAAAATATTGGTCCTTCCTTTATGCCAGATCCACTGGAAAATATTCTTTTTTATTCCTTGGTCGTAATAATCCGGCGGAACGCTCCGATGCTGTTCGTCTAATTGCTCCTTGCTAATCTCGCTCATTATTGATTATCGGATATTTGATAAATTTTAGCTTCAGCATCCTCATATACTAGCTTAAAATGAGAATCCTGCTGGAAATTCAGATCCATTGCGGTGTGATCCTTTTCCAGAAACACTGTTGCATTGTTAAAATCTTTGGTAATTATATCATACAAAGCGCTACTTTCCTTACCAATGGTTATGTTCACCCATTTCCAGTATAAATCTTCATTATGGATATACATAAAGGTCGGATCCAGACCTACAATGTAGTGATTGTGTGAGTTGTGATAGAACAAAATCGGGAACTCATCCCAGTCGCTATGGAGTACAATAGAGCCTTCGGGGGTATTATTCTCTAGCCAATTGCTGGCCGATTCAAATTTATTATAAGGAATTCCATTCTTAAAACTATTTCTTTCCTGTTTAAGATCGCGAATTGCAATTGTTGGAATTGTTACCACAAAATAAACCAATAGAATGGTAAAAATTATCTTCCGACTGTTGTAAAAAGAAGGTATTTTTTTTAACATCCCAGTAACACTTACCTTCGCCAAAAATGGACTTAAAGCAAACGCGCTAAATAGCATACTGAACGGTACAAAATATTCCACATACCGGCGTGATTTCAAAGTTAAAGCCAAAAAGAAAACAGTCAGAATCAAAAGCGTGACCGATTTGCTGTTTTGTTTTTTGATTGTAACGAAAAAGATTACAAACGCTGCCAATAAAATTAAAAAAAGAAACACTGTATTCGGTACCAGCTCAGTGACTGAATACGGATACCATTCACCACCTACCCCGATTATATTCTGATAATTTACAATCCCGATTTGAACCAGTTGCGCCCAGTAATATGACAGGTTATTCGGGAAATACGGATTGATCACCAAACCGACCATTATACCCGCGACACTGACCAGAACCATACCTAACTCTTTCCCAGTCAATACTTTTTTCACCCAGGATTTTTCATGCCCAAAATAGTGTTTTAATAATCCAGTTACTTTATTTTTTCTTAAATCAAAAAGGGTATTAACCACCCCATAAAGTCCGGCAAATACTACGGTCAATAAAAATCCGCCATATGCCCAAACAAAGATCGTCGATAAAATAAATAAAAGTTTCATCCGGTAACGGAAAAGACACCATAGCACTAGCAGTAAAAATATTATGGACACTGAGGGCGCTTTGGCCAGGCTGATCCGAAAAGTAAATGGTTCCACAAATAGCAATAATAAGCTGTAAAACCAGGCAAATCTAATCTTTTCTTTTCGCAGCAACCAATAAAAAGTTGTTATTAATGTCGCACCCAAAAAAACAGTTGCGATTTTTATTCCGATCGCCGGTGTAAACAAAGTGACAAAAGGAATGAGAAATACATGATAAAGCAAATGCTGGTCAGTATATGCATTGCCTAGAATAGTATAGTCCGAGAGCCAGGGAAAACCCTGGCCCAGATTGCCATCCCTGATCAGCAGGGCCATTTTCATGTGGTAAAAGGAATCGGGATCCGGAAAGGCCGGCGTATACTGGATATAAAAGAAAATTCCGAATGCAATAGTAAAAATTACCAAATAAGTATACGGGAAATTACTTTTAGTAATATGATTAATAATTTTTTTCAAACTGTCCTTCATTATTTTAATCCAAACGCCCCCGCACCTTATAAAAGAATTGATTCTTATCAAGCATGGGAATAAGAATCTTTTCCAAGGCATGAGGGCGGAAAACGATTATTATATTATTTCTTCAGTTCTCTCTTGAAATAATCAACCCACGGGATTTTAACCGGATCAACATGATTCAAATACGCCAAATAGTAGCTAAGGTAGCTTCCGAACAATAACACTTCAAAAGATTGGAGTAATTTTGTTTTCCCTTCGGCCTGATATGAAGAAAATTCAACCTTATTCTTTTTTACTATTTTTTTTGTAATCGGAAATCTTACCTTATTGCGCGGATGATACAATGCCGATTCAATAAATAGAAATCGCAGAGCCTGCGGTACAATCTTCGGCGCCGCCAATCCTTCCAATAAATGATGATTCAGTTCCGAAAGTAAAAAGTACGCGGAAAAATTCTTGCTGTTTTCATTTAACTGATTAGTAAGCGTATGCACATTTCCGGTCAGAAATTCCGCTGCAACACAAATCGGGATTGTGCCATGCAGTTCTTCGGCGATTCGTTTGGCAGGATTTTTAGCTGTTGTAATATTGGCCGAAAACTTTCGAATCATCAGGTTGAGGTGAGTTATTACTCTATTAACATCTCTTTCATCAAGATCGATTATTCCGCAGCGTTTAAGCAACCCCAATATCCCAAACACAGAATATCCAACACCCATCCGCGGCTGGTTGGACGGATTATAAACTGGGTCAAATAAAAAGCATGGCAAATTGTTTTTCAGACAAAAATCTTTAACTTCACCCCCGGTTGTTATCCCAATTACTTTGGCGCCTCGTTTCAATGCCTCTTTGGCGGTCGAAAGCGGCTCCTCAGTCGTCCCCGAATAACTGGACAGCACATAAAGTGTCTTTTTATTGACGTAGGCCGGCATGGTATAACTATGTACCACGCGTAAAGGCACCGGCAGTTGGTCATAAAAAAGCGAAAACAAAATATGAGCGCCCAATCCTGAGCCACCCATGCCATTTACCACAATATTTTGTACTGAACGGTATGATTTGGGTATTGTGACATTCTGAACATCTTCCCATGTCTGCTGAATTTGCTTCGGTAGTAAAGAAATCGTCTCTAAAACATGCCCCGTATCCCTAGCTTCGATCTTTTTTTGGTCATCCAGTTGATTCATACTCGCGTCAGTTTAATGTGCATCCACTATAACAGGGATTTATTCAACTTACAAGCAAAATATGATTTTAATTAACATTGACTTTAGCCCGTTTTTTTGCTATATTATAAAGGTACTATCAAATATTTAATAATATTATTTTTTATGTCCGGACATTCCAAATGGTCAACAATTAAAAGAGCAAAAGGCGTTACCGATGCCAAAAAAGGCACAATTTTTACTAAAATAGCGAATACCATCTCTCTGGCAGCCCGCGAAGGGGGTGGAGATCCTGATACGAACTTTAAATTGCGTCTCACAATTGACAAGGCAAAACAGGCTAATATGCCCAAAGAAAACATCGAAAGGGCAATAAAGAGAGGCACGGGCGAGGGTTCTGAAGGAAAAATTGATGAAGTGGTCTATGAAGGGTTCGGACCTGATGGTGTAGCAATATTAATCGAATCATTCACCGATAATAAAAACCGCACTGCACCGGTAATTAGGGCTATTCTTAGCAAAAAAAACGGCCGTTTAGCGGAAAATGGCAGTGTCAGCTGGATGTTTGAAAGAAAGGGTGTTTTACTGGTCACTGCTCCTGAAAACAGCCAGAAAGAAGCAGTCGAATTGGAGCTTATCGACTTGGGGGCTGAGGATATTAAAGAGGAATCTGATGGCTTTACCATTTACACCACGCCGGAAAGCCTGGAAAGTATCAACAAGTCCTTAATTGAGAAGGGGTATACAGTCGAATATGCCAGTGTCGACCCGGTTGCCAAGACTATTCTGACTAAATCCGATGTATCCGATCCAGAAAAAATAACCGGTTTACTGGAAGAGTTGGAGAATAACGACGAGGTAACCAATATTTATTCAAATTATGAATATTAAAAAGCCAGTCACCATTCTTGGTGTCGACCCCGGATTTGCGTTAGTCGGTTGGGGCGTAGTAGAAGGAATTCATGATAAGTTGGTCGCAAAAGATTACGGTTACATTGAAACTGACAAAAGTCTCCCACTAGAAAAAAGGTTAGCGATTATTCATAAGGAGCTACAGAAAATAATTAGAAAATTTAAACCGGATGTTGTTTCGGTTGAAGAACTGTTTTTCTTTAAAAATGCCAAGACCGTTCTGGCAGTTAGTCAAGCAAGGGGCGTAATCCTCTTAGCTGCCGAGCAATCGAAAGTACCAGTACATGAATTCACCCCACTCCAAGTGAAACAAACAATTTGCGGTTATGGCCGGGCGGAAAAAGCACAGATTCAAAAAATGATCAAAATCATTCTGAAGTTGAAAACTGTCCCAAAGCCCGACGATACTGCGGATGCACTAGCTATCGCTGTCTGTTCCGCCGTATCAAAAAATAATTATTTATAAATATGAAGCACTCACTCAAAATAGTCAGCGTCTCTTCAGAGGTCGATCCGTTCTCCAAAACCGGCGGTCTGGCGGATGTCGCGCGCTCTTTACCAAAAGCTTTGCGCAAGCTGAACCATGATGTGATTATCGTTACACCATTGCACGGAGTGATTCAGGACAAAAAATTCAAGCTGGAACTGCTTCAGAAGGATGTGCCGGTATACATCGACAAATCGACAACCATCAAGGCGGATTTTTGGAAAAGCTCCCTCTCAACCGGCGTGCCGGTATATTTTATTGACCACCCGCGTTTTTTCTCCTCACATAAAAAAGTTTATGGTTCTAAGACGGAAAACCTCCGATTTTATTTTTTTAACGTCGCCGTTTTTGAATTGTTAAAGTTCCTCAATTTTCGGCCGGATGTGATTCAGGCACATGAATGGCATACCGGATTAATCCCATTCCTGCTACGCACCCGGTTTGCGGATGATCCGCTGTTTAAACAAACTGGTTCGTTATTTACCATTCATAATCTGGCCTTCCAGATGGGTAAAAACTGGTGGGAACTGAAACCCAGAGAAAAAGATGACGGTAATACCAAGCTCCCTCTTTTTAAGGAAAAAGGTGCAATTGAAAATATTAATTACGCAAAAAGAGGAATTGTGAATGCGGATATCATCAACACCGTTTCCGAACAGTACGCCCAGGAGATTATGACCAAAAAATACGGCCAGGCATTACATCGGATTCTTTTGAACCGTAAGGAAAATCTTTTCGGCATCGTCAACGGGATTGACTATAATGATTTCAATCCGGCCACCGATCCGGGACTTTACAAAAATTATGATTTTAATTCCTTGCATTTAAAAACAAAGAATAAGCTGCATCTGCAAAAAATGTTTCAACTACCGGAAGACCCGAAAATTCCTCTGATCGGCGTAGTCTCGCGTATTACAGAACAAAAGGGTTTTGATTTGATTTTTGACATCATGGACCCGTTAATGCGACAGGATGTTCAAGTTGTAATTTTGGGCGGTGGCGAGAAAAAGTATGAATCCTTTTTTAAAAAACTGATCCGAAAGTACCCAAAGAAAGTTGCCGCACACTTGCAGTTCAACAGCCAGCATGCCACAAAGGTTTATGCCGGCTCCGACATGTTTTTAATGCCATCCCGGTTTGAACCTTGTGGATTAGGCCAAATGATTAGCCTCCGTTACGGATCAATTCCGATTGTCAGAGCTACCGGCGGTCTGGCCGATACTATTACCAACTATAACCCGCGTACCCAAAAAGGTAACGGATTCACTTTCAAGACTTATGATTCACGCGACCTACTGGTCGCCATTACCCGCGCAATTGAAAATCATAAACACCGCGAAGAGTGGATTGAATTAATTAAGAAAAGTATGCAGTTAAGTTTTTCTTGGAAGATCCCGGCAAAGAAATATGAATTGTTATATAAGAAGGCTATTAAAAATAAACAACTCTATTTAGTTAACAAGGAATGATCAAAACCGTTTGGGCCAACTTATTGCACATTTACCAGCCACCGGGCTGGGATGTGAAAATAATAAAAAAAGTCGCACGTGAAAGCTATTTACCGGTATTCCGCATTTTAAAAAAACACCCCCAGATAAAAATTACTCTCAATATTAATGGCTCACTGACCGAACAGTTATTCGAACATAAGTTGGGTGAAATCATCAATCTGATCAAACTGCTGGCGGAAAGAAAACAGATTGAGTTTACAGGCAGTGCCATGTATCACACAATTCTGCCGAAATTACCCGTCTCAGAGATTCAACGCCAGATCCAGCTCAATACCAAAGTTAATACCAAGTATTTCGGCAAATCCTACCAACTCTCCGGTTTCTTTCCGCCGGAAATGTGCTACAGCGAAAAAGTTGCCCAGGCGCTGGTGAAAGAAAAATTTTCCTGGATCGCACTGGATGAAATAGCCTATCAGAAAAAGAAGGGGGTGGTTGACTGGAAAAACGGATACAGAATTAAAGGAACACCCCTGAAAGTAGCTTTTCGTAATCATAATATGTCTGATCTTTTTACTGTTAAACCTCAGATGGAGACAAAGAAAGTATTTAAGAAAACTTGTTGTACTGGTGATCCTTTATTTACCGCTTTTGACGGGGAAACCCTCGGCCACCACCGTCCGGGAATGGAAAAAGTGTTTGAAGAATTGACTCTGGATAAAAAGATCCAAACAGAAACCTATTCCGAAGCACTAAAACAATACAGTTCCTTTAAATCCATCACTCCCCTCGCTTCCAGCTGGGCATCCTCTGAAAAGGAGCTGAAAAACGGAATTCCTTTTGAACTATGGGATCATCCGAATAACCCGATCCACAAACTGCAATGGCAACTTTTTGAACTGGTACTAGCCACTGTCAAGGAATCCACTAAGGATAAAAATTTTGATGCGGCACGGACGTTGTTGGACAGAAGTATGAGCAGTGATTTCTTCTGGTGGGCATCAGCTCACCCTTGGTGGAGCGTAGAAATAATCGAAGAGGGAGCCAACCGACTACTGGACTTAATCAATGCACTAAAGAATCCTCCGATCAGTAAATTAAAAAAGGCCAGACTGCTGTCTGAACAAATTAAAAAATTAGCTCACGAATGGCAATATACCGGCCGCGCTAAAAAAGAAAAAAAGATGTTTTTAGCAGGTTATAATTATAAGCCCTATATGGCTGGGAAAAAAGAAACTTAAACGAAAAAATAATGTATTGGATAAATTTTTTACACATCTACCAACCGCCGACTCAGAAATCATACTGGGTTAAAAAAATCGCCAATGAAAGCTACCGGCGCCTGACCAAGGGATTAAAAGCGGACCCTAAAGCAAAAGTAACGCTGAATATCAATGCCGCATTGGTAGAACTCTTTGAACGGGACGGCTGCATGGATGTGGTTACGGATTTGAAAATGCTGTCGGAAAGAGGCCAGATTGATTTTACTGACTCCGCCAAATACCATGCTTTTCTCCCGTTGATGCCGGAAAAAGAAATTGAGCGGCAGATCAAGTTGAATCACGAGACCAACAAAAAATATTTCGGTAAATCATACCAGCCGAAAGGTTTTTTCCCGACGGAAATGGGCTATGCCAAAAAGGTGGGAGAGATCGCATCAAAACTGGGCTACAAATGGATTATTTTGGATGAACTAGCATTTAACGGGACAACCGGCGCCATTAAACCCGATACAATTTATCAGCTCAAAGGCAATAACAATCTGAATGTATATTTCCGCGATCGGGAAACTAGTTTCCGCATTTTGTCCGCTGAAATCGGCATGAGTGTTTTTTCCAGCGACATGCTGGTCAAACTGCTGGGCGATCGGGTAAATAAAAAAGAGTATTTAATTACCGCCATGGACGGTGAAACTTTCGGCCACCATCGCCCAGGGCTTGAGGACCTGCTTTTCGACTTGTACAAAACGAAGGAACTGGAAAGCGTTTTTCTATCGGATGTTGATCAGTTATTCACCAAAAAGGCGGAAGTACAACCACTTGATTCCAGCTGGGCATTAATGAAAAAAGATATAGAAAGAAATACGCCATACTCACGTTGGAAAAGCAACGATAATCAAATCCATACCTGGCAATGGGAATTGACCAATATGGCGATTGAAGAAGTAAACGGCATGGACCAGAATTCACCTGTATATGAAAAAGCGAGAAACGCTTTGGACAAAGCCGTGCATTCCGATCAATACTGGTGGGCTTCCGCACAACCTTGGTGGAGCATTGAGATGATTGAGGTCGGCGCCAAAGAATTCAAAGATATCCTGCAGACATTACCGATTGATCAGAAAAAGAAAGATAAGGCCCGTGATCTGTATTTAAACATCATCCAAGAATCATTTGAATGGCAACGGTCCGGGAAGGTGGAAGAACTGAGCAAACTCTCCGATGAAGATGTTACCCAAAGAATTACCGCCGAAATGCCTTATATTCCGCAAGCTGAATTTGATAAAATCGTCGGCAACCTGGAAAACCAAATGCTCACCGCAGCCAAATCACAGGAGTATGAAAGAGCGGCGCAAATTCGGGATCGCGTTACCGAATTGAAGGAAAAAGAGAGCGAACTAACTAAAAAATAAAAGCCAAGTAATTATGAAAAAAGCGGACCGTTCAATTCTCCGACATGCAGTCAGTATCCGAATTATGGAAAAATTCTTTAAAGAGACTATCATCCCTAAGTTCTATAGGGGAGCGAAGCTGGTTGGTTTTGAACTGAAAGATCAAAGCCCGTATAAATTTAAAAAATCCGTCCGCTACACTCTGAAACTGGAATACCCGAACGGACGGATGGAAAAAAGAATTATCCGGGCAAATGTTCCGAGTGCCCACCAAGCTTGGGAAATAAAAAATTCCGATCAGGCAATGCAGGCAATCTACAGCAGGGGTTTCGATAGCGGCAAATATCAAATCACACGCCCGCTTGGTAATTACCCGAAATGGCGGATGTTGGTCTATGAAGAATACCCGGGAAAGATTTTCACTGATTTGATTCTGGACGGCAAACCGGGCTTGGAAAAACAGGCGCTACTCGCATCCAATTGGGTGGCTAAATTCCATAATTTAAAAATAAAAGCCGGTAGGACAAAAACCTTAAAGCGAGTACAAGAAGAGGTGGGATACTTTGTCACTGACTACAAAAAATTCTCTCCGGAATTAGAAGCGGAAGGAAAATTAATCCTGGAAACATTTCTGAAACGTTATAAAAAATATTACCGACCGGATCGGCATTGTCTGATCCATGGTGATCTGAATTCCAATAATATTGTATTTAACGGGGATAATGTCGGCGTGATAGATTTCGGTAACGCCTGGGAATTTGATCCGTTCTGCGATATTGCCAACTACTTTGTTCAGATGGAACTCTTGGGCTGGCAGAAAAGAGCTTCCTTAAAAACCATTCACAAATTGCACGACATATTTCTGAAAAATTATCTCAAAAAAACCAACCAAAATACCAAGGCGGCTAAAGAGCAGATCGATTTGTGGAAAGTCTGGTGGGTAATGCAGATTACTGCATTCTGTGTTTCCATTTTAGTTGATACCAAAAAAAACAGAGCGGCGGTCCAAAGAACGATTATCGACCACACCTTCCCTGAAGCAAAGCGATTGCTTAATTTGTAAACAAGAAGCAAAATGAAATATTGCGACCTTCATTTTCATTCTCAATACTCCGGAGGTGATTTGAGTTGTGAAGAATTGGTCAACCGGGTTGTTGAAAGAAATATTTTGGCGATTTCTTTAACCGACCACAATACAATTTACGGTGTTAAAGAAATCATGGCAATTGGTGAAAAGAAGGGAGTCGCGGTGGTGCCGGGAGTAGAAATTTATACCGAATATAAGGGTAAGGGGTTGCATTTACTGGGTTATGGTTTTAATCTTGATGATCAAGAATTAAACAGAACCCTTAATACACTTCAGCAGCAACATTTGGCAAATATCAAAAAAGCACTTGATCGTCTGGAAGAATACGGGTTTACCGTTGATCGGAAAAAAATTGATTCACTGATCACAAAATATTTGAGCGTGGCAGAGATTATAGCTATGCTTTCCGATTTTCCGGAGAACAAGGAATTAATCCGAAAAGACTGTGGAAAACCGGACCCCGATCTGTTTGAAATTATTAACAAATATTTTGCAAAAAGAGCATTCTGCCCGATTATACATACTAGCCTACTTACTCCGGATGCAATTAGCTTAGTGAAAAATGCCGGCGGACTGGCCGTTCTGGCCCACCCGGGTCACAAACTGACCTGGGAAGAAGATACAATTATCCTGGAACTTAAAGAAGAAGGGCTGGCAGGCATTGAAGCAATCTCCCCTTATCACAACTGGCACCAGGTAGAACATTATCAATATTTTGCCAAAAAGCACGGCTTACTGATGACGGGTGGATCGGACTTCCACAGCGAAACCAGATCCAGAGGGAATATTGTCAACAGCATGCAGGATTATATGAAAATGCCTTATACTATTTATGATAATTTGAAAAAATATTTATGAGAGAACTACCATCGGTACCATATATCGATCCGCAGGAGGAAGCACATAAAAAACGCGAGCAAGCGGGGCTACCACAAAGAGAAGATGAAGCGGGTGAGCAGAGAGAATTAACCCAATACATAGATAAGTGGTGGCAGGGCGATGCCCATTCCCATTCGACCAGAAGCACGCGGGAAGAAACAGGTCAATACGAAGGATTGTACCGCCCGCAAGAAATTATGGAATATTATCAGAGAATCGGGCTCCGGTTTGTAGCTTTTGCCGAACATGCCTCCGACACACACCATCCCAAACAGCTTTCAGTTGAAGATTCTATTTCACAATCACTAGTATCCGGCGCCGAAGAAATTGAGGGGATCAATCGAGAAGGAAATTTTGATATCATCGCTTTTTCCAGTGTTGAAGCCAATATCATGTTTGATGATGATGGTAAGGCAATTGTGGATGTCCCGGATGAAATTTTAGCTAAACTGGATTTAGTTGTTGCTTCACGTCATGCTATTGCCAATGAAAAAGAACCCTCTGCAATTAGAGAGTCATTACTGGCTACAGTTAGAAACGGTTATGTGGACGTGATTGGTCATCCTGACCGCTACACCAGAAAAGACAAGGAAAAATCCCCTGAGTACTGGGAAGAATACTGGGGTGTTTGGCAGGAAATTTTAGCTGAAATGGTTGCTCAAAATAAAGCGTTTGAAATAAATTTAAATTGCCAACCTTCCCGTAAACTACTCGAGATGGCAGCAAATAGCGGAGTGCGGTTCAGTCTAGACTTGGACGCTCACGATTTCAACCAGTACAAATCAAGCGGCACAGAAGTCAGTGGCGAGAAAAAGAAATGGGCGGCGGGAGATGCTAGTGATGCAGATATTGATATCTTAAATCAATACCGAATCGAACGGATGACCAGTGGACCGGGAGTTAGGATAATTGTCCGATTGATCAAAGTATTAAAGAAATTGGAATCGTTGGGCGTTACTCCCGACCGCGTGATTAATTCCTCTCCGGAAAATTTATTAAATTTTTTAACCACTGTCCGCGGAAAGACTACCAGTAATCTGGAATTCCTAAAAGAAAAATTAGGCAGCAAATAATAATTAAAATTTAATATGAAGAAAATAAAAGTTCTGTTTGTCGCATCTGAAATTACTCCTTTTGCTAAAGTAGGCGGATTAGCCGATGTCGTGGGTGCATTACCCAAAGCATTGAAGCAACTGGGAATCGACGTCCGTGTAATCATGCCAAAATACGGAGTAATTGATGAAAAAAAATACGGGCTCAAAAAAATTGTAGAAAGTGTCAAAATCCCCTTCAAAAACAAAGAGGAAAGTGTCAGCATTTGGAAAACTAATTTACCAAACAGCTCTGTCCCGGTTTATTTTGTCGACCATCCTGAAATATTGGGTGAAAATGGAATATATTACGGCGACATCGGCGGGGATTTCGGCAAGGAAACCAGGCGTTTCACTTTTTTTGCACGTTCTGTCTTGGAACTGTTCGGATCGCTGAAATGGACACCGGATGTTATCCATTGTCATGACTGGCATGCCAGCATCATGATCCCAATGATTAAGATACTGCACAGTAAAGAAAAAGACCGCCCAGACTTCCCTACCGTACTGACTATCCACAATCTCGCTTTCCAGGGAAAATGTTCCCCGGAGAAAGTGTTTGATAAATTGGGCGTCACCGAAAAAGACTGGCCGACTTTAAGTGAGCGGTTCGGCAAGAACAATGATATTAACTTCCTGCAACAGGCAATTTTGAACAGTAACATCATTAACACCGTTAGTCCGACCTACGCGAAAGAAATCCTGACTGAAGAATTTGGAGAAGGATTGGAAGGTACTTTGGCAAAAAGGAAGGAAAATTTGTACGGCATCCTAAACGGCATCGACCAGGATCATTTCAACCCGGCCACAGATCCGCAAATTAAAATTAATTATTCCATTAAAGAAATAGAGAGAAAGACTGAAAACAAACTGATCCTACAGAAAGCCGTCGGCCTACCCGAAAACAAGGAAATCCCGGTAATCGGCATGGTCTCCAGACTGACAGACCAAAAAGGATTAGATTTGATTCTTGAAATCATTGATGAACTTGCTACACTGGAAGTACAAATGGTCTTTTTAGGAACCGGCGAAGCGATTTTGGAACAAAAATTGAAAGCGGAGACGGAAAAACATCCGGAAAAGGTGGCGGTTACTATCGGATTTGACGCTGACCTGGCGCAAGAAATATATGCTGCTTCCGATCTGTTCTTTATGCCCTCCCGGTTTGAACCATGCGGGCTCGGTCAGATGATCGCTATGCGTTATGGGACCGTACCGATTGTCAGAGCCACTGGCGGATTAAAAGATTCCGTCCAAAATTACAACGCCCAGCTGGGAACCGGAACTGGATTTGTGTTTCAGAATTACCAAAGCGATGAATTACTGGCTGTTACTAGAAAATCTCTGCAAATATACAAAGACAAAAGCCTCTGGCGAAAATTGGTGATTAATTGTATGAATCAGGATTTCTCCTGGACTCAGTCGGCGCTAAAATATATTGAGCTTTACGAAAAATCATTAAATTAAAAATAATTACCATGACCGAAACCGTTCAAAAATCCGAAATAAGAAAAGATTATATTCAAGACAAGTATGTAATCATCGCACCCCGACGAGGGAGTAGACCACATGATTTTGAACAGATTGTCAGCAAAATAACCAGGGAGAAGAAGTGTGTTTTCTGCCCGGAGAATATTGAAAAAGATTTGATTATCAGAAAATATGACGGACAGGGGAAGAATTGGTCACTTTTGACGCTCAAAAATAAATTTCCGGCCGTTACTTTGGATAATCCTAATGCCTATGGCGTTCAGGAATTAGTGATTGAAACGCCGGACCACGCGACTGAATTGGAATATTTACCAGAGAGCCACATTAAAAAGCTTTTCGACGTTTATGCGGAACGGACTTATGAGATTTCAAAGCTGGATAAAATTAAATATATCCTAATCTTCAAAAATGACGGCGGAAAAGCCGGTCAGTCAGTCGCCCACTCCCACTCACAGGTATTCGCCACCGAGTTTCTCCCCCCACACCTAATGGATAAATCACAAAAAACCCAGGAATATAAACTGGAAAAGGGAACCTGCGTATATTGCGATGTAATCAAGGAAGAACGCAAAGGACCGCGCTTTGTCTTTGAAGACAAAAACGTAATTGCCTTTACTCCGTACGCCTCCATCCACAATTATGAAATCTGGATCATGCCCAAACGCCACTTGGATAATATCACGGTATTGACTAGCGCGGAAAGAATATCTTTTGCCAAAATTTTAAAAAAAGTCTTGCTCAAAGTCGCAGAACTAGGACTCCCCTACAACTACTATTTCCACCAGGTGATCAACGATGAAGACCAGCATCTCTATCTGAAAATAACTCCGCGGGGATCGATTTGGGCCGGTGTGGAAATTGGCTCTGGGGTAATCATTAATTCGGTTTCGCCAGAAGATGCTGCAAAATTTTACCGAGGATAAAGCGAAAAAAGTCATAGTTAATAAAAAATATCTAAGTTTTTTGCGTACACGGGCAATCATTATTTTAGGGGTACTAGCCGGCGGGCTGGTACTTTTTATTATCCTGGCAAGAAACTTTATATTTACTCCAACAATTACACAGATTAGTCCGCAGACCACCGAAAACGTAGAACTGGAGACGCCAATTGTAATTAACTTCAGTCGTCCCGTAGATCGGCGAGCACTTTCGGTATCTATTTCACCTGACATAGAAGGTGAATGGCATTTCGAGGCACCGTTATTCAACCAGCAGCTATTCCGGCGCATCCGATTTGTGCCAAACCATACACTCCTAGCAGAGACAAAGTATCAGGTTAATATTAATCAAATACAAAGCCCGCTACCAATCGGGAAAACGAGCTCGTCCGCTTTTTTATTTACAACCAGCCCCCTACCGGATGTTTTGGCGGTAGTACCCAAAATACATTCACAAGATATTTCGCCGGCCACCCCCATCACCATTAAACTGAATGAACCAAACCCTGCTATTGCTGAGTTTGAATTCGTCTTTGATCCGGAAATTACCGTTGAAGAAACAATTAATGAGACAAATGATCTCTACACACTCACCCCGACTGAACCGCTACAGCAGTCAGCAAAATACAATTTAACTATATACCGTGTCGGCGTCTCACGTGATACTACGACCCGCGAAGTTGTCCACAGAAGTGACCCGAAGAAAGTATATGAAGGCGCTTTTAAAACAATCGCGCCACCTCTGATTGCTGAATCGACACCAACCGGGAAAGCGGTTTTTATTGACGCGCCAATTTCGATTACATTCACTAAGGCAATGGATGTGGAATCCTTACGTGCAAATTTATCAGTCAAACCCGATATCAAACCTACTATCACACTTTCCGAAAATGGTATGGTTGCCACTGTCACTCCCGCTAAAAAATTGGCTTATGGGACTGAATACAACGTACTAATTAATGCCAATACAAAAACTCAAGGTGGTGGCTATCTTGAAGAACCCGTTTCATATAAATTTACAACCATCGGTGAAATTAAAGTCTCTCGTATTTCACCGCACGACGGCGCTACCGGTGTAGGAGTAAACAGCGGTCTTCAAATTGCATTTGATCAGGAAGTGGACCATGTATCCGCCGAGGCACATATTACACTTGAACCAAGCGTTCTATTAACTTTCCGCTGGGAAGGAAATACAGTAAACATTCAACCGGTAAATTCCCTTCAATATAATACAAACTATCATTTAAATATCCAAAGTGGCATTGTAAGTGTTCACGGACTCGATCTGACAAAAGATTTGTCATATTCTTTCACAACAGAACCAGAAGTAGTGAAGCTTGCCATTGCAAGCGACCTGCAGGATTTACCCTTATCATGCGAGGCTGCCGCTTTAAAAATGGCTCTGGCAGGCAAGAGTGTTTCTGTTTCAGAGAGTGATATTATGACTTATGTCGGTTACGACCCTACGTCACACTCCGGTGCGATATGGGGTGATCCTTATGAGGCTTTTGTCGGCGATATTCGTGGCAGGCAGAACTCAACCGGCTACGGAGTCTATTGGGACCCAATCGCCCGAGCGGCCAACCATTGGCGCCCCTCTGAGGCCTTCACCGGCTGGGATGTGACACAAATTACGGAAGAAATCAGCAAGGGTAATGCGGTAGTTGTGTGGGGAGTTTACGGCTCCGGTTATGAAGATTCTTGGCACACTCCTGCCGGAAAATATATTTATGCCTGGAAGGGGGAACACGCCCGCACCGTCATCGGTTATGTCGGCAGCAAAGATAACCCAACCCAGATTATTTTAAACGACACCTATGCCGGACAAATCTATTGGTCCAAAGCCCGCTTCGAACAGGACTGGGGCATCTTCGGTAATGCCGGGGTCGTTGTCCGTTAACCAACACTTATGCAATTAAAATCACAATCCATTACCCGTAGCGCGCTGATCTTGGGTGCGGCATCTTTTCTGAGTTATCTGCTTGGTTTGTTTCGGGACCGCCTACTGGCTTCGACTTTCGGCGCCGGTGCAGCACTTGATGCATACAATACCGCATTCATTATCCCGGATGTCATCGCTAATCTATTGTTTGCCGGTGTTTCTCTTTCCGTTCTGATGCCGGTGCTGACCGATATTACTGCGCGTAAAAAAACCGCCGAGGCATTTCGTGTTGCAAACACCGTGCTCAATCTTACAGCGATTGTTCTCACTGTACTTTCGGTAATTGTATTTTTTCTGATGCCGATACTGATCAGACTAGTGGCTCCGGGATTTGCCGGTGAACAAAGAACACTTACCGTCGAACTATCGCGCCTAATGCTGCTCTCACCTCTGCTTTTCGCACTTTCCAACGCATTTGGTTCGATCCTGGTTTCGATGAAACGATTTGCTAGCTATGCCTTCTCGCCCGTATTTTATAATATCGGCATTGTTATTGGTCTGTTGATTTTCAGTGAAAAATTCGGTATTCATGCCGCCGTTATCGGCACCATTACCGGTGCTTTTTTGCATCTGCTATTCCGGTTTGTGGAATTAATCCGCACACCTTACCGTTATTCCCCCATTCTTGACTTAAAACATCCGGCACTCCGCAAGATCGGTACGCTGATGGTGCCGCGTATGATAAACCTAATGGCGGTCCAGGCCAATCTCTGGGCATGGAATGCTATTGCATCGACGCTAGCGGTCGGAAGTATTGCCATTTTTAATTTATCCAGAAATTTGCAAAGTCTGCCCGTTAGTCTGTTTGGGATCGCCTTGGCTACCGCCGTTTCACCGACGCTCACCGATGCAGCAAGTACAAACGACTGGCCAAAATTCGTAGAACATATCCGCCGTACATTTTCCCGAATTCTTTTCTTTACTCTGCCGGCCGGAGTAGGCATGTTTCTGCTCCGCTATGAAATCGCGGACGTCCTCTTCAGCGGAGGACAATTCACAAATACCAACATGCGCGCCACCGCTTTCACACTTGGCGTATTTTGTCTGGTGACACCCTTGGAAAGTGTCGTTCATTTACTACTGCGCGCTTTCTATGCACAATTGGATACTAAGATCCCCTTACTTATTTCGCTGGCAATGACTGCTACTAATATTTTTAGCGCCCTTGCTTTCACACGATGGATTGGCGTGGCAGGACTTCCACTCGGATTCGCTGTTGCGAATGCGTTACAATTAGCATTACTTCTATTGATGCTCCATAAACGGGTACAGGGATTCAATATTAAGTCTTTCATAAAAACCACCCGTACTAGCATCATCGCCACGCTGATTATGTCAGCTATTCTCTCTGTTTATTTGTGGTGGTTTCGTTCCGCTTTTACTGCCGGAACATTGATGGGGATTATACAAATTGGTAGCGGAGTTTTAATCGGCGCATTCATTTATTTTCTGGTAAGTAATGCCCTGCACGATGAGAATACTGATATCATCCGTAATTGGCTTAAGCGCCTTAGTGGCTTGACAAAGCGGTCGTAATGGGATAATCTTCCTGATTCAATCAAGAGACCATGAAGAAAAAAATATTCATCAGCATAACTATCACCACTGTATTACTCGCCGTACTTTACTGGTACCGCGTGCCGGTTTCTGATTGGGTCAAAAAACAGTTCCAAGAACCGGTGCCTGACGCAGTTTCATACAATGATATCTCGGCAAATGCAAATTCAAATCAAAACACCAATACCGCAAACATCAATGCAAATCCAACTAATACAAATATCTCGACTAGCATTCCTACCACATTAAATCTGGATGTTCCCTTCACTTCACAGGCGCCACTTTCGAATTGGGACGAAATTCATGAAGACACTTGTGAGGAGGCAGCACTTTTAATGGTGCATCGTTTTTATGAAAACAAGCCATTTGAAGACGCTCAAACCGCGGACAATGAACTGCTTGCGCTGGTTGATTTTGAAAACTTACAATATGGGGATTATAAGAGCACTTCTGCGGAAGAAACCGCACAGCTGATCAAAGATTTTTATCATTACAATAAAGTGGATGTAATTTATGACATCACAATAAATGACATTAAACAACAAGTTACCCAAGGAAGACCGGTGATCCTGCTCTCCGCGGGACGCGAGCTTGGCAATCCGAACTTTAAACAGCCAGGGCCGCTCTATCATGCACTGGTGGTCAAAGGTTGGACAGAAACCCAGATTATTACCAATGACCCCGGCACCCGCAAAGGGCACGATTATGTCTACGATCCGGATGTTTTGATCAATGCTACTCATGACTGGAACAACGGCGACCCAGCCAACGGACGCAGGGTGATGATCGTAATTTATCCAAAAAAATAATTACTTTCTTAGAAATTAATCGGATCATAAAACCCCATAATCAGGGGTTTCTTTCATGCAAAAATATGATTTTATTTAGCTAAATCTGCAAACCTTTCTTGCCAGGTCTCCAGTTCGTTAAATATCTTATCCTTAAAATCTTCTGGCTTAAATTTTAATATAGCATCAGCGTTTCTCATACAATATTGCAGTTGATCTTTGTTATTTTGACCGGAATACCACTTAAAGCTGTCAATAATATCAACGGCCTTAATAATCAGAGCCTCCTGTCCGTTTTGTACACAGCGTATTATTAACTCATTGGTCTTTTCTTTCTGATCAGCAATTGAATCGTCCTTTGTACTTGCCAAAACAAGTCTTACCACATTATCACCAAATTCATCTTTCAATAAATCCTCGCCAATATCAGCCCATTCAATTGCATCATGCAAAACACCCGCCAGAACAATATCCCGCGAATAACCATTTTCATACAAATAAACACCAACACGAATATTATGGAATAAAATTGGTTTCCTGCTGTTTTCATCCGACACAGGCATTTGCTCCGCCAGTAAACGTACGGCTTTTTCGAATTCTATATTTAATGAAACAATCACAAAATTATTATTATATTTTAACCTAATTCTTCTAATACTTTATCAATCTGCACAATATTATCAATTATATACTTTACATTTAATAATTTCGCTTCTTTTTTGCTTAGATGGCCGGTAAGAACAGCTACAGGTATTATATTCGCGCTATAAGCCATAAGTACATCATTTTCAGCATCGCCAACCAATAATGCTTCACTGGGTAAAACGTTATGGTGTTTTAAGATTTCATTGGCAATGTAAGGACTTGGTTTGTGTTTTTTAGGATCATTAATATCATGGGTTGAAATAATTTGAGAAAATACATCCGGAATCTTAAATTTTGGAAAAACTCTTTCCTTCATTATGACTGGATTGAGCCCAGTAGCGACTGTAAGTAGATAATTTTTACTTAATCTATTTAAAAGCCCAATAGCGCCGGGGACCAACGATAGACAATCAATAAATGTATTGCCAAACAGTTTTTCTTTATAAATACTACAAGCCTGATTTAATAATTCAGGCCTTTCTTTTAATAACTCTCTAAGCTCTTCTTGATGAGATTGACCCCATTTAGCTAGGATTCTTTTTTTCTCTTCTTTTGGTTCTAGATATACTCCAACACCAATTAGCGCTTGGTGATAACATTTAAAATAACCTTCTTTTGAACCAAGTGTAAAAACATCATCCCAGTCAAAAATTATAAGTTTTATTTTGGGCATCAAATTGTATTTATCCAATTTCAACAAACTTCTTCTTACCTACCTGCACCAGCGTGTCTTGCCGCACCTTCACTTTTTCCTTCCAATCAGTTTTTACTTTAGCATCAATTCTGACACCACCCTGTTCGACTAAACGACGAGCTTCGCTTTTACTCTTAGCTAATTTTAATTCAACCAGTAAATCGGGGATTAAATAATCGCCGTACTTAATATTTGTCTTTGGAATGTTGGAAGGTTTTTCTTTATTGGAAAATACTTTGGTAAATTCTCCCCCTGCTTGCCTCGCTGCTTTTTCCGAATGATAAAATCTCACCAGTTCATATGCCAGCTTCATTTTATAGTCGCGCGGATTTTTACCTGCTTTCAAATCTTTTTCGTATATTTCAATATCTTTAAGTGGTACGCGGGTCGTCAAAACGAAATAGCGGATAATCAACTCATCACGTAGTGACATAACTTTTCCATAAATCTCTTCCGCCGGATCTAGTAGATCAATTGTATTACCCCAACTGGAACTCATTTTGCGTCCGTCCAGACCTTCAATCAGCGGATTGGTAATTATGTCCTGAGCGACTTGCCCATAGTTCCTTTGTAGTTCACGACCTGCTAATAAATTGAATCTTTGGTCTGTCCCGCCAATTTCTACATCTGCCCTTACCGCAACCGAGTCATAACCCTGCATCAGAGGGTAAAGCAGTTCGCGCAAAGATACCCGCTTGCCGGCATCCAGCCGTTTTGCGATATTCTCCCGGGAGATGAATTCATTCAGAGAAAAAATGTCCGCCTGCTTGCCGATATTATGATAGTCCAGCTTTTTCAACCACTCACTATTGTAACGAATCTCACATTTTTCGATATCTAATATTTTCTCAGCCTGTTTAACATAGCTTCTCATATTTTGCGCTACTTCCTTTTCATCCAACATCGGCCGTTCACTTTCTTTATCCGAAGTATCGCCGATCACGCCGGTAAAATCACCGATGATAAAAACTATTTTGTGCCCCAACCCCTGAAAGTCACGCAACTTCAGTAGGGGGATTGTTCTCCCAATATGCAAATTAGGGCTGGTCGGATCGATACCAAGTTTAATCCGTAATTTTTTTCCGGAATTTAATTTTTTCTCTAAATTCTTCCGATCAATTATTTCTTCAACACCGCGGGATAATAGTTCTTGTTGTAACTCTTTTTTGTTCACTTTTGCTGGGAAATAAGGCTTAGATATTCAAATTATACACCACTCCTGATATAATAGAAAGACACAAATGAAACAAAAAACATACATCGGAATCGATATGGGCGGGACCACTTTAGAGGGTGGGCTTGTTTCTGCTAAGGGCAAGGTGCTGGAAACTTTTACCACCTTGGTACCGACTCGTCATCGCCAAAGGCTAATTATAAAAAAGGTAGTTGAAAATGTACGCCAACTTTTACAATCATCACCGGACTGCGCTGGAATCGGTTTAGGTTGGCCGGCAGCGGTTAACATACCCGTTCGAGGTTCTCTAATCAAGAGTCGTCTGGAACGCGCTTTCAGTCTACCGGTATTCTTAGACAACGACGCGAATTGTTTCGCCTTAGCAGAAGCATTGGTAGGGAAAGGGAAACACCATGATATTGTAACCGGTATTACTCTGGGCACAGGGATCGGCGGGGGGCTGGTGATTGACCAGAAGATATACCATGGCAGAAAAGAAGCTTCGGAAATCGGGCACACCACTCTGGATTACAACGGACCGCAATGCGAATGTGGTAACTCCGGCTGTTTTGAACAATACGTCGGTAAAAAGGGGGTCGCCTGGCTGGCCAGAAAATATGACCTGCCGACCACAGACGGATATGGTCTTTATAAGCTAGCGAAACGCGGTAATGTTAAAGCTCTACGCGCCTGGCGAGAAATGGGTAAATATCTCGGCATCGGGCTAGTTAATACAATCAATGTTTATGACCCTGACGTGATTGTACTCGGTGGAAAAATCAGCCAGGCATGGAAGTTCTTTACTCTTTCCATGCACAAAGAAATGGCCAGAAGATCACTGATCCGACCCTGCTCAATCAGAATCTCTTCGCTGAAAAATAGTGCAATTATCGGAGCGGCAATGCTAGCTAAACAGGCTTTGACAAAGCAACAATAATTAAGCTATTATTGTTTTTCATTTGAACCCATGCCAATACCACAATTATCACCCAAATACCAGCGTTCCTGGAAAAGCCGGCCGGTTGGCTCTCCGGAAACAGGTAAAAAAACCAAAAAACACAAAGGTAAAGCTTTTTATCTCAGGCTTTTCGGTATTCTATTTCTAGCCGGGGTCGTAGTGGTAATCGGCATGTTCGCATGGATTTCCAGAGACCTGCCTGATCCAGATAAGATTCTGGAAAGAAATATTGCACAAAGTACTCAAATATTTGACCGCACCGGCGAACATCTTTTATACGAGATTTATGGTGACAAAAAAAGAACTCTTGTTACTTTGAAAGATATTCCTGACTACCTAGAACAAGCAACAATATCCATGGAGGATAAGAACTTCTATAAGCACGGTGGTGTAAGTCTTTGGGGTATATTTCGAGGTGTAGTACTACAAAAATTAAGGGGCGGGAGCGCTCAAGGTGGCTCAACTCTAACTCAACAATTTGTTAAAAATTCAATCCTTACTGACGAAAGAACCGTAACTAGAAAAATTAAAGAATGGATACTGTCATACCAGATTGAAAATAAATTTTCAAAGGATGAGATTTTGCAGATGTATTTAAATGAGATACCCTACGGATCAACTGCATATGGTGTACAAACAGCCAGTCAAAAATATTTTGGCAAGAATGTACAGGATATCAATCTAGCAGAAGCGGCTATTCTTGCAGCTCTACCACAAGCCCCTACCCGCTATTCTCCTTATGGATCAAATAAGGACATTTTAATAGGCAGGCAGCAATATATTCTAGATCTCATGGTTGAACAAGGATATATTACTGAAACACAGGCGGAAGAAGCGAAAAACACTGAGTTAGTTTTTGTTTCTCAATCTACAGATATTGAAGCACCGCACTTTGTAATGTATGTTAAGGAATTACTAACAGAAAAATACGGCGAAAGAGTAGTCGAAGAGGGAGGACTGAAAGTCATCACCACGCTTGATTATGATAAACAAAAAATAGCAGAGGAGATAATTGCAGAGCAGGTTCCGAAAAACGAAGCCCGATACAACGCTGAAAATGCCGCCTTGGTTGCTATTGACACCAAAACGGGGCAAATCTTAACCATGGTCGGTTCGCGTAATTATTTTGATGAAAACATCGACGGGCAAGTCAATATAGCAATCCGTGGTAACCAACCAGGATCATCTTTTAAACCAATCGCCTATGTTACCGCCTTTGAGAGAGGATATACTCCGGAAACCATGCTATTCGATTTGAAAACAGACTTCGGAGACTATTCTCCTTCAAACTATGATGGTGGTGAGCGAGGACCCGTATCAATGAGAAAAGCTTTGGCGGGATCACTCAATATACCAGCTGTGAAAACGCTTTACTTAGCCGGGGTTAATAATGTAATCGACACCGCACACGATCTTGGTTATACCACACTAAACGACCCCGATCGCTATGGGCTTTCCTTAGTATTAGGCGGTGGTGACGTAAAATTATTGGAACATGTTTCCGCTTATTCCACATTGGCCCGCGAAGGAGTACGTCACCCCCATACCGCTATTATGAAAGTTGAAGACCGGGATGGTAAAGTTTTAGAAGAATTCACCGAATCAGAAGGAACGGAAGTAATTGACAAAAATGCCGTACGACAATTAAACAGCATACTTACTGATAATGATGCTCGGGCATATATTTTCGGTGCTTCCAACTACTTAACCTTACCGGATCGCCCCGTGGCAACCAAAACAGGTACTACTAACGACTATAAAGACGCCTGGACAATGGGTTATACCCCATCCATTGCCGCTGGTGTTTGGGTTGGGAATAATGATAACTCGGAAATGTCCCACGGTGCCGACGGGTCAATTGTTGCGGCACCAATTTGGAATCAGTTTATGAAGAGAGTCTTAGTCGGTTCACCAGTAGAAACTTTCAATGCTCCAGCACCAAATGATTCAAAGAAGCCGATCTTAAGGGGAGAAATCGACACAGTAACAACCAGGGTAGTCGACATTTATTCCGGCAAAACAATCCCGCAAAGCTGTATTGATTCATACCCCTCAAAATATACCAAGGAGGTAAGCTATAAAGAAACGCATACCATTCTTCATTATGTCGACAAAAATGATCCGGATGGTCCAATACCATCCAATCCGACAAGTGATCCGCAGTACAATCAGTGGGAAGCCCCGGTCCGCGCGTGGGCACAAAGAAATGGTTATGTATCTGCTGGTCAGGAAGTTTTTGAAGATTGTAATTTCAGACCATCGGACCAACAACCGACCGTTACTATAAAAAAGCCGGCTAAAGATGCCGAACTGAATGAGGAAACCTTTTCCGTCTCGGCACAATTCTCGGCTAAAGATAATCATGAGATTACTAAGGTGGAATACTATATTGATAAGACTTTGGTAGAAACCGTAACTAATACCCCTTTCCAAACAACCTACTCCGCTTTCAATCTCACCAATGGCAAGCATACTTTAACAGTAGTCGCTTATGATGAAGTTGCCAACAGTTCCCAAGAGAGCGTCAACTTTACTTATAGTTCCAATCTTTCGGCAACTGTTTATTTTGTATCCCCCAGCGCAAATGATATTTTCAACCAGAATAATTTCCCGCTGTCGATCAATAGCTATTCATATAGCCCAGAAGGTATCGAAAAAATTAGTTTATATTACTCCCAACCAGGGGTCTCATCTCCCACACTAATCAATTCCATTACCAACCCGGGGTCAAACTCCAATACTATTCAGTGGCAAGATTATCCGGAGACAGGATCATATAATTTATACATTTCTGTAACTACTAGAAATAACAAAAGGGCAACGAGCGACCTCTTGCCTTTAGTTATCGAATAAAAAGTTATCTTACTTGGAAGCGCAATCTTTTTACTGCGGTTTTTTTTAGTTTATTTTCCAATTCAACCAGAATCTCTTCTTCGCGATTTTTAACTTCTTCGATATCTGATTCATTTCTTACCTCAACCACCAACATTTTTTCTTTGATCGTTTTAGGAACAATAGTATAGCGGGAATTTATCCCAAACATACCAAGAAATATTTTCTTTACTTCATAAATTACCCTCATTGTATTTATCTTTTGTTCGATTCCGGCACGTACCAGAGAATCCTCCAGAAGATTTTCTATCTTTCTCATAATTCCCTACTGCTTTATCGGCATAATTATATAGACATAATTTTCGTCATTTTCCGGCCTAACTACCCCTGGATTGGTATTATTAATTATTTCCAGCGATACTCTTTCGGAATTAATACTTTGCAATCCGTCCAGAAGGTAACGATGATTGAAAACTATCTGGTTATCTTCGCCTTCAATCTCCACTTTCATTCTCGATATGTTTTCACCCAACTGTGAATTAATTGCTGACACAATCAATTCTTTATTTTCCGTAACGACTTTTAGATTTACATCATTAATTCCGCTCTTGGAAAACAAGCTGGTTGTTTTTATTACTTTCAACAGGTCTTCTTTATTGGCAAGCACTGCGGTTTTTTTATCTTTTGGAATTATCTGCTGGTAATCCGGGTAATTACCCTCAATTGCCCGGGAAATAATTTCAACGTCATCAAGACAAAACAACACCTGATTCTCTGCTATATACATCTCTATTTCTTCTACCTGAGACATCCCGACAATCCTAACCAACTCTTGTAGTGTTCTGGAAGGTAAGATACTTTCCACATCTCCCACCTCTTTTGCGTCAATAATTATTGTTTTTTCAGCCAACCGGTAACTGTCTGTGGCAACAAACCTTGCTTTATTACCCTCTATTTTGACTAATACTCCGCTGATTTCCGGTCTAGTTTCATCATAGGCCGCCGCGAACAGTGTTTCCCTAACTACATTTTTTAAGTCCTCGGCTTTGATTACAATTTTATTCTTTTTTTCTAAAGACGGGATCAGTGGATAATCTTCCGCCGACATCCCTTGAATTGTCGTCTCTTGATCTGTGCAACTGATATAAATCTTTTTTTCTGTTTCTTCTATATAAATTTTTTCGTTTGGTAAAAGACTGACATAATCAGCAAACAGTTTCGCCGGGATAGTTGTTTTCCCTTCGCTTTCAACCTTGCCTCTTATTTTACAACTGATCCCCATTTCCAAATTTGTGGTGGAAAGTTGAATTACTCCATTTTCAATACTCACTAAAATATTATCAAGTATTGGCAAGGTGGTATTTTTACCTGCAAGATGACTGACAATATTTAATCCCCTGTTTAAATTCTCCTGAGTACAATATAGTTTCATAGTATATTATATTAATTATAGTAGTAATAATGTTAATAAGTGGATAACGATCGTGATTCTTTACTTTCTCTTTTGTTTTAAGAAGTTTTTATTAACACTTTGTTTTGGATAAGTAGATGAGTGTACTGTGCACCAGTTTAAATGAAGAAATACTTCTGACTTCTAAACAAATTATCTACATCCTTTATCAACAATCTTTTCCACCAAAAAGTTAATTATTATAAAGCCTTTGAAGAATCAGATCAATTTCTTGTTTGATTTTTTCATTTTCTTCAACTTCTTTGGTAATTTTCATGTATGCATGCATTGCTGTTGTGTGGTCTCTGCCACCAACCTCTTGCCCAATACTCGGGTAGGAGGTCTTTATTTCTTCTCTCATTAAAAACATAGAGATCTGTCTGGGGACCACCAGTTCTTTTTTTCTACTTTCCCCGGTCAAGTCTTTAATGCTAATTTCATAAAATTCCGCAACCGTAGAAATAACTTGTTTTGGGGTTAAAGCGCCTTTTCGTGGCGTGTTAGCTAGTGCGGACAACACTTCTCTTGTTGATTCTAGTGTAGGTACGCTGTTATTCAATTGATGGTGGGCAATGATGCGGTTTAAAGCCCCCTCAAGCTCACGAACGTTATTGTGAACGGAGGCGGCGATAGAAGAAAGAATTTCATTACTCAATTCGTAGCCCTTTTCCCGGCACTTGGTTTCTAGAATTGCGGTTCTGGTTTCAAGATCCGGGCTGGAGATGTCAGCAATCATCCCCCATTCAAAGCGGGAAATCAGCCTTTTCTCAAGAGCTGGGATTGCTTTTGGTGGGCGGTCAGAACTGATCACAATTTGTTTTCTGGCTTGATGTAAGGCATTGAAGGTATGAAAAAACTCTTCTTGGGTTCTTTCTTTAGTGGCTAGAAACTGGATGTCATCAATCAAAAGAACATCGACAGAACGATAAAAATCTTTAAATTTTTCTGTCCGGCCGTTACTAACCGCTTGAATAAAATCATTAGTGAAACTCTCGCACGTGACATAAACAACCTTTTTGTTATTATAAACTTCCATAGTGCGATGCCCAACCGCCTGTAGTAAATGGGTCTTACCCAGCCCAACACCACCGTAAATGAAAAGAGGATTATAAATAATCCCTGGTTTTTCCGCGGTTGCGATACAAGCAGCTTTCGCCAGATCATTTCCTTTGCCGACGACAAAATTCTCAAAAGTATATAAGGGGTTTAATCCATTATTTGCTTCTGCAGAATCTTTCTTCTTCAGTGAGTCAACCTTTCGATCTGCTTCTGTGGTTTGGGTTTTAGCAATCATGCCATTCTTGGGGTTCTTAGAAGACTCTACCTTATAAGTCACTTCTTTAACCCCACCATCTGTTACATTTTGCAAAGCCTGGGCAATAGCCCCATGATATTTATTTTCAAACCATGTCTTTGTGAAAGTATTCGGGACGGCAATTACTACTACATTATCTTCAAACTCTGAAACAAAGGTATTATTAAACCAAGTGGTAAAGTTGGCTTTACTCAGCGATAGTTCTAACTCCCCTAAGACCGCCTGCCACAACTGCTCCTTTGTCATATCATGTAAAGATTATTGCTAAATATTGACTAATACTGACTATACCACAAAACATTAAAGACAGATATCGGTAAAACGAGACGACCTTGTTCATAATCTGTGGAAAAAGTGAGGATAAATATTTTAAGGATATTTTTAGGCGTTGACCTTCATCTCCTCGTCTGATAGACTACATATACTTATAATTAGGTAACAGAAAAATCATAAAAGAAAAAGATGCCTAAAAGAACATATCAGCCGAAGAAAAGAAAAAGACAAAAGACTCACGGTTTTCGAGAAAGAATGAGTTCTCATACTGGGAAAAAGGTCTTGAAAAGAAGAAGAGCAAAAAAGCGGGCTAAGTTATCTGCCTAAATTTTTCTTATCATGCTTCCGAAAAAATACCGCCTAACCAATGAGGTGGACTTTAAAAAAGTCTACGAAAGGAGAAACTCGGTTTTTCTGCCCGCGCTTTCTCTGCGGTATCTCAAGAAAGGAAAAAAGGAGGACAGTCGTTTTGGCTTTGTTATCTCTTCTAAAATTTATAAAAACAGCGTTGATCGCAATCTACTGAAGAGAAGAATGAGAGCGATTATCAAGAAACAACTTGAAGATATTTTACCCGGGTATGACTTTATTATTTCCGCCCGACCAGGAGTAAAAAATAAAAAGTTCACCGAAATAGAAAAAGAAATTGAAAGATTGTTTAGGAAATCACGATTATATGCCGAGAAGAAGGACTAATGAGCTGGTTTTATTGCCGCGCAAGGCGGTTTTATTATTGGTTAAAGCTTATCAAAGAACATTATCTCCTGACCACGGGCTATTTGCCTATAAACACCCCTATGGTTATTGTAAATACTTCCCAACCTGCTCGGATTATACGTATCAGGCAGTAGGGAAATTTGGGGTTGTAAGAGGTGGGATAAAATCGGCAAAACGCATCTTAAAATGTAACCCCCATAGTCAAGGTGGTTATGATCCAGTAGATTTAAATAAGTAATTTAAAACTAATTATGGCAGCATTTTTCAACACAGTACTCTACGAACCACTCTTTAACGGTCTTATTTATATTTATGATATTTTGCCCTGGAAAGACCTGGGGATTGCGATAATTGTCCTTACTTTATTGATTAAACTAGTGCTTTATCTGCCATCTCGATCATCGATTAAATCACAGAAGACGCTGCAGGAAACCCAGCCTAAATTAGACGCAATTAAGGCTAAATATAAGGATAATCGTGAGGAAATGGGCAAACAGCTGATGAGTTTTTACAAGGAAAATAAGGTAAATCCCTTCTCTTCCTGTCTCCCCTTGTTGATTCAGCTACCAATATTGATCGCCTTATACAGAGTGTTTTTTGGGGGCTTAACAACTGATTCGCAAACTGGGATTCTGGTTGCTGACCAAGTACAGCATTTATACGGGTATTTAAAGGATGTATATGCTACAACGCCGATTAATGCCATGTTTCTGGGCTTTGTCGATTTGGCAAAAAAAGGAAATTATATCCTGGCCCTTATCGCCGGCGGACTGCAATTCTTGCAGGGGAAAATGATGATGCGCAGAAAACCGGAAATTGATACCAAGGGCAGTAAAGATGAAGGGAAAGCCGCGGCTATGAATCGTCAAATGATGTATTTCATGCCGGTGATTACTGTCATTTTCGGTATCCAATTCCCTGCGGGGCTAACTCTTTATTGGGCGACCTCTACTTTGTTTCAGGTTGGTCAGCAGTATCTGATTTTTAGAGATAAAAAAAATAAATCCGGGCAACCTGAAGTCATTGATCAAAAATAATCATGAAAATTTCTTCCAAAAAACTTCTACACCTCTCTGTTTTTACAAATTCAGGTGAAGAATTGGGAAAAATTTCTGAATTAATTATCAATGTTGATACGCACGAGGTGGAGCAATATATTATCAGGAGCAGTAATCTGATTGAAGAGTTTTTTTCAAAAGAACTGCTTATTAATAAATCACAAGTCATTTCGATTAGTAAAGAAAAAATGATCGTGGAAGATTCTGTCGGAGATAATAAGGAAAGACTATTTAACGCAAAAGAACTTGGTAAAAATAAATCTGCCCCACCCGTCTCTTTATAAAGTAAAATCCTCCCCCACCGGGGAGGTTTTTTGATTGTTGGTAAGATAGCTTTGGGTAGTGATAGTTATACAGCTCAATGAGCAGGCGATTAACTGAACTTGAAATTAATAGCTTCAAAGGGGTCTTAGGTACTTTGGGGGTTCTAGTCCAAAAATACATATGCAAACAGATGTTCATATGGTAATCTGTGGATAACTAACATACTACAACATAAAATAGATATATCCGTCAATATCACTTGTGCAATTATCACTTTTTAATTAGAATATACGTAGTTAGAAAAATATTATGGAAGAAGAAAAAAAAGAAACTTCATATTTGAGAAGTGATTTAATTACCCTATTAGCGGTTGTTATACTATTCACGGTCGTTTTGACTGCTTTAGTATATTTGGACAAAAACACTGAGATAATTGCTAATCTTGGTAAAAAGATTGCCGGAGCTGTAATAAAATAGTTGTACGACGCAAAAGACGAGCAAAGTATCCCCTCTTGTGCTAATTTGTTGAATTCATATAGAAGCCCGTATCTGCAAATTATTGGAATTTGTGTTTGTTAGTGACTTTGCGGTGGTATATCCCAGCATATAGTTAATTTGGGTAAGTGAGTGGTTTATATGTTTGGGTATATATGAGATTTACACCCATTGTTTCTACCTAGGGTGGATCAGTTTGCTTCAAAGACGTGGATCTTGGGCTGATAATGGGTAGTGCTAATAGCGAGTTATTTGTTTATATTTGCCCCCGTAGTTCAATGGATAGAACGAGAGACTCCTAAGCTTTAAATGTAGGTTCGATTCCTGCCGGGGGCACCACTGTATATTATATTGTTTCTATAGTTTAATTAGACGCCAAATATTGATCCATGTTTGCTGGGGATATAGTAAAGAGGCATTACGCAGCATTCGCATTGCTGAGGCCTGGGTTCGATTCCCAGTATCTCCACCAGACACGGATCAATGTTAAAAATACTTGAATAAATTCCCCATTCTTATATAGATATGAATAAATGTTCCACGTGGAACATTTATCTTTTATTCAATGTTTAGTAGTGACAATCAATATCAGGATTAATGTAATTCATGACGAATGTAAATATATTATTGTTTGATGCAATACAAATTCTAGTGATATATGGGTAAACAATACTAATCACAAATCGAAGTATTACTTTAAGAATCAGATGAATATTATAAATAGTCGGGAATATAAATAGTATAAGTATCATCGTCTAGACATATTGTGTTAAGCATAATATAATTTGATTACTCTGAATTGGATAGACGTAGAGAAATACTGGAGTATATACGGGGATGTGGCTCAATTGGTAGAGCACTTCCATGGCATGGAAGGGGTTAGGGGTTCGAGTCCCCTCATCTCCACCACTCGATTTACCCCTCACGAGTTTGTAGCTCGCTCGTAATGTCTACGGCGTTATTCATGGCATTAATTAATTACTTCGTTGGTGGTTTCAATTGCTCAAAGACTACAACTAAGTAAATGCATTTATATAAGTTTAGTAATTTGAAGTTTAATTAATTAAAATATTAGTGATCCGTCCTATGTAAACAGGGCGGTTTTTGATTATTGTTCCACGTAGAACAAATACTTGCATTAAAATTTAATCCTTGCTATTGTAATTTGGCTCTCGTTATTTTGCGGGGGTAGTTTGACCCTTCAAGGAGGAAGACCCATGCTGATCTTGAGTCGCAAACTCAACGAAGTGATCGTGATCGGAGACCAAATTTCGATCATGATTGTCGACATCCGTGGCGACCAGGTCCAGATCGGAATCACCGCCCCCAAGGACATCCCGGTCCATCGTAAGGAGATCGCTGACGAGATCGCTTTGGGGAAACCCCCGCGCATCAAGCACAAGCCCAGACGGGATTAGTATTTCGCACATTCCTGTTTTCCATTCGCCTCACCACTATTGGTTGGGGCATTTTTTTACTATACTTTATATGTCGGCTTGACAATAATTCGTAATTGGTCTAATATTGTCAGTATACCCTGGGGGGGTATGTAACAATTACACTATTATGACAGACACTGCTAAAATACCAATACCCAAGAATCAAGCTCATCTCCGGCGGATTATTGGCCAGCTGAAGGGGATTGAAAGAATGCTACAAAGTAAGCGCAATTGCGGAGAGATAATTACCCAACTGATGGCGGCAAGAGCATCGTTGGATTCTTTGGGAGTAAACGTATTACGCAATGAGTCTAGGGAGTGTTTAACTGGAGAAGGAAGTATAAAGAAAAAGTCACAAGATTTAGAAAAGATTACATCTAATTTATTTAAAATAACATAATTAAGAAAGGAATAATAAAATGGCAGGTATCGAAATTAATGACAGTACTTTTGATGCGGAAGTACTAAAAGCAGATAAGTTGGTTTTAGTGGATATTTGGGCTGAATGGTGTGGACCATGCAAAATAATGTTGCCGGTGATGGAAGAGTTAGTAAAAGATAATGAAGGTAAGGCAGTCAAAATTGCTAAAATGAATATCGATGAAAACCAGACGACGACACAAAAATACGGTGTCATGAGTATCCCGACCTTTTTGTTTTTTAAGAACGGGGAGGTAGTGAAACAATCAATCGGAGCACAGTCCAAGGAAGAACTGCAAAAGGTAATTGACGAAAATATATAATTAAACAATAAATAATGTCCGCTGCAAGAGAATATGACTGCATTATTATTGGCGCCGGAGCAGCCGGCCTGACTGCGGCTATTTATGCTGCGCGCAGGACACTGAAGACGGTAGTGCTTACAAAAGATTTAGGTGGGCAGGCTTCGATTGCCGGTTTGGTGGAGAATTATCCCGGGCTTGGGAAGGAAACCGGACTTAATATTATGGAAAGGTTTAGAAAACAGGCGGAAGAATACGGTGCGGAAATTGTTTATCGCGAAGTAAGTCAGATTGAAAAAACAGATGATCAGTTCCTGGTAAGGACTGCCGACGATGAATTTTACGGAAAGGTAATTATTCTGGCATTCGGATTAACACCGCGGGACCTCAATGTCCCGGGCGAGTCAGAATTCAAAAACAAAGGAGTGTCGTATTGCTCTACCTGTGACGGGCCATTGTTTAAGAACAAAACTGTTGTCGTGGTGGGCGGAGGGAATTCTGCTTTGGATTCTGCCGAACTGCTTTCTAAAATTGCTAAACAAGTGTATCTGATCCATAGGGGTGACGAGTTCAGAGGAGAAAAAATAATATTAGAAAAACTCAAAGAAAGAGATAACGTTTTGATGTTAATGAATACGGAAATAGCAGAAATAACCGGAGAAAATACTGTTAGTGCGATACAAGTAAAAAACAATCAGACAAACGAAGCAAAGGAAATTAAATGTGACGGTGTGTTTGTGGAAGTGGGTTATATTGCTAAAACTGGGATTGTGAAGGATTTAGTGGAACGCAATGAACGCAATCAGATCAAGATTAACAGCAATTGTGAAACATCTTATCCGGGTGTATTTGCGGCCGGAGATGTTACGGATATTACCTATAAACAGATAGTAATTTCAGCGGGCGAGGGAGCAAAAGCCGCTTTGCAGGCTTATAAATTCTTACAGCATAAAGCAGGAAAAACAGCCGGTGTGGACTGGGGCAGAAAAAATTAAACATAAATCAAGACGTATGTCTTTAGAAAACTCAACCCCAATTTCTTTTCGTGCAGCTGGGATGCACGCTTCTTCGATTAGAAAATTGTCATCAGTTGCCAGTGAAACAGAAAAGAGAGGGGTTAAAGTTTATCATTTAAATATTGGACAACCTGATTTAAAAACCCCGAAAAGATTTTATACAGAAGTCAGAAAGTTCGCAGAAAGGACTTTGGCATATGCCCCGTCAGAAGGGTATACTGATGCGATAAGCGCATGGAAAGATTATTATCACAAAAATAATATTCCTTTTGAAAGTGAGGATATTATTGTAACAACGGGGGGCAGTGAAGCAATTATTTTTACTCTGATGACTGTAGCTGATCCGGGTGATGAAGTGATTATTTTTGAACCACTATATGCTAATTACATTACGTATGCCCGGATGGCCTCGGTAATTCCGGTGCCGGTTCAGACATTCCTCGCAGATGGTTTTCATCTACCACCCGATGAATTGATCGAAAAGAAAATTACCAAGAAAACCAAGGCAATCATTATTTGTAATCCCTCTAATCCGACCGGTACAGTTTATACCAGGGAAGAGCTAGGGAGGATCGCTGCGCTGGCAAAAAAACATAATATTTTTATCATTGCTGATGAAGTTTATCGTGAGATAGTATTCGAAGGCAAAGCAGTCAGTATGATGGAGTTTAAAAAAATCCAGGATCGGATTATTATCGTGGACAGTGTTTCCAAACGTTTTAATATCTGTGGTGCTCGCATCGGTTGCGTTGCTTCAAAAAACAAAAGTGTTATGGAAAATGTTTTGAAATTCGCCCAAGGCAGACTTTCGTCACCGACAATTGATCAGCTAGCAGTGGTGCCTCTGCTACAGGAGCCGGCAAAATATATTACTCCTATGGTTAAGGAATATAAAAAAAGAAGAGATGTAGTCGCAAAATATTTACAAAAAATTCCCGGCGTAAAATTCTATCTCCCGCAGGGGGCACTCTATCTAATCGCAGAATTGCCGATTGCTAACGCAGAATATTTCTGCCGCTGGTTGCTTGAAGAGTTCAGTCATAATAATGAAACAGTTATGTTCGCCCCGGCTGCCGGTTTCTACGAAACAAAGGGCGCGGGTAAGAATGAAATTCGCATTGCATTTGTGCTTGAAACAGAGCAGTTAAAAAGAGCAATGGAAATTTTGAAGATTGCTTTGGAAGAATACAAATAACTATTAATCTATATATAAAATGGCAACAACCAAGAATCCCTTTACAAACACATTAGAACAGCTTAAAAAAGCGGCAGACTTAATCGGCTTGGACCAGAATATTTATGAGATATTGAAAGTTCCTTATAGAACATTTCAGTTTGCTATTCCGGTAAAAATGGATGACCAGACTTGGAAAGTTTTTGAAGGCTACCGGGTTCAATACAACAATGACCGCGGTCCGTATAAAGGAGGTATTCGTTTCCACCCCCAGGCCAACTTGCATGAGGTAAAAGCCTTAGCGGCATTGATGACTTGGAAAACAGCTGTAGCTAATATCCCGTTTGGCGGAGGGAAGGGCGGAATTAAAGTTGATCCAAAACAGCTTTCTGAAGGAGAGCTAGAAAGGCTCTCTAGGGGTTATATTAATGCTGTGCGGGACTTTATTGGCCCGAACCTGGATGTACCAGCGCCGGACGTTAATACTAACCCGAAGATAATGGGGTGGATGGTGGATGAATACAGCAAATTGGTCGGTCATCCGACACCGGCGGTACTAACCGGGAAACCCCTGGCTTTAGGCGGTTCTCAAGGCAGGGAAGCGGCTACTGGACTGGGTGGGTTTTATTTGTTACAAGAAGTTGCTAAAAAACTGAAACTCAATCCCAAAAATACAAAGATCGTAATCCAGGGGCTTGGTAATGTCGGATATCATTTTGCCAGATTCGCGTATCAGGCAGGGTATAAAATAATTGCCATCTCAGATTCGCGGGGGAATATCTATGACAAGCGTGGTAAAGGTCTCAACCCGAAATATGTAATGGATACAAAAAAGAAGAAAGGTTTAACTAGCGGATGTTATTGTACCGGTACGGTGTGTGACTGCAAGAACTATGAGAAAGTATCAGACAAAAAATTGCTGGAACTGACCTGTGATATTCTGGTGCCGGCCGCTTTAGAGAACCAAATCACGGATGCGAATGCCGGAAAGGTAAAAGCGAAAGTAGTCTTGGAAATGGCCAACGGCCCAATTACTTCCGAGGCGGACGAAAAACTGGCAAGGAGAGGTATCCTGGTAGTGCCGGATATTTTGGCAAACTCCGGCGGAGTGACGGTTTCCTATTTTGAATGGCTACAGAATATTTCTAATGACTATTGGACTGAAGAAGTAGTTAATAAAAAATTAAAACAGTTAATCACTACAGCGTTCAATGATGTCTGGGAGATCAAAGAAAAATTAAAAACAGACCTTAGGACTGCCGCATACGTGCTGGCAATCCAAAGGGTAGCGGACGCGCTACAAGCAAAGGGTTATAAATAAGTATTTTCCGATATAGGCAATAGTGATATACTGTCTATGTAAGGAAAATTTATGGTAGAACCAACGTATTTGGAAGAAGAAAAACTGAAGAAGAAAGGTTACTTGAAAATAGCCGGTCTTGATGAAGCTGGACGCGGGGCGTGGGCCGGTCCGATTGTAGCAGCCAGTGTTATTCTAAACCCCAGATTTCGCGTTGACGGACTGCGTGATTCTAAGCAACTGACTCCAACCAGACGCAAACAACTCTATTTGGAAATCGTAAAGAACGCTTTGAATTGGAGTGTCGGGATTGTATCCGAAAAAACAATTGACCGGATCGGTATTAACGAAGCGAATGCGCTGGCGATGGAGCAAGCCGTAAAGAAACTTCTGCTTCGGCCGGATTATTTACTGATTGATTACTTTTTGCTTGACCACGTCGGTATCGAACATCATGCTATAGAAAAAGGTGATCAGAAAGTGGCGTCGATCGCTGCAGCGTCAATTATTGCCAAGGTAACCCGTGATTATATTATGGTAGCGGCACATAAAGAATTTCCGGAATACGGTTTTCATACACACAAAGGATACGGGACGGAACATCATCAGAGAAAGATCGATCAATATGGTATTTGCAAGATTCATAGAGTGTCTTTCTCACCGATGAAGGATTTGGTGTAAGGTTGGAAAATGAAGTATAATATTAAGTAGTGTAATAACTTAAATAATATGGATCGAAAAGTACCAGGAGGAAACGAACTATTGAACCCGGAAGCGATTCTGAATCAGGCCGGTATTGGGTATGGCGATGTAGTGGCGGATCTGGGTTGCGGAGGCATGGGGTATTTTACGCTACAGGCGGCCAGAACGGTCGGTGACAAGGGTCGAGTTTATGCGGTGGACATCCTTAAGAATGTATTACAAAGTGTTTGGACTAAGGTAAAACTAGAAGGGTTTGATAATGTCAGAATGGTCTGGTCTAATCTGGAAATTCTCGGCGCGACAAAAATCCGCGAGGGTAGCCTGGATTTTGCATTATTGGTGAATACTCTATTTCAGACAAAAAAACATGAGGCGGTAATTAAAGAAGCGACCCGGCTCTTGAAGAAGGGTGGTAAATTAGTGATTGTAGATTGGAAAAAAATGAGTACGCCATTTGGTCCTAAGACGGAGGATCGTGTTTCGGTTGAAGATCTGAAAAAAATTGCAGAAGATTTGAAGTATACTCTTGAAAAATCGGAAGAAACCGGGCCTTATCATTATCTACTTGAATTTATCAAGCAATAATGGTATAAATTAATCGATTATTGGGCGCCCTCTTTTGGGGGCGCTTTTTTATTAAAGCACTACCTTAAAGGGGTATTTTGTTATGCGAAATCACCGCCAAAATTTAGGGAAAGTAGGAGAAGACATTGCAGTAGAATATTGCATGAAACTTGGATACTCAATCATTGATCGGCATTATACTACCCGTTTTGGGGAGATTGATATTATCAGTAAAGAAGCGGAGGAAGTTGTTTTTATTGAAGTTAAAAGCCGTTGTACCAATTCGTTTGGGGCTCCCGAAGAAGCTGTAACTGATAATAAGATAAATCGAATAATTAAGACGGCTGAAGTTTTTCTGGCGGATCATCCAGAAGTATCAGAATATAGGATTGATGTAATTGTTGTGCGATTTCGTTTGGATATATTTACTCATCTAATCAAACATATTAAAGGAATCGGAATTTCGGAAGCAAAGAACCATGAGATTGATACTTATTAGATTTGACACTTTGAGAATTGCTGTAGTAAGATACAACACTGTCTGTGTAGACAGATGTCCCTTAAAAAGTAAAAGAGGAAAAATTTATGAATATGTTAGATCATACAAATCGATCCTCTTTAAGCAAGGTCTTCGGATTCTTCGTGTCAGTATGTGTAATAACCCTATTGGTTGTTCCACAAAGTTTACTGGCAGCTAACCCGACCGTATCAACACCAACGTTGATCTGGCCGGCAATCGGAGATTCCACTATCTATGAGCAGCCGGTAATTACCGGACTCACAGAAAACAGCACCAAGGTCGAAGTATATATTGATGGCCAGCTCAACGGCATGGCAAAGGTTTTGGACGGTAAGAAGGGAACTGCCAGTTTTACATTTGTTCCGTTTTTATCACTCAAATCCGGCGAACATACGGTAGCTGTATCAGCAATAGATAAGGATTCTAAATTAAAAAGTCTGATGTCAAAAGAGACGTCATTCGTAATTGAAGAACCTTATCCGGCTCCTACTTTGTTTCAGCCAGTTGTAAATAATAAGACGGTATCGACAAAACCGTTTATTACCGGATTGGCGGTAAATGATTCGTTGATTAAGGTCTTTATTGATAAAGAATTCAACGGTCAATTCAAAGTGAAGAATGATGAATCTGGCATTGCCAGTTTCGCCTACCAGCCGTTTCTGGATCTTAACCCAGAGGAAAAACATCTGGTGTATGTTACTACAGTCAGCCCCGAGGGGAAGGAAAGCAGTTTTTCAAATGTTGTTGGATTCTTTGTTGAGGCATCCGAAACATCAACGGAGGGATACACTGACCCAAAGGTACTGGGAGTAAGTGATACCCCGGTGGCGGTCGGCGATACTCTACTTGAGGCAGTAGGTGAGAATAATCCTGCGGATGCGGAGAATACTGAGACTGAAATAACATTAACGGATGAAAACACCAACAAAGACACTGACGAAAATGCTGACTCTGAAGAAAGTCAGTCTGCACTGGTATGGTGGGTGATCCTGGCGATTATCATAATCATAATTGCTGTGAATCTTCGCGGTCGCGGTGGTAAAAGTGACCAAGGAGGTTTGAAGGGTCTTGAGAAATTGGGCGGATTGGAAAATAAACCTTCCGATCATTCGGGACAACAAACCTTGCTACATAAAGAGAATTCGGAAAAAAGTGAAGGTGGTAATAATATGCCCCCTCCCCCTCCTAGTAAATAGAAGGTAATAAAACAACCCTACGAAATGTAGGGTTGTTTTATTTACTTGAATTCTCCTAACGGTCATGTTAAGGTAATATACTTTGACAACCCGAAACCCTGTAACTTGCCTGTGAGGAGGTGGCGGCGATGGATCTCTCCAGAATCGTCCTGTTTTCCGGTGGATCGTGCCCTGAGCTGGCTCAGGCGATCGCGTCCAAACTGGGTGTTCCCTTGAGCTCGGCCAAGACCACTCCGTTTGCTGACGGGGAACCGTTTGCTCAGCTGAATGCGAATGTGCGCGGCCGGCACGTTTTCATCATCCAGTCCACTTACTCGCCGGCCGACAACCTGATGCAGTTGCTTGTGATGATTGATGCTGCCAAACGGGCTTCAGCCGCCGCTGTTACGGCCGTTATGCCGTATTTCGGCTGCGCGCGCCAGGACCGCAAGAAGGAAGGGCGGGTACCGATTACTGCCAGACTAGTCGCTGACCTGCTGGCCACGGCCGGTGCCAGCCGGGTGGTTACGGCAGAACTGCACGCCGCGCAGATCCAGGGGTTCTTCAACATCCCCTGTGACCACCTGTACATGTATCCGGTAATGGTGCCGGAGATCAAGCGGATCGTGTTGAGCGAACGGGAAGAGTACGGCCCGGATACGCCGCTAGCCCTAGTGTCCTCGGATGTCAACGGCGGCAAAATGGTCCGCAACTACCGCAAGTTCCGTTTCCCGGGAGATCGTGTCGTAATCATCGACAAGGAGCGTAGCGGGCACGGGCAGTCCCGGGTCAACGAGATCTACGGCGATCCGAAGGGATGCATCTGCATCGTTCTGGACGACATGGTGGACGGCGCCGGCTCAATAATCGGCGCTGCGGAGGCACTACTGGACGCTGGTGCCAGAGTGGTTTACGGGATCGCGGCACATCCGGTGTTCTCCGGGGATGCCGTAGGTAAGATCGAACGCTCCTGCCTGAAGTCGCTAGTGGTGGGGGATACTATCCCCGTTGGCACGAAGGCGGGTCCCGGCTCGAAGATCAAGGTTTGCTCTTTTGCAGATGTTTTCGCCCCGGCAATCGAGGCGATTACCACCGAGACCTCAGTCTCGGACATCTGCTTTGAACAGCGCTAGCTATCTCTCACAAGATAGCTTTTTTTATATAACTTGCATTATTTTATCTCTTTGCTATACTTGTCTTGACTAGTGTTCGTTATGAAGACTAGTTTTATTTATGTTTAACAATAAAAGATATGTCATCAGAAATTCAAAAAGCGATAAAACAAATTTGCGACGAGAAAAATATTTCGGAGAGTTCGGTTATCGAAACAATTGAAGCTGCATTAGCTGTGGCTTACCGGAAAGATTTCGGCGAAAAGGATGAAAATATTAAGGTTGAATTCAATCTCGAGACGGCAGGGTCACGCGTCTTTGACGTGAAAACAGTTGTAGAGGATATGACGGAAGAAGAAATAGAAAAAGCAAAGGAGGAAGAAAAGGAAAAGCGCGAGAAAGCTAAAGAAGAAAACAGAGAACTGACTGATGAGGAAAGAGTAGAACTTTTCAATCCTAAAACTGACATTATGATTTCGGCAGCAAGGGAATTGAAAAAGGATGTCTCAATCGGTGATGAGATTAGAACTGAAAAATTTCCTTCAGAAGCTTACGGCAGAATGGCGGCACAAACCGCTAAACAGGTAATCATTCAAAAACTACGCGAAGCGGAACGGGATGTTGTCTATAATGATTATAAAAATCGGGAAGGCGAAATTATCAATGCGACCATTCAGAGAGTCGAAGGCAGAGTTGTTTTAGTCGATATCGGGCAGACCACGGCTGTGATGCCACCCCAAGAACAAATTGACCAGGAACATTACAATTCCGGTCAAAGAATCAAGGTATATATTGTTTCAGTCAAAAAGACAACCAAGGGTCCGGAGATTGTTGTGTCGCGTTCCCACCCGGAAATGGTCAAGAAACTATTTACGATGGAAGTACCGGAAATTGCCAATGGCTCGATCGATATAAAAGCAGTCGCTCGCGAAGCCGGTTCCCGGACAAAAATCGCTGTCATTTCAAAAGAATCAAACATTGATCCGGTTGGTTCGTGTGTCGGCCAGCGTGGAACCCGCGTGCAGACAATTATTGCAGAACTGGGCGGAGAAAAAATTGATATTATTGAATATGACGAAGATCCGATTAAATTTATCATCAACTCTCTTTCCCCGGCGAAAGTTATCAGCGTTAAACTGGATGAAAAAGAAGGCAGAGCGATTGCTGAAGTAAAAGAAGACCAGCTATCTTTGGCCATTGGTAAGAGCGGTCAAAATGTCCGCCTCTCAGCAAAATTGACCGGATTAAAAATTGATATTATTAAAGAAGGCGAGACAGTAGAGGAAAAAAATAAAGCCAAGAATGAGATTAAGGAAGAAAAGTCAGAAACATCTGAAGTTGAGGTTAAAGAAGAAGTAAAAGAAACGGAAGATAAGCCGGGGAAAAAGACAACCAAGAAAAAGGCATCAGCAAAAAAAGAGGATAAAAAAGATAAATAATTATTAACTATTTCGATGCCGCTAATTTGCGGACCGAAGATTAACAAGGAGTGAAGCAATGAGACTTGTGCATTGGTCTATCGTAGCAGCGCTGATCGCGCTTGCTTATGGTATTTTCCTTATTATTTCGATAATGAAAAAACCAGAGGGTGAAGGTAAACAAAAAGATATCGCCCGGGCTATCCGCGAGGGTTCCGCCGCTTTCATTAAGCGGGAATACAAGACAGTAGCAATTGTTGCTGTGATTCTTTTCGTAATCCTTTGGTTCGCGCTTGGCAAACTGACCGCTTTCGGATTTCTGATTGGTGCAATCAGTTCAGCACTTGCCGGATATATTGGTATGAATGTTTCAGTACGCACTAATGTACGAACAGCAGAAGCGGCTAGATCTGGAATTAAAAAAGCTTTTGATATTGCTTTCCAGGGTGGTGCAGTAACCGGATTCATGGTGGTTGGTCTCGGTTTATTATCTGTCGCCGGTTTTTATTTTATTACTTCAGATCTTAAAGCGCTAGTTGGATTGGGCTTGGGAGGATCGCTGATCTCAGTGTTTGCCCGCCTGGGTGGTGGTATTTTCACCAAGGGCGCGGACGTTGGAGCGGACTTGGTTGGAAAAGTTGAAGCAGGTATCCCGGAGGATGATCCACGTAACCCAGCTGTGATTGCGGACAATGTCGGTGACAACGTCGGTGACTGTGCCGGCATGGCAGCGGACTTGTTTGAGACATATGCGGTTTCAACGATTGCCGCAATGTTACTGGGTTCACTAATATTCAAGAGCGACAATGTATTACAACAGACAGCGGTTGAATTTCCTTTGATTTTAGGTGGGCTGGCGATTATTGCTTCGGTTATCGGCAGTTTCTTTGTCCGGTTAAATAACAACAAACCGAACATCATGGGTGCTTTGTACAAGGGAATAATTGTCAGCGGTCTGGTCGCGGCTGTCCTTTTCTACTTTGCAACTGATAATGCGTTCGGTGACAAACCTTATGCTATGAGTATATTCTACGCCAGTCTAATTGGTTTGGTGATTACCGGATTGATTGTGGTAATTACAGAATACTATACATCGAAAGAACATCGTCCGGTCCAAAGTATTGCCAAATCATCAGAGGGCGGGCATGGGACAAATATTATTACAGGAATATCAGTGAGCATGGAATCTACCTTCCTACCGGTGCTGGTGATTGTCGGTGGAATACTGGCCAGCTATATGTTGCTGGGAGATTATGATCTTGGTTTATACGGGATTTCCATTGCAACTATGGCCATGCTTTCTCTAACGGGAATTATTGTCGCAATCGATTCTTTCGGTCCGATTACTGATAACGCGGGCGGGATTGCTGAAATGTCCGACATGCCGGAATCGGTAAGAGCTGTTACTGATCCACTGGATTCTGTTGGTAATACAACCAAAGCAGTAACCAAAGGATATGCAATCGCCTCAGCTGGTCTGGCCGCGATGGTATTGTTTGCATCATACGTGCAGGAAATTATGGATAAAGGAATTGATGCTCAGTTTGCTTTGAGCAACCATAATGTTCTGATCGGCTTATTCATCGGCGGTTCTCTGCCATATTTATTCGGTTCAGTTGCGATGCGCTCAGTTGGTCGTGCGGCAACCAGTGTCGTTGAAGAAGTGCGCAGACAGTTTCGTGAAATAAAAGGAATTATGGAAGGTACTGCCAAACCGGAATACGGTAAAGCAGTTGATATTGTTACTAAAGCGGCATTGAAAGAAATGATCTTTCCAGCAGCAATCCCGGTTGTTGCACCAATTGCCGTTGGATTTTTATTGGGGATCGATGCACTAGGCGGAATGTTGATCGGTTCGATCATCACCGGTGTCTTTGTGGCACTTTCAATGACAGCGGGTGGAGCGGCCTGGGACAATGCCAAGAAATATATTGAAGACGGGCATTATGGCGGGAAAAATTCCCCGGCTCATCAGGCGGCGGTAACTGGCGACACAGTCGGTGATCCGTATAAAGATACTGCCGGTCCGGCGATCAACCCGATGATTAAAGTAATTAATGTGGTTGCATTACTGATTGTTGGCCTGCTTATCTAGAATAGGTTGTAAAAATAAAAAAAGGACCGTGGGGAACCATGGTCCTTTCGAATTGGGTGAATGTACGATTAGAACGATTGCGCCGTGCGGCTGGCGATCCATTTGGAGATTACCCGGGCTACCGGAGTGTCGTCGCCTGCTTCGTACTGGGCAATTGCTCTCCGGACGATGCGCTCGTCTTCGGCAAGGGAAGTTGTTTGATGTGCCTGATCCAGGTGCTGTTGGCGAACAGTCGCCTCAGCAAGTGTGAGTCCATCGCGCAGCGACATGACCTGCTCCTTACTTTGCCCGCGGTGCAGGCTCCAGCTCCAGCTCGATCCTCACAGGAGGACCGAACCCTTCCGGCTGTGGGTAGTTGTCACCGTTGATGGTGAACTGATCAGAGAAGGTTGGGAATTTCGATCGGATCACTCGAGCGTCTTCTTCACCGACGTAGTTGAGGATGTCCTCCGGCGGAACGCAGACTATTCGCGTGATCCAACCGCTGGGGGTGTAATGGCGTTCGCAGAGGAATACTTCACGTCCCAGAATCAGGTTGCACAGCGGATGACCGTGGGAATAGTAGCCGATCTTCCCGGCTCGACGGCACAGGACGTGGAAGACCTGATTACTGGTTGGGTTAGCCACGAGGTCCCTCCCGGTTGGAGTGGTGCAGTCAAAACAAAAACTTTCCCTAAGGAAAGCATCTTACTTCTATCATCTTCCCCGCATAGGGCCGGAGTTAGCACCCATTCCTCCTTGGAGAGGGTTGCTGGATCCAGTTTTTAGCAGGCCGGTCCTGCATATTCCCGCATTGGCGGGATCTGAATCACTCTTGATAACTTGAACAAATTGTTAATGTATTTCCCATACTAAAGCATTATCTATGAAGCGTCAAGATACTTTTAAAAAGGTTTATAAAATGGTAAAATAACCTTGATCTATCATAAGTAAAGCGATAATTGATGATCCTCTTAACTTATTTATATTTTATGCTACCCGGCATTTTTGCTAATATGATGCCGGTTTTAATGAAAAAACACTGGCTGTGGCTGGCTCGTCCGGTTGATTTTAATTTGAAATGGTTTGACGGCAAGAATCTGCTTGGCGATCATAAGACTTGGCGAGGTTTGATTAGTGGGGTAGTGGCAAGTATTATAGTTGTCGCGATCCAAAGATGGTTAATGCAGTTTGAAATATTCGAAAAGATCAGCATGTTTCCTTATGACCAATATTCAGTATGGCTGGTAGGATTTTTGATCGGATTTGGTGCCTTACTTGGAGATATGGTAAAAAGTTTTATCAAGCGAAGGGTAGGGATTGAACCGGGTAAAAAATTCATGCCTTGGGATCAAATTGACGCCGCGATTGGAGCGATTGCTTTAATATCAATTATTTGGCCGGTCGGTTGGATACGTTCATTAGTGTTAGTTGTGTTCACCTTTGTTTTACATATTTTAGTACGGAATATCGGTTACTATTTAAAAGTAAATAAAGAAAGATGGTAAGAAGAAAAAAAGAAACTTTAATTTTTCATTTTTTAAGGATGATTTTGTCGCCGATTATTATGCTTAGGATAAAAGAGATTAACGGAATTGAGAATCTGCCGAAGAATGGCCCTTATATTATAGCTTCCAATCACGTGAGTTTTATGGATCCGCCATTGTTGGCGTCAGTCGTCGCGCGCCGGAGCAAATTGAAGATAAGGTTTATTAGTAAAATTGAATTGAAGAAATTCTTTGGCAAATTTGTCGGTGAGCGGTGGTTCGGTATGATTTATGTTGAGAAGGAAAACCCGGGACGCTGTTTGGAAATAGCGTCTGATCATCTGAAACAGGGCGGAGTAGTCGGGATATTCCCAGAAGGACACAGACACTATGATAATACGATCGGCCGGGGGAGAACGGGGGTGGCCCGTTTAGCATTATGGGCAAAATGCCCGGTCATTCCCGTTGGCTATATTGGCCCGAATGATAAGGAAGTAAAATTATTACCGTTAATTTTTTGCAGGAAACATGAAGTCAAAATAAATTTTGGTAAGCCTGTAACCTTTGACTCATATTATAATCAGGAGTTGGGAAAAGAAATACTACACGGAATTACCGAGCAGGTTCTAGGAAAAATTTCTTATCTGACCGGCAAGCCGGTGGAGCGATAAAAATGAAGTTCAAGAAATTTAAAAATAAATTAATTCCTAAAGACATAGAGTTAGTTACTTCTGAAAATTCAACGAGTAATACTCTAGTCTATATCCCGTGGAGAGATAGCTATTTAGATTACGTCCAGGAAGAATTCAAAGATTTTTTTCTCCAGGCTTTACCGCATCTGCATGTCAGAACAACAGATGTACACACGGCCATCTCTTTGTCTTATCTGGACATGCTTATTGCTTTATATAATGGTAAGATAAATAGAAGAGTAGTTGCTTTGGGTCTTATTCTACATGATATCGGCTGGGCAAGTTTGACCGAAAAAGACATAATAGGCAGTTTATCTGATTATAAAGGACTGGAGCTTAGTAGTGCTTCGCTAGGACCTAAGGAGCGTCATGTTATTGAAGGGGTAAAAGTTTCTAGGCGGATTCTGGATAATTATAGATTTGATCCGCCATTAAATGTAATGGAAAAACAGGAGATTTTGGATTCCGTGTTATATCATGATACTATGGAAAAACTATCTGAAAACGGCAAATTAGTTGCAGATTTAGACAGACTTTGGTCTTTTACACACGAAAATTTTTGGCAGGATACAATCAGAAAAAATGTGGAACCAGATTTATATCTCAAGAACCTTGCGGTTGATAGTGAAAAATATTTTTGTACAACAGCAGGGTTAACATTAGCCAAGCGGTTATTGCGTGATAGGGAGAAAGAAATAGAGCAGAGCAAAAAATAGCTTAAGAATATTTAACCATTCTATAATATAATATGTACGAAAACTGGAAAAAACTTGCCCATAGTTCACGAGAGGAGCAAAAAAAGATCCAAAATAAAAAGCTTCGTGCGCTAATAAAGTACCAGATACCGTATCATCCGTATTATCGGGAATTATTGAAAAAGAATAATTTAAGTTTTGATGATATACAGACAACAGATGATTTGCAGAAATTGCCCTTCACATCTAAGGAAGATTTAGCGCCAACTGCGGATGATAGGGGTAGACCAAAGCAGTTTATGTTGCAACCGGATGAGCATATGATAAAAAAGTATGCGTCCAAAGGAACATTGCTGAAAATAGTATGGGGTAAAATTACTGGTAAAGACGTTAAAAGAGAATTAGCTAGAGAGTATAAGCCGATTCATTTGCATTTTACAACCGGTCGCACGGCGCTACCGACGCCTTTTGGTTATTCGGAAAGGGATATAAGCTATTTGAAGGAATCAGCTAACCGCCTGATTGACGTGATTAATGTCAGTCCGGATAATGTGGCTATCAACGCTTTCCCATATTCACCGCATCTGGCTTTTTGGTTGGCTTATTATGGTTTTACCACGATCGGGATGACATCACTGGCCACCGGCGGTGGTAAAGTGATGGGGACGCAGAAAATAATGGATGCGATTCAAAATATGAAGGCTGGCTTAGTGGCATTTATTCCGGGATACAGTTATCACCTACTTCGTGAAGCGGTTAAGCAAAAAAGAGATTTCTCTAACTTAAAATATATTATTTTCGGAGGAGAGCGTGTTAGTCCCGGACTCCGCGTTAAAGTCAAAGAGTTGTTAACACAAGTAGGAGCGAAAGACGTACAGATCTTTGCAACTTATGCTTTAACTGAAGGTAAAACTGCCTGGATCCAATGTGCAGAAGATTCCGGTTATCATACCTATCCGGATCTGGAATTTTTTGAAGTGGTTGATAAAGAAGGCAAGCGGGTTGAAGAAGGTCAGCCCGGCGAATTGGTTTATACCGCCTTGGATTGGAGAGGCTCACTGGTACTTCGTTATAAAACCGGTGATATGGTCCAGGGTATTGAATACGGACAATGTGCCTTTTGCGGTAAGACCGTCCCAAGAATTAAAATGGATATCCAGCGTTCTTCAGATGTAAAAGAATTTCATCTTACTAAGGTGAAGGGGGAACTCGTTAATCTGAATAATTTTTATCCTCTATTATCTGGTGTGAAAGAGATTGAAGAATGGCAAGTGGAAATCCGGAAGAAAAATAACGATCCATATGAAATTGACGAGATTGTTGTTTATCTTTGTCCTAAAGAAGGGGTTTCGTATGAAGCATTATCAGAGGAAATAAAGAAAAAGATACACAGCGACATGTTTATTCAGGTTCTGACTGAGAAAAGAGACCTTAAGTCTTTACTGGATCAGTTGGGGATGGAGACTGAGCTCAAAGAAAAGAGAATGGTTGATAATCGGCCGAAAAACTAGAATTAATTGATGCGCGGGGTGGGGACTGATTAGTCCCCACCCCAGGTCATGTATGCTTGCAAAAAAACGCTAATCCGCTATAATGCCCTTACTTAACTTCCTTAAAGAATAAAGGATTTTTTTTATGCAAGTAACCAAGAACCAGCTGCCAAAGGGCCAATTAGAGCTGACAATTGAGCTTCCGGCAGAAGAATTAGAGAAATATTACCAAACGGCAACTAAAAAAGTCGGTGCCGGGATTCGAATTGACGGATTCCGACCGGGCAAGGTGCCGGACGATGTAGTGATAAAAAAAGTCGGTGCGGAACAGATTATGGCCGAGGCCTGTGATCTGGCGATCCAGATGAGTATCGGCGAGGCTATCGAACAGGAAAAAATAATTATCATATCAACGCCCAAGATTGATATAATCAAGCAGGCTTTGGGGAACCCTTTTATTTATAAAGCTACTGTGTCACTGCTGCCGACTGTAGAGATCGGAGACTACAAATCAGTAAAAGTAAAAAAGAAAAAAGTGACAGTGGACCCGAAAGAGCTGACAAAAGCAGTCGATGATTTGAGAAAAATGCGCAGTAAAGAAGCGCTTGTTGATCGTGAAGTACAGAAGGGTGATAAAGCGGAAGTGGATATTGAGGTGTTTCAAAACAAAGTTCCAATTGAAGGCGGGCAGGGTAAAAACCAGCCGATTATTATTGGTGAAGGAAACTTCATTCCCGGTTTTGAGGATAATCTGATTGGGATGAAAAAAGGAGAAACCAAAGAATTTGAGCTGAAGTTTCCGAAGGAATATTTCCAGAAAAACCTGGCGGGCAAACCGGCCGAGTTCCGGATTAAGGTGAACGGCGTTTTTAAGATTGAAAAACCGGAAGCTAATGATGAGTTTGCCAAATCATTCGGCCCGTTCAAATCGATCAAAGATTTGGAGGATCAGATCAGTAAAAACTTGCTTCAGGAATTGGAAAATAAAGAACGCCAGCGGGTAGAACTGGAAATGCTGGAATCAATCGCAGATAAGAGTAAATTCGGTGAGTTTCCGGAAGATCTGGTCGCGTCCGAAATAGACAAAATGATTCATGAACTTCGACATGATTTTGAGAATCAAGGTTTGAAATACGAAGACTATCTCCAGAGTATCAAAAAAACTGAAGCAGAATTAAGAACGTCGTTTGAACCGCGGGCGGAGAAGCGGGTGAGGACAGCATTACTGATCCGCAAGGTTGCTGAACTGGATAAGATTGAAGCGACAGAAGCGGAGATTCATACAGAAATAGACAAAAGCAAAAAGATGTATGAACAACAGGGTAATGATGAAATGTTAAAACAGCTGGACTCTCCCGATTATCACAGCTTTGTCAAAAATGTGATGGTCAATCAAAAGGTGATTGATATGCTTTATAAAATGGCAACTCAAGAGTAATTTAGAAACCACCCTTACTGCAGTTAATAGGGTGGTTTTTGTTTAGTTTAATAAAAAGACGCAAGTGTTCAACTTGCGTTAGAGGTCATAGATCCGGTTGGTCCAGACCGCCCAGACCCAGGCGAAAACTAGAATGAGTAGAAAGAACTGTACAGTGAGAATGAGCCACAACCAGCGAGCGAAGTAGAGCACACCACTCTTGGCAGTATGCAGGTCATAGAGCAGAAACCATGCCGGAATCAGCCCGATGCCTACTCCAACTGCTGAGGCGATAATCCGCCGTACAAACTTTCTGATTCTGCGCTTCGAGAACAAGAGTGTCTCCTACAGATGTTAGTTACCCCGTTCCCCAGCGAACAGCGGTTGGCAAAACATATCATGATGAAACAAATATGTCAAAATATTGGTTGAAATCATAAAGAATAAAAAAAACGCAAGAAACTAGTCTTGCGCAGGGTCTTCCTGGGGAAGAATTCTGGTGAGGTGTGCTGTGTGTGCTTTGTGAAAATGACTCAGATCGGAGCCGACTTTGAGGATGCCGTTGTCGCCCTCTTGCAGGTCGGCCAGTTGGACTTGGCGGGAACGGAATAGATACTGAATCACGCCGAAGTTGGCGAGGACCTTGCCTTCACGACAACCGCGGAGTGCCGATAGGGCACGCTCCTTGGGGTCTGCAATACAGGATAGGGCCTGGAATACTGCCATGTCATCCGGGGTAATCCCCAGCTCTTCATAAGAGACTGACCCGGCGTCAATTAGTGCATGCAACACCTTGGCATGCGCAACGTCCCCGATGAGGCAGTGTACAAGGAATTCAAAGGCGTGTCGTTTCTCTCTATCGTTGGCCACGACTGGCTCCTTCCACCATTAAAATGAGCGGACTTGGTTAGGGGATGATTACACTAACCAGAACCGACATAATAACAATGAAATAATTCGATGTCAATTTTATCAGCATCTGTTATAATTACACTATGAATATTGGAGCTCACGTATCAATAGCCGGAGGTCTGGAAAACGCACCGCTGAATGCTAAAGCAGAAGGGTGTGAATGTTTTCAAATGTTTTCACGTTCACCGCGTGGTGGTAAAGCGCCGGAAATTAATGATGAGATTGTAAAAAAATTTCAGCAGAATATCAAAGATAGCGGATTGGGCAATGCATATATCCATACCCCTTACTATATTAATCTTGCTTCAAAACAGGACCGGGTGCGGAACGGTTCGATCAGTATTATCCGGGAAGAACTGGATCGCGCCTCCCAATTAGGAGTGGCGGCGGTAATGACTCACTTGGGGTCTTCCAAGGATTTTACTCGTGCCAAAGCACTGCGGATGGTTATTGATGGAATCAAACAATTGCTGATTGGCTACAAAGGTGACGCAACTTTCCTACTGGAGATTGCTGCGGGATCGGGCAATATTATTGGTGACAGTTTTGAAGAGATCGGTGAAATAATAAAAAAAGTGGATCACAAAAAAGTAGCCGTCTGTTTTGATACGGCTCATGCTTTTGCTTCTGGTTATGATTTGCGGACAAAAAAAGATGTTGATGAAACACTCAAGAAATTTGATCAGGCTATCGGACTTGATTTGTTGCAATTAATTCATGCTAATGATTCTAAAGTAGAATTAAACGCCAAAGTTGATCGGCACGAACATATTGGAAAAGGAGAAATCGGTGAAAAAGGATTTGCAGTTTTAATTAATCACCCGAAATTAAAAAATGTGGACTTTATTCTAGAGACCCCAGCAGAAGATAGGGGGAGTGATATTAAATTATTAAAGAAATTGAGAAAAAAGTAGTGCGCGCAAAAGAAATATTCAATCAGTACCAAGAATATCTGAAACCTTACGACCCGCGTTTTGTCAGTAGGGATTTTTTGCAACTACACCGGGTGAAAGCACTACTCAAGAAAATGGGTAGTCCGGAAAAAAAACTGGTCGGCGTGCAGGTGGCCGGTACTAAGGGGAAAGGTTCCACGGTGGCATTCCTAGAAAGAATCCTGAGAGAAGCCGGTTATAAAACGGGATCATTCTATTCTCCGTATTTAGTATCGCCCAGTGAAAGGATTTTGATCGACGGTAGGCCGATTTCACTGCAAAGAGTAAAAAAAATTGGTGATAGAATGATTCCAATATTGAAAGAAATCGGCAAACGTGGAGACCATGTTACTTTTTTTGAATTTACAACTGCGCTTGCGGTGCAGTATTTTGCTGAAGAAAAAACGGATGTAGTCGTTATCGAGGTTGGTATGGGCGGGAGGTTGGATGCCACAACTGCGGTAAATTTGAAAAATAAAATCATTACCAATATCAGTTTTGATCATACTAAATCGCTCGGCAATACGATTACTAAAATAGCAGGTGAAAAAGCCGGAATTATTCAAGCAAATGACCAGGTTGTGACAGCAGTGAAAGGCAATGCATTGAAGGTGGTAAAAAAAAGAGTGAAAGCTAAAAAAGCCTCATTAGTCAATATTAATCAAGACCTGAAATATTCAGTCAATAAAGTCGATTTGACCGGAACCTATATTGATCTCAACTATCAGGGTGAAACATATCGTAATCTGAGACTCTCCCTGATTGGCAGACATCAGGCGGAAAACTTTGCCTGCGCATTAGCGACGGCTCTGCAATTGCGCGACCAAGGGTTTGAAATACCGTCAAAGGCAATTGTTAAAGCATCTGCAAACACCGCACACGAAGCAAGATTCCAGATCTGGTACAGAAATCCGCTAGTTATTCTAGACGGTGCGCATAATTTATTCAGCATCAGAGCACTCATAAAAGCATTAAGGGATGTAAAAATAAAATCAGGCAATACAGTTTTTGTCGTCAGCATTAAAAATACCAAAAAACAAGTGCCGGAAATACTGCGCACGCTTTCCGCTTTTTCTCAAAAAATAGTTTTCCCCGATGTAACGAAAATTGATGATCTTAAGGATTTTTATCATGCATCAAAATTAAAAAAATATTATCCAAGAGGGATAATTACGACTTCATTAGATGGTGGCATTGTTAAGGCGAAGAAATTGGCTGGGAAAGACGGAGCAGTAATTATTACCGGCTCACTATACACCATTGGTGAAATTCTAAGGGATAAAAAACGAGGCGACCGCTGAAGATGTTGCAATCTTAAGGTGTTGGTCGCCTTTTTGTGTTTCGCCCGGTGAGGGCGAACGATCTGCAAATCATGCGTAAGCTCCCATGGATTGTGGTCCGTCGGTCTGCTCAGCCACCGCTTTCCCGGCAAACGCCGCGTCGAGGATCTGGGGGTCAATGGTCAGCATCTCCATATCGGTGTGCAAATTGATGCACTTGCCGGTCACCCGCTCGACGCGGACGGAAAGCTGGCAACTGTTACCCCAGGGGATAATGATGTCGATGCACGCACCGAGCCTCCGGTCCCGATGGGACCGAATGTGTTTGCAGATCTCGGTGATAACGAACTGCCTGTCCATGGTTCACCCTCCTTTGTTGCGCGCCCTCGTAAAGGCGCTACATTGTCGTCACTTCAGATGAGGAGAGCGTTGGTGGGGAACAGCTCACTGTTTCTGGCTGTGGGGGAAGATTGAACTGGGGAGCGCCCAGCTGATGTCGCTAGTGGAAAATGTTCCAACTACCTGCCCAGCCGAGGTGCAAATGCCGGTAAAGCGGTCCACGGCAACGTGCACCGTGTTTCCACTGTCGTCGGGGATCCGGACGGTCAAACTGCCGTTTTCCGAAATGTTGGTGACTCCGCTCAGGTTGTTGAGAGCTGTGATAATGCTGGTCGGGTCAATCGCCATGATAGCACCTCCCTGTCTCGGGTTGGAAGTCGCGAATTGCGCAACAGTCGTTTGCATTTCTGGGGAGAGGGATATTCCGCATGATTTACTTGTTAAAGATCGATTGGTACTTTATCGTAATAAAGCACTTTAATTAAGTAAAGATATAATACCGCCGTATATTTGTCAAGCGTTTTTAATTTTTTATTGAAAATGTGTTAAAATAAGAATTGTCCATATAATAATAAGATTTTACTCAACATTATGAAACTCACGATATTAGGATCTGGTACAAATCGAGTATCTATCAAAAGAAGTGCCCCCGCTTACCTTTTAGAAGTTTCTGGCAAGAATATCCTCATTGACACTGGAGCAGGTTGCGCTCGACAATTATTGAGAGCGGGGAAACATATATTGGATATTGATGCAATCTTGTATACTCATTTTCATAAAGATCATTATCTAGATCTGCCGGTTATCCTAAATGAGCTAAAACATCAAATAGCTTATCCTGAATTTGGAGAATATCCAAAAAAGAAAGTTAAAAAGATCAAAATCTATGGACCAAGTGGTGTAAAGAAAATCGTTGCTCAGTGGAATATAAATATACCAATGGAAGTAAAAACTATTAATAAAAGAGAGTTTAATTTATTTGGTACTAGGGTTAAATCAAATTCTTTAAAGCACATAGGGGAAATAATTGGGTATAGGATATCTGAAAAAGGAAAAACATTTGTTTTCACCTCGGATTCAAAATACTGTAAAAAATCCGTTGAGCTAGCTTCTAAAGCAGATGTGTTATTGCATTCCGTAGGATTATCAAAAAGATATGGTGCTCAGGAAGTGCATCCCACTCCAGGGCAGGCTGGAATGGTTGCACAAGAGGCGATGGTGAAAAAACTAGTATTAACACATTTCTACCCCGCTGCTGATAAGCGAAACAATAAGAAAGATGTCAAAAAATTCTATAAAGGCAAATTAATACTTGGAGAAGATTTAATGAAGATTAAAATATGAACAATATAATCGTATTAATTGGTTATCCGGGGGCGGGTAAAACGACATTTGCCACGGCTTTTATAGCCAAACATCCTGATTATAGGCTACATGATGTTTATGAGTATATTAAAAAATATAAACGTCCTGACGGAACATTAATCAGCGAGAAATATACAATTACTGCATATACGGATATGTATCAAGATCTGAAAAACCGTGAGGGTAATATAATTCTTGAGCTGGGGACGAATCATCATGATTTCAATACCGAGCAGCTAAAGATGATTACAGACAGCGCGAATTTGAATATTTTTCTCTGCCTATTATCAAAGGAAGAGTGTCTGGCCAGGGAAGAAAAGAGGGAAAGAGTAATTGACAAGGAAGCTTTGTTGAAGAAATTTGAACGCAATTTTCCGGAAGTTCACGAAACTGCGCTTGATGGTATCGGACTGGATTATCACTATCTTCAGATGGGTCAACCAATTGAAGATCAGATTCAATTTGTCGAGGAGATAATTGGTGACTAGACAGGCATTTATTTTTAAATAGTACTTGAAACAATTATATGAAGCAGGTAGCAATCAGAGCCGCTAGAGAAGCGGGGGTATCACTATTAAAAAGATTCCATAACATCAAATCAAAAGATGTCCATTTTAAGGATAAACATGAGATAGTAACATCGGAAGATTATCGAGCTGAAAAAATTATTTTAAATCATATCAGGCAAAATTTTCCGGACCATAGTATATTGAGCGAAGAAGGTGGCGGCAAGAAAAGAAAGTCTGAATATCTTTGGGTAATTGATCCTTTGGATGGCACGACCAACTATTCAATGGGTAATCCGTTATATGCTGTTTCAATCGCCCTATTTAAAAATGATGAGGTGGTGTTGGGGGTTGTTCATGCGCCGTATATGAAAGAATTATATGTTGCGGAAAAAGGTAGGGGCGCGTATTTGAATGGTAAGAAATTGCATGTATCATCTTTGAGTTCAGTAGGGAAATCGATGCTGACTTATTGTCATGGGCACAGAGCAGAAGACAGAAAAAGAGCAATCGCAATTTATGGCAGATTGAAACATGATGGCCGGGATATCCGACAACTGGGGGCCGCTTCCATTGAACTGGGGTTTGTCGCAGACGGACGGACGGAAACAATCGTCATTCCCGGTGCGCACTCTTGGGATGTGGGAGCGGGGGTATTATTGGTCAGAGAAGCCGGTGGGAAAGTAACGGATTTTAAGGGCAATGAGTGGAGTCTAAAATCAATAGATATGCTGGCTTCAAATGGAAGGGTACACAGTAATCTGCTGAAAATAGTGAGTAAATACTGATTAATGTGGTGATTCATTTTACTGTACACTAATCTGCATAATTGTTGGCAAATGGTATGATAACAATATCGTGTGCCCAGAGCAGCTTGTTTATGATTTTGGCTAAAATATTGCTTATAACGAGCCAAGTGGCTATAATAACAGTGTTATTTAATATATTTTGCGGGATCAATTATATTAAAATATAATAATTTTATGTTTAATACAGGCAAAATAAGAAAATTTTTTCCGGCAATCAAATATGGAAGAATACTTTCTAATAATGCAGCAAGCACACAAGCCCCCGTTCAATTGTTAGATCTGTTGAAGAAGCTTATCGTAAAATATGACAATGTCCACCGTGGGCAGTCGCAATCTTCAATAGAGACCACTGAAATGTTTGAATCTTCTTATGATACCATCGCGCAGTTCATTGGCGCTCCATCAAGAAGAAATATAATCTTGTACAGAAATACAACGGAAGCGATCAACTCGGTCATGTATTCTCTGCTGACTGAATTTAATGACGGTGATAATGTGGTTACAACATTTATGGAGCATAATTCAAATTATGTCCCGTGGTATGGGCTGACCAAGGTAGTATTGCCAAAGTTTGGGGTAAATGTTGAATGTCGAATCGCAAAGTTTGATAAAGAAACCGGGCAGCTGGATCTTGAGCATTTGAAATCAATCGTGGACGAAAAAACCAAATTAATTTGTTGCGCTGGAGCATCAAATTTTTTAGGTACTAAGAATCCGGTCAAAGAAATCAGGGCGATTGCAGATGCTAGCGGGTATAACCAGCCGAATGGAGAAAAAAAATCATATCTATTAATAGACGGTGCACAGATGGTCCCGAACGTCTTTATTGATGTGAAGGAATCGGGAGTAGATTTTCTCGCCTGGTCTTTTCACAAAATGATGGCGCCGTTTAGTGTAGGTGTCTTATATGGCAGGGAGGAACTGTTGGAAAGAATGAAGCCATTTCTTTATGGTGGCGACATGATCGCCGAAGGGAAAGTTGCGCCGGAAAAAGTGGAATATAATGCGCTCCCCTGGAAATTCACCGCCGGCACTCCGAATATCTTGGGGACAATTCTGTCGGCCCAGGCTCTGCGGTTGCTGATGGATTTTGCTTTGAACCCAGGGAAGAGTGTTTACTTTATGACCGGAAAAAAATTGGATACCACTGATATTAAAAAAACAATGGAAGTTGTTGAATCTCACGAAAAGGCATTAATTGGTGAGGCGCTGGCGATATTGGGAGAGATCCCGTCATTAAAAATTTACGGACCGAAAGACCCGGGGGCCAGAACTTGCCTGGTAGCGTTTAATCATCCTGACATAAGCCCATTTAAGATAGCGGAGGAACTGAATAAACTAGATATCGAATCCAGAGCCGGGTGTCACTGTGCCACTCTGGCTCATCATTATTACGAATTAAATCCCCCGGCCAGTTGTAGATTGAGTTTTTACATTTATAATAATATTAATGATGTGAGAAAAGCATGTACGGGGGTCAAAGAAATTATTGAAAATAATAAATTACACATTAACTAAAAAAATATGCAACAATGTTCGATATATGATAAGTCTTTAAAATTTTCCAGAGCAACATACGGGATCCTAGTTTTACTTGCCTTCTTTATTCGTAATGAATGGCTGGTGTTAGTTGTGGCTTGTTTGGCGATTATTGGGGCATTTTCTTTAAAATTGAATATTCCGTATCAAATCCACATTTTAATATCGCACGGAATGTTGAAAAAGAAAGTAGAACCGGTACAAAAAGAATTGGGGGAATTGAATTTTGTTTCGGCGGCAACAGGGGTATTGCTTTTGGTCGGATTTTTGCTTTTGCGTTTCACCGAACTGACCAACTTTGCCTGGATCTATGTATTAGTTGTTGATCTGATGATCTTTCTGGCCTGTCTGGTCGGGTTCTGTGTCGCGACGCTCATGTATATAGTCTTAAAAAAGATTTTTGGAAAAAACAAAGTCAGCTCCTAATTAATGAGCAAAACAAAAAAACAGACTGGGGAAAAAGAGGTTGGGAAGAGTTGTTATCTTAACAGAAACTGTTGGCTGGTAAATAATATTAATTCCCTTCCTTATAAACGCTGCCAGTATTGCGAACTGAAGTTTCATAAATGTTTGTTTTTGCAATACCAAGTGATCAGTATGGTACTGATATGTTTTTCTTTTCTCCTTTTCTATGTGGTTGATAGAAGCATATCGGTATCAGCGATCATTATAATCTTTACCTTAGTGATTGTTTATGGATATTTTTTTAATAATAGTACAGAAAAAATTATTAAGTCTAATTTTTTTGAGAAAAAAACTAAAGAAAGCCTAAAAGCACTATCTGATAAGCTTGAAGACAGGGTTAAAGAACAGACAAGGGATATCCAGAAAAAGGCCGACCGCATGATGAAGCTTTTAGAGATGCGTTCTGAATTCCTGGATATTGCTTCACATCAGCTGAGAACGCCCACTTCAGTTATTAAGGGCACGCTAGCCATGTTGAAAGACGGTGATCTGGATAAAATGAAACCGATAGAAAAGGCTAAATTCATTGATGGGATGTATCAGAAAAGTATTAAGCTGGAGGAAATCATAAATGATATTTTGATGGCTTCTGAAATGGATACGGCTGGTGACAAGGTGATGAAACTAGGCGACAAATTTGATTTGACCGAACTGGTTGATGAAATAATTATTCAGCATGTTTTGGATGCCAAGAACAAAAAACTGAAGCTTGTCTGGGACAAGCCGGACAAATTAATGATGATGCGCGGCAGTTTAAGATACATTGAAGAAGCAATTAATAATCTGTTGGATAATGCTATTAAGTATACTAATAAGGGTTCGGTATTGGTGGCATTAACCAGAAAAAAACGGAGAGCATTATTGACTCTGCAGGATACCGGGATTGGCATTCCTATAGAGGACCAGGATAAGGTTTTCAAGAAATTTATTAGAGCAAGTAATGCCAGGAGTGCTTACACAGATGGTTCCGGGCTGGGTCTGTTTATTGTTAAAGAAATAATAGATAAACATCCGGGGGCGAAAATTTGGATGGAAAGCGTGGAAAACAAAGGAACTAAATTTTGTGTGGAATTTAATCTTTTGGCCGAATCTAAACAATCAAAGTGACTGCCAGAAAACATAAAGTTTTGATGATTGAGGATGACTTAGACCAAGCCCAGTTATATGGCGCAAAATTTCGCTTGGAAAATTATGAATTCATTTTTGCCAAAGACGGGGAATCTGGCTGTAAGATTGCTCAGGAGCAAAAGCCGGATGTTGTTCTTCTGGATATTATTCTGTTTAATGAGGACGGTATGCAGGTGCTTAAAGAACTAAGACAGAATATTAAGACTGAAAACATCCCGGTGATTGTATTTTCGAATCTAGATAAAAAGGAGATTATTGACGAAGCATTGAAACTGGGTGCGGTTGACTATATAATAAAATCAAAAGTAGTCCCAGCTCAAATTGTGGAGAAAGTAGCGGCCTTATCCGGTAAATAGACCAACAACAATCTTATGACCGAATTAGAAAAAATAGCTGAGCAAATAAAAGTCTGTCAGAAGTGTGCGCTTTTCGAAAAAAGGACACACGCAGTTCCCGGTTCCGGCAATCCGAATGCTGATTTAATGTTTGTCGGTGAAGGTCCGGGGAAAAATGAAGATGAACAGGGTTTGCCGTTTGTCGGTCAGGCCGGAAAGTTCCTAGAGGAAATGCTGAATACAATCGGTATGAAGCGTGAGGATGTATTTATTACCAATGTGGTAAAATGCCGACCGCCGGAAAATCGTGATCCGTTGCCGGAAGAAGTGCAGACTTGTTCTGGGACTTATCTGCATGCGCAAATAAAGATTATCAAGCCGAAACTGATTATCACGCTTGGCCGGCATGCGATGGAATTTTTTATACCCGGAAGATACATATCTGAAATCCACGGGCAGCCCAAAAGACTGATTAACGAAAAGACGGGAGAAAAGCAAACTTACCTCCCGCTCTATCATCCGGCAGCCGCTTTGTATAACGGCGGACTGCGCGAAACCTTAATCAAAGATTTCAAAAAGATTCCAAAGATTTTGGAAAAAATAAATACGTTATGAAAGAATCACATCCATTAGCGGAAAGATTAAGGCCGCAGAAATTGTCGGAATTTTTCGGGCAAGAACACATTTTGGCTAAAGATAAGATATTGGAACAGATGATAGCCAATCAGTCACTGACATCTTTGATCTTCTGGGGGCCACCAGGAATCGGCAAAACGACTTTAGCCAAAATACTCAGCAATGAATTTAAATGCCGGTTTGTGGCCAGTAGTGCCGTTTTGATTGGCGTAGCTGAAATCAAAAAGATCGCGGAAAATGCCCGCCAAGATGCGGAATTTTTGAAGCAAAAAACGATTCTTTTCCTGGATGAAATACACAGGTTCAACAAAGCTCAACAGGATGTTCTATTACCTTACGTAGAGAAAGGAATTCTAACATTGATCGGCGCAACTACCGAGAATCCGTCTTTTACGATTAACTCAGCACTATTATCCAGATCCAGAGTACTGACTTTCAAACCATTATCCGATGGAGATCTGGAAAAAATTATTGATCTGGCGTTGAAAGACAAAGCGCGCGGGCTAGGTGATCAGAAGTTGAAAATAAACCGTAAGGGGAAGAACATACTGATTAAATTTTCCGGTGGTGACGCGCGCAGTCTGTTAACCACTATTGAGATTGCCAGTAATGGGAAGAAGGACTGTGAATTAAATGAAAAGGACATTAAAGAAGCGATTCAGAATACAATTCTGTATTATGATAAAAACGGCGAAGAACACTACAACATTATTTCTGCGCTACACAAATGCCTGAGAGATTCAGATGCTGACGCAGCTCTCTATTGGCTAGCCAGAATGCTGGAGGCTGGGGAGGATCCTTTGTATATTGCCAGAAGACTGGTGCGCTTTGCTTCAGAGGACATCGGTTCAGCGGATAACAAAGCACTGGTTTATGCCAACGCTGCTAAAGACGCGGTGCATTTTATCGGCATGCCGGAAGGAAAGCTTGCTTTGGCGCAGGTTGTGGTTTATTTGGCACAGGCCAAAAAATCCAATAGTATTTATACTGCTTATGAAAAAGCAGCTAGTGATGCACAGGAAACTAGTAGCCTGGGTGTACCGCTAGTGCTTCGTAATGCACCGACAAAACTAATGAAAGATTTAAAGTATGGTGAAGGTTATAAGTATGCACCGAACAGCAGTGCAGAAGAAATAAAAAATCAACAACACTGGCCGGATGATTTTGGCCCGAAGAAGTATTTAGATGAATAAAATGAAAGATTATTTAAGCAAATTTAATAAGTGGCCGGTGATAATATTAGCACTTGCAATTTTTTTGCTTGCAATTTTTTTCTATTATTATACAAATTCAGAAACTTCTCAGGTAGAGAGCCGTCCATTAGGAGTAATAGGTACTTATCCGAATCATAATCAATTATTAGAAAGTATCCCAAATGAAATCATGATAATTACAAACCGCCCACTAGTTGGCTCGTCTGAAATTGTTATTTTACATAATCGTGAGATGGTGGGAGGTGCTGGCGGTGATTTTAGTGAAGATCAATTAAAAATGTATTCATCATTATCACAAGAGAGAAGAGGTTGGTTTAATTCAGTTCGTGGTTTGTATACTGTTAGCTATGATGTTTGTTATGAGGGGGATATTTCGTGTACAAGTGGTCAGTTTCAGTTTTCTGTGGCGAAATAATCTTGCAATTATTTAAATTAGAAACAAAAATGCCTCCCAGATGTTAGGAGTCATTTTTATTTTTGGTAGGCGAGGTGGGACTCGAACCCACAAGGTGGATAAACACCAATGGATTTTAAGTCCATCGCGTATACCAGTTCCGCCACTCGCCCTTATGTTTTGGTCTATTGGTATTGTTAAATAATTTGAAGGTGTTGATTCCAATTCTTCGACAAGGCTACAAATGGCATCCTTCGCAAGCGAAGGATGGAGCGGGTGAGCGGATTCGAACCGCCGACCTTTTCCTTGGCAAGGAAACGTTCTAGCCAACTGAACTACACCCGCATTTAACCTTTGGAGGCCTGG
>JBAYGC010000006.1:0-75244 GCA_041666845.1 Patescibacteria group bacterium | reverse complement strand
TTGTTGATGTGAAATTCGACAAAGACCTGCCACTTATTTATACCGCTCTGGAAGTGTATAAAGAGGAAAATGGAAAAAAGCATAAGATTGTACTGGAGGTTCAGCAACAGTTGGAAGGCAACGTAGTCCGGACAGTTTCCATGGACTCCACTGACGGTCTGAGCAGAAATATGGAAGTTATCAATACCGGCGAGCCGATTTCAGTACCAGTCGGTAAAGAAACACTCGGCAGAATGTTCAGTCTGCTCGGCGAACCGCTGGATGATAAAGAACCGGTTAAGACGGCAAAAAGATATCCGATCCACAGACCGGCGCCAAAGTTTGAAGATCAGACCACACAATATGAGATTCTGGAAACGGGGATTAAAGTTATCGATTTAATCTGCCCGATTTTAAAAGGTGGAAAAGTCGGTCTGTTCGGCGGAGCAGGAGTCGGTAAAACGGTGGTTATTCAGGAATTAATCAGAAACATTGCCCAGGAACACGGTGGATTTTCTGTTTTTGCCGGAGTTGGTGAACGTACCAGAGAAGGGAATGATCTATACCATGAAATGAAAGATTCTGGCGTACTGGAAAAAACGGCATTAGTTTTCGGTCAGATGAATGAGCCACCAGGGGCCCGTGCCAGAGTCGCGCTATCTGCACTGGCAATGGCTGAATATTTCCGTGATGAAGAAAAACAGGATGTATTGCTATTTGTGGATAATATTTTCCGATTCACACAAGCCGGTTCAGAAGTATCTGCTCTGCTTGGACGCATCCCGTCAGCAGTAGGTTATCAGCCGACTTTAGCTACCGATATGGGTGAATTGCAGGAACGTATTACTTCCACAAAGAATGGATCTATCACTTCTATGCAAGCTGTCTATGTTCCAGCTGACGATCTAACTGATCCGGCACCGGCCACAACGTTTGCCCATTTGGATTCCACTGTAGTATTATCCCGCGCGCTTTCCGAACTGGCTATTTATCCGGCGGTTGATCCTTTGGATTCCGCATCTACAATCCTTGATCCGAGAATTGTGGGACAGGAGCACTATGATGTCGCTCGCGGAGTACAGAAGATTCTACAGAGATATAAAGATTTGCAGGACATTATCGCAATTCTTGGTATGGAAGAACTGTCGGACGAAGATAAGATTATCGTTACCCGCGCCAGAAAAGTTCAGAAGTATCTGTCACAACCTTTCTTCGTAGCGGAAACATTCACTGGAACTGAAGGAAAGTATGTTACGCTCAAAGATACGATTCGCGGGTTTAAGGCCATCTTAGACGGTGAATTTGACACTGTACCGGAACAGGAGTTCTATATGAAAGGCAGTATTGACGATATTAAGAAACAATAATAATCATGGCAAACAAACTACAATTTGAAATAACCACTCCCGAAGGCAAGGTATATTCCGAGCAGGTGGATGAAGTTATTTTACCTACTCCCAAGGGGGAGATTGGTATTCTACCGAACCATATCCCGCTGGTTTCTTTGCTCAGTCCGGGAGAGGTAAGAATAAAGAAAAATGGCGAAGAAACATATCTGGCGGTTTCTGGAGGCTTTATTGAAGTCAGGCCAAACAAGATTATAGTGTTAGCTGATACGGCAGAACATGCGGATGAAATTGACGAGGCTCGTGCCGAGGCTGCAAAAATTCAGGCACAGGAACTTGTTAATGTAAAAAGAACTGATGATAAGGAATTTGCCGCTTTGACCGCCAAGATAGAAAAAGAATTTGCCAGACTGAAAGTTGTTAGGCGCAGAAGGAGAAGGGGCAACCTTCCACCATCATCCGGAAATCAATAATGGATAAATCAATATCGCATAACATGTCAAAAAAAATGAAAACAAATCCAAATACAGCAACAGATAATAATCCTAGTTCCCTGGTGCGGGAAGTGATTGAACGTAATATTGAACAGAGTACAATTTTTCGTAGTTCCGATGCCTATTTAGCGCGTAAGTTTTACCGCGCCCAGCATCCGACGGAAATATTATGGTTTAAGTGTATGGATGGTCGTCTGCATGGACCGGTTATTACTGAAACCCCGGTGGGAATTATTCAACCACTACGTAACCTGGCGGGTTCTTTTGAACTAGGCTGGGGGTATTTGGCTGATATTTTTCTGCAATGGGTGATGTATGCAGTTCAAAACGGCCGGCGTTGTTTGCCGTTTATTACTTACCACTGGTCTAAAAGTGATGTCCATAAAGGATGCAAGGGTCATAATTATGACGTAGAAAAAGCCAAATTGGATGCAAGCAGGTTGGTTCACAATATTGAAAAGGCTTTTGGTAAGGATCATCAGATCGTTTATCCGATCATGGTTGGTATTGAAACCGATGAGGACGCAATGGTCTTACATGGAGCAGACGGGGATTCAATAAATCTGATTGATGAGTTGGAAACCGCATCAGATATTCTTAAAACAAAAATCCGCAAATTATATCCCGATATGGACAAGCAGGTAGTCGAAGACCTCTTTGCACTGGTTGAGGGAAATATTAGGCATATTCACGACTTGCGTGCCAATCCGCGCCCTGATCAGCAGACAATGCATGGTGAACAAATTATCGCCGTTGGTAGGGGATTTGACTGGCTACATTGGCTGAACCGCGCCTTAATCATCGGACCATTCTCTTATGATGTTGCAACTCCGATCGCAACCGCGGCCACGATTGTTCTGGATAATATTAATAAAGGTTTAGTTCCCCGCGAAGAGGGTGCGCTTTTGATGACTTCCGGCGTCTATCGTCAACCGACCGGACCGGAACCGATATTAGCTGAACTGAAAGCCAACTACCTTGAGGAATTTGCGTTGAATGTAATAAAAACAAGAGTGCCGGATTTGTATCCTCACCTTCACGTATTATCCGGATCGGTTGATATGGAAACCCGTATGTTCAATGTATTGACGGCAAAGTAAACAGTGGTGAATTAATGAATATCAAGCTTTGAACCCGCTCTTAAATGGAGCGGGTTTTTTTGATTCAGGTAAAATAAAACGAGGAGCCGCGGGAAGTGATTGGTTTCCTTATGGCTCCTCAGAGGCGAGAGGTGCACGCTCATTGTTGTGAAACCCCCAGGGCTCGGTCCATAGTGTCGAAGAACTCGAACATGGATGCGATCCCACAGGTCACAAGCGCATGTTTGACGCGCTGGTTGGTGCAGGCGATGGCCACGGGATCGGAGTGGCTGGCCTTGCTTGCCATCCTGTGGATGGCGATCAGAATGCCGATGCCGCTCGAGGTCATCACGCCGACCTTAGAGAAGTCGAAGACGACCCGGTCGAACTGCCGGAATGCCTCGGGCTGAAGCAGATCTTCCCAAGCCTCCAGACCTTTGAAGTAGTCGGGGGCATCATTGCAGAAGTTCCCTTCAAGCTTGATCACGAGAACATTGCCCCGTGCTTCCAGCGAGTGCCGCATGTAGTCGGTCATTGTTCTCACCACCTTGGTGGGTTGCGGGTGAAAGGTGCCAGCTTCTTTGTTCCTTTCCGCGCTTTACTGCGATAAAGAACTGTCAAGGTTAGCATAGCATACTCTTTTTGTCAAGGGAAGCGGAGTAGAAATGTCATATAATACTGTGGCTTTGTTGCTTTATTATGATACAATATTCATATGGAATTACTTAAATCTTTGAATGCAGAGCAAAAAACAGCCGTGACGCATGGAAACGGCCCTTTGTTGATTGTGGCCGGTGCCGGAACGGGAAAAACCACGGTAATTACCCAGAGGATCGCCTGGTTGATAGACCAGAAAAAAGCCCAGGCGGATGAAATACTGGCGCTGACTTTTACCGATAAAGCGTCGGCGGAAATGGTGGAACGCGTGGACCAGCTACTGCCGTACGGCTATGTAGATTTGTGGGTATCAACGTTCCATGCTTTCGGCGAACGCGTATTGCGGGATTACGCGCTGGAAGTTGGGCTTGATTCCGGATTCAAACTACTTTCTAATACCGACCAATGGATGCTGCTAAAAAAACATCTGGATGAATTTGAACTGAAATATTACAAACCGCTCGGTAACCCGACTCGGTTTATTTATGCGTTAGTCCAGCATTTTTCACGTATTAAAGATGAGCATGTTTCAGCTAAAGAATATCTGTCCTATGCCCGTAAATTAAACAACAAAAAAAATCTGAAGCCAGATCAGAAGGAAAATGCGGAAAAAATACTGGAGGTGGCGAAGGCTTATCAGCAGTATCAGATGCTCCTACAAGAAAACGGCTACCTGGATTTTGGCGATCTGATTATTCAAACACTTGAGCTGTTCCAAAAAAGAAAAAAGATACTAGAACAATTTAGAAAGAAGTTTAAACATATTCTGGTGGATGAATTCCAGGACACTAACTATGCTCAATACGAACTGATTAAGCTACTGGCGTACCCTACAAACAATATTACGGTTGTCGGTGATGATGATCAGGCGATTTATCGTTTCCGTGGAGCTTCCATGAGTAACATATTGGAATTCAAAAAAGATTTTCCAAAATCAAAAGAAGTTGTATTGATTAATAACTACCGTTCCCGGCAGAACATTTTGGATCTCTCATATGAGTTTATTCAGAAAAATAATCCCAACCGACTTGAATATCAGTTGAAACAGGATGCTATACAGAAGAAAAATCCCAAAATTAAAAAAGTGAGTAAAAAACTGGTGTCAAAAGTTGGGGGTGAGGGGATCATCAAACATATTGAATCTGATACGCAGGAAGATGAGGTATTTAATATCTTGCGGGAAATTGAGCGGATTAAAAAAAGCGATCCAAAGCTGACCTGGAATGATTTTGCAATTCTGGTGCGCGCGAACAGTCAGGCGGATATTTTTGTGAATGTTTTTACCAACCAGGAAATTCCTTACCAATACGTAGCCGCCCGTGGTCTTTACCAACAGCCCGAAATTCTGGATATTATCGCCTGGTTGAAAATGCTGGATAACTATCACGAAAGCCCGTCGCTATTCCGTGTTTTATCAATCGATTTATTTAAGATTAAAACATCGGATTTAATTAATCTCGCAAACCAGGCAAAGAGGAAGCGCATCTCGCTTTACGAAGTGATTGAAAGCCATCAGGAAGTCGGCGGGATCAGTCAGGATACCAGAAAATCCTTAAACTACATTCTAGATTTGATAAAAAAACAGACGGCTTTGGCCAAAGAAAAATCCGTCGGCCAAATTTGTTTCGAATTTCTCAAGGCAATCGGTTATTTGAATAAAATGAGCAGTAAAGATGTCGAGGGATATCACATCAAGATTCAAAACATCAGTAAGTTTTTCCGCAAAGTTCAGGATTTTGAGCGCAATAACGAAGATAAGTCAGTAAAGAAATTTATGGAGGAACTGGAGCTAGTTATTGACGTCGGTAATGATCCCGCGCCCGCGCAAATGGAGGAAGGACCGGAAAGCATAAAGATCATGACGGTGCATGGAGCGAAAGGTTTGGAGTTCTCTTATGTTTTCATCGCCAACCTGGTTGATAAGCGTTTCCCCAGCATTGAGCGTCGTGAGCAGATTGAAGTTCCCGGAAAATTGATTAAAGAAATTATTCCGGAGGGAGATATTCATTTGCAGGAAGAGCGTAGGCTCTTTTATGTCGCCTGCACACGGGCGCGGAAAGGACTGTATTTCAGTTCCGCTAAAGATGTCGGCGGGAAAACTGCCAAAAAACCTTCCCGATTTTTATTTGAGATAGATATGGTGCGTGGGGAAAAATCAGAGAAATCCGAACAGCTTAATTTGGGGTTTGATATTGTCCGTAAAAGAGCTAAGTCAAAAGAAAAAATTAAATATCCTTTACCAAGGTCTTTCAGTTATTCACAGCTCAAGGCCTACGAAAAATGTCCGAAACAGTATAAATACATGTTTATCTGGAAGGTGCCCGTGCTGACTGGCAGGCATACTTACAGTTTTGGCACTTCGGTTCACAATACATTGAAAGCTTATTACACATTGATTCAGCAGGGGCATAAACCGAGCAAGGCGCAACTGATGAAATTATATGAGGAAAACTGGATTGACGACTGGTATGATTCCCGCCAGCACATGCAGGAAAGGAAAAAGGCGGGAAAGCAAATGCTGGAGGAATATTACAAAACCAATATAATTACCAAATCACCGGAGTTTCTGGAAAAGGGTTTCAATCTGAAAATCGGCGAATATTCATTCCGAGGATTTATTGATCGGGTTGATCCTTTAGATAAAAATTCCGTGGAAATTATTGATTACAAGACCGGTAAAAAACCAGCACGCAAAACCGAAATTGACCATGAACAGCTGATGATATATCATATAGCTATGCAGGAGGTCTTTAAAAAGAAGCCGGCATTGTTGAGTTTTTATTATCTGGACGGCAATAATAAATACTCATTTACGGCATCGGTAAAAGATGTTGAAGATCTTAAAGTAAAAATTATCAAATCAATCAAAGAGATTGAAAAAGGGGATTTTACTCCGCTACCAACTGTTTATAAATGTGCGACTTGTGATTTCAGGGAAATCTGCGAGGATCGTGCTGTGTAAAAAATATGATTACAATCAATCAGGAACAAATTGAAAAGATTTCGGGATTATCGTTTGGAGCCGTATTGGAAAAGCAAAATAAGTACGGTTATAATGAGCTGAATTCGCAGAAAAAAAACAATATATTTAAATTATTTTTTGAGGTTGTTAAAGAGCCAATGCTGGCTCTTTTGATTTCCATCAGTATTATTTACCTCTTTTTAGGTGAGCAAAAGGACGCCTTTGTTTTAATGTTTGCAGTGTTCGGGGTGGTTGGTATAACTTTATTCCAAAAAAGAAAAACAGAAAAAGCGCTGGATGCTTTAAAGAATTTGTCCAGTCCCCGTGCTCTGGTTATCCGTGAGGGAAAACAAATCAGGATTCCCGGAAGAGAAGTCGTAAAAGAAGATATTATTGTTTTGGCTGAGGGAGACCGGGTACCAGCGGATGCGTTGATTCTTTCCAGCGTCAATTTGCAGGTTGATGAGTCCTTGCTGACCGGTGAATCTCTAGCTGTGAAGAAAACACAATATGAAGGACAGGAGCTACCACGCCGGCCGGGTGGTGATAATCTCCCATACGTTTATTCGGGTACATTGGTTGTGCAGGGCAGAGCGACCGCAAAAGTTGAAGCGATCGGATCGGAAACAGAAATGGGAAAAATCGGTAAAGCCTTGGATTCGATTAAAGAGGAAGATACTTTACTGCAAAAAGAGACAGGCCGGTTAGTCAGGTATATTGGCAGTATCGGATTACTACTTTGTCTAATAATATTTCTGATTTACGGTTTGGCGAGAGGTGAATGGATTCAAGGCTTACTTTCTGGATTAACCTTAGCGATGGGAATCCTGCCGGAAGAATTTCCTATTGTTCTATTGATATTTTTAGCATTGGGAGCATGGCGGATATCAAAGAGAAATGTTCTGACCAGACGCATGCCGGCCATAGAGACACTAGGAGCTGCCACTGTCTTGTGCGTGGATAAGACCGGCACGATTACTCAAAACAGGATGTCTTTGAATACTATTTATGTTGACGGTGAATATTTTGAAATTAGTGAAAAAAAATCATTACCGGAAAAATTTCATTCACTTATGGAATACGCACTGCTGGCCAGCCAGGAAGATCCGTTTGATCCGATTGAGCAGGAGATAAAAAAAGTAACAGGAGAACTTCTGGATAACACCGAACATATTCATAAGTCGTGGAAACTGAACAAAGAGTATCCGTTTACTAAGCAGCTACTTTCCATAGCGCATGTCTGGGAATCAAATGAAAAAAAAGATTATACAGTAGCTGCTAAAGGTGCCCCGGAAGCGATTGCTGATTTATGCCATTTCACAGAGCAGGAATTCAAACAGTTAGAAGAAAAAATTAACTATTTGGCAAATCATGGATTGCGGCTCTTAGGAGTAGCGGAGGCAACTTTTGAAAAAACCAATCTGCCTCAGTCGCAGCATGATTTTAAATTTAAATTTGTCGGACTGCTTGGGTTTCTCGACCCGATCCGAGAGCAGGTGCCCGGTGCATTAAAAGAGGCATATAGTGCCGGTATCCGCGTCATCATGATCACCGGTGACTATCCGGGAACAGCCAGTTTTATCGCCCGACAAATCGGATTGAAAGATCCGGATAATTTTATTACCGGTCCCCAGCTGGAAGCGATGAGTGCAGAGGACTTGAAGCTAAAAATCGATTCAGTGAATGTTTTCAGCCGGGTTGTGCCGGAGCAGAAGCTGGCGATAGTCAATGCTCTTAAAGCGCACGGTGAAATTGTGGCAATGACCGGAGATGGAGTAAACGATGCTCCTGCGTTGAAATCGGCAAATATCGGAATAGCCATGGGGAAAAGGGGAACTGACGTTGCCCGTGAAGCGGCGTCATTGGTTCTACTTGATGATGACTTTACTTCAATTATTGAGGCGGTAAAACGGGGTAGAATAATATTTAGTAATCTTAAGAAAGCAATCTCTTATATTTTTGCTGTGCATGTCCCGATCGCCGGTTTGGCATTCTTGCCCGTATTATTCGGTATGCCCGTTATTCTGCTACCGATCCATATTACTTTTCTGGAATTAATTATCGATCCGGCCTGTACGATTGTTTTTGAAGCGGACCAGGCGGCAAAAGACGTCATGCAACGTAAACCCAGAAACTTAAAGGAACCTTTATTCAATAAGCAAGCGTTATTTTTCAGTTTAATTCAGGGGTTGAGTGTTTTGGCAATATCTTTTGCTATTTATTTATTGACATTACAAATAGGTAAGGGTGAGTTGGAGGCAAGAACACTGACCTTCAGCAGTTTGGTTATTGGTAATTTGATAATGATCGCGGTAAATCTGTCGTGGTCCGAAAGTATTATCAATATCTTCCGTACTGTAAATCGAACAATGTGGGCAGTTGTCTTGGGGACACTTGCATCCTTAGTTTTAATTTATTCCAACCCCTGGTTAAATGACCTTTTCCATTTAACCAGACTTCATATGAATGATGTCTTACTGATGTTAGGTGTCAGCGCTTTTATAATTATCTGGTTTGAATTCATGAAAAAGATATTTAAAAAACGGTATAAGGTAATATGACGCCATGTAAATAATATGGATATGATTAATTTCTTCAAGAATCTCAAAGAATCTGATTGGGGTGTTTATGTAACAAAGAAATGGCGGGTACAAGACGTTCTTTCTCATCTGATTGGATGGGAAAGGGAGTGTGCTCGAGAGTTACAAAAAGTCTTTGAAATTGGAGATGAACCATGGTTTATGCAGACAGACAACTATAGCGATTTCAATGAAAAGGTTTACCAGGAATTCAAAGACTATTCTCCGGAAACGCTTATATCTGAATTGGAAAGATGGCAGTTTGAGTTAGAAAAAAATATCCAAACAATAGGCGAAGAGAAAATTAGACAGCGACCGCATATAGATTGGGTGTTTGACGAAGGAGGAGAACCACATTTCGAACATCACCTAAAACAAATGAAGAGAGTGTTACAGCAGGAATAAAAATAGAAAAACATCACGGCACATAATATTCAACAATTCAATAACATGAATTATGGATACAGAAGATGAAATAAAAGGAATAATTACGAAAAATAATTTTAAACTTCTAAAGAAGAATCTTCCAGAAGCTGGGTTCTTTACCGAAATTAAATTAATATTGGCAGGAATTGGCAAGCGTGGGACTAAATTAATTGGCTTCTTCGGAGGACCTGCCAGCGGTAAAACAACAATTGTAAAAAAACTAGTAACAGCATTAGACTCTGCAGATTATATCTCGGTTGATGATTATGTAATAGGGGATCGGGAATATCGTTTTAAGCATCTTGAAGGCAAGAACCCAATTAGTAAATATAATCAGAAAATATTCGAACAAAAATTGCAAGCAATAACTCAGTTACGAAAAGGGCAAACCATGTCGGTACCAACTTATTACGACCAAACAGGCTTGGGTGCAGATGCCGGAGAAGATAATTATCGGCGAAGGGTAGGTAAGGTGGATTATTTAATTGTTGAAGGAGATTTTGATTTACTGCGCAAATCAGATTATTGCATATATTTTCATGTCCCAGATAATATCCGACTAGATAATAGATTACGCCGTGATCAATTAAAAAGAAATTCTACCAAAGAGAAAGTAAGAGACAATTTTTTATTACGGCAGAAAGTGCAATTTTATCCGCATGTATTACCAATTGCTAGAAAGGCTGATATGATAGTTGAAGTAGATGCAAAAGGTGAGCCGGGAAATTATAAATACAATTACTCAGTTTACATAACCAAATAGAGCAGAGATGCCCTTACGTGTCGAGTCTTAACCCTCCGCAACCACTAAGTGCGGGGGTTGACACTTTTTTTAATTTTTGTAGAATGTAGTCTCGCGCATGAATAGTCTCTAATCTGAAGGAGTCTGCTGATGGTTAAAGAGCAGGGCGACATATTGCCCACACCCCGTCCACAAACCGACCACCATGGTCGGAAGTCGGTTGCGACGACCTCTGATTTCGAAAGAGTCCGGCGGTTCTCGGATGAGTTCATCAAGACTTATGGTGGTCACGAGCAGATCCCGCACGGGCTCTTCGTCGGCTAGATGTGCCTCACTGTTGGCCGTCTGAACGCCTTCTTCGGCCTTCATTGAGGCTTCAGGGGGTCTCGCACCCACAGACATTCTCTCCGTCCGGAGCCCCCGACCTATTAAGCGGAGCGCGATTGCTCATTCCCGGGCCCGGCTGTTTTTTTGCAGCGGGCCTTATTTTTTTGAATTGACAAAATTGCCAGCAAAACTAGTATATTTCATGTTTGCGTGATATAATAAATTCGTAATTATTGATAGTAATACTATGGATAAAAATCAAGAAAAAAAGGAAGAATTCGTAATTTCCGGCGACAAAGTCGTTGAAAAGGTAAAGGAGTTAATAAAGGAAGGAAATGCGCGCCGGATTATAATTAACAATGAAAAGGGCGAATCAATTATAGAAATTCCGGTAACGGTCGGTGTAGTCGGCGCGTTGATTGCACCCGTTCTGGCTGCAATCGGGGCGGCAGCGGCACTGCTGACCAAATGTACAATTGTTGTAATCAAAAAATAGCTCATGTCTGAAAGTATAATCAGTGTAAAGAATTTTTCGAAATCATTCGGAGACAATAAAGTTGTAAATGACCTTTCTTTTGATGTGCAAAAAGGAGAAGTATTTGCTCTGCTTGGCGCCAACGGTTCGGGAAAAACCACAACCATCCGTTGTCTTTTGAATATTCTCCAGCCGGACAGCGGAACGCTTCTTATCGACGGAAAAAAATATGACCAATCTATGTCGGCTCATGTCGGCTATTTGCCTGAAGAAAGGGGATTGTATACATCCGAGAGAGTGATTGATACCATGGTCTATTTCGGCGAACTGAAAGGGATGTCGGCAAACGATGCAAAAAAATGGTCCTATGGATATTTGGAAAAAGTCGGACTGCACGACAAGGCGAGATTAAAAGTAAAAAAATTATCCTCCGGCCAACAGCAAAAAATTCAGCTGGGGATTACGATTATCAATCAGCCGGATTTATTGATTCTGGATGAACCGACCAAAGGACTTGATCCGGTAAACAGGACTCTGTTGATGGATATGCTTTTGGAAATGAAGGAGAAAGGAAGCACGATAATTTTTATTACCCACCAGATGGAAGAAGTGGAAAAAATCGCCAACCGCCTGATTATGATCCAGGACGGCAAACGGATTTTATACGGGGCAGTGGATGAAGTAAAAGCCCAATTCGGTGAAGACCGGATTCACGTACAGTTCCGGGGCGTTCTGCCGAAGAATGACCAATTGTATTCAATTGACAACGACACTACTAATTCCGCCTCCCTGATTCTAAAAGAAGGAATCACACCGAAGGAAACACTGTCATATTTGGCAAATACTGAATTGAAAATCACAAAATTTGAAGTAGCGGCGCCTTCTTTAGAAGAGATATTTGTAATGGTATCAAAACAACAATGAATACAATCCTAAAAGTAGCGAAAAAAGAATATTTGAAGATAGTTCAGAAACCGTCTTTTTGGATTATGATTGTAATTGTTCCGATTATCTATTTGGGCTTAGTCGCAGTTTCAGGAACGTCAGCAACCCAGGTAGAAAAGAAGATAGCAGAAGAAGTAAAAAATATTGATAATATATTAATCATTGATCAGTCAGGGATAATTAATAGTAATACAATCGTTCCTCCTTATTTTATTGCCACCGATATTGAGGTGGCTAAAGAGCAGGTAAGAGCAGGAAAAGCGGATGCAGCTTTTTTCTATCCGGCGAACATACTGAATGACAAAGTAATTGATATATATGCTATTGATACAAGCCTTATTTCGCGTGACCGGTTTAATACGGTGGCAAAGGAAATGCTGAAGCAAAATATCCTGCTGGAGATCAAAGATCCGGCAAGAATAGCTTTATTTTCCAGTGATCTTAAGCTAGAAAAAACGTTATATAAAAACGGAGCAATAGTAGATCAGCGTTTTGAAGTATTTATTATTCCGATAATTTCTATATTGGTTTATTTTGTGATGGTTATGTTTTCATCCGGATTTATGTTATCCAGTGTCTCGGAAGAAAAGGAGAACCGAATGATTGAAACAATATTGTCCATTGTGAAACCGCGCCAACTGATTTGGGGGAAATTAGTCGGGCTTACTGGCGTGTCGTTGACTTCACTGTTCGCGTTGGGAGCTCTGATGACCGGAATTGTAGTAGTTTCGACCAATATTTTTCCAATCACAATTGACTGGTCGGCCGTTGATGTAACGGTCGGTCAAATACTGCTATCCATATTTTATACAATCGGCGGGTTTCTGTTTCTTTCCAGTATCATGGTGGGAGTTGGCGCGGCAATGCCGAAATACCGTGATGCCCAACAGTTTTCCTCAGTCTTTATTATTCTTTCAATTATTCCGGTCTATTTTGCATCATTTTTGTTAGCAGAACCTTCGGGAACATTATCCAGAATAGTAAGTTTTACTCCGTTTACCGCTCCGCTGATTCTGATTTTCCGCAGTTCCATCGGTGCATTAACTATCTGGGAGTCAGTAGCAGGAGTCGTAGTCGTGGCATTATATGTGATGATCGGATTCTATTTTGCCTTTAAATTGTTTGAAGTCGGATCGCTGGAGGTGAATAAAAAAATATCCTTTAAATTCCTCTTACAAAAGCAAAAATAAAATTAATAAGGTTTGATTAAAGACTTACCAATTCCGCAAGTCTTTTTTGTATTGTCCATCTGTCTTGACCCCCGCACCCACACTGGGTGCAGGGGTTGACCCGTGCATTTGCAAGCAAATGCCGCGGGTTGACATAAAATCTTATTCTGGTAGTATTGGCAATTACTACCGCAGGTGGACGTCAGTTCGCCACATGGATGTGAACCAAAGCGTTGAAAGGGACTAGTACATGCGTAAGCAGGCAGGTGCCTCCATCGATCGCGTTGAGAATCTCCGCCTCTGGGTGGAGCGCTGTGATGACATGGGGAATGTTTTCATGTCAATCCGGCAGGATGCATCAGTCCCGGAAGGTGGCGTATATATCTGCTGCCAGAACGGGACGAAGTTCTTCTTTGCCGGAGACGCAATCGATTTCAGGACACTGAATGCCGTCATCGCGGAGAACGTCCGCGATGAATTCGAAGTGGTCGTGACCGGCAAATTGTGCCAGACTACTCCCGAAGCATTCGAACTACTCACCGAAGAACATCTGGCTGACACCGTGGATGGTTTCGGCAAAACGGTGGAGCCGGATTGGTCCGAAAAGGAGCTGGCACGCATGCGCCGGGACTTCGGTCCGATCCACTTCATTCAGGCGGAAACGCTTGTTGTCAACCTGTAAACAGCTCTTTTGGCCGTAACCGGCCGCCCGTAATACCCCTTGGTATCTGCGGGATTTTTTATTATAATATTTGCCTATTTTTTCTTTAGAATAAAGGATCATCGTTTAGGGGTTGACATAATATCGAATTCGGTATAAGATGGCATGTTTTAGTAGTAATAATAAAGTAAAGCATTTGATGGTAAAAAAATGTGCTTACCTTAGCAAATTCTATCTGGCAAAAAGATGATTGCAACCAAACAAGTAACTGATGCCCTAAGAAAAGAGGGTATCTTATCCAAAGAAACATCCAATAAGCTCAAAGAGTACGAAAAACTCCAGATGGGCAATGTTTTGGATTTTTGTATTGAACAGGGGATAGTTCCATCATCCAAGCTGATTTCATTACTGCAGGACTCACATTCACTACAGGTGGTTGATCTGAACCAGGTAAAAATATATTCAGATGTAGTCAAAAAACTCCCGTCTTCTATTTGTCTTGAACATTTAGTATTGCCTTTTCAGGAAGACGAAGCATATGTTTATGTGGCAATGGCCAGACCGGAAAATACGGAACTGATTGCCTATGTAAAAAGATCACTGAATAAGGATGTAGCGGTGTATCTGGCCAATCAGAGGGATATCAAACAATATTTGGAGGAAACTTTCAATAATTCCGCGGAATCCAGCAAAAAAGCAATTGATGAACTGATTGTCAGAGCTTGCCGGATTAACAACACTCCGGAAACAATGGGACAGGAAGCGCCGATCATTTCACTGCTGAACCAAATGATAATTTTCGGCATAAAAAGTGAGGCAAGCGATATGCATATTGAACCCCGTGAGGATTCAGTTTCAGTTCGTTTTCGGATGGACGGAATGCTTCACGAATTTTTTACTTTGCCGAAAGAACTGCTGGCACCGGTAATCGCGCGTACTAAAATACTGTCTCAAATTCGTATTGACGAGCACATGCGTCCGCAGGACGGCCGGTTTAGTTTTAATGAATCGGGATATAAAGTTGCGGTGCGTTTATCTATTATTCCGACATTGCACGGCCAAAAAGCTTCATTAAGATTTCTGGATACGGATAATGAAAAACTTTCACTGGATACTTTGGGTTTGGAAAAAAACAACCGTGAAGATTTGAAAAAAATACTGGGATTTTCCAACGGAATGATTTTAATTACCGGACCGACCGGTTCAGGTAAGACAACGACTTTATATTCTCTTGTGAAAGAGATTAATAACCAACAAGTGAATATTTCCACAATCGAAGATCCGATCGAATACCATTTGACCGGTGCGAATCAGATACAGGTAAATCCGCATGTGGACTTAAATTTTGCCAATGGCTTACGTTCAATATTGCGTCAGGATCCGGATATTATTATGATCGGAGAAATTCGGGATAAAGAAACAGCAACCATCGCAATTAACGCGGCAATGACCGGTCATTTAGTTTTAACTTCTTTACATACTAACAGCGCCGCCGCCGCAATTCCGAGACTGCTGGATATGGGAGTGGAGCCGTATTTGATCGCATCCACCCTGAAAGCAATTATTGGCCAGCGGTTAGTACGGAATATTTGCGATTCCTGTAAAACGGAATATGCCCTCGATTCAATTTCTAATGAATCAATACAAAAATACTCTAATTCTAATACAGAACAGTCAATTGTTGCGAAAGGCAAAGGTTGTCCGGAGTGTCTCAATACCGGTTATTCCGGAAGAACCGGAATCTTTGAAGTATTGAAAATGGATGAAGACATTCATGATTTAATTATCAACCGGGCGCATACTTCGGCAATAGAAAAATCAGCGCAAGCCAAGAATATGAGGACAATGTATGAAGACGGAATAATTAAAGTACTTAATAAACAAACAACCTTGGAAGAGGTAATCAGGGTAACTAAATAACCACGAACATGATCAATTTTGAATATACATTAATTGACGTTGAAAATACTATACACCGCGGATTGGCCAAGGGTTGGACAAAAAAGAAAGTTGCCAAACAGCTGTCCAGTGAAGGAAATTCGGTGGTCACTTTGACTAAAATTAAAAATCGAAATGCCCTCTGGCAGAGTATGTTCCGGTATATTTCCAGAATCGACCGGATTGTTTTCATGCGCAGTCTGATGACTATGATGAAAGCGGGGCTGAATCTGCCGGACGCTTTAGCGTCATCCCGGGAGCAAAATGCAAATCCTAATATGAAGATTATCATTGCGGATTTGGAAAAGGCCGTAGTTTCGGGGCGAACACTTTCGTCTGCATTAGAGAAACATAAAAATGTATTTTCGCCGGTATCGATAGCAATGATTAGGATTGGTGAACACGGAGGAAAACTGATTGAGGTGCTGGAATTTTTAACCAATCAACAGGAAAGCGATTATAAACTGATCAGAAAAATCAGAAACGCTTTGGTTTACCCGACTCTGATTTTTGTGACAATGATTGTAATTGTGGCCGTAATGATGGTCGTGGTCATCCCGAGAATAGCGGCAATTTATGACGATGTGTCCGCTCAGTTGCCCGTGTTCACCCGTGTTCTAATCGCCATAAGCAATTTTATGGTTAATTACGGTCTGTATCTTGGAATCGGAATTGCTTTAATCGTACTAGCTTTCCGGCTCAGCATCAGGTATTCCGAAAAATTTAAAAAAATTATTCACCGCATGATACTTCGTCTACCGATGATTGGGATGGTTGTCAAGAAATTGAACTTAGCCATGATTTCCAGATCTCTGCACATGCTGACCAAGTCCGGTGTTTCAATTGACCAAAGTCTTATTTTGGCCAGTAATGCGGCAAGTAATGTTGTTTATCGGGACGCGATCCGGTCCGGTGAAGTATTCGTGAGACGCGGAGTAACACTTTCTGATATCTTTAAAGGTAATCCGGAAATTTTCCTGCCACTTTTTCAGAAAATGGTTTCCACCGGTGAAAAAAGCGGATATTTAGATGACATGCTGCATCATTCGGCAAAATATTATGATGATGACATTCAGAATTGGAGTGATAATTTGTCAACGCTAATTGAACCAATATTACTTTTGATTACCGGTGTACTAGTCGGTGGCCTGGCTTTGGCAGTCATGTATCCATTATGGAATTTTGCAAACGTATTATGAACAAGTTAAATAAACAACCCGGTTTTACCATAATTGAAGTTTTGATTGTGATCACGGCAATAAGCCTGATTGCCGGTGTTGCGGCTATATCAATGGCCAAAGGAAAAACAGGAACCCAGAGTTATACTGAGTCAGAGAAAGTCGCTCAAATTATTCGTGAAGCTCAAAGCAGATCGGAAACCGCGGAATCCGGTAAAGCGTGGGCGGTTCGCTGTAATGGTGGCACCATTGATTTGCTATCAATCAATCCGGATGTGATATTGGAAACTTATACTTTGCCGATTAGATTTACTTGTTCCGCCACCGACGATATAGTCTTCGAAAAACTTACCGGCATCCCAGAACAGGATTTGGATTTATATACTTTATATGAAGGGGCAAATAACTATCGCATTGAAGTGCGAATCCCCGGCACGGTTAAAATCACATCTTTATGAACTGGAAAAACCAGAAAGGAAGTTTGCTGATTGAAGTACTGTTAAGCATCAGCCTAGCAGCGGTTTTTTCGTTAGCAATCGGCAATCTGATTGGATCAAATCATCAGCTGGTGATTGCGGCAAAGCAGGAAGTGGAAGCGACCGCTTATGCCAAAGAATCAATGGAACAGCTTTTTGCCATCAAGCAGACAGATTGGAATACCATCGGTGGTTTAGCTGAAGGTTATTACCAGATTGAAGAAAATGGCAGTGTATTTCAAATAGTCGCGCCAAGCGATCCTGTGCATCCGGAACAGGAACTGAACGGCAAGTATTATCGTACTGTTCATATTGGTAAAGCTTATCGGGATGTTTCCGGAAATTTGAGTGAATCTGGTACTGAAGATAATCAAGCCAGACGCCTGGATGTCAAAGTTTCCTGGCAGGAACGCGGTAATATGAGGGATATCTCATTTGCCAGCTATATTACTAACTGGTTAGGACAATGAAATCAGAACAGGTCAAAATAAATCAGCTCGGAACGACTCTAATGGAGCTAATGGTGTATTTGGGTATCTCCAGTGTTGTTACTCTTTCACTAACAATGTTTCTGGCTCAAAGTACGGAACAGAGAGTAATGACTAACAACCAGCAAATGGCTCAGCATAACGCCAGACAGGTGATCGAAAAAATGACTTATTCATTGCGGAATGCTTATGATGTCACAATTGAAGCGGGCGGTACCAGAGCAATAATTTATTCCTATTATTATGTTGACCCGGCTAATCCGGATAATCTGATTACAGTTTATGAACTGGACGGCGGTAAAATGTATTATGGCCAGAATATTAATTCCATTCCGGATCATTCCAGTATGAAACTCTTAACGGATGAAGATGTTGATGTAACTGTGGTTTCGTTCAAAAAAATTTCCTCCTCGCTAAGAATTAATGTAAATGTAGAAAAAGGAACAGGGGAGTCGTCAGTCAGTTCGACGATATCTTTCAGACAGCAGTAAAATGAAAAACACCAGCATAAAAAATCAGGAAGGCAGTATCACTATATTAATGGTCTTTTTTACAATGATTATTATGTTTCTTTTTGTCTTTTCCAATAATGTTACCGCAACCAGGGAAAAGATTATTGCTCGAAATGAAATCGCCACGGAAAAAGCCTTTTATTCTGCACAAACCTGCATTGAAGAAGGATATCTGCAGTTGCGCACCGATGAGAATTATGTTGGGACAACAATTAGTGTTGATGGTGTAGAATGTGAAGTTATGGCACAGCATAATGCCGGCGTGGCTTCCGGCAAACTGGTCGGAACCGGAACATTTTCCAATAGTGTGCGTACTGTTGCCAGTTACTACGCCGATGCTGGTGCCTCTGCCACGAGAAATGACACTACAATTTATCACATCATAGATCGTTCCGGCAGTATGGGGTATGACGGCACCGGATGCACAATTCCCGCCTATCTCAATCAAATTGATTGCGAGAACAACAGCGGAGCATGGGGGCCGAGGCCAATGATCTTTGCTAAAGAAGCGGCTAAGTCTTTTATCAATGAAATGGATCCAGTTTATGATAAAATCGGGATTGTATCATACAACCAATCCGCGCAACTAAATTTCACTGCATCAAATGATTTTACTGCCGCGCAAACAGCGATTAATATAATTCCTACGCCGACCGGCAGTACCAATATCGGCGACGCGATCAGATTGGCTACAACTAGTATCCAAACAAATGCGCCGGTAGGGGATGTTAAGGTGGAGATTCTGTTAACCGACGGTGTGGCGAATGTGCCGTCACCAATAAGCACTGCCGAGCTGTATGCCAGAACAAAAGCGGATGAAGCGGACAACGCCGGTGTACTGATTTTCGTGATCGGTCTGGGTAGTGGTGTTAATGAAAACTTTTTAAGAGACGATATCGCCACCGATCCGACCATGTATTTCTACGCACCGTCCGCCTCCGATCTGGAGGGTATTTATAATCAAATTGCCAATACTATTCTTTCCTATAATATCAACCAAAACGGCTGGATAGAGGAATAATTTAATATTTATTTGAGTAATCTTACAGGCGAGGATGCGCATCCTCGCCTGTGATTTTTCCCCCTTGAAGGTTAATCGTATGCGGGATTGACCCTGTTAGAGAAAACTCTCTAACAGGGTTGACAAATTGGCCAAAGTATGATAACATGCTCGGTCACGCGTGGATCAGGTTCTTCTCTGAAATGCCCTTACGCGTGAGGGTGTTTCCACACACGGAAGTGAAAGGTGTAGATCATGCCTAGCTTGCAGCTCGCCAAGCGGTACCACTGGTACACCGCCACCCGTTTCTGGGCTGTCCTCGCCTTCTTCGCGATCCTCCTCGGGATCGGGAGCAGTCTCGTCTACCGCCAGCAGATCAAGAATCTGCGTGCGTTCAGCATCCCGGTGGTCACGCTGTCCGACCTCGTCGAGGGCGAGGAGTACCGGTTGGAATCCTTCGTGACGGTCAACCTCCTCAAGAACAAGTACGCGAATGCTGCGTACATTGTCATGATCAGCTCCGACAACCTGTCGAGCTACTGCGGCAAAGCCATGCTCGTGGTGGCCAAACAGTTGGTGGAGATCTACCCTGCGGACTCAACTCGGCCGGCGACTGCCACGGTAACTACCGTGGTCAGCGAAGGAAGCAGGACTCGTGTTCTGCAGCTTCGCCCGCAGCATTTGCGCCCGGACCCTGAGCCCCGCGACCTCCTCGCCACACTCCCCGCCGGCGACAAGTAGTTGCTCTTTGTACAAACATCGTTCACGAAAGGTTCCCATTCACATCCCACGAATGTTCGGAGCCTTTTTTCTTTGGAAAAATGGCGTTTTTTGTCCCCAAAAATCGTTTGCGGAAACTGTTAAAATCTGTTACAATCTAGGTGGAAATCTCTTCAAAAAACTACGTTGAGATAAGATTCTTTAGTGTTATATGCCGTTAAGAAGATACCTGTTAATTATGGGATTCGGGACCCTCATTTCGTGGGGGGCTTTTGTGTTGGTGATTCTGAATATCGACCCGTTCAGTTCCGGTTTTGTCGGCCTTTTTTCCTTTTATGTTATGCTATTTTTGGCGCTTATGGGTACATTTGCCTTATTTGGCTTCTTTGTGCGTGCCATATTTGTAAAAAGGTCAGTATTATTCAGGCATATCGGGGTTTCATTGCGCCAGTCGGTCTTATTCTCTTCCCTGATCATGGTTTCTTTAATGCTGCAAGCCAACAACCTTTTTACTTGGTGGAACGCTATTCTGCTTATCTTGGGTTTGGGACTGCTGGAATTCTTTTTTCTGGGCAGGGAAAATCCAGGTGTACAACAACATGAACAGCATCAAGAATAATATTCTATGAAAAAAACCTTAGAACAACTGAAACAAAAAGCGCTGGAAGAAATCCAGAAAGTTAACGATTCTGAAGAATTGAAAAATCTGGAAATCGAATATTTAGGCAGAAAAGGTAAGATTACAAAAGTATTGAGAGAAATCAAGGATATCTCTGACGAAATGAAACCGGTAATTGGAAAACTGGCCAATGAAATTAAAAATGAGCTGGCCGGCGCGTTGAAAACAGCGGAATCAAAATTCTCCGGTAAGATAGAAGAAGATGCTGACTTTTTCGACCCCACGCTGCCGGGTGTCAGGACACAAGAAGGTCATCTCCATCCGATCACTCAGATGCTGGAAAAAATATGGGATGTATTCCGCTCCATGAATTTTGATATTGTGGACGGGCCGGAAATTGAAAATGATTATTACAACTTCCAGGCTTTGAATGTGCCAGCAGACCATCCGGCGCGTGATATGCAGGACACTTTTTATATTAAAAAGGAAAAAAATGCATCGGTCGGTAAATACGGCGAATTACTGCTGAGAACGCATACCTCCTCCGCATCGCAGGTCAGAACAATGGAAAAAAGAAAACCACCGTTGCGGGTGATCGCCACCGGCAAATGCTACCGCCGTGATGAAGATATTTCCCACACACCGATGTTCCACCAATTCGACGGCGTCGCTGTTGATACCGACATTACATTTTCCGACCTGAAAGGGACACTGCATTATGCTATGAGGGAGATTTTGGAAAAAGATATTAAGGTTCGTTTTCGTATTTCGTATTTTCCGTTTGTGGAACCGGGAGCGGAGTTTGATATTTCCTGCACGATTTGTGACGGCAAGGGATGTCCGACCTGTAAAAATACCGGCTGGCTCGAAATGGGCGGCTGCGGCATGATCCACCCGAATGTTTTGAAAGCTGCCAATTACGATCCGAAAAAATATCAGGGTTTCGCGTTCGGATTCGGCATTGAAAGACCCTTGATGATTAAACATAAGATAGCTGACATCCGCGCTTTGTTTGAGAACGATATAAGATTTTTAAAACAATTTTAACAAGCAGGTCATTTCGACCGTAGTGGAGAAATCTAGACTTCTCGGCTTCGCTCGAAGTGACATCACAAAAAAATGAAAGTTTCACTTAATTGGTTAAAAGAATATGTTGCGATCCAGACAACTCCAGAAAAACTGGCAGATGATTTGACGATCCGTTCAGTTGAAGTGAACACAATTGAAAAAGCCGGCGGTAATATTTCTAAAGTGGTGGTCGCGGAAATTTTAGGTATCAAAAAACATCCCAATGCCGACAAACTGAATCTGGTAACGGTTAATAATGGTAAAGAAAAATTTGAAGTTGTTTGTGGGGGAGTTAATATCAAGCCGGAATCTCTTGGTAGGAAAGTTCCATTCGCGATGGTGGGAGCGAAACTGCCGAACGGTATGGAACTGAAAAAAGCGAATATCCGAGGCGTGGAATCCTGCGGGATGATCTGCTCGGCGGAAGAACTTGGTTTGCCGAAAAAAGGTGATCATGAAATATTGTTTCTGGACAACAAGGCGAAAATTGGGACGGATGTTGTTAGGGAGTTAGGATTGGATGACGTGGTGCTTGATTTGGATGTACTGGCTAACCGGCCGGATCTAATGGGGCACTTTGGTGTTGCCCGGGAGATTGCAGCGATTACGGGATTGAAACTCAAAAAGGAATTTTACGATATTAAAGAGACAGCGAAAAAGAATCAGGTTGTTAATGTGGCAGTTGAGGATGTAAAATTGTGCCCGCGTTATTCAGCGCTGGTGATTAGCGGAATCAAAATCGGACCTTCCCCGGAATGGATGCAGAAACGTTTGGAATCAGTCGGTGTACGGTCAATTAATAATATTGTGGATCTGACAAACTACATTATGCTGGATCGCGGTCAGCCTTTACACGCTTTTGACTATGATAAAATTCAAGGGAAAACAATGACAGTCCGTCCGGCAAAAAACGGTGAAAAAGTGACAACACTGGACGGAAAAAATTGGAATCTTGAATCAGGTATGCTGATTATTGAAGATGCGGAAAGGATAATCGACCTGGCCGGAATCATGGGCGGTGCGAACAGCGAAATCGGCGATAAAACTACGACAATTGTTTTGCAGGCAGCAACCTTTGATCCAATTACAATCCGCCGTACTTCACGCAAGCTGGGGCACAGAACAGACGCGGTCGGCCGTTACGAAAAGACAGTTGATCCCAATCAAACATTGGCAAATTTAACATATACATATTTCCTGTTGAAAGAAATGTTGCCGGACGCTATATTGGAACAAATAGTTGATATCGGTAAATGGCAGATTGAACCTGCCAAAATTACAGTCAGTACCGACCGGATTGAGAATATTCTTGGAATTAAAATTCCGGTCAAAGAAATTATTTCTATATTGAACTCACTGGGTGCTGAGGTTTCCAAGCGAGGGAAAAATTCGCTGGAAGTATTGGTGCCGACATACCGACCTGATTTGAAAATACCGGAAGATATTATTGAAGAGGTTTCTAGAATTTACGGCTACAATAAACTGGGCGAATCTGTGCCAAACGGTAATTTAGAACCGCCGGTCGAGCCGAAATATCTATCTAGAACCAGACAGATAAAGACCTACTTTAAAGGAAGGGGATTTACTGAAGCCTATAATTATTCCTTTACCAGCGGTGAAAATATTAAGAAACTGGGTTTGAAAACCGCAGATCATGTTGAAATCGCCAACCCGCTTGCCTCAAATCAGCAGTATATGCGAAGCGAACTGCTGTCAGGTCTTCTGAATAATATTCACGAAAATCTGAAGCAAACAGAAAATCTGAAATTGTTTGAACTGTCCAACGTGTATTCTCTAAAGGCGGGCGGTAAAACTCACGAGGCGCCGTTATTAAGTGCAGTAATCACCGGAGGGTCAGAAGACGGCAGGGAATTTTTTGAACTGAAGGGGGTTTTGGAACAACTTTTTGAAGAACAGAATGTGCAATATGAGAGTGACCTGTTGGAAAAAGCTGGTGCAAGTGATTGCCCATATTGGGATGCGTACAGCACCCGGAAATCATTAAAATTTACCCATAACGGTAAAGTGCTGGCGACACTGTCACAGCTATCATCTGCAGTCGCGAAAAATTTTGATCTGGACCGGCCGATTTATTTTCTGGTGGTGTTTCTGGACTACCTGACAAATCTAAAAATATTTAATGTGTTGCCAAAATATCCCAGCGTAATGCTGGATGTAGCGTTTGTTATTGACCAGACTGTATTATATAAAGAAATTGAGCAAGTTGTTTGGCAATCCGGCGGAGCATTACTCACCCGGGTGGAGCTGTTTGATGTATACATCGGCAAACAGATCGGTGAAGGCAAGAAAAGTATGGCGCTTCATTTGGATTACCGCGCGAATGACCGGACACTTTCGCTGGTGGAGGCGCAAAAATTTCATAATCAGATAATTAAATCATTAGAACAAAAATTTAACGCTCAAATTCGAGCACAATAATACTTGAAGAAAGGTAGAACAAATTTATGCCAAAAAAGAAAGTAGCTAAATCGGTAAAAAAGACTAAAGGAGTAAAACCGGCCAAGAAACCCGCTGAAAAAGTTTCCGACGGAAAACCGGAATATACCGCCAAACAGATTACTGTTTTGGAAGGCTTGGCGCCGGTCAGAAAAAGGCCGGGTATGTACATCGGAAACACCGCCGAAGCCGGTCTGCACCATCTGATCTGGGAAGTGGTGGACAACGGCATTGACGAGGCGATGGGCGGGAATGCCGATTTGATCGAAGTAAAACTTTTGCCGGACGGCATGGTATCGGTTTATGACAACGGACGCGGTATCCCGGTGGAAAGGCACAGTGTCACAAAGAAATCCGCGCTGGAAACAGTTATGACTACATTGCATGCCGGCGGTAAATTCGGTGAAGGCGGATACAAGGTATCCGGCGGTTTGCACGGCGTCGGTGTTTCAGTCGTCAACGCGCTGTCCGAATACATGCGGGCAGAGATTAAACGTGACGGCAAAACCTGGATGCAGGAATATAAAAGAGGAAAGGCGGTCGCCAAAGTAAAACCGATCGGAAAAGCGGTGGGAACCGGCACTACGCAGATTTTTAAACCGGATCCAGAAATATTTACTGTATTAGAATTCAACTGGAAAACTGTTTTGGATCATTTAAGACAACAGGCGTATTTAACAAAAAAAGTAAAAATCAGCGTTGAAGATCTGCGGGAAAAGGATAAGAAAAAAAGCCATACTTTCTATTTTGAAGGCGGTATCGCTTCTTATGTTAAGCAGTTGAATACTAATAAAGCTGCTAAACAGGAAAACATCTTTTACGTGGAAAAAGAGGAAGACGGTATTAACGTAGAAATTGCATTTCAATATAATGACGATTTTACCGAAAATGTTTTTTCTTTCGCTAATAACATTCACACGGTTGAAGGGGGGATGCATTTAATCGGTTTTCGTACTGCGTTGACCCGCGCACTGAATAACTACGCGCGTAAGCAGGGATTTATAAAAGAAAACGACGACAATCTTTCCGGTGATGATGTACGGGAAGGACTGACGGCAGTAATCAGCGTGAAAGTGCCGAATCCTCAGTTTGAAGGTCAGACCAAAGCGAAACTGGGCAATGCTGAAGTACGCCCGGCTGTCGAGACTGTTTTTTCCGAAACACTGCAGAATTTCTTGGAAGAAAATCCCCGTGATGCCCGTGAGATCATCGGCAAGACCCTACTCGCTGCGCAGGCTCGCGTTGCGGCCAGAGCAGCCCGCGATTCTGTAATCCGAAAAGGTGCGTTGGACGGCATCACGCTGCCCGGAAAACTGTCCGATTGTGCGTCACGCAATCCGGCTGATTCTGAAGTATTCATCGTTGAGGGAGATTCCGCCGGCGGTTCCGCAAAACAGGGTAGGGATCGTAATATTCAGGCGATACTTCCATTGCGCGGAAAGATTTTGAACGTAGAGCGAGCACGTCTTGATAAGATGCTGGCCAACAATGAAATCAAATCATTAATTCTGGCACTAGGCACGAATATTGGTGAACAGTTTGATATCGCCAAGATCCGTTACCATAAAGTTGTTATTATGACTGATGCTGACGTAGACGGCGCGCATATTAGAACTTTGCTTTTGACAATCTTTTACCGTTACTTGCCGAATATCATCGAGCAGGGATTTCTGTACATTGCACAACCTCCGTTATACCGTCTGCAAAAAGGCAAAGATGTCCGCTTCGTTTACACAGACGCGGAGAAAGAAAAAGCAATTATCTCTATGCAATCGGTAATCAAAGCTAAGGCGGAAGAAAAAAAGAAACCGGCAAAAGAAGAAGTGATAGAAACAGATGAAAACCCGGCAGAAGTGGGTGTAGGGGAAAGTATTTCCGGTATCACTATCCAGCGGTACAAGGGTTTGGGAGAAATGAGCCCGCAGATGCTTTGGGATACAACTATGAATCCGGCGACCAGAATGCTGATGCAGGTCAAGATTGATGACGCGGAAGCGGCGAATGAGATATTTGACGTGTTAATGGGCGCGGACGTGGCGCCACGCAAGCGGTTTATCCATACACACGCAAAAGCGGTCAAAAATCTAGATATTTAGCGTAATTTCACAAATTTCAAACGAAGCACTTGCAAATTATTTCGATTTCGGGTATGATTTATTTGAGAAAAATCAGAGCCCGACAAGGGCTTTTTAAAGACCAAAAAATGACAGTAACCAACAATAAGATATTTCGATACTTTAAGGAATCGAAAGACGAACTAAGGAAAGTTACCTGGCCCAGCCGCAAAGAGGCGATCAAACATACTTTGATTGTGATCGGGGTCAGTATATCAGTGGCCGTGTTTTTGGGACTGGCCGATTATCTATTGAATTTAGGGCTTGAGCAACTAATTAAATAAGCTATGCCAAAACAAACTGCAAAACATGGAAAACGCTGGTATGTTCTACATACTTATTCGGGATATGAAGAAAATGTTTCCCGAAATCTTCGACAAAGAATCGAATCGATGGATATGGAGGATAAAATTTTCAACGTTTTAATTCCTACCGAAAAGAAAATAAAAATAAAAAATGGAAAGCGTAAAATAGTAACCGAAAAAATATTCCCGGGTTATGTGTTGGTGGAAATGATCGTTACCGATGAATCATGGTATGTCGTGCGAAATACGCCGAACGTAACAGGATTTGTGGGAACCGGTACAACTCCGACGCCAATTTCAGAGGACGAAGTGAAGAATCTGCAGAAGAGAATGGGAATTGAAGAGCCGAAATACAAGATTGATGTGGCGGTTGGTGATCCAGTGCGCATTACCGATGGTCCTTTCAAAGAAATGGAAGGAAAAGTTTCGGAAGTTGATGATGCCCGCGGAAAAGTCAAAGTACTGGTTTCCATGTTCGGCCGGGAAACGCCTACCGAGCTGGATTCACTACAGATTAAGAAGCTTTAGTAGTATTAAAGGTTTTCAGATCATGCATTGCTTCTAGATGTATTTGACCTGTTAACTCAACCTTAAATCTTATAACATAAATCTATCTAACAATGGCTAAGAAAATTAAAACAGTCATCAAATTACAAATTCCGGCAGGCAAAGCAAATCCAGCGCCTCCGGTCGGACCGGCTTTAGGTCAGCACGGCTTAAATATCCAGGAATTCTGCACCAAGTTTAATAATGAAACCAAGGATCTTGGTGGAGATATTACCCCGGTTGAAATAACCGTTTATGAAGATCGGACATATTCATTTATCCTAAAAACTCCACCAGCTGCCGAGTTATTAAAGAAAGCCGCAGGAATCCAAAAAGGATCCGGTAATCCGCTAATCACCAAAGTCGGCAAAGTAACCAAAGCCCAGATCAAAGAAATTGCAGAAAAGAAAATGCCGGATCTGAACGCTAATGACATCGAAGGTGCAATGAAAATTATTGAAGGCACCGCCCGTCAAATGGGTATAACTATTGAATAATTAATTATTCGAAAATAAACCCATGGAAGAACAACAATCGAATAAACAAAAAAAGGGTAATATAATCAGACACATATATTTTTATCTAGCGTCTTTTATTACTCTAGCACTGGTCGTCGGTTCTTTGATCGCCTTGATTAATCTGGGCTTGAAAACATGGGTTTTAACTGATGCCAATAATGACCCATACCGTACTGGTCCGCCGCCAACTCTCTATTTCAATGAGTTAGACCCGAAAGTAGGAGTAACTGTCGATAATATCGATTGTACAGATGAATGCAAAATTACAGATGAAGATAAGACGATGATCAGTTCGTGGGAAGAAAGTTATACAGCATGGCAGAAAACAGCGAATAATCCGAACTATCAAAATTCACAAGCAGCGGTGGCGGCACTCTCTTTCCTGATTATCGCGTTGCCGATATTTATCATTCATTTCCGTTCTGTCCAGAAAGATGCTAAAAAAGAAGGTGCAGCTACTGTAATCCGCCCGATTTATTTCTACCTCGTTTCTCTGGGGGCTTTACTGATGTTTGTTATTGCCGGTGGTATTATGATTAATCTTGTACTTAAAACATGGATTTTTCCCGCTGCATCAGAGGCTGACAGATTAAACCAGAAGGTAGTTGATCAGCAAACATCCTTGGTACTGGAAAAGAATTCTGTTCAGAGTATTATTGATTGCGCGGATAAATGTCAGTTAGACGCAGCAACTGTAACCACCGCTAAGGATTGGATTGTTGATTATGATAACTGGCAGAAACTATCCCAAACATCATTTGATAACACGCAAACCGAAGCTGCACGTAATCTGCCGTTTATCCTGCTAGGGATTCCATTATTCTGGTACCACTGGCGGACAGTGCGCAAAGAACAGGAAACTCATAAAAAATTAGAAGAATAAATAATAATTAACTTGTGGGACCTCGGTAGAACCGGGGGTTTGTACCACGAAGGAAAATACAATGACCAAAAAGAGCAAGCGTTACATCGAGGCAAGCAAGAAAATCGACAAAACTAAAGTGTATCCGATTGCGGAAGCGATTAAAATTATCAGAGAAACATCTACCACCAAGTTTGATTCATCGGTAGAAGTGCATATCAGTCTGGGGATTGATACCAAAAAAGCGGATCAAATGATCAGAGGTACGTTTTTGATTCCTCACGGTCTGGGTAAGAAGCTCCGGATTGCTGCTTTCGTTTCTCCGGAAAAAGAAAAAGAGGCGAAAGAGGCGGGTGCGGATATTATCGGCGATGAATCAGTGATTAAGGAGATAAAATCCACCAAAAAATGCGATTTTGACATTGCTATTGCTGAACCGCAGATCATGAAAAATCTGGGCAGTATCGCCAAAATTCTGGGACAGAAAGGTTTAATGCCGAATCCAAAGACAGATACCATAACTAAAGATGTGAAAAAAACTATTTCCGAATTAGTTTCCGGCAAAGCGATGTACCGTTCGGATGATTCCGGCAACATTCACCAGATGATCGGGAAAGTTTCCTTTGATGACGAAAAATTGAAAGAGAACTACGCGGTATTGATGGATGCGATTAAGAAAGCTAAACCGGAATCACTGAAAGGCACATACATCAAGCAGGTCCATCTGGCCAGTTCTATGGGGCCGAGCGTTAAAGTCGTTGCCTAAGCCATAAACTTTAGGGAGAAGAATATGGAAAAAGAAACCAAAAAGCATGTTCGCCCGTCATGGGATGATTATTTCATGGCGATTGCAAAAATTATCGGAACCCGCAGTACTTGCGATCGTCTTTATCAAGGCGCTGTTTTGGTTAAAGACCGGAGAATTATTTCCACCGGCTATAACGGTTCGCCTCCCGGATTACCGCACTGCGATGATATAGGGCATCTGATGGAAGAGGGTCACTGCGTGAGAACTATTCATGGCGAACACAATGCTATCTTGCAGGCTGCTACAATCTCAGGAACAAATACTCAAGGATCGATACTGTATATGAAATACAGCCCTTGTATTCATTGCACCAAATATATTATTGCGGCCGGTATTAAAAAAGTGGTTATGGGAAAAGTATACCGTAATTCTAAAGTCGTGGATTTTCTGAAAGAGGCGGGGATAGAGGTGGAAGTTTATCAGGAGAATATCGAATGGCAGAAGCAATTACAGGAAATATTTGCGGAAGAAATAGAAGTGATGAAACCGGACGAAGGGGATGTGGAGATGAAGACAAGCAAATAAATACATAACGTTAATGAGTAAGAAAGTTCTTGGATTTACAGGGTTGATCGCAAGCGGTAAAGGTACTGCCTGCAAATATCTGAGCGAAAAATACGGAGCCGAAAGTTTCCGTTTTTCGACTATTCTGCGGGATGTTGCGGATCGCGTGTATCTGCCACAGACCAGGGAAAATCTGCAGAATATTTCCCAGGTACTGAGGGAAAATTTTTCGCAGGATATTTTATCAAAAGCCATTGCGGAAGATGTCAAAAAAGCTGAAGGCGATGTAATTGTGATTGACGGTGTCCGACGCTGGACGGACATTGAACATCTAAAGGCGATCCCAGGATTTAAATTAGTCAGTCTACAGGTTGATGCCAGAACGCGCTTTGAGCGACTGGTAAAGAGGGCGGAAAATCCGGGAGATGAGGAGAAAACCTGGGACGAATTCCAAAAAGACAGTGCTGCGGAAGCAGAGGTTCACATACAGGATATGATTGAAAAGGCGGATGTGGTTATTGACAACGACGGAACAAAAGAAGATTTTTATAAACAGTTAGATAAACTGGTCGAATGAAGATAAAAATTAAGCGATTGCATCCGGATTTACAGATCCCTAAGTATGCCCACCCGGGTGATGCCGGTCTGGATATTTATTCCTTGGAAGATGTTATATTAAAACCGGGTCAAAGATACCATTTTAAAACCGGATTTGCCCTGGAATTGCCGGAAGGATATGTGGCGCTGATCTGGGATAAAAGTGGATTGGCTTCAAAGTTCGGAATCACCGGTTTTGGCGGGGTGATTGAATATACATACCGCGGAGAATACGGAGTAGTCTTATATAATGCCGGCGATGAAGATTTTCATATTGATAAAGGCGATAAAATAGCACAGCTCCTGATCCAGAAAATTGAAACAGCGGAGATTGAGGAAGTAGATGAGCTCTCTGAATCACCCAGGGGTGAAGGTGGGTTCGGCAGCACCGGTAAGTAGGTTAGGGTCTAGGGATTAGTTGTTAGGAATTAGGTGGCGAATAGTCGGTGTGAGTCTCAGTCGAACGTTTACTCGCTCTATAGTCAAAGTGGAGATTATTACAAATAGTAAGTATTAATATAATGCAGACAGAAGTTGAAATTAAAGCAAGAATCGCTTCTCTTTTAAAAATAAAGAAAGAGCTGATAAGAATAGGGGCAAGAAAAAAAGGAAGTAAAAGAATTGTAGATATTTACTACACGCCGGCGAGAGGAGAAAAGTTTTACGGAAAAAATAGCAGATTAAAATTCCGGATAAGACATGATGGCAGATCAAATAAAGGTTCATTAGAAGTCCATAAACCATTAAATCATTTTGAAACTGTGGAGTATGAACTTCCTGTCACTGATATCAAACTGATTCAGCAAATGTTGAAAGAATTACGTTTTGTAAAATGTGTAGTTGTTGATAAAGTAAGAGAATTATATACATATGGTAAACTAAATATAGTCCTGGATAAAGTGCGGGGACTTGGCGAATTCATGGAAGTTGAGATGATGAACACTGATTCAAAAAAAGCTCTTATTGCCATCAAAGAATTTTATAAAAAAATTGGAGTTTTAGAAAATGATTTCATTATCGGAATTTTCTATGATGAAATGATGATGAAATCAAATAGTAAAAAGAAATGAAACAATATCTCGATTTACTGCAAACGATTGTTGACAAAGGTGTCGACAAATCAGACCGCACCGGCACAGGCACGCGTAGTTATTTTGGTTACCAAATGCGGGTAAATCTGCAGGATGGATTCCCGCTGTTGACTACCAAAAAAATGTTCGTGAAAGGGATAATTCACGAGTTACTATGGTTTTTGACCGGTGATACGAATATCAAATATCTGGTGGATCGGGGGGTAAAAATCTGGAATGAATGGCCGTTTGAGACATATAAAGCAAGTCCAGAATATCAGAATGAAACATTGGATGAATTCGTGGAAAAAATTAAATCAGAAAAAGGATTTGCCGAAAAATGGGGAGATCTCGGGCCGGTTTACGGCAAGCAATGGATCCGCTGGGAAGCGCCGGATGGTACTAAAATAAATCAGATTCAGAATGCAGTGGATATGATTAAATCTAATCCGGACTCCAGAAGGATTCTGGTCAGCGGGTGGAATGTGGCGGATATTCAAAGTTTAGTTCAAGGTAAGAAATCCGCTCCGCCACTGTGTCACACTGTTTTCCAGTTCTACGTGGTGAACGGCAGATTGTCCTGTCAGCTGTATCAGCGCAGTGCCGATGTATTTTTGGGCGTGCCGTTTAATATTGCCTCATATTCGCTTCTAACTTTGATGATGGCGCAGGTGACCGGACTTGAACTGGGCGATTATATCCATACATTTGGTGATGTACATATTTACAATAATCACATGGATCAGGTAAAGCTTCAGCTTTCCCGCACCCCGAAGAAACTGCCGGTGATGAAAATAAATCCGGATGTTAAGGATGTATTTCAATTTAAGTTTGAAGATTTTAATTTAGAGGGTTATGATCCGCACCCGAGGATTGTCGCCCAGATAGCAGTTTAGGGTTTACCATTCTGAACTAGTTTCAGAATCTAGTATATAATCGTAATGGGATCCTGCCCGCCCCGCTGACTGCGCTAGCAGGCGGACGGGGAATCGAGTTCAGGATGATGGGAAGAGAAAAATATCTGAATCTTTATATAAAAAACATGTCCAAGTCTCATATCAATATCATCTGCGCACTATCCGAAAATCACGCTATCGGTCGCAACGGAAAACTTTTATGGAACATTCCGGAAGATCTACAGAGGTTCAAACAGATTACCACCGGTCACCCGGTGATTATGGGCCGAAAAACTCACGAGTCGATCGGGAGGCCATTACCAAACAGAACCAATATTATTGTATCGCGTAACCTGAAAGCGACCAAAGGCGGGTTTGTATCTTCGTCACTCGAAAATGCGATAGAATTTGCAAAAAAACAGGAAGGCGGAGAGGAAATCTTTATTATTGGTGGCGGGGAGATTTATAAACAAGCGCTTCCGCTGGCTGATAAACTGTATCTGACTATTGTTAAAGGAGATTTTGATGCTGATACTTTCTTTCCGGATTATTCCGCTTTTGAAAAAGTTACAGTGAAAGGCAACGGTCGGCATGAGAATCTTCAATTTACATTTTTAGAACTGGAAAAATAATGTCAAAAGGCAAGCTGATTGTTCTGGATGGAACGGACGGGTCCGGTAAAAAGACCCAGACGGATTTGCTGTTGGCACGTTTGGCAAAAGAAGGTTACGCAAAAGAATATGCTGACTTCCCCAGATACGGCAAACGTTCCGCCGCGATGGTGGAAGATTATTTGAATGGCGAATTTGGCAAGGCAGATGAGGTGAATCCCTATACCGCATCACTTTTCTACGCGATGGACCGCTATTCCGCGAGCAAGGATTTGCGCAGAAGTTTGAATGAAGGAAAGGTAGTTGTTGCCAACCGGTATGTTTCATCCAATATGGGTCATCAGGGGGGCAAGATTAAAGATGCCGAAGACAGATCAAAATATTTTGAATGGCTTGATAACATGGAATACAACCAGCTGGGAATTCCGAGGCCCAATGCCACAATATTGCTATATGTTCCGGCCAAAATCGCACAGGAGTTGGTAGGGAAAAAAGAAGCACGGGAATATTTGAAGGGTAAAACGCACGATATCCACGAGGAGGATCTGAATCACCTGGAAAACGCGGAAAGAACTTATCTGGAAGCGGCGAAAAAATACGGTTTTCAGATTGTGAAATGCGTGGAAAACGGCGAACTGCTTTCCCGCGAGGCGATCCACGAAAAGGTGTGGGAGGTTGTTTTACCAATAATTAATGCATGATACAATTACCTCATGAAACTGGAAACAATCATCGGTCTGGAAATTCACGTTCAGCTCAATACCAAGAGCAAGATGTTTTGCGCATGTTCCAATAATAGCGATAACGCCAAACCGAATACCAATATCTGCCCGATCTGCATGGGTCATCCCGGGACACTGCCGGTAACCAACCAGCAGGCGGTAGACAGCGCGTTAACTGCGGCGCTGGCTTTGCACTGTGAGATTAATGATTACTCCAAATTTGACCGGAAGAACTATTTTTATCCGGATCTGCCGAAAGGTTACCAGATTTCTCAGCTTGACCATCCGGTCGGCAAGGAAGGTCGTTTGATTATTACCATCGGAGATGAAAGAAAACGCATCGGGATTACCCGGCTGCATATGGAAGAGGATGCGGCGAAATTGATGCATCCTACTGGTGAGGATTACAGTTTGGTCGATTTTAACCGTGCGGGATCACCCTTGATCGAGATTGTTACCGAGCCCGAGATCAGGACACCGGCGGAAGCCAGGATCTTTTTGACGGATCTGAAACTGCTCTTGGAATACCTGGAAATCTCGGATGCTGATATGGAAAAAGGTAACTTGCGTTGTGACGCGAATATTTCACTCAGGCCGGAAGGGGAAAGGAAGTTTTATACGAAAACGGAAATAAAAAACATGAATTCCTTCCGCGGGGTGGAACGGGCGCTGACCTATGAGATTGAACGCCAGACTAAACTTTGGGAAGCGGGGACACCGCCAGACCGTTTGATTACTAGGCGCTGGCTGGATGACCAGGGGATTACCAAAGAAGAGCGCAGTAAAGAAGAACAGCATGATTACCGGTATTTTCCTGAACCGGATTTGGCGCCACTGCATTTTACGGACGATTATGTCAGAAGTATCGAAGCGAAACTACCGGAACTGCCGGACGAAAAAAGAAAAAGATTCCATGAAGAGCTGGGAGTCTCATATTCACAAGCGGTAGTTTTAACTTATTCTCAGAAAATCGCCGATTTTTTTGAAGATACGATAACCGAACTTATCGCCTGGGTACAAAGTCAGGAAGATAAATCGGTATTAGACGAAAAAACAGAAAAGAAATTAGTGCAAATGGCGGTGAACTGGATTACCACCGAGCTTTTTAAACTGATAAAGGAAAGTCAGATAGAGCCGGAAAAAATTAAAATCAGTCCGGAAAATATGGCGGAACTTGTGAAGATGGTTTATCTGGGAGAGATCAACAGCAGTGCGGCACAACTGGTGATGCGCGTGATGTTTGAAAAAGGTTCCGATCCTTCACAGGTGGTGGAAGAAAAAAATCTGAAGCAGATGAACGATTCATCGGAGATTGAACTGATCGTGAAAAAGATTGTTGCGGATAATGAAAAGGCAGTTGCTGATTTCAGATCGGGAAATGTAAATGTGCTGCAGTTTTTGGTCGGACAAGTGATGAAGGAAACCAAAGGGAAGGTCAATCCGAAGGTAGCAACCACCATGCTGAAGGAAATCATCGGGTAGCTTATATTTGGCTAGTTGCTGTGGAAAACTCGATTTTATAGGGGGTTTACAGCCTTTTTGATAACTGCTACACTAGCGATTGAAATGATTAACAACCACACCGACAATTTGTTTCGAAAATACATTGCGCGGTGATTTATTCCCTGAAAAAGGGATTTTTTTTATCCTAAGGACAAAATATGAATAATATCAACTTCAAAAACAGAGATGTTATCTCAATCCGCGATTTCTCCAAACAGGAGATTTTACACGTGCTCAAAAAAGCGAAAGAATTTAAAAGTGCGCCAAAGCCCGATTTACTGAAGGGTAAAATCATGGCGAGTCTTTTTTTCGAACCTTCCACCAGAACCCGCTTCTCTTTTGAATCAGCAATGCAGAGATTGGGCGGTTCGGTAATTACGCTTGCCGATGCGAAAACCAGCTCTTCGGCCAAAGGCGAGTCGCTGTCCGACTCTATCCGCATTGTGGAAAAATATTGTGACGTTATCGTTATGCGCCATTCACTGGAGGGTGCGGCACGATTGGCAGCGGAAGTTTCCAATAACCCGATCTTAAACGGCGGTGACGGTGCCAACCAGCATCCGACCCAGACTTTCCTGGATTTATTTTCCATACTGGAAACACAGAAAAAACTGAACGGCCTGAATGTGGCGATGGTCGGAGATTTGAAATACGGACGCACGGTGCATTCACTGGCCTATGCCCTGTCACTTTTTAACTGCCGGCTGTACTTTATCTCACCGGACGAATTGAAAATGCCGAAGCACGTCTTAAACGAAATCAAGGCAAACAAAGTAAAATATTCCGAACATTCCCGTCCGGAATCCCTGATGTCGAAGATGGATATCTTTTATGCAACTCGCATTCAGAAGGAGCGGTTTGCCGATGCTATGGAGTATGAAAAAGTAAAAGACGTCTATATTATCAATAACGAACTGCTGAAGAATGTAAAAAAGAATTTCCGTATCTTGCATCCGCTACCGAGGGTAAACGAGATTAATTATGAGGTGGATGACACCCCATACGCTTATTACTTTCAGCAAGCTTCTAACGGCCTCTGGGTACGCGAAGCGCTTTTAGCCTTAACCTTAGGAAAATAAACTATGCGCGCTTACAAAGTTTACGCAATCAAAGACGGCACGGTGATTGACCATATTCCATCCGGTAAAGGAATGGATGTGATAAATCTTTTAGGTATCGCCAACGATCAGGATATTGTCACCTTGGGGATGCATTTTGTCAGCAAAAGAAGTAAGAAAAAAGATGTGGTCAAGATCGAAAACCGGGAACTCACACCGGAGGAGGTCAGTAGACTCGCGATCGTCGCAACCAATGCCACGATCAACATCATCCGGAATTTCGAAGTAGCAAAAAAAATTCCGGTCAAAATTCCTAAGGAAATAGACGGGATTATCAAATGCGGCAATCCGAACTGTGTTACCAATCATGAACCGGTGGTCACGAAGTTCAGTTTGGTTAAAGAAAAACCGATTGAATTGTACTGCTTCTTCTGCGAGCGGACATTTGGATTGGACGAAGTTACTCTTGCCTGATATATGAAAGGTTTATCAATTAATCTAGCGGGGATAAAATTCAGTAATCCGACCATCTTAGCGTCGGGGATTCTTGGTGTCACCAGGGATTCTTTGAAATACGTGATCCAAAACGGCGCCGGTGGTTGTGTGATCAAATCCATCAGCCGGGAAGAACGCAAAGGGCATGACGCACCGAATATGCACGCGATCGAGGGCGGTTTTATGAATGCGGTCGGATATTCCAATCCGGGCCTCTACAAAGCGAAAGCGGAGTTTACTAATCTGAAAGAATTAAAAGCGCCGATTATTGCCAGCATTATCGGCAAAGATGCGGATGAGTTTGCCTATATGGCGGAGAATTTTCTGAATGATGAATTTTCCGCGGTGGAAGCGGTTTTATCCTGCCCGCATACTCCGGGGTACGGAACAATGGCCGGGCAGGGAACGCCGAAAGCAACCGAAGAGATAACGCGTAGAATCAGGGAAAAAACCAAACTGCCATTATTTATCAAAGTTTCCCCGGAAAGCCAACCGATCGGCGAAGTTGCGAAGGCAGCGGAAGCGGGCGGTGCGGATGCGATCTCTGCAGTTAACTCCATGGGACCCGGGATTCATCTCGATATCTATGCTAAAAAACCGATCCTGCATTTCGGTATGGGCGGAGTAACTGGACCGGCACTCCGGCCGATTGCTGCGCGGTGTGTTTCCGATATTTATCAGTCCGTAAAAATTCCGGTAATCGGCATCGGCGGAGTCACCACAGGTAGAGATGCGATTGAAATGATGATGTTGGGTGCATCCGCGGTTCAGGTAGGAACGGCGGTGTATTACCGCGGAGCGGAAGTATTCACACTGATTTGTGATGAGATTAAGGAATACATGCAAGCGGAGGGTTTTGAATCAATTAATGAAATAATCGGGCTAGCACATAAGAAGTAATTGGTAATAGATGTAACCATTGCGAGCACGTTTTTATGTGTCATTTCGAGCGTAGCCGCGCTAAGCGCGACGAAGTCGAGAAATCTATAGACTTCCCCGCGTCGACGAGTAGAAGCGAGTCGAGGCGGGTCCACTACGGTCGAAGTGACAATTAGTAGCGGGATTGTGTCCCCGATGCATTTACTTCGTAAACGCACGGGTCGCAATGGTGCTGGTTTCTATCATAAAAAGTAATTGGTAATCAGGGGATTATTTATGAATCATTGGATCAATAAATTGGATAAACCGTTAATGATGCCGATTGTCCGGCGGGAAAAAGAAAATGAGAATGTAGACACATTTTATTTTCAGCATACTTTGAATTCACAAGCCGGTCAGTTTGTCATGCTTTGGATTCCCGGACTGGATGAGAAGCCTTTCAGCATTGCGTACGATACCGGAAATGAACTGGGCTTGGCAATCGCGAAAGTCGGTCCGTTTACCGAAGAGCTTTTTAAACTGAAAGTCGGGGACCGGGTAGGAATCCGTGGGCCGTATGGTCATGGATTTTGGAAAGATAAAGATGCAAAAAAAGTGGTGATGGTCGGTGGCGGATACGGTGTAGCGCCATTATTAAACATGGCGGAGCAATTAGCCAAAGACGGGGTGGAGATTCATTTTATCAACGGAGCGCGGTCAAAAGAGTATTTGCTATTTCAAAACAGAATAAATAATTTAAAGACAAAAATATACACAACCACCAACGACGGATCATTCGGAATTGAAGGTATGGTTACAGGTCCCTTGCAGGAAATATTAAATAAAGAAAAAATTGATTTAGTTTATACCTGCGGTCCGGAAATGATGGAAAAAGCGGTATTTGATTTATGTGAAACTGCCAGTATTAATTGTCAGATCAGCATTGAACGCTATATGAAATGCGGTATGGGTGTTTGCGGTGCCTGTTCCGTGGACGGTACGGGTGAACCGATGTGCGTCAAAGGGCCGGTGGTTGATTCTGAAAGAGCGAGGTTAATTTCTGAATTTGGGAAATTTCACCGATCCGGCTCCGGAGTGAAAAAGGATTTTTAATTATGGATATCACGCTGAAAAATTGCATCCTGGAATCAAGGGAGGTAGATGTTCATATTTCAGGCGGAGTAATCAACAAAATTGGCAAAGATTTAGAAAAAGAAATTATCGACTGTACTGGGCTTATTTTAATGCCAGGAATAATTGACGGGCATGTGCATTTCCGAGAACCCGGTGCGGAGCATAAAGAGGATTGGCTGACCGGATCGCGCGCGGCGGTCAAAGGGGGCGTCACCACAGTTCTAGATATGCCGAACAACAACCCGCCGATTATCGACGAAGCGTCTTTGAATTTGAAACGGGAATTGGCGAAAAAAAGCGTAGTTAATTATGGATTTCATATTGGAGCAACAACTGATAACCTGAGCTTTCTAAATTCAGCTCAAAACATTGCCGGAATAAAAATATATTTTGGTTCATCAACAGGAAATCTTTTGGTGGATAGAATCGATGATATCAAAAAAATATTTAATGGAGCAAAAAGACTGTTTCTCGTTCATGCTGAAGATGAAGCTTTTATTCAGGAAAAGAGTAAAGAATACAGCGGGACGGATGACCCGATAATTCATACTATAGTAAGAGCGCCCGAAGCTGCGATATTAGCCGTTAAAAATATTTTAGCTATTGTCGAGCGAACCAAAGCGCGCGTGCATTTTTGCCATGTCAGCACTGCCGGCGAATTGAAACTGATCAAATCAGCCAAAGCCAAAGGTCTGCCGGTTACCTGCGAAGTCGCACCGCACCATTTATTCTTGAACAGCAGTGAATATGGCAAACAGGGTAACTGGGTTAAGATGAACCCGCCGCTCAGACCCGAGTCGGATCGATTGGCACTGTGGCGCGGGATTGCGGATGGCACGGTTGATACCATCGCTACGGACCATGCCCCGCACACCAGGGATGAAAAGATGCAGCCCTATTGGCAGGCGCCGGCCGGTGTTCCGGGGGTGGAAACTATGTTACCATTACTATTGAACGAGGTGAGTAAAGGCAGAATTGATTTGAAGAAAGTTGTCGAACTCGTCTGTGAAAATCCCGCCCGTATATTTAAAATCAAGCATAAAGGAAAAATCGATGAGGGTTATGATGCGGATCTGGTTCTGCTTGATATGCAAATGGAAAAAGAAGTGATCAATGAGGAAATGGAATCTAAATGCGCCTGGACGCCGTTTGCCGGAAAAATGCTGACCGGCTGGCCAACCGCCACGATCATCGGCGGCAATATTGTTTACAATTCGCTCGAAATTAATGAACAATTTAAAGGTAAGGAGATAAAATATGAGTTATAAAAAAGATTTTATTGAATTCTTGGTTAGATCGGAAGCTTTGAAGTTCGGACAGTTTACATTAAAAAGCGGGCGCATTTCACCATATTTTTTTAGCACGGGTAATTTTAATACTGGAGCATCGATTTATAAATTGGGATATTTCTACGCCGCACTGATTCGTGAAGAAGTAGTGGATTTTGATGTGATCTTCGGACCGGCTTACAAAGGGATTCCTTTGGCGGTAGCCGCCTCGCTGGCACTGGCGAAAGATTTCGGCATGGATAAAGGATATCTTTTTGACCGTAAGGAAGCCAAAGATTACGGCGATAAAAGTGCTTTTGTCGGTTATGAGCCGGCACCAGGCCAGAAAATACTTTTGATTGATGATGTGATGACCACCGGAAAAACCAAAGAGGATGCGGTTAATATGATAAAAGCAAGATTTGAAAATGTCAGTTTTGCCGGGTTGGTGATTGCCTTTAACCGTCAGGAACAGGATAGCAATGGAAATGATGCATTGCTCGAGTTTGAAAAGTCACAAGGCATTCCGGTTAAGGCGATTGTCACAGTACGGGAAGTGATTGAAGTTCTGCACAACCAGAAAATCGACGGTCAAATATATCTGGATGACGACACTAAAGATAGAATGGAAGAATATCTTGTCAGGTACGGTGTTTCCCAGTAAAGTTGCGCTGAGTTAAATTATAGATAATTATGAATAAACAATATCAAACATATCTTCAAAGAGCAGAAAATGCGAAAAACCCGGTGGCCGTAAAATTACTGCGGTTAATGGAACAGAAACAAACCAACCTCGCACTGGCTATTGATGAGCCGGAGGCCGATTTAGTATTAAAATTGGCGGACACGATCGGACCGGAACTTTGCATATTAAAAACGCATATAGATATCATTGAGGGGTTTAACGATGGATTTATCACAGAATTATCAAACCTCGCTAAAAAGCACAATTTTTTAATCTTTGAGGACCGTAAATTCGCCGATATCGGCAACACAGTCAAAATGCAGTATGGCGGGGGGATTTATAAAATAGTGGAATGGTCGGATATGGTAAATGCGCATATTGTCCCGGGTCCCGGAATAATCGAGGGACTGCAGGAGGTAGCAAGGGAAAGCGGGAAAGAGCGGGCATTAATCTTACTTGCGCAGATGAGTTCCAAAGGAAACCTGGCAACCGATGAATATACCGAAAAAGCGGTAGTATTAGCGCGAGAATATGCTGATTTTGTTATCGGATTTATCGGCAATGGCGGAGATGTGAAGGAACTTAGTAAACTGACTGGACTAAATGCCGAAGAGTTTATTATAATGACTCCGGGCGTTAAACTGGGTGGCGGGGATGATGCGCTGAAACAGCAATACACCACACCGTCCGATGTGATCACCGCCGGTTCGGACATTATTATTGTTGGACGGGGGATTTACGGCGCGGATGATCCGGTAGCGGAAGCGAAGGAGTACAGACAAGTCGCGTGGGACGCATATTTAAAAAGAATTGGATAGAAACTAGCCCGATGCATTTACTTCGTAAATGCCCGGGTCGCAATGGTAATACTATCATCCATTTTTAAAAATCTAAAAACTTAAAACTTAAATCTTAAATCAAATCTATGAAACACTGTCTTACACTAAAGGACTATTCTAAAGAGGATATTCTGGAAATAATCCGCAAAGCGCAGGAGATCAAAGCGAATCCGGAAAGATACGGGGATGTTTTGAAAAACAAAACATTGATCATGCTGTTCCAGAAGACTTCCACCCGCACCCGTCTTTCCTTTGAAGCCGGTATGACCCAGCTCGGTGGACACGCGATATTCTTAGACAGCCGGACTTCCCAGTTCGCCTTAACCGATTACAAAGACGAGATCCAAGCAGTCATGCGTTTCGGTGATGTACTGATGTTCCGCGCCAAGTCTTTTAACGATGTAAATGTCGCAGCATCACTTGATAAAATTCCGGTCATCGACGCTTGTTCAGAAAAATACCACCCGTGCCAGTCACTCGGCGATCTTCTGACCATGGTGGAACACAGCGGGGGAATTGAAAATATCAAAAAAGTAACCTGGCTCGGCATTGAAAACAATGTCAGCAATACCCTGAAACTGGTCTGCGCAAAACTGGGGATCGATATATACCTCGCCGCACCGAGAGTACACGAAATCAGCGTTGATGAAGAACTGAACCGAATGGCGGAAGCAACAGGGAAGGTACACAAAACTGTGGATATGGAAGAAGCAATGAAAGATACGGATTACGTGCACACCGACACCTGGATGGATATGGAATTCTTTGAGGACGGCAAAGTGAAACCGGAATACCAAGCGGAATATGACCAGAGAATTGAACAATTCAAGCCGTTCCAGCTCAATGCCGGAATCGTGGATAAATACAGCCCCAAGGCCAAAATTATGCACTGTATGCCGTGTCATGTCGGCTATGAGATATCACGTGACGCTATTGATCATCCCAACTCCATAATCTTTGATCAGGCGGAAAACAGGATGCATATTCAAAAAGCCATCATTTTGTGGCTCATGGGGAAATAGGATAATAATCTAGATAACAAAACAGGCTCTGGAGTTTCAGGGCTTGTTTTTTGTTATGGATTTTGAGCAACTTATATATAAAGAAACTGTCATCTTCGGGCTTGACCCGGAGATCCATAAAAAGTAATGGATTCCCGGATCGCCTCCAATGTCGGCGTCCGAGAATGACATTAAAAACCTCCCCCGGAAATTATTTCTCAATCTAAGAACCCGGCATGTCCTTCCCCTCCTTATCAAGGAGGGGAGCTGATTATTGTTACTATTTAAAATCATGTTCCGGACGGGTGGTAAATCCAAGGATTATTGACGGCAGTCCCACAGATTACACCATTTTGATTTGTAACAACCACTAAATCACATACCGCACAAATGCATGGAGACGGCCGCTTTCATCGCTCTCCGTCGGTCTTCCGGCAGTTCGGGGAATACTGATCTGATCTTATTTTCGAAGGTGCGCCAAGTGCCGTCCGCATCGCGTTTTAAATCGTCTTCGGAAAATTGTTCTATCCGTTGCTCAAACATGGCCAGTTCCACAATTTTGACCGCCTCTTCTTCACTTGAAGCCCGGCCACGCTCGATCATGGACATTATTTCCAGTTGATATTCGCTAAATCCTTCCGGTTTTGGTGGCTCGTCAAAATTCATAGTGGTAATATTATATTGATTTAGTAATTAGTAAATTATCGCCATACTGTTCACGGAAAAATATTTGTCTAAGTCAGTAGCGATATATCGCATATAGTGCATTTTACCACAATTCTGCTTGAGATTAATCCCCATTGTTTTTGCTAAACATATTCATTGTTTTCTCTAAACCATTTTCATATGCTTTTAATAACTTATTTTTGTCTGTGCAGAAAACAGATGTGCTGAAATCCGGTTCAATTATCTTTATATTCGGATATTTAAGATATTTATTTAATTTTGCATTCTCGGATTTAACTTTCAATTTTCTTAATGCAAACGTACTTTTGAAATATTTCATTAGAAATAATGTCCAGATAAACTCCCTCATTAGATATGCAAATGAGTTTCTTTCTTTATCCTTGTTGTTGAATACGAAATATATCTTTTTGTCGGGGTTGGCGTTAATCATTTTTTCCAATTCAGGATCAATAATTACTGATAAAGTATCACCATTACAGGATCGAACACCATTGATCATGATCTGCCTGGGATAAAAGGGGACAATTGCAGTCGTGGCGTTTAATTTAATTAGTGTTTCACTCTTACCGTCGAGATATTGTTCTTTCCGCTCATTTACATTGAACACCCTAATAAAAAAATTAATATTGGAATTAGCTATCTTTTCAGTATCAAGCTTCTTGGCATTTTTCTCAATGTCAATGAGATAATCAATATTAATTATCTTTTTTAGCTTATTATTGCTGGTGAACAAGCTCGCCAGCATTTTATAGATTAACTTAGATTTGTTTAATTCTAAGAATTCATTATTTATTAGATTTTCATAATAAATACTTGATCCGATATTCGTTTCTTCTGAAATCAAATAGGCAGCATTATGCGCTCCGGCAGAAGTAGCGTAGATGCTGTCAATCCTTTCATTTACATTAAGACTCTGCAGTGCTGTTGAAACACCCGCACCAAATGTACCGGACATAGTACCGCCAAAGAATACAAATATTAAGTCTTTACTCATATTATTCCGTGAAAACTGAATTTATTGGTCAGGAAATTATTTACCAGCTCTTCCGCTTCTGCCACGGATGTAACCCATTTTATCCGACTGTCGCGCTTGAACCACGTCATTTGCCGTTTGGCGTAATGATGGGAGTCGTTTTTGATTTGAGCGATCGCTTCAGCTTGCGATATTTCATTTCTAAAATACGCGGATAGCTGTTTGTAGCCGATCGCGGACATGGCAGGGATGTCCCAGCCGTATTTGTCGCCGAGCGCCTTCACTTCATCCACCAAACCTTCTTTGATCATCTCATCCACTCGCCGGTCGATGCGGTCATACATTTCTTCCCGGGATAATTTGATACCGATTTGGAGTGTCTGAACGAGGGGAGAGTTTTTCCCTTTTTGTTCCGAATACTTTTCGCCGGATATTTTGAAAACTTCGATGGCCCGGATCAGCCGGCGTTTATTATTGATATCTATTTCCTGTGCCGATTTATAGTCCAGCTGAATCAGTATTTTGAAAAGTTCCTCAGCAGTTTTTTCGTCCAGCTCTTTGCGCAGATTTTTATCCATTCCGCCTTTGGGAATATCCAGATTGTCCACGATAGACTGGATGTAAAGGCCGGTACCGCCGACCAGGAAAGGCAGTTTTTCCTTTTCTTCGTTGATGATGGCGAAGACTGTTTTCTGAAACTGTGCCAGGCTGAATTCCTGGTCCGGGTCCATAATGTCAATCATCCGGTGATTGATCCCTTGCCATTTGTCTTTGGTCAATTTTCCCGTGCCGATATCCATCCCACGGTACACCTGGCGGGAGTCAGCGGAAATGATATAGCCGTTAAATTTTTTGGCCAAGGTTAAAGACATGCCGGTTTTACCGGCGGCGGTTGGTCCTAGGATTACGACGATTTTTTTCATTTGTTTGTTATCGATACGATTATTTAAACGGGAGCGGGATGCCCCCCCCAAGTGCCATCAATTGTCACTTCGACCGTAGTGGACCCGCCTCGCGTCGACGAGTAGAAGCGAGTCGAGGCGGGGAAGTCTATAGATTTCTCGGCTCCGTCGCGCTTTGCGCAACTACGCTCGAAATGACACACAAAAATGTGATCGCAATGGTTGCTGTTTTATATATTGACCTGCAGGATAGGTTATGATAAATTATGATACTTCGACCGTGCCTTTGGATTCACTCTGACAGGAGGTCATTACGTGGTTTTCTTGCTGGACGAGCTCTTCTTTGTCTGGTCAGCCATCTGGCAGGAAGAGGTAACGGCCTTCGCCGTGTTTCTGGCCGGTTACGGCTTCTGGAAGGGGTTCTTCGCACTGCTCATCGGCTCGAGCATCGGGATGACTCTGCTGTTCTACTGTCCCGAGATGCTCCTCTGGTTGGGCGAGCAAACGATTGTGCTCACGAAGCGTGTCCTACGGCAGAACGGTGCCAATGGCCGTTCACAACAGATGGAGCGCAGGCTTTTCGCAATCAACGCCGGTCTGCAACGTTTTCGCGATATGCTGACGAGCTATATCGTGAACAGCCGGTACCCCAGCGCCGTGATCTTCTTCCTGGTCGCAATCCCGCTCCTGCCGTATGCGGTCACGGTTTCCATCATCACTGCGCGCCTCTTAAAACTGCCGCGCGCGTTCCTGCTCATTTTCACAGGGAACATGGTCGGTGTTCTGACCTCAGCTATCGCTTCGTACCGCCTGTTCGTTCTGTTCTAGATCCTTGAGCTTTGTCTCCGTTTTGACAAGGCTTATTTTTTTAAAGTTCCTTCCAGACTCCAGGGATTAACTTTTGTTACTTTGACTTGGATAAACTTTCCGATCTGATCTTTTGTCCCGTTTTTTATCTGGATCGATTTATTGGTGTCTGTTTTTCCATACAGCATTCCTTTTCTGATACTCTCCGGCAAAACGGTTACGGTTTTATCTAGTAATTTTTCATTGTTCAAAAGCGCATATTTTTTTACCACTTCATTGAGCGCAACTTCCCGTTGCTTCTTTACTCTTTGGGGAATATTATCCTTAAAAAGTTTGGTCGCCTGCGTGCCGGGCCGTTTGGAATACTGCGCCAGATAGGCCATGTCAAATTTTACTTTTTCATAAAGATCCAGTGTGTCTTGGAAGTTTTCTTCTGTCTCATCGCAGAAACCGACAATGATGTCCGTGGTGATAGCAATATCCGGCATTTTGGCGCGGATTTTTTCAATCAGTGCCAGATATTCTTCCCTTGTGTATTTACGAAGCATTTTTTTCAGCATGTCGTTACTGCCGGCCTGAACGGGGATGTGCATGTGCGGACAGATTTTTTTGTCGCTGGCAATAACGTCAATTAATTCATCGGAAAAGTCGGTGGGGTAAGGTGAGATGAAGCGGATCCAGAAGTCGCCCTTAATCTTCCCGATTGCTTTTAACAGATCAGCGAACGATTTAACTGTTCCTTTTTCCGGATTGATGTAGGAATTGACGGTCTGGCCAAGCAGGGTGATTTCTTTATATCCTTTGTTTACCAAATCACGCACTTCTGAAATAATCTGATCTGAAGAACGGGATATCTCGCGACCTCTGGTGTAGGGGACTGCGCAGTAACGGCAGAATTTATTACACCCGTTCTGGATTGTTACAAACGCCTGAAACGGGGATTTGTGTTTGGTCGGCAGTTTGAAATAGTCGCTGTCCGGAAAGATGTCTTCAATATCCTGCATACGCTTTTTCAGAACCTGCGGGAGCGTGTGCATTTGTGACATATCCAAAAGAATATCAAACTGTTTGCCGATTCCTTTTTTATCCTTCAGTAGGACACAGCCGGTCAGGAGGGTAGTGAGCGGTTTATCCTTCCGCAGTTTGTTCCAGGTCTTTAATTTACCGTCAATCCGGTTAATCGCGGACTGCCGGACGGAACACGCCAGAACATTGATCAGATCTGCTTCTGATTCTTTTTTAGTTTCGGTAAACCCCATTTGTTCGAGCAGGGCGTCCATTTTCTCCGCGTCCAGCTTGTTCATCTGGCACCCCAGAATGTGGTTGTAATACTTCGGCATTATTTATTGGCTAATGTCAGCAAAATGGCTATTTGCTCTCTGTAGATAATTTTCCGCTCTAATGAAATCAGGTACTACTTTGCCTGCATAATACATTGAATTTCGCCATGCTTGCCAAGCTTGATAGAATTTAACATCACCGTCATCTTGTTTTATGCCATCACCATAACCAGTAATGAAGGCTTCTCGATATTGACTCATTTGTTCGTCAGTTTCTAAGCCTTCCTGGTCTCTGATTATTGCATACGTTTGTTCCAAAAACCCGCCGATATCACGCGCGCGTGCAGTAACCGACACATCGGTAAAATCAACAATACCGATACTTTCGCCATCGGTAACTAAAAGATTTTTAGGATGAAAATCACCATGTGCAACTACTAATTTAGAATCAGCTAATAATTTTGTTTCATACGCAACAAGCTTCTCATATAATTCCCTGAGTCGAGCAGTGAATTCCGGATCTCGTACTTCAATTTCAGTGAATGTATCTGAGTTGATTGATGACATTATATTTTCCAGACTGGCGTTGGATGTGTTTGCGCCAGAATCTACAGAATCAGGATCTACTTGGTGCAATTGATTTAATACCTCGCCGGCTTTTCGAAATAGTTCTAACTTATTTTCATCTGAAGTACTTCGCATATGCTCAACAAAATTATCTCCTACCAGTTCTTCATAAATAACCGCATTTATTTCATCAATGAATCCTACCGGTTGTGGTACGGTCTGATTTGGCATTTGAGCATGGAGTGCTTTGTGATTTTCATAGGCCGGTTTCATCTGGTAGTTTGTGTTTGATGTTGCATAATACACTCTGCCTTCCGCATAGTATTTAACCAAGAATTTTTCCAAAGTCCCGTCATTCTTTCTAGCTGAATTTACAACTTCGATGCGATCGATCGGCTTACCGATTATTCTTGATATGTTTTCCAAATCAAATAGTGCCGGCAATTCTAACTGCAGATCAACCGGATTTTTCCATCTTGATTCAGTCTCGACGATTTCATTTTCACCCTCCTCATTATCAGAGGGTGGGGTTGTGGTTGGAGGAAATTCTACAGTCATGGGTTATTTCCTTTCTTTAATTTCTTTTTGGATTTTCTCCACAAATTCCGCTTGTGACATATTCTTTACATCTTTGGAACCTCTGGCGCGGACAGTCAGTTCTTTGTCCTTCACTTCCTTGTCGCCGATCACCAGCATGTAGGAAACCTTCAGTTTTTCCGCTTTACGGATTTTATAACCGACTGTTTCCCGGTTCAAATCAACTTCCGTACGGATCCCTTGTGCTTTCAGCGATTTACCCAGTTCCTCAGAAAATTTGAAATGGTCTTTACCGACCGGAATTACATAAACCTGGGTAGGTGATAACCAAGTCGGGAAAGCGCCACCGAAATGTTCAATCATGATTCCGACAAAGCGCTCCATGGAACCGAACGGTGCACGGTGAATCATCACCGGCCGGTGGTCCTTGTCATCTGCACCTTTGTATGCCAGTTTAAACCGCTCAGGCAGGTTATAATCCACCTGGATCGTACCCAGTTGCCACTCTCTGTTAATCACATCTCTGACCACGAAATCAAGCTTCGGCCCGTAGAAAGCGGCTTCACCTTCCTGTTTGATGTATTTAACTTTCTTCGATTTAACAACTTCTTCGATTTCCTTTTCCGCTCTTTCCCACAGCTCATCCGATCCCACATATTTGCTGGATTTCGGATCTCGAAGGCCGATGCGCGCTTCGAAATCTTTAAACTTCAGGGTGGAAAAGACAGTTTTAATCAGCTCGATTACGTTGGAGAATTCTTCTTTAATCTGGTCGGTTCGGCAAAAAATATGAGCGTCATCAATCGTAAATCCGCGTGCCCGGACCAATCCGGTCAGCTCACCGGATTGTTCATAGCGGTAAACAGTACCGAACTCCGAAAGGCGAATTGGCAAATCACGATAGCTGCGCATTTGAGACGAAAAGATGTGAATATGGTGGGGGCAGTTCATCGGTTTCAAAACAAATTCTTCGCCGTCGATATTCATCGGAGCGTAAATATTTTCTCGGTAGTTCTGCCAATGCCCTGAAGTCTTATACAAATCAATCTTGCCGATATGCGGGGTAATCACCTGGTCATATCCGTCCTTTTCCTGCAGTTCCGTCAAAAATTTTTCCAGTTCTCTGCGGATGGTCGTGCCTTTTGGTGTCCAGAGCGGCAGTCCTGCACCGACCTCCGGTGAGATATGAAACAGTCCTAGTTCTTTACCGATTTTGCGGTGATCTCTTTCTTTGGCTAGTTCCAGGTTATGTTTGTACTCCGATAGTTCTTTCTTACTGTTAAAAGCCAAGCCGTAGATTCTGGTCAGCTGTTTATTTTTCTCGTCCCCACGCCAATAAGCGCCGGCGATGCGGTCCAGCGAGAATGCGCAGTTTTGCAGTTGCTCCGTGGTATCCACATGCGGACCCCGGCAGAGGTCGGTGAAATCGCCGGTTTTGTAAATCGTTACTTTGTCTTTCTTTTTCGGATCGAGATCCTGCGCTTCTTCATCCGAGATTCGGGTGGTACCTTTTTCTTGCAGGTCATTTAGCAGTTCAATTTTGTAATCCTGATTCATTCCTTTAAAAAACTCGATTGCTTTTTTGATTGGTAACTCTTCCAGGATAAAAGCCTGTTTCTGGTTGATTAGCCGGATCATTTCTTTTTCTATTTTTTTCAGATCATCCGGCACCAGTTGGGCGGGCAAGTCGATATCATAATAAAACCCGTTGTCGATAATCGGCCCGACACCGAATTTGGCGCCCGGATACAAGTTGGCGACCGCTGCGGCCATGACGTGGGCCAGGGAATGTCTCTTTAGTTCGATTGGAATTTCTTTTTTCATGTATTTAGTTTAGTGATTCAATTTTTATATTAATTATTTTATATTGATCGTCGTATTCTACGTTAACAAACTGGAATGTATCCGGTTCCGTAATCATTTTGGGAAACCAATGCATAAGATCCGGTACCAGGTAATATTTCGTCAACTCGTCTTTAGGAACCCACTCGAGCGTGCCCTCATCGATTTCTCTGATTACTACACTGTCTTTGGCGATATGTCCGTAAAATATATAAATTTGCCAGAAGCCGAATTTATCTTTAACTGTAAGGTTCGCGCGCAATTTAACGCCCGATGCGTTTACAATTCCACCTTCTTCATTTGCTTCACGTAAGACCGATTCGAGCGGTGTTTCACCAGTGTGAATCTTTCCGCCCAGACCATTATAAACATTCGGCAGGATTTCTTTATTCTTGCTGCGTTTGATCATCAGGATTTCGCCATCCTCATTCTCCAGAAATATATCCGTCACGCAATAGTGTTGTGATTCTTGCATAATATTATTAAATTAAAAAACCAAACAACTAACAGTGTTTGGGGTCCCAATGATAGGGGACGGTTCCACCCAATTTCCTAAGTCTATAGACAAAGCCAGGATTAGGCGCTTTTGTTTGAATTGACTGATAAACTTAGCGGTTGCCCGTCCCATTATCGTTTAGGGAAGAAAGTTGGTAGCTTTCTCAATCGTTTAAAAGTAGTTTAAAGATAGGCCAAAACAGGCCTTTTGTCAAATTATCTGCCTTGTTTGATTCTGAATGAATTGATTTCTGCTTGAATTACTTTTGCCATGATTTCCGGATCATTATTCTCATCAAAGAATATATTGTGATAATTTGTTGGCATGATTCCAAGTACACGCAGTATTTCCCAAACTTTATCCTGTTGTTCCTTGAAATGGTTAGGCAGTACTACCAGATGAGTTATTTCTAAATTTTCAGGTTTAATATAAGATGATGCATCTAAAGCTTCACACAACCAACGTCCGGCTTTGGTTCTAAGCTGAATTCGCCTATATGCGGGGTTTTCTGATTCCGGATTAATAAAATATATAGATTCGCCATCGCGTTCAATATTTCCATTCAGTTCCAATTTATTAATAAGGATTTCCGCATCTTTTACTTTTAAACTTTCTGAAATTAACAGATACTCCCCACCTTCTTTTGCATCAGGACTAATCAAACCATTATTCTTTAACAACTGCTTAATATTTTCATAAAACGTACGCTTTGTTTCATCTGGGAGGGTTATTTGTGCTCCTGGTTCAGGTATTCCCCTTGGGTTGGAGGTGTCAGGTAGCTCAGTATTGTACTCGTCATAGAGGGATATTAATCTTGCTTTTGGAAATTCTGCTCTGAGTACTTTGCCGATGACTATTCCCGCATTATCTGTTGCGGTCAGTTTATCATCCCAGATTTTGCCGGTCGATAAATCATAATCGGAAAGGTAAGGACTGAATGATTCAAATTCAACTTTCCGTCCTTTCTGATAGGCTTCAACAACTTTCTCCATCTGACAACGCGAAAAATCTACTCCTTCTTTTGTTGCCGCATACTCTACGGCAGTTAGTTCTTCGTCCATTCTATTTTTTAACTCATTATTCGATGCTGGTGCAAATACAAACGCTCTACGGAATTTATCCCGGATGTTTTTCAATAACCCCATAATCATTGTGGGGTTATTTTCTGTCTGTGGTTCCTGTTTGAGTATTTTCTTATCTGGAACACTGTCGTTCAAATTATCTTCGAAAGACTCCGCTTGATTATTTTTATTTTCGATATTGAACATCATTTCTGAATCACTATTTCAATATGATCTTTCAAAGAAGGGGAGCGGAATACCCAAAACGGGGAAAATTTCACATCGACATTCTGAATTTCCGGAAAGTCTAGAAAATATGTTTTAATTTCCTGCTTATCACGGTTGAGAAGATTGTCACGGTCAAAAATCGGGCTGGCCAGCTTTACATAAGTAGTTCCGTCCAAGGTAACACTCAAAACAGCTGTCTGATTTTCCAGATCGTAGGATTTTAGTTTGTACTGCAGTAAACTGATTTCTGTTCCAATTAGCTCCTTGTTCGCCGGTACTCTTTCTGCGAGCAGTTGTTTGGCGTGGTTGAATAGTTCGGTCTCATCAAAAACAGCGGCGATGACATTTATTTTACTGGTTACCTCAAAGGAATTAACTTCGGTATCCGGTTCAATATCCGCGTCTTCCTCCAGTATCTGATAGGCGACTGCCTGAGGCAGGATTCTTTCTGTTGAATTTTCTTTTGCCACTTCTCGAGACAGTTCTTCCGTTGCTTTTTCTTTCAATTCAACAGCAAATTGTTCCTTAGCATCATTGATATTTTCCAGTGTAGCGACAGTTACGTCACGCAGTCCATTGGACATTGCTTCTGTGCTTTCAGCATAAATTTTATCCTGCAGTCCTTTCCATAGTGCGACAATCGTAAAACGGGAAGGTCCGATATTGCCCGCCTCACCTGCCTGATCCGCTTCCACAGCAACTTCAACTTGTCCTCCCGCCGGAACCGTAACTGTTTCTTTGGTTCGGAACAGAACATCGTCTTCCGAAAGCAGACGCGTGGACGCGACTAACGGTTGATTGCTTCCATAATTATTATAAATTGTAACCGCTCCTTCCGCTTTGCCCTGAACTTTACTCTGGCTGGTTACATTGGTAAATGTTTTGGTTTCCTTGGTCTGCTTCTCCACCAGCCGTCCTGTCAAGGAATATGACGGATTTTCAGTTTCATTTGTTCCCGTAGTTATGGGTAAATCAAAAGAAATGCTGACCGCTTCCGGGCTTGGGGTGATTGTAATTACTGTTTTGGCCAGCGATACATAGACAATGGCGACGACCGCAACCAAAGCCACGCCGAGAAAGATTACTGCCATTTTCGAATATCGTTTTCCTATTTTTGCTTTTTTGATTGTCGGCATTAAACTTAAAAAGAATGGTTATTTTCCATCCTTATCATACCAAAATTATGAGTTTATCGGAAGAGTAGTGCTAATCTGATACTTTGACCGCTCCGCTACCGACGATAGTCTCAATTTCATTCACTACATCATCGCTGATCCTGATCGCAGTTTTAGTGGAAATAATTTTCGGACTGCCGCCATTTCTCCAAACCAGAAAAACTTTATATTCACCCGGATTCTTTTCAAAAATTACTTTTAGCTTGTCCAATGTTTCTTTTTCCAAATTGGCGATTTCAATAGAAATTTTCTTTTCAGCTGTTTCCGGCTTATCGGAATTTGATTGTCCGGCAAACTCTTTTACTTTTTCGCAGATTAATTTCGGAATGCCTTCTTTGGTATTCACTTTGCCGGTGACCAACAGCATCTTGTCTTCCGCCCAGATTTCCGAATTTTCCTTCAGTGTGGAAGGAAAAACGATTATCTCCACCGCTCCGGTCAGATCTTCCAGAGTGACAAAAAGCATCTGCTCGTTGGTCTTCGTAATTATTTTTTTGATTGACGTTATAATTCCGCCAACAGTAATATTTCTTTTCAGACCTTTACTAAGTGTGTTGATCGGACTGGTCAGCTTTGCTAGCTGCTCCCGATAATCATCCAGCGGATGTTCGGAGATATACATACCGAGCAGTTGTTTCTCCCAGCCCAGCCTGGTCTTCTTATCAACCGGTTCTGATTCGGTCAGGCGTAACTTCGGACTGTGCTCGGCGGGGAGCATCCCAAAAAGGTTGGTCTGACCATTAAGTCTTTCTTTCTGACTGTTTTTCGCGTAAATTAAGATTGACTCCAAATTATCTAAAAGAGTTTGGCGATTACCGAAATCATCCATCGCCCCGCACTTAATCAAACTTTCGAGCGATTTTTTGTTCAGGTCTTTGGTCTGTACGCGCCTAAGGAAATCTTCCAGGTTTTTGTATTTGCCGTCCTTTTTTCTTTCGTCAATAATCGTACGGACAATGTTGGTGCCGATATTTTTAATAGCCATTAAACCGAAGCGGATACGGGGCTGGTCGGTACCCAAGCTTTCTTTAACTACGGTAAAAGTTGAAAAGCTTTCATTGACGTCCGGTGGAACGACTTCAATGCCGTGTTTTTTTGTTTCCGCCACCTCCACGGCGATCCGGTCGGTATTGCCGTAATCAGCGGTCAGGAGAGCGGCCAAAAATTGTGCCGGCCAATTGGCTTTCAGATAGGCGGTTTGGTAGGCAATTAATGCGTAACAAGCTGCATGCGACCGGTTGAAGCCATACTCGGCGAACGGCTCGACGAAATCAAATAGCTTTTCCGCAATGCGCTTTTGTATACCGTTATTAATTGCGCCTTGAACGAATTTTTCCCGTTGCTCCATTAAAAGCGATCTGATCTTTTTACCGATTGCTTTACGCAGGATATCGGCCTCGCCGAGGGTGAAACCGCACAAATCACGGGCAATCTGTAGAATCTGTTCCTGATAAACGGCAATGCCGTAGGTTTTTTTCAAAATCGGTTCCAGTTTCGGATGGAGATAGGATATTTTTTTCTTACCGCGCTTGCCGGCAATGTAATCGGGGATCAGTTCCATCGGTCCCGGGCGGTACAGGGAAACCATCGCGATGATATCTTCGAGGTCCGTCGGCTTCAATTCTTTCAGGTAGCGGGTCATGCCGGAGCTTTCCAGCTGAAATACTCCGATTGTGTCGCCCTTCTGAAAAAGTTTGAATGCGTTTTTATCGTCCAGCGGAATTTTATCGATATCAACTTCTTCCCCGGTTGTTTTAAAAATAATATCCAGGGCATTTTCAAGAATTGTCAGATTCTTCAATCCGAGAAAGTCCATCTTTAAAAGACCCAAATCCTCAATCGGATTCAGCGAATACTGGGTAATGATTGTTTTGTCATCCTGGCTGGCATATTGGGTCGGGACGTGCTGTTCCAGTGGATTAGGGGCAATGACTATTCCGCAGGCATGGGTGGAAGTATGGCGGGCTACACCTTCTAATTTCTTTGCGGTATCAATAAGCTTTTTTGCTTCTGTATCGGTGGTGTATAAACTTTTAAGTTCCGGTACGGCTTTCAGTGCGTCATCCAGCGTCATGAACATCGGGATCATCTTAGCGACCTGATCACAAAAATTGTAAGGCAAACCCTGCACTCTGCCAACATCCCGAATAGCAGCTCTCGCGGCCATGGTTCCGAAAGTAATAATCTGTGCCACATGGTCTTTGCCGTATTTTTCTTCCACGTAGGTGATCACTTCATTCCGGCGGGAATCGGCAAAATCAATATCAATATCCGGCATGGAGATTCTCTCGGGGTTTAGAAATCGCTCAAACATCAGTTCATAGTGCAGGGGATCGAGGTTGGTAATATTTAAAACATAAGAAACAATACTTCCGGCCGCCGAACCTCTGCCCGGGCCGACTACGATCTTACTGTTTTTTGCCCAGTTAACAAAATCCTGCACAATCAAAAAATATGAAGCAAAACCGGTCTTATGGATCACTTTCAGTTCATACTCCAGCCGGTCAATGATCGTTCTTGTTTTTTCATCCGTAATATTCTGCTTTGTCGGATCCGAAGGAATATCGATGCCAAATCTCTTTTTAATGCCCTCATAGCAGAGCTCCCTTAAAAAGTCGTCCGGGTTTGTTTCTTTCGGTGTTTCAAAATGGGGGAGCATTATTTTACCGAATTCGATATCCAAATTGCATTTTTCGGCAATTTTAACTGTATTTTCCAGTGCTTCCGGGACATGGCTGAAATCCCTGGCCATTTGTTCCGGCGTCTTCAGGGAAAAATCTTCACCAACGTAGGAAATCCGGTCTGTCTCTTCCTGTTTTCTTTTCATCTGGATACACAAAAGCACGTCCTGCGGATAAGCATCTGCCGGTTCCAGGTAATGCACGTCATTGGTCGCGACCAACGGGATCTTCAATTTTTTACCAAGATCAATCAGTGCTTCATTCACCCGGTGTTGCTGTTCAATGCTGGGATGGTGCTGCAGTTCCAGGTAAAAATTTCCTTCGCCAAAGAGCTCGGCATAGTTTTTAATCAATTCCTCGGCATGTTTCAAGTCGCTGTTTCTGATGGCGGACGGTATCTCTCCCTGCAAACAGGCGGTCATGGCAATCAATCCTTTGGAATGTTGTTGCAGTAACTCCCAGTCGATGCGCGGTTTGTAATAAAATCCTTCCAGATGCGCCTTGGTTACCAAAGAGAGCAGATTCTGATAGCCGGTCTGGTTCTTTGCCAGCAGAATCAAATGATACGGCCGGTCATCAACCCGGGATCTTTTATTGTGCATTCCGTTTTTTGCAACATAGGCTTCCACACCGATAATCGGTTTGATTCCGGCCTCGGTTGCTTTTTGAAAAAACTCAATCGCGCCATACAGAACACCGTGGTCGGTTAAAGCCAGGGCGTTCATATTCAGCTTTTTTGCCCTTGCAACCAAATCACCGATTTTTGGCAGACCGTCGAGCAAACTGTAGTGGCTGTGCGTATGGAGGTGGACGAAACTCATGCTGGATGTTTTGTTAATTCAGTTGTAAATTATAACACTTTTTTCCCAACCTAATCAATGCACCAAAAAAGCCCTTAAATTTTCAAGGGCTTAATATTTTAAATTACGTTATTTCTTTTTGCGACGTGGTTTTTCTGGAACTTCCTCTTCTTCGAATTCATCTTCCTCGCTATCTTTTTTTCTAAAACCCCTGCCTTTAAACATGTTCAGTAAATCAGTTACCCCTTTGACCACTGTTGTCAGCATGGTTGTGGAGTGGGTAATTTTATCTTTCAGCAGATTCAATACATTGCCGAATTCTTCCACCTTATTTTTTATTTCTACGACCATCTCCTTTGAAGATTTCAATATTTGTGCAATGTAATATAAAATCCAGACGGAAAATACTGTGACCACAAACACACAGAGCGCAATCACGAGAAATAATATATCTTTACTGGTGTCAAACATATGTATGAATTGAAGAATTAGATTTGTAACGTAAGTATATCATATCTTCCACAAGACTTGAATAAGCTTCATTTTTTTGCTCGTTTATGGTATTTTTATATCAACGAATAATCTAATGCCGGAATACAGCGATAAACAACTCAAAATAAGCATTTGGTGGGTTACCCACCGTTACCAGCTGAAAAAGTGGTGGGTGATTGTGTTGGCCGTGGCGGATCTGCTAGTTTTTTTATATATCTTATTTGCTTCAATTGTTCTGCTCTATACATGGAATAAGTATGTTGCCATTCCAAGTCAAATCAGCCAGTCGTATATAAACTTTACGGCCTATCAACAGGCAAATGCACCGCAAAATATTCAAGTGGTCAGTACGGTAATGGTGCCGGTTCCCGGGCAAACGCAAACGTACCATTTGGTAGCGGATGTGAAAAATCCCAATGCAAAATGGATGGCAGGCAATTTGCAATATCATTTTGTCTTGGATGGAGTTGATCTGGATACTGGTGATACCTTTTTACTGCCGCAGGAAGAGCGCTTCATTTTTAAATATTCGGTCAAGAGCACGTCGCAAAAGCCGACCGCTCAATTGGTCATCGACAATCCGGGTTGGAAGAGAATCGAATTCCCGCTGGAAAAACCCGCGCTTAATTTTGAAATTAATGACGCCAAAGTCGATTATCTGCCGATTCAGGGGGAGCGTGGTACTTACACTTCGTTTTCCACCAGGGTCAGTGCAAACATTAAAAATAATACGGTATATAATTTCTGGCAGGTTAATTTTCAGGTAGTTCTGTTCAGTGGTGACCGGCCGGTTGCAATCAATGAAATAAAATTTGACCGGTTCGGCGCACTTGCTTCCAAAGAGCTGGGGATTTCCTGGAGTGATGAATACCGATCAATTACCAATGTGAAGATTGTGCCGGAAGTAAACGCTTATGATCCGGAAATGCTGTATTCACCGGATGAATTCTAGAGTTTGATTTATTTCTTTTGATTGGTATGATATTTGATAAATACTTAGCTCAATTTAAAAAGTTTGACTGGATTCTGTTTATTATTGTATCTGTCCTGGTAATATTTGGGTTACTGGCTATTTACAGTATTTCAGTAAATCAAGAAGGCGGATCGTTCGGTCTGTTGATCACGCAGTCAGTGGCCTTTGGCCTGGGAATAATTTTCTTATTCAGCCTGGCTTTTTTTGATTATCGGTTTTTGAGGGGCTACGCCAATATTATTTATTGGGTGGGAGTATCGCTTCTGTTGGGAGTATTGTTTTTCGGTATTACCGTTCGTGGCACGAAGGGATGGTATTCTTTTTTTGGCCAGGTTTTCCAGCCGGTTGAAGTTGTAAAGATACTGATGATTATCTTTCTGGCCAGATACCTGGCACATAAAGCATCAGAGCCATTTACCTTTAAAAACGTTGTGATCAGCGCGTCATTCATTGCTTTGCCGGTTTTACTGGTACTGATGCAACCGGATTTGGGATCCGCGATTATTTTTATTTCGATCTGGGCGGGAATGACCTGGCTGACCAGGATCAAAAAATCGCACATCTTAATTATCCTGGGCACAATGCTTCTGGTAATGTTTGTCAGCTGGTTTTTCCTGGCGGATTATCAGAAAGAACGGGTGCTCAATTTCGTCCAGCCGACGCGCGACCCGCTGAAACAGGGATACAATGTCAGTCAGTCAATTATTTCCATCGGTTCCGGCCAGTTTTGGGGGAGAGGCCTTTCTTTGGGTCCGCAGAGCCGTTTGAATTTTTTGCCGGCAAAAGAAACGGATTTTGTTTTTGCCGTAATCGCGGAGGAACTGGGATTCATCGGTGTTTTTTTCGTAATTTCCATATTCGGGCTTTTGTTTTGGCGGATTATTAAGATCATACGTGTCGCGCAGGATGATTTTGGTATATATGTTGCTTGGGGGATTATGGTAATGATTGTGGTGCAGATGTTTATTAATATTGGGATGAATCTGGGCTTGGCGCCGGTTGCCGGCCTGCCCTTGCCTTTTATCAGTGCCGGAGGAAGTTCGCTGATGATGAGCTTGCTTTCGATTGGGATTGTTGAGAGCGTATATATCCGCAGAAAATCCTTAAAACTGTAAATATGAAAATCCGACTGAATTCCTGGATTGTTAAACCAATATATTCTATTACCAATCTGTTCACCAAAAAGCCCGAGGGTTGTGAGAACCTCCCGCAGAACGGCGCGTTTATTATTGCTGTCAATCATGTCAGTTATTTTGACCAGTATATTCTGCTGGCGCCGGTAATCCAGACAATCAACCGTCATATCAATTTTATCGCTAAAACAGGCAACTATCGGATTTTTGACGCAGTGCCGATTGATCCGAAGAATCCTGCCGGTGCCTTGGAAAAATTAGACGGGGTATTGAAAAGAGGCGAGGTTGTTGGTATATTTCCTGAAGGCAAAGCTAATCCTGACAGAGAATTAGCCAAAGGGAAAACCGGTGTAGCCAGACTGGCCATCATCAACAGAGTGCCGGTGGTGCCGGTTGGGATTGACGGCCCGCACGGGTCGACCGTGAAAGATTCATTTAAAAATTTCTTCCGGGGAATCGGCAGAGCAAAGATTAAAGTCGGTATGCCGATTACACTGGATAAATATTATAATCAGGAAATTACCAAGGAACTTTTGGATAGCGCGACCGGAGATGTTATGCAGGAAATAGCTAAATTGTCCGGTAAATCATATCCGCATTAATCATGATCAAAAGAAAAAAAATTCTGTTTCTTCCGCATTCCGACGGGCTGGCTCATATCACCCGTTGTTTGGCGATCGCGGATTTACTGCCGAAGTCCAAATATCATATCCGTTTTGCGGTCAGTATGGATAAGCGGAATTTTGTCAGAAAAGCCGGTTACGGAACCTACACACTGGCACCTTCCACCAGTTTTGATGTGGCGGAAGAATATAAATTTGCCCAGAAAAACGAATATCTGGATTTACTTTCCAATTATGTGCAAGAGGATTTGTCGATTATCGACAAATACAAACCGAACGTCGTAATATCGGACAAGCGGACCACGGCCTGTATTTCCACCAGAATCAAGAAAGTTCCATGGATTACGATTGCCAATTCCATATACCTCAAAGAATTCTGGAAGGGGAACGGTCTGGACCTTTCAGAAAAGAAACTATTAAACCAGTTCTACTATTTTATCGGCTGGATTTTTGTAAATTTTATTTCGCGGCAGGCAATGAAAGTGCCTTTTCATAAAGTATCCGACCAGTATGCCAAAGCGTCTGTTTATGCCCAGTACGATGCGGATCTGAAACTGGTAGCGGATGTTCCGGAATACAATTCACTTTCCCCGTTGCCGAATGACGCGTATTTTGTCGGACCGTTACTCTGGAAAGGCTTTGAAAAAAAAGAACCGTCCTGGTTTAAACAGCTGAATAAGAACAAACCGATTATTTATCTCTCACTCGGCGGAACCATTTATAACCAGGATATGTTCAATAATACAGTTGAAGCAATCGCGGATTCTGACTATCAGTTGATTGTCAGTCTGGGGCCGAATTTTAATAAGAATAAAATAGGCAAACTGCCAAAGAACGTATGGGTGGAAACATATTTGCCCGGCCAAAGAGCATGTGAGATCAGTGATATCGTTATCCACCATGGCGGACATGGTACGGTGATGCAAGCGCTGAAGTATGGAAAGCCATGTATCGTGATTCCGCATAACTATGGTCAGTGGTATAACGCCAAGCGGATTGAACGTCTGAAATGCGGCATTAACCTGAACCCGATCAAACCAACTTGGGTGAATCCGAATTCCTTACTAAAGGATGCGCTGGACGTCAAACCGTCGGAAATCCGGTTTGCGATTGAAAAAATATTAAAGCATAATAAATACCGGAAGAACGCGGAGAAATTCAAAAAAACAATCCGATCGTATCGCAATGGTAACCGTGCGGTAGATATCATTGAACACTTCATGGAATCCTTGGAAAATAAGAAAAGGAAAAAGTAAGGAAAGTGATGCTTTTATATTATTGTAGCTAATGACTAAACTAACGAAAATAGGGGACTTGACCCCTTTTTTTGATATGCTATACTAAATTAGCACTCTACCATAAGGAGTGCTAAAAAGTATCAAATATGGAGCTAAATGACCGTAAAAAAGCCCTACTTGCGGCAATTATCAAACAGCATATTAAAACCGCCATACCGGTGGGTTCCAATCTTCTGGTAGGCAAGGGCGGGTTTGATCTGTCCACGGCGACAATTCGCAACGAAATGATGGAGCTGGAGAAAGAAGGTTATCTCACTCATCCGCATACTTCAGCCGGACGCATTCCAACCGAAAAAGGATATCGCTTTTTTATTGATAATTATCTGGATGAAAAAGATTTGAGCGAAAAGCATAAAATGCAACTCCAGCAGATGTTAAATGCAGAAAACGAAGATTCATTTGCAGTGAAACAGGTGGCGAAAGAAGTCGCGGCGCTTTCTAATGGCGCGGTGGTTGTGGGTTTTTCACCGAGAGATATTTACTATACCGGACTGACCAACGTGTTCCGTCAACCGGAATTTGCAGAGTTAGATGTTATTTATAACTTAAGCGAAGTTGTGGATCATCTGGATGAAGCGGTGGCGGGAATTTTTAATGATATCAGCAATGATGTACACATTCTACTTGGTAAAGAAAATCCGTTTGGTAAGCAGTGCAGTACTATTTTAACCAAATATCAAAGAGGGAATAGCGAAGGTTTGATCGCAATCCTCGGCCCGATGCGGATGAATTATTCCCATAACCGCGCGCTGATCAAATACACTCAGGAACTTATAACTAATTTGTAATTAATATTTATGACTCACCACGACAAGCACGATAAACACGAGAAACAGGAAAAGGAACCGGATACGGACATTCAAAAAGAATTGGAAACCGCGAAAAACCAGGCAGAAGAGTATCTAAACGGATGGAAACGCGCCAAGGCGGATTACATCAATTTCAAAAGAGAACAGGAGCAAAGACAGACAGAACTGATTGAATTTGCCAACGCCGGAATGTTGCTCGACATATTCCCGCTCGTCGACCAGTTTAAACAGGCCATGAAGCACGTGCCGAAAGAAATTGAAGGCTCCAACTGGCTGATCGGAATCACACATATCCAGAATAATCTAAAGAATATATTAAAAGGATTGGGAATTGAAGAAATCGAAACACAAGGAAAACAGTTCAACCCGGAAATGCACGAAGCGATTGAAGAAGTAGAATCGGACCAGGAAAAAGGAACAATCGTGGAAGAACTAACAACTGGCTTTCGTATGAACGGCCGGGTAATCCAGCCGGCGAAAGTCAAGGTAGCAAAATAATAATTAACAACAAGGAGATAAATATATGCATATTATGAAATATCGACCGATGATCCAGCCTTGGGATGACATGGACAAGTTCATGGAAGAATACATGTCCGGCATGTCCAACGGTTTTGTTCCGGCGATTGACGTCTATCAGACGAAGGATTCGGTAATTGTGGAAACGCCTTTGGCCGGCGTTGATCCGGAAAAGGTAAATATTTCCATCGAGAACGACGTATTAACCATCGAAGGTTCTATGGAAAAGAAGTCGGAAGTAGATGAAAAGGAATATTACCGCAAAGAGGTCAGAACCGGCGGATTTCACCGCGCGGTTGCATTGCCGATTGCCGTAGACGGCGATAAAGCCAATGCCGACTTCGAAAACGGAATTCTGAAAATTACTATTCCTAAAGCGGAACAGGTAATGCCGAAAACAATCAAGGTTAACGTATTAAAAAAAGGTTTCAAATAGGAATCACTCGGAGCTTCTGGCTCCGGGTAGCGAAATGTCATTCTGAGCGAGACGAGGACTCGTCAAGCCGAAGAATCTATTTACATTTCGCTCCCCGGGTTCAAAAGAACCAACTTATTAAACATTATCAATCATTAAAGAAAGGAATTAAGTAAAATGGCAAAGATATTAGGTATCGATCTCGGTACCACCAACTCAGCAATGGCAATCGTCGAGGGAGGCGAGCCGAAAGTGCTGGAAAATAAAGAGGGAAACCGCACCACTCCTTCCGTGGTTGCAATCTCCAAAAGCGGTGAACGTCTGGTCGGCCAGCTGGCCAAAAGACAGGCGGTAACCAATCCGGAAAACACGGTGTTTTCTGTGAAACGTCTGATCGGACGAAGGTGGGAGGAAGAAGAAGTGCAGAATGACGCAAAAACACTGCCTTATAAAATTGAAAAAAACAACGACGGTGTGACGGTGAAAATGGGCGATAAACAACACACTCCGCAGGAAGTTTCCGCAATGATTCTGCAGAAACTGAAAGCCGACGCCGAAGACAAACTGGGTGAGAAAATAACCGAAGCGGTAATTACCGTGCCGGCATATTTTGACGACTCACAAAGGCAGGCGACCAAAGACGCGGGAAAGATTGCCGGGTTTGATGTGAAACGTATTATCAACGAACCGACCGCGGCGGCACTTGCCTACGGGTTCAACAAGAAAAAAGATGAAAAGATCGCAGTCTATGATCTGGGTGGTGGAACATTTGATATTTCCATTTTGGAAATCGGTGATGACACTGTAGAAGTGAAAGCGACCAACGGCGACACTCACCTCGGCGGAGATGACTTTGACCAGCGCATCATGCACTGGATACTGGACGAATTCAGAAAGGATCAGGGAATCGACCTGTCCAAGGACAATCTGGCATTGCAGAGAATCAAAGAAGCCGCGGAAAAAGCCAAAATTGAACTGTCATCCACGCAGGAAACGGAAATCAACCAGCCGTTCATCACAACTGATGAATCCGGCCCGAAACATCTGGTATTGAAACTGACCCGCGCCAAACTGGAAGATATTGTCGGTGATTTTGTGGAAAAGACATTGGAGCCTTGCCGGAAAGCGTTGAAAGATGCCGGTTTGGAAGCCAAAGACATGAATGAAATCGTGTTAGTCGGCGGACAAACCAGAATGCCTTTAGTACAGAAGAAAGTAGAAGAATTCTTCGGTAAAAAACCGAACTCATCTGTAAACCCGGATGAAGTAGTGGCAATCGGTGCCGCGGTACAAGCCGGTGTGCTTCAGGGCGAAGTAAAAGACGTTCTACTTTTGGACGTTACCCCGCTAACACTAGGTATTGAAACACTGGGCGGAGTACGCACGCCATTAATTGAAAAGAACACCACCATCCCAGCATCTAAAAGCCAAGTATTCTCAACTGCTGCTGACAATCAGACATCGGTAGAGATTCACGTCTTGCAGGGAGAAAGAGAAATGGCGGCAGATAATAAGTCACTGGGTAGATTTATTCTGGATGGCATCCCTCCGTCACCACGCGGAATCCCGCAGGTAGAAGTAGGATTTGATATTGATGCCAATGGAATCCTCAGCGTGAAAGCGAAGGACAAAGCAACCAACAAAGAACAAAGCATCCGCATTGAAGCTTCTTCCGGATTGTCTGATGAGGAAGTGGAAAAGATGAAGAAAGACGCGGAAATCCACGCTGAAGAAGATAAGAAAAAGAAAAATCTGATCGAAGCCCGCAACATGGCGGAAACCATGGTGATCACTTCCGAAAAAGCGATCAAAGAAGGCGGAGATAAGATTAAAGAAGAGGACAAGAAATCCGTGGAAGAAAGGGTCAAAGCGGTCAATGATGTAAAAGATAAAGACGACGTGGAGGCAATCAAAAAAGCCACCGAAGAGCTATCAACAGCTGCCCAGAAAATCGGGCAGGCTATGTATGAAGCACAGCAGAAGGAAGAAGCGGCAAAGAAAGCTGATGCCGCCAAAGCCGGTGAGAAAAAAGAGGGAGATAAAGAGCCGGTAGAAGGCGAATTTACGGAAGACAAGTCCTCCGAAGCCAAAGCGCAGGAGGAGAAGAAGGAAGACAAAAAGTAATTAACCAGGAAGGTGCGACGTCGACGTCGCACCTTCCTATCACCGGTCATTCCCGTGGAGACGGGAATCCAGTATCTTGTAACAAGACGATTTATGGATTCCCGATCAGGTCGGGAATGACTGTGTGGGTGGGCATTTTCGCCTAACGCTGCAAGTAAAATAATTAATTTCCGCAAGTGCGGATAAGTAATATTATGTCAATAGAAGATGGTCCGAAATCTAGTGAATCATCAAATGAAGATACTATAAAAGGCTGTCTTTATAGTAGTATCGCAAAAATGTATGAATACGTCATGTTTAGCAGTGGTGTAAAATGGTTAGGATATGGTGCAACTGTTGGTTTTCAAGTAGATGGAATTGAATGGCACGAACCGCAGCTACAACGATTGCTTTCCCAATTACACTTAAAAAAGGATTCCGTTTCAGCATCAGAATATATTGAATTGGTAGAAAATAGTGTTAAAGCATTAAGGAGCTTTGATTATACAAAAGAAGTTTTGCCAGAATATCATCAGGAATTCTTAGATTCAAAATGCCCTCAAATAATTGACCAAGTTGCAAATGAATTAGAGCAAGCTGTTTTAGATGCAAAGAAGTTCGTGAATATGTAATTAACAATTCTGAGAAAGAGCGAATAGATATGGGTGAGATTGAGAAAAAGTAATCAGGCGAGCAAGCTCGCCACCTACGTCCAGATATTTCGATATTTGATCTAAAATAAATGTAGGTGCAGAGCTTGCTCTGCTGTAAGTCATAATTAACTAGTTATTACAAAACTCATGTCAGATCAACCGAATAAATATGATTTCATAATTGTTCTAAATCCTAGTGTTGTAGACACTGATTGCAAATTTACTGAATTTGAGAAAGGGCAATATTTGGGTGGGCAAACGAGAATGGAAGCAGCACTTAAACTTTCAGAAGTTAACAAAAATACGGAGTTCATATTAGTTGGTGGATATGATCAAAATTCAAGTCAATCAAAAAAGGTTGATGATATGGCAAATTTTTTAAAGAATAGAAATGAGAAGATAAATATAATAAAGCGTCTATCCTTACCATGTTCTCACCACAATTTCATTGCTGTATTTAATGAATATTATAAAGACTTAATAGGAAAAAAAGTGGGTTTACTGACAAACTTTTATCATCTTCCTAGGTCACTAATGTTTTATTCAGAGGTAGTAAATAAAGAAGAAAAATTTAAGGTTATTCCAACCCTAATTCCCATTTGTGCCGAATCGCTAGTTGATAATTCAGATGTGTTGTCAATGAGATATATTGAGTATATAAGTAGAATTAATAGTGAGATAAAAGGATTGGGAGATAATGAAAAAGGTAAATATTTTGATAATTGTATGGAAGCGAACAAGAAAAATTTCATAAAGATAGCAGCAACATATCCTGAGATATTATTGACTGAGTACGAACGAAATATAAAGTATAGAGAAGATGTATTAGAACAAATAAAGAAAGAAACTTTTAATTAATTAATAATAAATATGCCACAACAACAAAGCCAACAGCCCCCACAAGGGCAACAGCGACAAATGCAGATTAAGATCCCGGAAAGTATTTTAGCCGGATCGAACTATGCGAACAGCATGCGCGTCATGCATACCAAAGACGAGTTTACGATTGATTTTATCAACATCCACCAGGCGGAAGGCGTGGGCGTGGTTACCAACCGGGTAAAAACCTCACCGGGCCACATGAAGCGCGTTCTTTTGGCACTGCAGGATAATGTCAAGCGTTATGAGACAAATTTTGGTACAATAGATGTTACGGATGCTCCGGCGGATGAAGTTGGTTTCAAAGCATAATTAAATAAAACAAAACCATGACCAAGAATACTAAAATAGCTATTTTAGGCGTGCTGACCGTACTGGCCAGCGTGCTGGCTTGGTATGCTTTGTCGACGGTTTTCAATCTGGAATGGTCCGGACAGAACCTCTCCATCTGGCAGATGTTGCTTCGGCTGATTTTCCCAGTAATTGCTTTTTGTTTTTATCTGGCTTTGGTAAGTACAACCGCGATTGTAGTGAAGAAAGAAGTAATCCAACTGCCGATCTGGATTCTCTCCAGCATGCCGATGCTCTTCTTTTTCCCTTTTTCACCATGGCTCCTGATTATTTCCCTTTTGCAGATAATAATCTTCGTGTATTACGCGCACCGGACGCACAACGAGGTGAAAGGAAGAATCAAGTTTTCTTTGTACAAGATTATGCACTGGGGAATCGGTGGGGTGGTGCTGGCAATGGCACTATCTATTTCCATGCTTTACTATTTCGTGACTACGACCCAGGATCGGGATAACGGACGGCAAGCAATAGATTCCCTGATTATAAGCACTACCAATATATCCAACGAAATTATTCCCACCCAAATCAAGGGTTATGATCCGGATAAAACGCTGGATCAGTTTATCTTTGAAATCAGCGCCGGCGTAGTGGAGGATATCAGCGGTCAGCTGAATGAGGAGCTGGAAGATTCGTTTAACAACCCGAAGGTTGAGGAAGGACAGGCGCTAATTGACGACCTGCGGAACAAGGTTCAGAGCGGTGAAGTGGATATTAACGCCCTACCGCCGGAAATACGTGACAATCTGTATAGTGAAACATTATCTGCGGATACTTTAGTATCATCTGCATTTGTCCAAAGTATATTTCAGGAACAGATTACCGGGGCTCGCGATGAGTTCATCAAAAGCATCGGTATTGAGGCGGAAGGTTCTGATAAGTTGTCGGAAGTGATGGCCAAGATCATCCGTAAATATGCGTTCCAGTTTCTGGGGCCATATGAGGATTTTATCACGCCGCTTCTGGCATTAAGCTTGTTTTTTGCCTTAAATTTATTTGGATTTGTTTTTCTGACTTTAATCAATTCGTTTACATCCTTGATTTTCATGATTCTATTTGCAGTCAAATTCGTGCGGGTCACGCAGGAAAAGAAAGATGTTGATGTTTTAATAATGGGAGAATAGGAAGAAAGGATTATGGCAACAGATTACTATGAGATTTTAGGCGTAGCGAAAGACGCTTCACAGGATGAAATAAAAAAAGCATTCCGGAAAAAAGCGCACCAGTATCATCCGGACAAAAATACCGGTGATGAAGCTAAGTTTAAGGAATTAAACCAGGCTTACCAAGTGCTGTCCAAGGAAGATAAGCGTAAACAGTACGACCAATTTGGATCTGCCTTTGACCAACAAGGCGGATTTGGTGGTGGCGCCGGATTTGATCCCCGGCAGGCGGGGTTCGGCGGAGCGGACGGGATTAATTTTGACTTTGGCGATCTGGGCGATATCTTCGGCGACTTCTTCGGCGGAGGCCGTTCCAGAGCCAGCGCGCGCCAGCAGCGAGGCATGGATATTGAAACAGAAATGCAGGTATCTTTTGAAGAAGCGGCGTTCGGTGCGGAAAAAACCGTGGAGCTATATAAAACTATATCTTGTGAAAAATGCAGCGGTTCCGGAGCGGAAAGCTCCAGCGGGATTGTGGAATGTCCGATGTGCAAAGGTTCCGGTCAGGTGGATCAGTTGCAGAGAACTATATTAGGCCAGATCCGAACCCGCGGTGTGTGTCCGGAATGCAAAGGCGAAGGAAAAACCATTAAAGACAAATGTACAAACTGCAGAGGCACTGGCGTAGAACGTGCTAGTAAACGCATTAAGATAAAAATACCTGCAGGAATAAATAACGGGCAGTCCATCCGCCTTTCTGGCGAAGGGGAAGCAGGTCAGCGCGGAAACCAGGCGGGGGATTTATATGTTGCTATCCGGGTAATGCCACATCATGAATTTCAGCGGGACGGCGACAATGTTTTTTCCGTGTCGGAAATCAGTTTTGCGCAGGCGGCATTGGGGGATAAAATTGCCGTAAATACATTGGACGGTGAAGGCCAATTAAAAATTCCGGCAGGAACGCAATCCGGCAAAGTTTTCAAAATTAAAGATAAGGGAATCCCGCACTTAAATGCCCGTGGTAGAGGCGACCAACTGGTTGAAGTAATTGTTAAAACACCGGAAAAATTGTCCCGAAAACAGCGTGAATTGCTGGAAAATCTGCAAAAACTGGATTAATTCAGTTTATCCACAGTAATATAGGTATCGCGATTGCCTATTTATTGTTTTTGTGTTATACTTACAAAGTAATCAGCTAAAATAAAACAAAAGGGGGAGTAATACAATGTTTTTCGCAACAGTTGTAGCAGACACCGGTTCATGGGTAGCGAATTTTGACTGGTCAGAACCAACCTGGGACCTCTTTATTATCCTGTTTTTTGTCATCGCTGCTCTGCTGTATGGCATGTCACTGGGTCGTGATCGGATCATCGTAATCCTGATCAGTATCTATATGGCCATGGCCGTAATCAATACCGCCCCGTTTTTGGGGGATACTACCGGCGAGATCGGTGTGAATCAATTCTTTGTGGTTAAAATAACAGCCTTTGTAGCTGTTTTTGTTGCATTATTTTTTATGCTTTCCCGGTCTGCATTAATCTCTACCGTCGCCAGTTCAGATGAACGGGGAAAATGGTGGCAAGTAATTGTTTTCAGTATTATGCACGTCGGACTTTTGATCAGTATCACCCTGTCATTCCTGCCGAAATCGGCACTAGATGGATTAGCTCCGTTGACTAAGACATTATTTACTTTGGAAATCAGTCAGTTTATCTGGGTCTTGGCGCCGATACTGCTGATGATCATGATCAAAGGCGGAGCGGCTGCGAAGAAAAGATATAAATACGATATTTAGAATATAAAAAAATCCGGCTTGATTAGTGCGGGTTTTTTGTTTGACAGGATTATATTTGTTTGTGGAATAAAGCTTTATAAAAGCGTGGCAGAAATGTTGAGGACAACCAGCCCAGTAGAGTACCGATTATGGCTCCAGCAATTACATCACCGGGGAAATGTACTCCCAAATAGATACGGGAAAGGCAAACCAAAACGGCAATAACAATCAATAAATTATGCAGCCATTTTTGCTTTGTGTTCAGAATTACCACAACTGCAAAACTGAACGCGACCAGTGCGTGGCTCGACGGAAAGGAATATCCGGTGGCAGTGTGGTCGATGGTGGTGACCCAGTCGTAGAATTCAAAAGGTCTTAAGCGTGCAAAAATATTTTTAATAATATATTCATTCACTACGACACCGATACCGATGGCGATCGCGGATTCAAAGAACATCCAGCCTTTATGTTGTTTATAAAATATTAGAAACAGGATGATTAAAGGAAACCAGATTATTTTCGGATGGGCAATTGTGGTAAGTAACAGAAAAAACCAATCAAAAAACAGGTTATGAGGAATAGCCTGATAAATCTTTTCGAAAATTAGCTGATCCAGATCGAGTAATAGCATTAGTTCTTTTTAGAAATCTTTGGCCCCAAAGCCGTGTCAGTGACAATATATCCTGCAGCTTCAATTTCCGCTCTTAATTTATCCGCTTCCGTAAAATCTTTGGCTATACGTGCGTGCTCCCTTTTAGTTGCCAGATTTTTGACGAGCTTTGGCGTCTCTTCAATTTGGTCTAGTTTATCAAGACCTAACCCAAGTACTTTATCAAATTCCAGTAACGTCCCCTTTTTTGCACCTGCCGGGAGGCTTCCTTTAAAAATTTTCCAGACCAGTGCCAGTGCTTTTGGCATGTTCAGATCATCATTAATTGCATCTTCAAATTGCTCTTTAAAACCCTCATTGACTACTGGGCTGGAACCGTTCAGTTCTGCCATTTGCCGGTAAATAGAATCAAGCGCGGTGTTGGCACCTTCCAGGTTTGTCCAGTTGAAAATAAGTTTGGAACGGTAATGGGTGGTTAGTAGTAAATAGCGTAAGGACAGGGGATTGATTCCTTTTTCTTTCAAAGTTTCTAAAGTAATAAAATTACCTTTTGACTTGGCCATTTTTTCGTCCTTCAGAATCAGAAATTCGCCATGCAGCCAGTAATTGGCCAGTTTTCTTTCATTTGCCGCTTCGCTTTGTGCAATTTCATTGGTATGGTGAACAGGGATATGATCCACGCCCCCGCAATGAATATCAAAAGGCTGTCCCAGATATTTTACGGCCATTGCGGAGCATTCCAGATGCCAGCCGGGGAAACCAATTCCCCATGGTGATTCCCATTCCATCTGGCGTTTCGGCTCGCCTTTGGCAGGGTCCGGTGAAAATTTCCATAAGGCAAAATCGTTCGGGCTTTTTTTGCCTTCCGCGACTGCCACTCTGGCACCGGCCTTTTGTGCTTTAATATCGAGCCGGGCCATTTGTCCGTAACTATCAAATTTGCTTGTATCAAAATAGACCCCGTCGTCAATAGTATAGGTAAATTCCTTTTCTTCCAGTTTTTTTATCAGATCAATCTGTTCTTTAATATGGTCAGTGGCCTTGCACCAGATTACGGGTTCTGTAATGTTCAGATCTGACATGTTGCTTTTAAATGCCGTGGTGTAATGCTCTGCTATTTCCCAGACGGTCTTTTTTTCCAGCTTCGCCCGTTTTTCCATTTTATCCTCTCCAGTGTCCGCATCCGAAACCAGGTGTCCGACGTCGGTGATATTCATGACATGCTTTACCTTAAACCTGTTATACTCCAGCGTTCTTCGCAGAATATCTTCAAACACATAAGTTCTTAGGTTTCCGATATGTGCATAATTATATACCGTCGGACCGCAGGTATATAAACCGACCTCTGAATCTTTCAGAGGTTTGAAGGTTTCTTTTTTTCTGGAAAGTGTATTAAAAAGCCTTAGCTTCATTTTTTTGATTGTTCAGAATTACTCCCGTTCGCTTTATAGGTAATCAGTTCGTTGGTCCATTCATTAATCACTTCCTTGACATCTTCCGCGGTCACTTCCGGCAATTTTTCACCTTCGATCGGATTAGTTATTGCTGACAGGCGCACTTTAGCGGCCGCCTCGTCCATAATATCAATCGCTTTATCCGGGAAGAACCGGTCTTTCAGGTATTCATCCGCCAGATCTACAGCCGCTTCGACTGCTTCGTCCGTAATTTTTACATTGTGATGCGTTTCATAGTTACCTCTGATTCCCTTCAGTATCATCAGTGTGTCATTGATGCTTGGTTCATTGACCATCACCGGCTGGAAGCGTCTTTCTAATGTTGGGTCTGTTTTAATATATTTTATGTACTCTTCTTCGGTAGTTGCACCAACCGCTTGCAGTTCACCCCGTGCCAGTGCCGGTTTCAGGATATCAGACGCGTCGATGGCGCCGGTTGCTTCGCCGGCTTCTGCCAGCGTCTGCAGTTCGTCTATAAAGAGAATAATGTTGCGTTCCGCGTCTTTTATTTCGTCGACAATTCCTTTTAAGCGCTGTTCAAATTCACCGCGGTATTTTGTACCAGCAACCAATCCGGACAGATCCAAAGCTAAAACGCGCTTATTTTTCAGTGAGCTGGGGACATTGTTATTTCTTATTTCATTGGCTAATTCTTCCACAATCGCGGTCTTGCCCACGCCGGACGGTCCAATCAATACTGGATTGTTTTTTGTACGTCTGGATAGAATTTGGATAACGCGTTTTAACTCATGATAACGGCCGATTACCGGATCAAGCTTGCCGTTCTCGGCTAGGGCAGTGAGATCGCGCGAATACTTTGCTAGAATTGATCCGTTCTTTTCCTGGCTTCTTTGTCTGCCATACCATAGGAAAAGACCGATGGAGACGATTATGATAATCGCAATGAAAAAATATATTGGATCTGAGGCCATATTAAAAATCTTTGTAATTACTTAGCTATGTTATATGAAGTCAGAATGATTGCCGCGGCAAAAAATGATGCGGCGACAGCGGTAAAAGTCAGCAAAGTAATGATCTGATCAACTTTCATCGAAAGCTGCTCGGATGTTTTTTGCTTGGTTATGGTTTGTGTTTGATTTGTATTTACCATAGTATTTAAATAATAATTTGAATTAATAAAAGATTTAAAGCCATTTCTTTTTTTTAACGTACAGGGCGACTGAAGCCATTACTGCGATACTGATTGCCACCATGATCCAAAATCCATATGGATTATGATCAAATGGAATATTTTTCATGTTCATCCCGAAGAAACCGGCTATTATGCCAACAGGAAAAATCGTCAGAGAAATAATAGTCAGTGTTTTCATAATATCATTAATCCGGTGCGAAATCAGGGATTCATTTGTATCCTGCAATGTTTCAACCGCTTCTTTGTATCCGCCCAGGGCATCCCAGAATTCCTTGGTATGGTCGATCAGATTACTGTAGTGCATGTCATCATTTTTGGTTATGGCATAGCTTTCGTTGGCCTGAAGCCAGGCGGTCAGTTTTTGCAGGGTATTTTTGTGGACCTGCATGATTTTTCTGAAATCAGTAATACTGCGCCGGATAATCAATATTTCCTCCACCATCTTTTTTTCATTGCCGGAAAATATCTCTTTTTCACTGTTATCAATATCCAGACTGATATGGTCAAGCATCGGATGTATGGACAGCAGTAATTTTTCCAAAATATAGTAAAGTAACATTTCCACCGATTGATCAAAATGCTTTTTTCTGGTTTCCTGGTTAGTCTGACAAACCCGGAAAGATTCGACTAGGGGAGGGAGTTCATTGTTGTGAATTGTGACAATATAGTCATTACTGATAAAAAAGTGGACTTCTGCCGGTCTGATTTGACGCGCTTTTTTGTCGTATAAAGGAAAAAGAAGCACCATGAAGTAGTACTTCTCATAATCGTCAATCTTTGATCGATGGGTCGGTGTAATACAATCTTCCAATGCCAGCGGATGAAAACCGAACTGATCGCGCAGGTAATCGATCTCTTCCTGGGCCGGATTAACAACATTAATCCAGCGGAGGTTTTTTGTTTTTATCTCGTGGATATTCATCCCGTTAGAAATTAATTTTTATGTTTGTTAAACTAATTTCAACCACCATCCCGCTAAGACTTCGATTTCTAACGGGATTCATATGATTTTTATTTTAATATGATTATATTGTAGCACACTTTTGTAATTTTGGCAAGATGAAAATAAAAAAGGATGAAACGATTGCGGATCATCCTTCAGAGGAATGTGCTGTGAGTAGCATTGTCTTCGCTGATTTCGCGAAGGACGGTTTGTTGATCTTCCGGCGACAACTCGCTGAAGTGTCGCCAGAAAATCCTGGCGGGGATTGCGGCAAGCACGAGGATTAGAATGATTGGTACTAACATGGGTTTCCTCCTGCTCGAGGATCCATCACTACTTCAATGTTCATTCATTTTTTGATAATAGTCAAATTAGAATACAAAAAAACTGACATTCATTTTAAGTCAGTAATATTTTAAGAAAGGGGTGGGGGAGCTTGCAACGGATGTTACAAGCTCCCCCGATATCCACGACCGCTTCTCAGCGATCAACGAATGTGCCACGGGTCGAATTCGACCCAACCTTCGACGATCTGCACGAAATCTTCGCTCGCCGGACCATCGTAGTAGGGCCCGCGCGTGTGCTGCCAGGCAATCCTGGCGGTGATGACGTGATAGCCGGGCGACAGGCCGTCGAAACGAGCCCAGAGGCCACTCACTCGCGAATCGCGGGTGCTGACGGTGAAGTAGTACTTCCCGTCCGATCGTCCCTGCGCCTGGATCGGGCCGATGTCATCGAGCCAGACCTCCACCGAGATCACAGTACCGACGAACTTCTTCGGGTGTCCGACCTCCACCATGAATTCGGTGTCGGTCTTGCGGAGGATGTACGGCTTCTTGTTGTCCGCGCAGTCCTTCCTGGCGATGTTGTGCCAGATCGCACCGTCGTAGTGGACGAGGAGCTTGGCGTTGCGCGACTGGCGATACGTTCCCATGTCGGCGTGGTAGGTCCCGTTGGGGGCCGTCCACGTGTTGATGTAGGGAGCACCGCAGCCGGAGAGGGTGGTAAGGGTGGCGATGGCCAGAATGGCCAGGATGTAAATGAGCAGTGTGCGTTTCATCGGATTCTCCTCCGGTTGCAGTTTCCACTCGTTGCCGAGTGAGGTTTGGGCGGATTCTTGCAGAATCAGCCATTGTGAAACATGCTAGTATATACCTAAAACAGCATTTTGTCAATGCCCTTTTGAGTAATTTGTTGCAAAAATAGCCAAAAAATGATATACTATACTCGTTATT
>JBAYGC010000005.1:0-77743 GCA_041666845.1 Patescibacteria group bacterium | reverse complement strand
TTGATGTATTTCTCGGTGGCAATTGGCGCAAACAAGAACACATTTATCAAGTTCTTTCTTCACTTTGTCCCAGCTTCTTGTGTATCCTTTGGCCGAAATGCCAAATTCTTTTGCTTGGAACAAATGATGGAACTCTAGCGCCTGTTTGCACCGATTATATCCACAAATGGTACATCGCTCGCCTTTAAATGAAATTGCCAGATTCCTTAGTTTTTTTCTTCTAAGAGAAGCGGCTTTTTTCAAATATTCAGCACGATCAGCATATTTTCTCTTTTCCGACATGGCAATTGCCTATTAATTTTAGAAAAGAGGCGCCACAGCCGGTTGCTCTACCATTGAGCTATCCAGGAACGATATTTTACTGTCAAAATACTTAGTCAGCCGATAGAATCGGCTTGCTTATTTATATTCTAATTCTATAGTTTTGTAAAGTCTTAATAATCACGCAATTTCTTCATACCTTCATGACCCTGGATTTTTTCCAGTGCTTTCGCTTCAATCTGTCTGATTCTTTCACGCGTAACACCAAATTCCTGACCAACTTCTTCCAAAGTATGCGCCACACCGTCCAGTAATCCAAAACGCATTTCCAATATCTTCTGCTCCCTGGCCGGTAGTTCTCTAATAATCGCTTTGACATGATCTTTCAGTAATTGCAGAGACGCGGAACGATCCGGTGTCATCGTTTTGACATCTTCAATAAAGTCGCCCAAGCTGGAATCTTCATCATCTTCACCCACGGAAGTTTCCAAAGAAACAGTATCTTGAGAAATTTTTATGATGTGGTTAATTTTTTCCACTGTCTCATCCATTTCCGCCGCTATTTCTTCCGGCAATGGCTCCCTGCCCAAACTCTGAATCAGCTGGCGTTCAACTTGCTGGAATTTATTGATTGTTTCCACCATGTGCACCGGGATTCTGATGGTTCGGGACTGATCCGCTAGCGAGCGGGTGATTGCCTGTCTGATCCACCAAGTGGCGTATGTGGAAAATTTATATCCTTTCCGGTAATCAAATTTTTCGACCGCACGAAACAGCCCGACATTGCCCTCTTGAATCAAATCAAGCAAAGAAAGGCTTCGTCCGGTGAATTTCTTGGCAATACTCACTACCAATCTGAGATTGGCTTCAATCAATTTCTTTTTAGCCTCTTCATCATTTCTTTCTTTCAGTTTCGCGAGCTTAACTTCCTCTTCGCCGGTCAGTAAAGGTACTTTGCCGATTTCTCTAAGGTACATTTGAACAGAGTCATTAGCAATATCGCCCAAATCAAACTTTTTCTTTTCTTCCAATGACTTCACTTTTTTATCTAAAATCCAGGAATCACTGTCTGTATCGAGGATCCCCTGTTTCGTTTCCACTACTTGAATCCCCTGATCTTCAAATCTGGTCAGTATTTCCTCGTATTCAGTCAGATATTCTTCGAGATCCGGCAAGGAATACAAGATTTCGGTTTCAGTAACAAAACCCCTTGATCTTCCTTTTTCGATCAGGCGCTCAATGACTTTCGGGTCAATCGGCTGTGCTTCCGCCTTTGCTTTATGCTTTACCGTTTTTTTAACGACTGACTTTTTGACAGCTTTCTTTCCTGTAGTTTTCTTTTTGGTTACTGTCTTTTTACCGGCATTTTTCGCCGGTTTTATTGCCTTCTTTTTCTTTTTTAAAACCGAAGATGATTTCTTCTTGAGCTTTTTTGTTGTTTTAGGCATAGATTAAAACCCTACCGCCAAAACCACCCTCATTTATTCGGGGTGTTTCCTTTGGTAGTTAGTGGTTATTCCAAATTACGTAATTGGTTTGTAAGTTGATTGAAAGCCTCGCTAAGTTGATCAAGCTCGTTTTGATTTTGATCGCTTAACTTCCCTTGCTCTAGAGCCTTAATGTTTTGCTCGATGTTTTTTAACTGAGCAAGAATATTGTTCTTTTTAAGCATATTGACCCTTTCTTCGATATACCGCTTAACCTCATCATCGTTCAATTCACTGAACTGCTCACCACCAAGAAGAGAGAGTACGTCCAAATAGGCAGAAAGATTGCTTTCGTTCTGCTTTTCCGTCTCAACAGATTTCTGAAAGTCAGATACGTTAAAATGTTCTTTTTTAGTATAATAGACAACCATGTTTTTGTAAAGCTCGGCCTGTTTACCGCCCGTAAAGTATTCCGGCAATAATTTATCAACTGCGATAGCTAATGAATCGGGAAAACTGATCAATAAGCTCAATAGTTCCTCCCCAACCCGATAAAACCGATCCGTAATTTTGACCTTTTGTTCGGAAGAATCATCCCTTTTGACTGTCCTGTTCCGTTCAATATTAGTGGGAAGTCGGTCCCGTAAAATACTTTCTTCAACGTCCAACCTTTTACTCAGCTCTTTCAGCCAATGCGCCTGCTCAATCGTGTCGCCTATTTTGGCGATAATGGGCAATAATATGCCCGCGGCTTTTTTCTTGTCCTGAACGTTGGCGCTGTTAAAATTCTGAAAAGTGCTGTCAAAATAATACTCCAGATATGGCTTGGCATCTTTGACTGCTTGAATAAAACCTTCCTTATTATTTTTAATACATTCATCAGGATCCTTGCCGGTCGGCAGTTCCACCACTTTCACATTCAGTTCATTGGCTAATGCAATTTCAATCCCCCGTTTCGCCGCTTCCGCTCCGGCCGCATCATGATCAAAAGACATAACCAGATTTTCAGTGAAACGCTTTAACAATAGAACTTGTCCTTCAGTCAATGCGGTTCCTGAAGAAGCAACGACATTTGTAATATCCGCTTGATAAGCGGAAATACAGTCCGTGTATCCTTCAACAATTATCACTTCACCCTTTTTGCGGATGGATGTTTTAGATTTGTCCAATCCGTATAAAACATTACTCTTGTCATAAATCAAAGTTTGCGGGCTGTTAATATATTTCGCCCCTTCTTCTTTCTGCTCCAGTACCCGACCGCCAAAACCGACCGTATTGCCATGAACATCATAGATCGGGAACATTAGACGTCCGCGGAAACGGTCGTAATAGCCCACCCCTTTATCCTTTTTTACGGTCAGCCCGGCCAGGAATATTTCTTCTTCTGAATAACCTTTCTTTTTCAAAAATATGCTTAAAGCATCCCAGGAGTCGGGAGAATAACCGATCTTAAACCGATCCACCGCATCGGAATCAATAGATCTTTGTTTGAGGTAATTTCTGGCAAACTCCGCCTGGGAGGAATCCAATAAAACTTTGTTAAAATAACTAGCGGTTACTTTACAGATATCCAACAAACGGGTCTTTCTATTCTGGAGTTGCGGATCCTGCCTGGTGATTTCCACTCCGGCCCGCTTTGCCAAGATACGCAGTGCTTCCGGGAATTCAATACCCTCAATTTTCTGAATAAATCCGAATATATCACCACCCTCGCCACAGCCGAAACAATGCCAGATTTGTTTTTCCGGCGACACCATAAAGGAGGGGGTTTTTTCTCCGTGAAAAGGACAGACCGCCTTCAGATTAGAACCCGCTTTTTTTAGCTGGATGTATTCCTGAATAACCTCCTTGATATCCAGCCGATTTTTAATTTCTTCTATGGTATTATCTGTCATTTATTTTAAAAATGGTTTTTTATAATAAAAGTTAATTCCGGATGCATCTTTTCCCCCGCTGTAATCATTTGCTTAATCTTTTCAACGCTGAAAAATTCAATCCTTTCAACCTCTTCGTTTTTCATTGCCAGCGGTTCATCATACACGGTCTTGAATATGGATAAAAACTTTTTCAACGTTTTTTCATGAAAATATATATCCCGACACATCAGTTCAATTTCCGTATCAATTCCGCACTCCTCCTTCAACTCGCGCCTGGCCGCCGTTTCATAACTTTCACCGGAGTTTACATGCCCGCCCGCCGAAGTGCACCAATGTAGTGGAAGATAAGAAACATTATTGCCTCTTAACTGCAATGCCATCTCACCGGCTCTATTAAACACCAATACATGAACAATTCTATGACTCAACAGGTTCTGATAAATTTCTTTCCTGGTTGCCTTGCCCACCACTTGATCTTTATTGTCTACAACGTCAATATACTCCATAATAATTATTTCTTAATTCTTTGCATACCATCTTCATCCTCAAGCTCAGAAAATCCCTCACGGTTGTATCTTCTGATAAATCCTTCCTCATCACCATATTCTAAAAAATCTTTATGGTGTTCCGGTTCAACATACCCTTCCGTCTTAGCATGCTTTATTCCACACCAATATTTTTCCGTTTCTGCCGCAATCACAGCCGTATAACGCAACAGACCGTTGGCGTATCCGCAATAAACGCAATTTATTTTATCCATCGGTTCCAAATAGTCCAGTTTATGACGATCTATTTTAATATACTTTGAACGATCAACAAGTGGAATATTATAGATTGGAAAACAGACTCTGTGATAGAGCTCCATAAAAAAATCCAGGATCAACAAAGGAACCACTATGCCCCAAATAAACGGAACGGATAGTGTGTGCATTAATGATCTTTCGGGGTGATTCTTGTTATCCATGATTTAGGATTATAATATCCAATAATTAATTATACCAAATATTATGCTAAATGTGATTAAAATTGAAGTAATAAATATACCAATTTGATTTGCTTCGCGCCAAGCTTTGTATGAACTGTAGATCCAAAATATCTGGGAGATTAGTGCAGCTATTAATCCATATTGCGGAAATTTAAATGAGGTCAGCAAAAACCCCAGTAATGTAAAAATGGTAAGGCAAACTTGAACGATAGTGTTGACGCTTATTTTTTTCATATCTTTAATAAGATTTTGATGGCGGAGAGGGAGGGATTTCCCGCCAGAGGCGGGTCCGCTCGCCTCGCTACGCTTGTGGGCGAAGCGGGCCTTCGGCGGAGAACCTGCGAGATGTTTGGCGGAAGGGGCGAGATTCGAACTCGCGAGAGCTTTGACACTCTACTTGCTTTCCAAGCAAGCGCACTCGGCCACTATGCGACCCTTCCGTATGTTAAGTTAATTGCTTTTCCGCCTTTGGCGGAACAAGCGCATCACCGCTTTCAACGGAACCTCACAGTATGTGATGGCTAGGCCACGGCGCCTGTCCCGTCGGAGGACGGGACGACCTCTCCGTAAGCAGAGCTATTATACTTACTTTAGCATAAAAATCAATAGAAAGAAAAATGCCCCTCTGCTTGAAGCGTACGGGGCGGACGAGAAACGAAACAATCTATGTAGAAAAGAGCGGCGCGGGAAGCGCTAGCGGCAGATGTACGTGTGTTCGCCGATCTTGAGCGGAACGTCCTTCTGGACGAGGGCATCGTGACCGGGCGGAACAGGCCGACGACGTTCAGCAACGACGATCGGCGAAGCGCTGCGGTTGGTGATCCGGATCTGACCACCTTCCTTCGTCGCGCTGAAACCGACAGTCGCATCAGCGGGACACAGAATATCCCTGCTGTCCCTACGTTCGTAGATCTGAGCTGTGCCCTTCGGCTTCGACATGTCTCACCCTCCGGGGTGTTGGTGTCCACAAAACGACGAATGCTCCGAATGGATTGGGCTCAGATCCGGGCCTTGGACTGCAGCGGCTGGGGGGTGGCCGGCTGACGCTTTCTGTCGCCGAAGTGCGGACAGTTCTCGCAGTTCGCACGATGGTTCGCCCGGTACTTGCGGCACTTCCTGCCACCTTGCTTCGTCCGGCAGGGACAGTTGATGCCGTCATGATAGATGACCTGCTGGCGTTTGGCCATGACTGGCTACCTTTCAGATAGAAGGGGAGATCAGTCGAGGTTGATCAAACACGGACCAGGCCAGTCAGGTTGAGGCGAGTTGGTACATAACCACTCCCTTCGGCTAAAGTGAAAGTGCGAGGATAAAATCAACATACCAAGTCAGGGTTTATAAGTCAATACGCAAATAATTCTTCAAAATAAATGAAAACAAGCCCGCGAATCGAGCCATCCTGAATTTTGGGGGGCTTGACAAATTCACCGTTTTTGTTATCCTAAGCCAAATCCTTAGAGTCATTTCGACCTAGGATTGTTATTTATTTGCTCGTTTCATTTAAACAGAGAAGGATCGCCGAAACATACGGCGGTTTGCATTCGGGGAATGTTCACATTCACCAGCGGGGAGGAGGCTTTATGCCCCAGTCAATGCGGGACGATATCTTGGAGATGAACGAGCGCATGTCCGCGCTGTTCATGGAAACAACGCAAAAAAGGAGAGCACACAGGCGGAAGCACCCCACGGAATGGGCAGTTACGAAATGCATGGACGGCCGGGTGAACCTGCGTCGTTGCAGTGGGATTCCGTTCGGCCTGACATCGCCCTTCCGCAATATCGGCGGGCGTTTCTCGGCTGGCTGGCCGAAATTCCGGGACAGCATGCTGGAATTCTACAGATATGCCCACTCCCAGCATGTGCCGGCCGGCCTGCTGATCACCTACCACTACTCGGAATCGGACGATCATCTCGGCTGTGCCGGCTTCGAAAACAACCTGGATCATTCAAAGGAATACCTCTCCGGTTTCCTTGCTGAGGTCAAAGAGGCTTTTCCTAAGATGATCTGGCCTTTCCTGCTTGGCATCGAGACGGGTAGCGATGCGCTCATCCTCCACCTGGAGGATGGTAGCACGATCGACATGCGCAAGGTCACTGATCCGACCGAGGGATACTTCAAGCGTCTGCTCTTACAACGATGCAGGAGCTACCCTAGGAAGGTACTCAGAGACATCATTCCTTTCCTGACCGGGAACCACGAACACCTGGCTGGCATGAAAGCGGAGGGGGAACATCCCACCACCACAATGTGCCACAACGAAAGGGGCATCGCACTCGGCCAGGGGTTCGACTGGATCGACCGCGACAACTTCCTACTCATCTTGGGTCCGTGCGATCCGGATCTCGGCGATGCTATCGTCCGTGCCGCCAAGATTGTCGAGAATAATCTCGACGACGAAGCACGTAGCAAGGGTGGAATCCTACTCGTCTCTACGCCGTACCGTGGTCGAATGAAATGGGAGCGCCCCAGCGCAGTAACGCAGTCGCGTTACCTGACGCGTCTGGCGCTGGATCACATCCAGAATCAACTACCGTCCATGGCGGACTACTTCGTACCGCTGGTCGGAGTGCTCGACCAGGACACCCGCCGTTTCGAGGAAATCAAATAACCGCGCCGTCAAAAGCGCACCGCTCTTTCGCCAATGTACATGCTCCCATGTACATTTTTTTATTAACCAAAAAGACCGCCCACTTCGGACGGCCTTTTTACAGTAATTATTTTCTCTTTTTGGTTTTTTTATTGACTGACTTTTTTTTGACAGTTTTTTTTGTTGGCTTTTTTCCGCGCTTCATCCTACTTTCCAGTTTCTGTATATCCACCGTCATCTTCATCACCGTGTCCGGATTCAAACTGATCGCATCGATTCCCTCTTCCACTAAGAAGTGGGCAAAGTCCGGGAAGTCAGACGGCGCTTGTCCGCAGATTCCCAGTTTGATTTTCTTTTTCTTTGCAATCCGGATTATTTCCCTAATCAGCTTTTTAACTGCTTCGTTATTTTCATTGGCGACATGATTAACCGTGGATGAATCACGATCGAGGCCTAGCGTCAGCTGGGTCAGGTCGTTTGAACCAATGCTGAATCCGTCGAAGATGTCCGCAAACTGCTCACCAAGTAATATATTCGCCGGAATTTCCACCATCACGAATATTTCCAAGCCATCTTTGCCCTGCACCAGCCCGTTTTCTTTCATAACCTGAATTACTTTTTTACCTTCTTCAATTGTCCGACAGAAAGGAACCATCACTTTAATATTCTTCAGTCCCATATCCTCCCGCACTTTGTGGATCGCCTGACATTCCAGGTCAAACGCTTTGCGGTATTTCGGATCATAATAACGGGATGCTCCGCGCCAGCCAAGCATCGGGTTCTGTTCGTGCGGCTCATAAGCTGTGCCTCCAATTAAATTCGCATATTCGTTGGTTTTGAAATCGGAGAGCCTTACAATTACCTCTTTTGGATAGAACCCCGCGCCGATCATGCCGATGCCGGAAGCCAGTCTTTCCACGAAGTATTCTTTCTTGCTGGCATAGCCTTTGGTCAGTTCGGCAATTTCCTTTTTTGCCGCCTGATCTTTCAATTTCGCAAAGTTTAAAAGCGCCAGCGGATGAATTTTGATATAAGAAGTGAAAATGAATTCCTCGCGCGCCAGACCCACTCCGTCATTTGGAATTTGAGACGCGGCAAACGCCTCTTCCGGTGTGCCGAAGATCATCTGTATCTTTGTTTTCGGTCTTTTTTGATTACCAATTTTAGTCGTTTTAACACTAAACGGCAGAATACCAGCATACACATTACCAACCGCACCTTCGGCGCAACTGACCGTTACCGGCCGTCCGGATTTTATTTTGCTGGTAGCATCGTTGGTACCGACAATCGCCGGTACACCCAGTTCGCGGGAGACGATCGCCGCGTGCGAAGTCCTGCCACCCAGCTCTGTCACGATTGCCGATGCGATTTTCATAATCGGCTCCCAGTCCGGATCGGTCATTTTAGTAACTAGCACCTGACCCTTTTTAAAATTGGCCATCTGCTTCACATTTTTAATGACATTGGCTTTGCCGGTACCGATTTTTGCTCCTACCGCCTGACCGGATGTTAAGACCTTGCCGGTACGAGAAATCAGATATTCTTCCAGCACTTTCACGTTTTTTTGCGACATGACTGTTTCCGGTCTGGCCTGTACGATAAACAACTCGCCGGTTGTACCGTCCTTAGCCCATTCCATGTCCATCGGTTTGAAATGTTTTGCTTCCTTGGAATAGTGGTTTTCAATAATCACCGCCCACCTGGCCAGTTGTAATATTTCCTTATCCTTCAGTACGTATGTACTCTGCTCATCTTCTGATGTGGAAATATTCTTTGTTCCGCCCCCGACATTTTTGGCATAGATCATCCTCAATTTTTTCGTACCCATTCGGCGGGAGATAATTGCATTGTATCCTTCCGCTAACTTTGGTTTGAAAACATAAAATGTATCGGGATTGACTGCACCTTGAACCACATTCTCGCCCAGTCCCCACGCTCCTTCAATTATCACTGCGTCCTTAAACCCGCTTTCGGTATCGATGGAAAACATAACACCCGAGGAAGCTTTATCGGAACGCACCATTTTCTGGACAGCAACCGACAGTCCAATTTTGAAATGTCCGAATCCTTTATCTTCACGGTAAGAAATAGCCCGGTCGTTAAACAATGACGCAAAACACTTTCGGCAGGCTTCAAGCAATGCCGCTTCACCGCGGACATTCAGGTATGTTTCCTGCTGACCGGCAAAAGAAGCATCGGGCAAGTCTTCCGCAGTTGCCGATGAACGCACAGCCACATCAACATTTTTTCCATAATCCTTTTCCATTTTCCGGTAGTTCTCTCTGATGGTCATTTCCAAATCCAGAGGCATTTCACCGGAAAGAATTGCCTGGCGCACTTTTTTGCCGCGGGTTTTTAAGTTTTCAAGACTGTGTGTGTTTAAATCTCTGAGAATTTCATGAATTTGTTTCATAATCTTCCCCTCTTTCACAAAATGAAAATAAGCCGGCGCAGTAATAGCAAAGCCGTTCGGAATCTTTACACCTTTCTTTACCAGTTTTTTATACATTTCACCAAGTGAAGCAGTTTTTCCACCCACTAATGGAACATCTTTGATACCTAAATCTTTAAACCAGATAATATACGGTTTTGTTTTTTTGTTTGGCATGATAGATAAAATAATTATTAATAAGGGTAAATAGCCTTCTTTTAATCACTGCTCAAAACAGAACAGTTTAATTAAAACACGATGAAGACTATTTAACTTTGCTAATAACTTTATATGTTTAGTTTTTTGGCAAATGATCCGACGATCGGTAACTCCCAGTATTCTCCGGAAAGTGCTTTTACAAATCCGATAATTGCCATCACTAGTACCAATACTGCGAATAACCAACCAACGAATGGAATCCAGTATACTAACCAGCCGACAATTTCAACTATGAACAGTACTAACCCTTGCTTGCCGTGAAATTGAGCAAATTTGCTTTCTTTCTTCATAAGTAATGGGATCAGACAAAGAATCCAAACATAGCCCAGCGCCGCGATCAGCTTATTTTCTTCAATATCCTTTGAATCAACTTGATTATCTTTTTTCTCTTCCATTTAATCACCTCCCTTCTTAGGAATAGATACGTCTTTTTTGTTTTTTTTATTCGGTCTTAAAATGATATACGCAACAACAAGCCCCACAAAACTGCCCACGATGAATGTCAGAAACGGTTCGCTGATCAGGTTAAAAAATAAATAAAATTTTCTAAAGTAAACTAATTTAAATACCGCCATGAAAAACCCGATGAACAATCCTGAAATTCCACAAGCAATGAATACTACCGCCCGCTTTCCTAATTGTTTTTTTAATATGAATATTGCGATGTATACAAATGCCAAGATATCAAAAACCCACATTGCATCCGTCTTGCGGATATAATAGTAAACAATATTGATCACAATAGCAAAGACAACCGGATATTTGACTACATCAAAGTAAAATTCTAATTTCTTATCGCTTAAAGAAATTTTTTTCAATGAAAGATCCTCCCCCTCGTTACCGCCTTCTATCTGATTTCTTTTTTCTGATGTATTTTTTTCAGACATAATTGTTTCTGATAACTTTATATATTATACCCGATTTTTCTCAATCTGGCAAAACCAAAAGCGGGTGAAAAACAATGTTTCCACCCGCCCCGTTGTAATCAATCAGATAATTACATGCCCATTCCCGGCATACCCATGCCACCCGGCATTCCGCCCGGCATATCGTCATGTTCCTTTGGTATATCCGTTACCACCGCTTCGGTGGTCAGAATCAGCGATGCAATAGACGCTGCATTCTGCAGAGCGGTTCTGGTAACCTTAGTCGGGTCTATAATTCCGGCTTTTACCAAATCCTCATACTGGTTGGTCAAGGCGTTGTAACCTTCATTCTGTTTTAATTTCTTGATCTCTTCAACCACAACTGAACCTTCTTTACCGGCATTTTCCGCGATCTGCCTGGCCGGCGCTTCCAAAGCGCGCCTGAGCAGGTCAACACCGACTTTTTCATCACCTTCAGCTTGGACATTCTCCAACGCAACGCTGGCACGCAGTAATGCCACGCCACCGCCCATTACAATACCTTCTTCAATTGCGGCACGGGTAGCGGATAACGCGTCTTCAATGCGGTGTTTTTTCTCCTGCATTTCAGTTTCGGTGGCAGCACCAACTTTTACGATAGCAACCCCGCCGGACAGCTTGGCTAAGCGTTCCTGTAATTTCTCTTTGTCAAAATCGGAATCAGTATCTTTAATTTCTTTCTTAATTCTGGTAATTCTTTCCTGGATTTCTTTTTCCTCACCCTTACCTTCAATAATCGTGGTATTTTCTTTAACCGCCACTATTTTTCTGGCCTTACCTAAACTTTCAATTTCAGTATTTTCAATCTTCAAACCGGCATCTTCAGATATAACTCTGGCACCCGTCAGCACTGCAATATCTTCGAGCATTTCTTTGCGTCGGTCGCCGAAGCCCGGAGCCTTGATCGCGAGTGTGTTGAACGTGCCTCTGATTTTATTCACCACTAATGTAGCCAAAGCTTCGCCCTCAACTTCTTCCGCAATAATTACCAGTTCCTTCTTTCCCGCCTGTGCTACTTTTTCTAAGAGCGGCACAATATCATTCATCGCGGAAATCTTTTGATCGGTAATCAGAATATATGCGTCTTCATATACCGCTTCCAGACGCTCCGGATTGGTGATCATATATGGAGAAACATAACCTTTATCAAACTGCATACCATCCACCACCTCTTTGGTGATACCGAAAGACTGTGACTCCTCTACGGTAATCACGCCTTCATTACCCACCATTTCCATTGCTTCTGCAATTACCTTTCCGATTTCCGGATCATTAGCCGAAATGGAGGCAACCTGCTCTTTTTCTTCTTTGTTGGAAATTGCTTTGGAGATTTTCTTCAGCTCTTCAATCACCGCTGTAACTCCGCGATCCATACCCTTTTTTACAATCATCGGGTTTGCTCCGGCCGCGACATTTCTGATGCCTTCATTGACCATGCTCTGCGCCAAAATCGTCGCAGTGGTTGTTCCGTCTCCGGCGACATCGTTTGTTTTGGTTGCAACTTCTTTGACCAGTTCCGCGCCCAGGTTTTCAAACTTGTCTTCCAGTTCAATATCCTTGGCAACGGTTACTCCGTCTTTGGTAATGACCGGGGAACCGTATCCTCTGTCCAATACCACATTACGCCCTTTGGGTCCGAGAGTGACTTTGACTGCGTCGGCGAGTTTATTTACTCCGTCGCGCAATGCTTCCCGTGCTTGTTCATTAAAATATACTTGTTTAGCCATGTTTTTTACTATTTAATAATTATTCAGTAAATATCGCAAATACTTCGCTTTTATCTTCCACTTTGGCGACTGATAAAATTTTGTATTCATCATTACCTTCTTCGTAAGTTTCGCCGGAATATTTTCCGAAGATTACTTTATCTCCTACTTTCAACCCCAATTCTTTTATTCTTTCTCCATCACCCAACGCAACAACAATACCCTCTGCTTTTTGTTCTTTTTCAGCGGTATCCGGAATGATAATACCGGAGGCAGTCACTTTATCCTCCTCAATTGGTTTTACAATAATACGATCGCCTAGTGGCTTTAACTTCATATTTGTTCCTAATTAATGGTTATTTTTCGATTATTTAGCACTCTTCTGCAAAGAGTGCTAATTGCTCGTACATATAACTTTATAAAAATAGCAGGATGTTGTCAACCCCGCTTTTATCGAATGATTTTAGCTTTCTTCAACAGCCTTTTGCCATAAGCCCAGCATCAGCCAGAACAGCATTATCCCTGAGGAAAGGGTCCAGAAATAATGATCAAACAGGAATAATACCAGCATAACCCCGAAAATCGCCGTATAGACGGTAGCCCAGTTATTAATCGCATGTTTATTGATTAAAAGCCACGCATTCCTGATTACCAAGATGATCAATGCCAGAAAAACAATCAGCCCAAAAAACCCGAGCTCGGTAAAAACAAGCAAATATACGTTATGCACCGGTTGGTATTCTTTTCCGGACAGTCCGGGATCAACACTGTCTTCCACCGCCAGAGTATAATTATTCACACCGACTCCGTGTAACCAGTTTTCCCCCAGTAATTCCGTTGCCTGTTGAAAATAAGTCGCGCGGTCGGTAAATGATTTCTGTTCCAAACGGGATGACGATACAATTCTGGTGGAAAAAGTTTCCGGATAGATCATGATCAATATTAGAAATACCGCGACGATAATGCTGACAACTTTGGCAATCTCCGGCCTCCACATTTTTGACTTGTATAAAGCGATGATAAGAAAAAATATTATCGCCAACAATAATCCTAGCCAACCGGCGCGTGAAAATGAGAAAAACAAACCGGCGGTCAGTAGAACAAACGCCCCGGGAATAAACTGATTGAGATAATTTTTTTTATCCAGATACAATCCCAGTAAAATAATAAAACCAATAACCAAGAAGCCGGCTAAAATATTCGGATGGGGCAATGATCCGTACGCCCGCAAAAAACGGTTAGTGGCCGTCTCCACAACGCTGGTACCGGAAACAAAGGATTCGTGGGAAGCCATGCCCAGCCATTTGGAACTGATTGTTTTTTGGAATGTAAATTGAACAATGCCAATTACACTCTGAATAACGGCAGAGGCAACAAATGCAACGCTGGCTTTGCTTAAATCAAACTTGCTGGTTGAAACCAGCCAATACAAGATTACCCCTTCAGCAACTTTTATTACTCCGTATAACGAAACGTAGGAATCGCGTGCCCAATAGATGGAAATAAATGAAACTACCAGAAGCCCGACTGCAAACGGCCAGACGCTCAAAGTGCGGATCCGAAAAATAGCCGATTTTGCTTCATCTCCTTTTGTTATTATGCGCAGGATAATGAGAATAACCAGAATAATATCAACTACATATAGACTGACCGTTCCGTATTCCCAAATATCCTTATTCAATACCCCCTCTTGAATAATCAAACGCGTCTGCCAGGGCAGTAAAAAAATCCACAGATAGATTCCCCATTCCAGCAGTCTTGTAATTTTCTGTTTCATCATTTTAATTTAACTCACTTTCAAGTTTGCTGATAAATTTTTCCGCGTACTGTCTCCGCCGGTCATTCTCATGGAATTTCAATATATCGTCTTTAATAATTACGGCGGTGCTATTTTCCCACAATTTACTTTCTTTATTGCTGATCATTTTCTTCTTCTGAATTTTTTTCAATATTTTTTCCACATAATTGCCGAACGATCCGCCAAGCACAGTTTCCTGAAGTTTTTTGACCGCAAGCGACCACTCCGTATCTTTAACACTCCTACGCAGAACCGGTTTGTTGATGATCAAATTGGGCAAGTACTTTTCAATCCATTTGTTTGCCGCTACCAAATTGCTAAAACTGTTCTGATGATCATAAATCGGAACCAACTGCCCATACCAATAAATAAAATACGGATCCAAAGGTTTAATCATCAATTGCTCCAGGTTAAGATGTTCATCGGTGATGTAAAAACTTAGACATATCCGGTTGCTGATTATACGGTGATGTCTTCTCATCCTCATCAGGTGGGTAGCTACCGATACAAAAAAACGGGTTTGCCAAAGACGATTCCGTTTTAGGATTACAAATACATCGATATCACTCAGATTGCTAGCATTACTGTAGGCCAGATTATTACAGACGGCAATCATATTAACAAAAGGAATATAGCGCAGTATTTTCGCCACCCGCACCGCTCTTTTCATTTTTCCTTCCGCCAGCCGGTATCTTTGCTTTCTGATTTCCACAGTATTCCCTCTCCCGCTCAAGAAATAGAACCCTCTTTCTGTTTCGATTTTTTTCGAGATGGCCGGGCTTTGTTCCAGCACTTCCAGTATTTCCCTTAAACTGTACTTTCTTCCGCTGCCTCCAGTAAACAACCACTTCGCTATTTCCATCAGCGTCAAAGGATAATCAAAGGAGTCAAAGTAACAAAAAGTTGCCATAATTGCCTTTTCCAGTTCTGTGTAGTTATTTTCCTGCATATATTGATTATAGCTTGACGGTTAGTAAAACTCAATCAAAAAACCCGCCACAGGAAGAAATACTCTTACCTGAGACGGGTTCTTTTCATAGGCTGTTATATTTCCGCTTTCAAATACTGGCCGGTATATGATTCCTTGACTTTTGCGACATCCAGTGGGGTCCCAACCGCCACAATCTCTCCACCCCTATCTCCACCTTCCGGACCAAGATCAATAATCCAGTCTGTTGATTTTATCACATCAATATTATGTTCAATAATCAAGACCGTATTACCCTTATCAACCAGCTGGTTCAATACACTAAGTAAACGCTTAACGTCTTCAAAATGCAGGCCGGTTGTCGGTTCGTCCAGTATATAGAGTGTTTTGCCGGTTGAACGGCGTGACAGCTCAGTCGCCAGTTTGACGCGCTGTGCTTCTCCGCCGGACAGAGTTGTGGCATTCTGACCGAGTTTCATATAATTCAAGCCGACGTCTTCCAGTGTCTGGATTTTTTGTTTGATGGCAGGTATGCTGTCAAAAAACTTCAATCCTTCTTCCACTGTCATGCCTAGAATATCAGCAATATTTTTCCCTTTATAATGGATCTCCAAGGCCTGCTGGTTATATCTCTTGCCATGACACTCTTCACATTCCACAAATACGTCCGGCAGGAAATGCATTTCAATTCTTTTTACCCCATCACCCTGGCATGCCTCGCAGCGACCACCCTTCACATTGAAACTGAATCTGCCGGCTTTATAACCTCTAATTTTGGCTTCAGGAGTTCTCGTAAACAGGTCGCGGATATAAGTAAAGACTCCGGTATAAGTTGCCGGATTGGAGCGCGGAGTTCTGCCGATCGGCGACTGGTCAATATTAATTACTTTATCCAGGTTTTCCACCCCTTTGATTTCTTCGTGTTTGCCCGGCAGATCTTTTGACTGATAAAAATAATGAGACAAAGATTTTGCCAGAATTTCCGTCATCAATGTGGATTTACCCGATCCCGAAACGCCGGTGATGGAAACAAATTTTCCGAGTGGAATTGATACATTAATATTTTTCAGATTAAACTCACTGGCACCGATTATCTCCAGACTTTTTCCGTTGCCTTTTCTGTATTTTTTCGGTGACGGAATTTCTTTGGTACCCGCCAGGTACTGTCCGGTAAGCGACTTCTTGCATTTTGCGACAAACTCCGGCGTCCCTTGTGCCACTACTTCTCCGCCGTGCTCGCCCGCGCCCGGTCCGATATCAATAACATTATCGGCAGCCATAATCGTGTCTTTATCGTGTTCCACTACTAAAACCGTATTGCCTAAATCACGCAGTTCTTTCAGCGTATCAATCAACCGGTTATTATCACGTTGATGCAGACCAATAGACGGCTCATCCAGTATGTAAACCACACCGACCAGAGAAGACCCGATCTGCGTAGCTAGCCGGATGCGTTGCGCCTCTCCGCCGGAAAGCGAGGATGCCGAACGGTCCAGAGTCAGATAATCCAGTCCGACATTCTGCAAAAATTGGATTCTGGATCTGACCTCCTTCAGTATTTGTTTGGCAATTTTTTGTTGCCTTTCAGTAAGCGCTTCTGGATCATTAGCCTTGTTTTTGGTACTGAGCTTTTTAAAAAATTCGCTGGCCTGATCAATTGTCATTTCTACCACCTGATCAATCGACTTGCCACTGACTGTTACTGCCAATGCTTCTAATTTCAGGCGTTTGCCGTTGCAGACCGGGCATTTATGAATACGCATATATCGCTCTATCTCCGAGCGCATGTAGTCCGAGTCCGTTTCTTTGTATCTCCGCTCCAGGTTCGGAATCACACCTTCATAGGTTGTCCAAAACTCCTTCACTTTGCCGGTACCGTAATCATTATTGACATCGTAGCCCTTGCTGCCGGTACCGTATAAAACAATATCCATGTCTTCTTTCTTCATATCTTTAACCGGAATATTGATGGAAAAATTATTTTCTTTTGCCACCGCTTCCAGAATTCTGTGCATCCAGGTCTGACTGGAAGATGTACGGCTCCAGGGGCGGATTGCACCCTCGGCGATTGAAAGTTTTTGGTTGGGGATGATCAGTTTCTGGTCAACTTCCAGCTTGGTTCCAAGTCCGGTACAGGCCGGACACGCGCCGTGCGGGCTGTTAAATGAAAAATTACGCGGTTCTATTTCAGAAAGATTAATTCCGCAATTTTCACAGGCAAAATACTGGCTGAAAATTAAATCTGCTTTCTTTTCATCAGCAAATGAAATCAAAAGGACTCCGTTACCCAGATCCAAAGCGGTTTCTACTGACTCAGAAATACGGGCACGGTCCTTTTTCATCGATGCGCTCATTTCCAGACGGTCCACTACCACATCCAGCGTGTGTTTTTTCTGTTTATCAATATCCAAGTCCTCCGCTTCTTCAATACTGTATATCTCACCGTCTAAACGCACCCGGACATACCCCACTTTTCTGATTTCTTCCAGTGTCTTCTTGTGCTCACCTTTTTTGTCTTTAATTACCGGCGCCATAATCATAATCTTGGTACTCGCCGGTAGGCTTAACACATGCTCAACAATCTGATCAACATTCTGTTTCACCACCAGACGACCACATTTCGGGCAGTGGGGAATACCGGCACGGGCGTATAACAAACGGAGGTAGTCGTAAATTTCCGTCACCGTTCCGACGGTCGATCTCGGGTTGTGTGAAGCTGTTTTCTGATCAATGGAAATAGCGGGAGAAAGCCCGGTAATCTGATCCACGTCCGGCTTATCCATCAGACCCAAAAACTGCCTGGCATAAGCGGACAGACTTTCCACATAGCGTCTTTGTCCTTCGGCATAAATCGTATCAAAGGCCAGTGAAGATTTTCCGGAACCGGAAAGCCCCGTAATAACAACCAACTGGTCACGGGGAATGGTAATATCGATATTCTTTAAATTATTGACGCGCGCGCCCTTAACTACGATTGAGTCGGCCATGCTGGAATATTGTTAAAATTTAATCAATGGATAACAGTATACATGAATTTTAATGTAAGGTCAAGCATCAAGGGGTTTGCCATAAACAGTGGGTGCTTTATAATACAGATATGCACAAATATTTCTTTATTTTAGGCAGATCGCCCAAACTGTCCCGGGCGGAGATTGAATCAATATTGCCGACATTACCCGGTGAATACGGAATACCGGAAATTGTTGATGATGTTTTGTTTTTGGATTTCAAAATATTCGGCGACAATAAATTTCAAACGAAAGATCTGATAGACAGGTTGGGCGGAACGATTAAAATCGGGAAAATTATTGACGAAGTGGAAGATAATAAACAAATTTTCAAAACTCTGACCGTTGACCGGTTAATCGACAAATACCTCCCGCAGACTGACCAGAAAATCACATTCGGTTTCAGCCTGTATAAAACCGGCGGAACATATTCCAACTCGTTTGAAAAAGACGTAACCAGGAACGGAATACAGATCAAGATGGGGCTGAAAAGAAAAGGTCATAATGCCCGTTTCGTGACTGCCAAAGACAAAACGCTTTCCTCGGTGATTGTCGGCGAAAATAAACTGATCGAACGCGGAGCGGATCTCTGCCTTTTTTTTGAAAAAGAAAAAATATTCATCGGCAAGACCATCGCCGTTCAGGATTATAAATCCTTCGGCAAGTTTGATTACGGCCGACCGAGCGCCGATCCGCGTTCCGGTATGCTCCCTCCGAAGGTCGCCCGGATCATGGTGAATCTGTCACAAATTAAGTCGGACGGGATATTACTGGATCCTTTTTGCGGTTCAGGTACAATTCTGCAGGAAGCTTTACTTTTGGGAGTAAAAAAAGTAATCGGAGCTGATATCAGCCCCAGGGCGATTAGTGACACCACAAATAATTTGAAATGGTTAACTTCAGAATTAAATCTTTCCGAAAAAAATTACCAAATATTCCAAAGTGACGTGCGAAATTTGCCGAAAATATTAAAAACCAAAGTAGACGCGATTGTGGCCGAGCCTTTCTTGGGACCGCCACTTCGTGGGAGTGAATCGGTAATGCAATTGCAGGAAAATATCAAAGAGCTTTCTAAGTTATATATTGAATCCTTCCGCAATTTTCAAAACTTGATCAAAGAGGACGGAAAAATAGTGATCATTTTCCCGGTAATGAGAAAAGACAATAAAGAGTATTATCTTCCGATCCTGGAAGATATCAGCAAGCTGGGATTTAAAATAAAGAAGTATACCGACGCAAGCTCCCGGGGCGGGTATCTGTATTCCCGCCCGGAACAGAAAGTGATGAGAGAAATATTTGTGTTTGAAAAGTAATACGATAAATTTTTACTTGTTAGCTAACGTTGGCTACAGTGTCAACAGATGCGTAAATACACTGCTAGGCGAAATTTTATAAGTTTTCGAATATAAAAATGGAAAAGGGACCACAATTAAATAGAGACCAAAAAAATGAATATATTACAGAAGCACTAAACCAATTGCACTACCTTAAAGATGCTTATAAATCTGAAATTCCTGACGAGATCCTTTGCGGGGTATCACCAGATAAAAATTATAAAGTTAGAAAAAACTGGTGGGCAGGATTATTTGTTATATTAGACCAAAGGATTCTACCACTTCTTTCTGGAGGCAATCATGAAGAATTAACAAATATTATAAATCAGTTTAAGCAAGATTATGAAGATGAGCAATTTAAAAATCGCTTAACAACTAAAGACGATATAGAAAGAGCTGATTCTTTAATTGAAGAGATAATCCTCATTTTAGAAAATTTATAAACCATTGCCCAACACCGGATTGCCGGTTTACGAACTAAAATTAATTATATAAATGAATGGTCTCAAACACAAAATTAGGAAATTCATTTAATTCGGTATCAAAAAGCTATGATAGGTACCGACCGGATTATCCTCAAAAATTAATCGATGACATAATTTTGTATTCTGGAATACAAGAATCATCAAACATCCTAGAGATTGGCACCGGTTCGGGTTTAGCTTCGGAATATTTTTTATCTAAGGGGTTTAAATTAACGATGCTTGATATTAGCAAAAAGTTGATTATTATTGCAAAAAATAAATTTAAAAAATATAAAGATACTAAGTACATTATTAATTCATTTGAAAAAACGAGGCTACCTTCCAAGAATTTCGATTTGATTTTTTCCGCTCAAGCATTTCACTGGCTTGACCAGGAACTGAGTTTTAAAAAACCCATAAATTACTTAGAAAGGGTGGGACTTTGGCGGTTTTTTGGAACCTGACCGATAAAGATAAATCGAAAATGTTACGACAAATTGAAAAATTATATATAAAATATTGTCCTGATTTTAAACCAGGCGCGGCTAATAGAACTATTAAGATCTTCAGAGATGATCCGTCCTTTAAAAGAGTAGTCTTGAAACAATACCCGCGTACTACTTCATTCACAAGATCTCATTATTTTAAGTTAATTCAGACATTTTCATGGGTGTCATCTTTGAAAACAGAACACAAGGAAATACTTTTAAAGAAAATAAAAATAGAATTATCAAAATATAAAGAACCCCTGCGGATACCCGGTAAAACATTGTTGTGCATGAGCAAAAATAAATAATTTTAACTCGCCCCACTCAAACCCCTCGTTCATTTGTTTATAATCACAAGGGACGCCGGATATCCTGTCCTGTTGTACGAAATTAAAAAAATATTTCATGAAAATAAAAATTCTAGAACTTGTATCTGGCGCTCAGCAAGCTACCGGATTAACGGTTATCATTGACGTATTTCGCGCCTTTTCTACCGCATGCTACGTTTTTAATAATGGCGCGAAGCGAATTATTCCGGTTGGGAATATCGACAATGCCTACAAGATAAAACAAAGTAACCCGGGCTATATACTGATTGGCGAAAGAAAAGGAATTAAACCTCCAAATTTTGATCATGGTAATTCCCCCACACAGATTGAACATATAGATTTCACCGATATGATCATTGTCCAGACTACCTCAGCGGGTACTCAAGGGATTGATCAGGCAAAGAACGCTGATGAAATCATTACGGGTAGTTTCCTAAACGCAGGTGCGATTGTTAAATACATCATTTCCCAAAATCCTAAAACTGTTTCGCTGGTAGCTATGGGTAGCGCCGGTATTCACATAGCAGACGAAGACACCCTATGTGCGAAATACATCAAAAACGAGCTAGAGGGAAAAGTAAATGATTTTAAACGAATAGTTGATCATCTTCGAGAATACAAAAGTGCGCAAAAGTTCTTCGATGATGCTAAAGATTGGGCGCCGGCCAGGGACTTTGACTTATGCATGGCCATTGATAAGTTCAGTTTTGTTTTAAAAATGCGGAATGATATAGAATATCCTTACTTAAAGAAAATAGATGTCTAGTAATTATGATCTTTTAAACTTCCCACAACGCGCGTATGCTAAAAAGACAGCTTTAAAAAGAGCTGTTTTTGTAAATTGCCACGGTAAATCTATAATGTTACTATTACATTATATTATACAATTCTATTTTTATGAAAGAAAATAAAATAAAAGTATTATTTGTGTGCAGTGATAATTTCGGCCGAAGCCTGATCGCCGAGTATCTGCTGAAAGACTGGCTGGCTAAAAACAACAGATTTGATATTGAAGTATCTTCCTGCGGTACAAACGCTAATAGCGATACCAGCTCATTCAGTCTGGAACATTTTCAAATATTAAAGGAAATGGGAATTGATACGTCTGGACACAAAAGGATCCAAGTAACCAAAGACTTGCTTGATAAAAACGATATTGTCATCGCGATGGCCGACAACCATCAGAAATATGTGAAAAATAATTTTGATCTTGATATTCCACTCTTTAATGAATTATATAAAAATGAGAAATCATCAATTATAATTTCTCCGCCCGTCACAAATAAATCGAAGCCCGGTAGAATGGCGGAGATTGTTAATTACATTAATCAGTCAATTCCCCAATTAGTTTTTGCTATCGATAATCTAAAATCTAAATCATAAAACCATGAAAACAATCCTAATGGACGCAGTCAATACGTTTGTGATCAAAGATGGGGGTATTTATGAAGCTATGCACGAAATGCTTGATCAATATCCGAACAGGAAGATTATCCTGACCGGCGCCAATGACGAGCAAATGAAAATATTCGGCCTGGATAATATGCCGTACGAGGTATTTACGCTGAAACATAATCCGGAAAAAACCGATCCCAAATACTATGAAACCATGCTGAAACATTTCAATCTCAAAACAGATGATGTGATTTATTTTGAACATAACGAAGACGCGATAAAAAGCGCCCAGTCAATCGGCATCAATACATTTCACTATAATAAAGACACCAGGGACATTGTGGCCTTGAAAAAATTCCTTGACGATAATTTATAAATTGATTCATGACTGGAGAGAAAGTTAAAAATTCGATAATTACTCTATACCATGGATAAAATATTATTCATTTGCAAATCAAACACCGGCCGCAGCCAAATGGCCGCCGCTTTTTTAAAAAAAAGAAAACCAGAATTAATCGTTCTTGATGCAGGCAGTCAGGTGGGCGATCGATCCGGCACCATAATTCATGAATATGTGATTGAAGTAATGAAAGAGCTGGATATTGATCTATCAAACAATATTCGAAAGCAATTGACTCCTGACATGGTAAACAAAGCTGATAAGATAATTATTATGGATAAGAAAGAAAATTTACCCGATTACTTAATTAATTCTGGAAAAATGATTTTTTGGGATGTTGAAGACGCGGCAGGAACAGATTTAGAGTTTCATCGAAAAATTAGAGATCAGATTAATACTCTTGTTGACAGTAATTTTTAAATCACAACGTCTATGACACTCACCATTATTTCAATCTTAGCTGTAATACTTCTGATAATCTCCGTCTTTTTGGGCAAGGAGATGCTAAAAAAGTTCAGCTTCGTGAAAAATTTCGTTCAGCATTCAAACCAAGCGATTGTATGGAAGTATTCCGGAGACCGGAAGCCTGGCATGTACAATATCGTTTTGCGCGGAAGTGTTCCATTTTGTACGCTGGTCAGCTTTGATCTCAATATTCCTATCATTAGATATTCCGGATTTGATTGTTATGCGTTTGTAGAATCCAGCGAAAATCATACTGCAATTGTTTCAACATATTTAGGCAAAGGTGCGCGCGAATTTCAGTTTTTGGTAAATACAGATACTAATATTAATCCAATTATAATAACATCCAGTGAAGAAGATCAGACATTGCAACCCGATTCAGTATCCAAACCGCACTGGTATCAGAGAGTGGGTCTCTACAGGTAGAGATTCCATCTGAATAACACAAATTGCCACTCTGACAGTTTTTTTATTGACTTAACCAAAAACCAGAATATACTAAACGTATTAGTACAAGCCATGGCTCTTCACCTGATAAGGGAGTGAACAAATGAAAGCGAGAATATACGATCTGCTTTTCTGGATTGGTGACGGTACCATCTTTGCTCTGGGAATAATCGCTTTCTTCTGTAGGTCCGAATCCAGAGCCTTGGTGGCATTATTGCACTTTTTAGTCATTGTCGTGGCAATAGGCACTGCGTTCTGCTTGTGGCAATGGCAATCCTCACGGCGGATAACTAGGCACATCACTTGATTGACATAGAATCAGCGCCCGCACCAGACCATTTGTTTGGTGCATTTTTTATTGACAAAAATAGTCGTGAAAAGAAGTGTGGTTGAGATTAAAAGATAGTAACCAGGCGAACAAGCTCGCCACCTACACTTAATTAATTTGATATTTCATTTTATAAGTAACGTAGGTGCAGAGCTTGCTCTGCAGATAGTCATAATTAACTAATTACGCATGAGTGAATATCTATCCTCTCGCACCAAACAACTGATAATTCCGTGTATTTTTTACTTCAAAACGCGGCGAGCTATCGTGGTATTCTGAATATTTTGAGAAAAAGAATCGAAGTCCTAACTGCGGACTGTTTATTTATTATCCGAAAATATTCTAACAACCGCCAGATAAAATAAAAAGAGACCCAAGGGACCGAGGAATTTGTTGAGTTCCCTGATCCCGAGGGTCTAAGCACCTTACTTGCGGCGGAGCACCCGAGTATCGTCACTGAAGTCGTAGTGGAGCCCGTCCCAGCCCAGAGTCCAGTCGCCGCCGATATGATAGACACGGGCGACAGACTTAGGGTCCTCGGGGTGACACCAGTCGGTGAAGACGAAGACGATCCCCTGACCGCGCAAGACGGCGGGAAGCTCGTCTCGGTGGGCCAGTAGATGCTCGCCGTCGTCTATGCCGAGATGGGCATTCATTTCCCTGGCACGGGCGACCACAATGTCGCCCTTGACGCTCTCTTCCCCCTCCCGAAGGATGGGGAGAATCTCGTATGTTCTGCCGCCGACCGTGATCTTGGTCGGCAAGATCTTCGCCAACTTTTTGGCGAATCTCCGGACCGCTTCCGTGTGATCCGAACTTACCAGCGCCTCGAAGAGATCGTCGCCGATCTCCCGCTGCAGGTGAGCCACGGAACGCAACGTGTTGATCATCACAATGCTCCTTCGCCTCCTCTTTCGAGAAAGCTTTCTCCTCGCCAACACGGCAAAGAGGAAAACCACATTTGTTATGGTCTTCTCTGTAAGTATTTCTAAGTAAAATACGCGCAGAGAAAACCGTAATTGACTCATTAATCTAAGAGTATTGAACGCGGAAATATAGCACAGTTAATCGCAAGTGTCAATACCTGACTCATAATATCAAAAAGGACGATCTTAAAAAAACAAAAAAAGCCACCTCTGCATAACAGCTCAGGTGTTTTTTATTGACAAAATAAATAGTCGGGACTAGGATTAGCAAGTCGTTCTTCAGTCGTTTTTGTGTTTCAGATAACCGGAGGGGAAAAGCAATGACCAGGCACAAGAACAACAAACCTGAACTTCGCGACCGGTCAGCTCAGGGTCGGCGCAAGCAACTCCGTCGCAAGATGCTCAAGCCCGCCACCATCGAGGCACACCCTCTGCCGTGGCGCTGGGATCACGGCGTCCTCTACGACAAGCACGGCGCGGAGATCATCCGCGAATCGCCCTCAGCCTGTGGCAAGGCCGGGAACCTCGCACCCAAGCCGTACGAACGCGAAGTCATCCCGCCCTTTAAGGGAGACCCTTCCGACGATTATAATCCATTGCACTACCCGTTCCGCCATAGGTCCTATGGCTTCTAGATCTGTGGCGTTTCCGTCATGAAAAAATGACGGATTTTTTTATTCAAAGAAAAAAGAGAATCTATTGCTATGTAAACAGACCCTCTTATCTAACCATTGGAAGTACGCAAAAATCCCGATCCATCCCGTCCATTAGGAATATCCAAGACATTAGCATGACGCTTACCATCCATGCTGGTGATTACCACCTCGCTCGGATTGGTCAGAGCGATACAGCAGAACATGTCGCCGTCTTTCTGGATGCTGATCGAAAGAAAGCGCTTGTTGTGCTTCTTCTGCCAGACCTGCATGCGCTCATAGAGCTTCTGCACGGTCTTGGCCTTGAAGTAGAGAATGTTCCGCTTGTTTTTGCTGGACATTGTGTCACCCCCCTCTCCCGGTTTCTGTTTTGAATGTGCGACCAGTCCAACATAGTAGCAAGAATCATCAAATTGTCAATATTTATCGCTGTTAATTCTTATAGTACCCGAGGATTTTTTATTATAAAAAAACCACTCAACTGTGGTCTGATAAGTGTTTTAATTAATTTAGAAAAAAATGCCGAAGCTTCCCTCCCAGTAAGCCTCGGCGCACATGGTATTGAAACGTGACCGGTGGTCATGAAAACGATCTGGTGGGATCACCTCCCCTCGTACTCTCAAGGGGTAGATTTAGACTCTCGCCTACCCTTGAGAGAGATATAATCACCCCCTCTCTAGCACAAGGCCGGTTTGGCGTCCACGAAGTTCCTCGTACGGGGAGTTTCCCTGCGGGAGAGGAGCACGGTGACCCCCTTTCCGGTCAGTTGACCGTTCTTGGTTGTGGGAGGAGGCGTGTGCTTCTTCTTGTGCGGAGACATCCGCTTGGTTGTGTCGTCGTCCATGCCGACTCCTCAGAAGAAGTGTCTTATGGTGAGACCCTGTTTATATATTATCATACTTTAGACGGGTAAAGCAACTAGGCGATCCGGAAATAGATCGTGTCCCCGTCTTTTATTTCGTATTCTTTGCCTTCCAGATGCATCAGGCCTTTTTCTTTTGCGCCCTGTTCGCCGCCACAGGTCACCAGATCCTGCCAGTTGGTTACTTCCGCGCGGACAAATCCTTTTTCAAAATCGGTGTGAATTACCCCAGCCGCCTGCGGTGCCAGTGTCCCCGACTTTACCGTCCAGGCGCGGGTTTCTTTGGGACCGGCAGTCAGGAAGGTAACCAGTCCCAGCATTTTATATGATTCCACAATCAGTTTCTCAAGTCCGGTCTGCTCAATTTTCATTTCTGACAGATATTCTTTCACCTCATCCTCAGGTAATGTTGCCAGTTCCGCTTCTAGCTTGGCGCAAATGGCCAGATTCGGTGTTTTGCGGTTTTCCCGCGGTGTATTAATCTCATCTTCCGAAACATTATAAACATACAGCACCGGCTTATATGTCAGCAGGCTCAGTTCTTTCACATATTTAATATCTTCTTTATTCACTTCCAGATTAATCGCGAACTGTTCACTTTCCAGAATCTTTTTCAGGTTCTGCAGAATCTCGACATTTTTCAATAAGTCTTTATCTTTAGATGCTTTGGTTTGTTTTTCTAATGGGCCTAACCGCTTACTCACAGTTTCCAGATCAGCCAGAATTAATTCCAGATTGATGGTCGCGACATCCTCTTCCGGATCAATTTTTCCGTTCACATGAATAATGTCGTCATTTTTGAAATCCCGCACAACCTCCACAATCGCATCCACTTCCCGGATGTGCGCCAAAAATTTATTCCCCAGACCCTCACCCTTGGCTGCGCCCTTCACCAACCCGGCAATATCCACAAACTCGATGGTCGTATGAATAGTTTTTTCTGAATTGTAGATTTTAGTCAGCTTGTCCAGCCGGTCATCCGGAACCGCCACTACTCCCACATTCGGTTCAATGGTACAAAAAGGATAGTTAGACGCATCTACCTGTTTCTTAGTTAAAGCAATAAATAGGGTTGATTTTCCGACATTCGGCAGACCAACGATTCCGATGGAGAAGGACATGGGGGTTGTATTTATTAGTAATTCGTAATTAGTAACTGAAAATATGTAATTAGTAAGTGGTAAATAGTCATATTATTGTAACATGGATGTATGAATACAATTACCAATTACGAATTGCCGATTACCATTTACCACCCAATCATATCAGATATTTGCTAACTTGTAACAAGACCTATAGAATAACACCATGATCAGAATAGTACTAGACACTAACGTATTAATCACCGGTTTGCAGGACGAATCCAGCTATGCTTTTCGGATTATCAATGCCTGCCGGGAAATGAAGCTCCAGGCGGTTTTTAACCGTTCCTTACTGAAGGAAAACAGGCAGAAATCCCGGGAATTGATCAGAGAAAAAGCCTATCTTGAAATTCTGGAGGATTTCTACAGAAAATCAAAAAACATCCCGCACAAAAGCAGGGTGAATGTAGTGAAATGGGACAAGGAAGATAATAAACTGATCGAAGCGGCAATCGACGGAAAAGCCGGATTTATCGTTACCGAAGACAATGATCTCTTATTCCTCGGTGAATACAAAAAAATAAAAATGGTGAAGCCACAGGAATTTTGGCGTCACTTTCAGGCAGATAACGACGATAACGGCGAGTGGAAAAGCTGGGTCAAGGGAATTATGAATGGCGCCTGATGTGCTTCGCCAATTGGTATGTATTCTCGAGAAGCATAGCGACCGTCATTGGTCCCACTCCTCCCGGAACCGGCGAAAGATAGCCGGCTTTTTTTATTACCGAAGGATGCACATCGCCGACAACTTTTTTTCCTTTCCGGTTATAGCCGACATCAATAACAATCGCGCCTTTTTTGATATGTTTTGATTGAATGAAATGAGGTTTGCCTAAAGCAGAAATTACGATGTCCATATTTTTTACTGCATCAATCTTTCTACCTGATGTAACCTCCACCCCTTTTGCTTCCAACATCTTTTTCAAGGGGCTAATGAAAATCGGGCTCTTCGCTAGAATATGCGCGTGTTTATTTTTCAGGGAAACATGAGTGCTTACCAAAAGTGTCACTATCCCGAAAGGCAGACCGGGTTGAATAACGGACTTCCCTTTCAGGAATAATTTTACGTTTTCCGCGTGGAAACCATCAGCATCTTTTCTTACATCAATCGCATGAATCACTTTGTTTTCATTCAACCTACCCGGCAGTGGCAACTGTACTAATATTCCATGGATTTTTTTATCCCGGTTCAGTTTCTTGACCTTGCGAATAATGTTTGCCTGCGTGGTTTTGGCCGGAAAAAGATATTTTTCAAAATAAATACCGACCTCAGCGGATGCTTTTTCCTTCAGACTGACGTAAGTTTCCGAAGCCGGATCATTACCTACTAGAATAGCAGCCAGTCCGGGCTGGATATTTGATTTCGCGATTTTTTGTTTCAGATTACGTCGGATACCGACAGCCAGTTTCCGTCCATTTAATATTTTAGCCATTTACAAATAGGTTAATCCCGGATAAAGCGGATATTGATCCATCAGTTCTTTCACCTGTTTTTTTACTTCTCCCTTAACCGATGAGTCATTAATATTCTTGATCACTTTGGTAATCAGCTGTCCGATCAGTTCCATGTCATCTTCTTTAAGTCCACGAGTAGTCAGAGCCGGCGTACCCAGTCGGATACCGGACGGATCAGTGGGTTTGCGCAGATCATGAGGAACGGTATTTTTATTCACAAAGATCTCGGCCTCTCCCAGCGCCACTTCGGCTTCCTTGCCGGTGACCCCCGTTTTGGTCAGATCAACCAGCATCAGATGGTTATCCGTTCCGCCGGTGACCAGTTCCAATCCTTCCGCCATCAAAGATTTCGCCAAAGCTTTGGCGTTCAGGACAATCTGTTTCGCGTATTCCTTGAATTCCGGCTGCATCGCCTCTTGCAACGCAACAGCAATAGCCGCTGTCGTATGGTTGTGTGGCCCACCTTGCAGACCAGGAATAATTGCCCGGTCAATCAGCGTCGGAATATTCTCCTTGGTCAGTTCCACCGGCTTATTAGAATTGGAGACGGTACCGTTGGAAAGAATCATCGCTCCGCGTGGCCCGCGCAATGTTTTATGCGCAGTCGTCATGGTAACATCAGCGATCCTGGCCGGCGAGGGATGCTGTCCGCCGATAATCAGCCCGGCAATATGAGAAATGTCGGCCAGTAAAAACGCCCCTACTTCGTCCGCGATCGCCCTGAACTTCTGCCAGTCAATAATTCTGGGGTAGGCGGTGAAACCGGCGATTATCAGTTTAGGTTTGTGCTCCTTAGCCAGACTCCGGATTTCATCAAAATCCAGATAACCGTTTTTATCTGAGGTATAGTTGACTGAATTATATAAAGTGCCGGAAAAGTTTACCTTCAATCCGTGAGTCATATGTCCGCCGAAAGAAAGCTTGGCACCCAGTACAGTATCACCCGGTTTCAGCAATGCGTAATAAACCGCCAGATTGGCCGGCGAACCGGAGTAGGCTTGTACATTGACATGGTCAACATTAAATAACATTTTTGCCCGTTCAATCGCCAGACTTTCAATTTCGTCCACATATTTGCATCCGCCATAATATCTTCTGTTTGGATACCCTTCCGAGTATTTATTAGTGCCGATACTGCCCAAAGCCTGCATTACTGCCAGGGAAACAAAGTTCTCCGAAGCTATCAGCTCTATTCCGTTGCGTTGCCGGTCAAGTTCCTTTTCCAGCGTTTCCGCGATTATTTGGTCTGTTTCTTTCAAATTTTTTATATTCATATCTTTTCCTTTCACTTGAATAATATCTTAAAAATACAATAAATAAAACCCACGCGCTTTTGGGCGAAGGTTCAATGAAAATTGTCGGGTTATTAGATCATAATGTTACTGTCAGGTTAGCACAGGTTAAAATATAATTCAAATACCGTGATTTGCTTTATATTATAAGCGAAAAATGGTACAATAACCGCTGGTAAATTATTAAGCACAAACATATGAAACGTGGGATTATCTTTTCAATATTAGCGATAATTTTTGTTGTAACCATCAGCGTTGTTTTCGGTTTGCCGCAGGCTTCCTTAGCCGGAATTACTGACGGTAAAATATTAGCACAGGATAATATCTATATCGATTCCGACCAGACGATCAATGATAATTTCATCGGATTCGGGGAAAATATTGAAATAAACGGTCCGGTAAACGGCGACATTGTCGTGGCCGGAACAAACATTACAATCAATTCCACGGTTCAAGGTGATGTAATTGCGGCCGGCAATACAATTAGCATCAGAGGCGAAGTATTGGGAAATGTGAGAGTCGCCGGCAATACGGTTGATTTGGATGCAGTAATCGGAAAGAACACCAACGTAGCCGCTAAGTCATTTTCAACCTCACTGAATAATTCAATTGGCTGGAGTCTTTCCTATCTGGCGGAGACAGCCAACATCAAAGGCACAGTCGGCGGACATGTTGACGGCAGTGCCACCAGTTATATTTCAGCAACCATCGGCGGCAACGTGAATATCTATGCCAATCAGGAAAACGGTAAAATCACTCTCACCGATAAAGCAATTATCAATGGCAACTTCACTTATTCAAGTGTTACCGATCCGACCGTGTCCGACAAAGCGGTAGTGGGAGGAGATATAATCAAAAAAGCCCCTGTCATTCAACCATTTGATAAAAGTGATTTCTTTAAATTTATCGGACTGACTACCGCATTTTTTAAGATAACCGGCCTGTTCGGTCTGTTCATCGTTGGGATGATTATTGTATCAATATTAAAGAAGGATAGCATAAAAATAGTTGATCAGATGAAAAATGAGCCGGCCAAAAGCATGGGCTGGGGGCTGGCGTTGCTGATTTTGGTGCCGATTGTCTGTACCGTACTTATTGTCACAATCATCGGTGTACCGCTGGCAATGATCACTATGGCGATTTATATGATAATTGCCTACATCAGCAAAGTGTTTGTCGGCCTACTCATCGGCCGTTGGATACTTCTGGGCATTAGAAAAAAGAAAAAAGACAAGTCATTTTCTCTCCTGCTGGCCATGATTATCGGCATCATTATCCTGAGCATTTTCACCTCAATACCGGCGCTCGGCTGGGTGATTAATGCCATTGCCGTAATCTGGGCGTTTGGAGCAATAGTCCAAGTAAAAAAAATCCAGTTGGCAGAAAGCAATAAATAATCAGTAAATATGACCGGGAATTTCTCGGCCATATTTTATCCAAAAAAATATGAAAGTATCACCAACAATCTTCCGCTTATATGATATCCGCGGCATCGCGGGAAAAGAATTTTCAAAAGATGCAATCGCAGAGTTTGAAAAATGGTATGGTCCCTTCCCGGGGATTAATATCACGCTCGATGTAGCAGAGGCTCTGGGCAAAGCTTATGGTACATACATCCAGAGAAAATATAACGGCAAAAACATTGTGGTCGGACAGGAATTGCGTCCGTTTTCCAACGAACTAACCCAAGGTTTCATTAACGGCATTCTATCCACCGGATGTGATGTCACTGATGTCGGTATTGCGCTGACACCCTTGGTTTATTTTGCCAACGGCTTTTACGAATTTGACGGCGGCGTCAATGTTACCGGTAGTCATAACGTGTATTTTTATAATGGTTTTAAAATGAACGGCAAGGGTGTGCTGCCAATTTATGGCGATGAATTACAAGTAGTCAGAGAAATGGTGGAAAAGGAGGACTTCATTCAGGCGGAAAAGGGTGAATTGAAAAAGAAAGAAGTATATCCGGACTACGAAGAATTCATGACAAAAAAATTGAATATTAAACGTAGATTGAAAGTAGTTATTGATTGCGGTAACGGCAGTGCCGGACTTTTCGCACCGCAATTTTTCCGCAAGCTGGGTTGTGAAGTAGTGGAACTCTACACTACGCCTGACGCGACCTTTCCAAATCACGTGCCGGACCCGGAAATGCCGAACAATATGGAGGAGTTAGGCAGAAAAGTGGTGGAAACAAAAGCAGACTGCGGGATTGGTCTGGATGCGGACGGTGACCGGGTGGGGTTTGTGGATGAAAACGGCGAATATGTTGATACGGACATGATGATTTTACTGCTTGCCCGGGAAGCATTAAAAACCGATCCGGGTAAAAAAATCCTATATGACGTCAAATGCACCAGGCTGATGGAAGAACTGATTCCAAAATTCGGTGGGGTTCCACTAATGCATATTACCGGTCACGCGCCGATCAAAGATACGTTCCGGAAAGATCCTGACATTATTTTTGGCGGTGAAGTATCCGGACATATCTATTTTGTTAAAGAGCTGTTCCGAAGCGAAGACGGCATGTATGCCGGTGCCAGAATATTGGAATTGCTCGCGGATTCCAATGAGCCATTTTCCGCTCTGTTTAAAGATTTCCCGGTTACTGTTCGGACCACTGAACTCAAACTACCCTGCGCCGATGAAGTAAAATTCGATGTGATCAAAAAAGTGCAGGAACATTTTTCCAAACTATACAAGACAGTCACAATCGACGGCGTGAGAATGAGTTTTGATGATAAGAGTTGGGCGATTGTTCGCGCATCCAATACCAGTCCTTACCTTACCGTCCGTTTTGAGGCAGATACCAAAGAACGGGTACTGGAGATGAAAAATGTTGTTGCCGATTTCCTGGAGCAGTTCCCGGAAATTGAGGATAAATTAGACCGAAAAGAAGTTATGAGCTTAACCGGACGTTTAGGCTGGGTATAATTGGTTACTCTCTGCTTATGAAAAATAAGGGACCTCTAATCATCATTATTCTTGATGGGTGGGGAATCGGAAAGAAGGATGAACATAATCCAATATTTTTGGCACCCACGCCAACTATGGATAATCTGGAGAAAACCAGGCCTCACACCAGAATAAAGGCGGGTGGAGAAGGAATCGGGCTGGAACATGGGCATCAGGGAGCATCAGAGATTGGACACTTGATTATCGGAGCGGGAAGAAATGCCCTACTTCCCCAGATGCAGATTAAACAAGCCATTCTAAGTGGCAAGCTCCTGAAAGAGCCTGCGTATGTTAATGCTATTAAAAAAATTAAGCAAGACAACGGCGCACTTCATCTGATTGGCATGCTCTCGAATGAAGGAGTACATAGCTATGATTTGACCTGCCATATGATTCTTGAGTTAGCTGCTAAAGAAAAACTGGACAAAGTATACATTCATATTTTTGCTGACGGGCGGGACACACCACCAAAAGAAGTTGAAATATACCTGGATCGGCTCAAAACAGTCATGAAAGAATTAAAAGTGGGCGAAATTGCGTCGGTCATGGGTCGTTATTGGGCAATGGACCGGGATCATCGCTGGGAAAGAGTAGAAAAAGCATACCGGGCACTCACGGAAGGAAAAGGAGATTACCAGGCTGATTCTGTAGATCAGGCAGTGGCCGATGCATATCGGCGTGGCGAGTCGGACGAATTTATTAAACCGACCATCATTACCAAGAATGGAAAACCTTTGGCCGTAATTAAGAATGGAGATGCCGTGTTTAATTTCAATTTTAGAGTTGATCGTGCGATTGAAATTACTCAGGCGTTTGTAGAAGATAATTTTAAGGAATTCAGCCGGCCAAACAAACTGAATATTCAGTATGTCGCTCTTACTGACTATTACGACCGAATTCCAGTTCCGTTCGCCATTGCCCGAGAAAGAATTAAAAACTGCCTGGGAGAAGTAGTGAGTAAGGCAGGTTTAAAACAACTAAGGATTTCCGAAACAGAAAAATGGGTTTACTGCACAAAAATATTTAACGGAATGCATGAAGATCCTTTTGACGGTGAGGATAGGATATTGATCCCCTCTGATAAAATAGCTACATATGATCTTAAACCGGAAATGAAAGTTGCTGAAATAACTGAAACGGTTCTTCAAAAATTAGACGAGCATATATATGATTTGGTTGTTATTAACTATGCTAATCCGGACATTCTTGGCCATACTGCAATCAAAGAAGCTGTAATTAAAGGAGTAGCCACTATTGACAAGTACTTGGCAAAACTGCTAAAAAAAGCTCAGGCAATAGGCGCAACTGTAATTATTACAGCTGACCATGGTAACGCTGAGATAACTTATGATCAGCACAAGAACATGGAACATACCCATCACACAGACGCGGACGTGCCATTAATAATTATTTCTGAAAAGCCAGAACTAAAAAAATGCAAATTACATTCTGGCGCACTAAAGGATGTTGCCCCCACCGCACTTGCAATTCTGGGCATAGAAAAACCAAAGGAAATGACAGGAATAAGTTTAATTGAATAAATTATATGATAGGAGTATTCGACTCTGGATTTGGCGGGCTGACAATCTATAAAAAAATAGAAGAGGCCTTGCCGCAATATGATTACATATATCTCGGCGATAACGCGCGTGCTCCATATGGCAATCGCAGTCAGGAAGTAATCTATGAATACGCCCAACAGGCTGTGGATTTTCTGTTTGGACAAGGGTGTGATCTGATAATTCTGGCTTGTAACACAACGTCAGCTGAAGCTCTGCCAAAATTGCAGCGGGAATATTTACCAAAAAAGTACCCAAATAAGAATATTCTGGGTGTAATCAGACCATTGGCTGAGGAGGCTGCCATTATAACCAAAAAAAAGACAGTAGCGGTTATGGGCACTCGCAGTACAGTAGAATCACAATCCTATACTAGGGAAATTAAGAGTTTGGACAAAAAAATTAAAGTGGTACAACAGGCGTGCCCCTTGTTGGTACCTTTGATTGAAGAGGGATGGGAAAAACGTCCGGAAACAAAAATGATTTTGAAAAAGTATATCAGGCCTTTAAAAAACCACCAACCTGATACGGTAATACTGGGCTGTACGCATTATGGCTGGCTACAAAAAGATATTCAAAATTACTTCGGAAGCAGAGTTAAAGTTTTAGACAGTGGAAAAATTGTAGCTGATAAACTGACGGCCTATCTGCAAAAACATCCTCAATTTGCCAAAATATCGAAAGCAATGCCGGCAAAAAGGATTTTCTTTACTACCGAAAAAAACACCAGATTTGAAGCATCAGCCAGAAAGTATTTAGGTCGTAACATACAGGCAGAAACGATCGAACTAAACTAGTTTTCATCAACTAAAAAGACGCTAAGTTAAACCTCGGCGTCTTTTTTGATTTATTTTGCAATTCCCATTTTCTGCTTCGCTTCCTGGAGGGTCTTTTGGGCGATTTTTCGTGCTCTACTTGCACCGTCCGCCAGAATTTTTCTGAGCTTCTTTTCGTCGGATAATAGTTTTGTCCTTTTCTCCTGGAATGAAGCGAACATATCAACCGCAGCATTACCCAGTGTTTCCTTTAATTCTTTGTATGAAAGATTACCGGTTTGATATTTCTTCTCAAAGCGCGCCACGGTCTGCGCGTCCGTCATCAATTCTAGCAATTCAAACAGATTATAAACACCCGGGCTTTTTTTCTTCTCATACATCGTCACGCCGGTATCAGTCACCGCACTCATAAACTTCTTGCGCATGACACTCGGACTGTCCGAAAGCGCGACATAATGCTTCTCGCCCAGGCTCTTGCTCATTTTTTTCAAAGGATCAGCCAGCGACATAATGCGAGAACCGCGAGATAATATCACACTTGGTTCAACAAACACTTTGCCGAATTTCCGGTTGAAATTTCTGGCAATTGTCCGGGTTAATTCCACATGTTGTATCTGATCTTCACCTACGGGAACACCGATTGCTTTGTACAGTAAGATATCCGCCGCCATCAGAATCGGATAGTTTAACAAACCGGCGCTGGCTGACTGCTGTCGTCCGGACTTTTCTTTGTACTGGGTCATCCGACGCAATTCAGATACCGGAAGAATTGTATTGAATAACCACGCAAGCTCAACATGTTCCGGAACATCCGACTGGACAAAGATCATGCTTTTTTTCGGATCAATCCCCGCCGCCAGATAATCCGCCGCCGCTTCTAAGATCCTGCGTTGGAGTTTGTGCGGATCGTAATTTACCGTTATTGCGTGATAGTCAACAATACTGAAAATACCGGTGTAGGTCTTTTGCAGTTCTACCCACTGCCGGATCGCGCCGAAATAGTTGCCCAGATGAATAGCCCCGGACGGCTGGATACCGCTGAAAATGTATTTCTTTTCTTTCATATATAATAGTTTAACATATATATTTTAAAAAATCGACATACACTAATTAGAATTATCATTCCCAATCTAAACCATACCTATTTTATCTTATCTCCACTAGCATTGACATTTGCATAAATATCTGATACAATGTCCGGTTAATATAGGGTAGAACCCCTTTTTAACAATAGGACAGCTCCTTCCTAAGGGGAAAAAAGTGCCACAACTAAGGCACAAGCTGACCGAGAACACCAAACGGTTTCTTCTGAAGGCAAAGCAGAAGATTACTGAATGGATCCGGCGGTATCTTCCGCAGGAAATCCTCGGGACGGCCACAGCCATTCTGGGCGCCATAATTGCTCAGATTTTCACCAAGAACCCCATCATCATCTCCTACGCCGGAACGGTTGGCGAGAACGTCGGTTTCTACGGCATCGCCATTGTCCGGGAGATTCGTCTCCACCGGCGGGAGAACACCTCAGCTTGGCGGATTGCCTGGATCACCTTCTGGAATCTGGTCTGGGAATACGGACCAGCAGAGTTCGCTGACAGCGCAGTCATCCGGCCATCATTGATGCTGGCTTCTCAGTCAATCATGATGGATGGGATGCTCGGCATGCTACTCGGCGTGCTGGTGGGCAAGGTGCTCGCCGACGTTCTTTTCTACACGATCGTGGTCAATTTCTACGAGCTTCGCAAGAAGCTGTTTGGGAAATAACCACTTCATCGTGGGTTGGTTTCGTGGGCCTGGCAGAGACTTCAAATCTGCCAGGTCACTTTTTTTATATAATAAAAACCCCGCTGGACAAGCGGCGTTTTTATTTTCTACATTCTCCCTATCTTTAGGGGGAGTCTAAGTTTTATTGGTTGATTAATGACAGATTGATCCCACCACGGTACCCGGAATGCAGTGAGAAGAACTGTGACAGCGCATTGCCGTCCTTATCAAACACACGCACTTGCGGTCCCAGTCCGGTACCCGGTCCGAAACTGATTTCCGCCACTCCGTCGCCGTCCAGATCTCCCACAGCCGCAGAGAACGATCCTCTGATGGCTGAAGGATAGGCGAAGAATTGGGAAAGCAGGTTGCCGTCCTTGTCAAAAACCCTGGCTTGAGCGGAACCATTGGTATCAGGCAGTAATACGATTTCATTAATTCCATTGCCGTCAACATCACCGGTATATGTTTTCACTCCACCTCTAAAGGTCGAAGCATAACCCATAAATTGGGTTAACAATCCGCCGTCTTTATTGAATACCTTTACGTGCGCTGCGGCATTTTTAGGTGATGTGATAATTTCAACTGTACCGTCACCGTTCAAATCGGAAAGAGTTACACGTACACCATTGCGATAACCATTCCCGTAAGTGTTGAATTGCGACAACGCATTGCCGTCTTTGTCGAACACACGAATTTGTCCTGAACCGGTAGTCGGATAAGTTACTATTTCACCGGTGCCGTCACCGTCCAGATCCATGGCTGCCACTTCAGCACCCATCATGAACCTGGATCCATAGGCATTGAATCGGGCCAGCAGATTTCCATTACGATCAAATACTTTTACATCGGCAGTTGCATCTTTCGGCACAGTGATAATTTCCATTTCGCCGTCACCGTCCAGATCGTATGCGGTTACGCTGACGCCGTTTCGGAATCCGGCCGGATATGCCATGAATTGGCTCAAGACATTGCCGTTCTGATCGAATACGCGTATTTGAGCGTCGAATCCCTCACCAGGAATAGTGATTATCTCCGGATTGCCGTCGCCGTCCAGATCCGCAACTTCTACAGTCATACCCATTCTTAAACTGGATGAATAGGCAAACCAAGTGGCGATCATATTGCCGTCTTTATCAAAGACTCCGACCTGCGGTCCGCCTTCTGACATTGGTGTTGCCACCAAATTGAAAGGTCCATTGGAGCCTGAGAGATTCCCCACCCCTGTTTCATTGGTAGTTATCGCGTAGTTGGTAAAATGATTGACCTGAACAACTATAATATTACCCTCCGTATCAACAGTAACACCGGTAGGCAGCTTCCAGGCACCGGCCGTATCATCATAATACTTGGCCACCAGATTATTTTCATCAATTCCCATTTCCGCAAGAACTAACGGATCGTAAGGAATAGAAATTGTTACATTGCTGCTGAATTCCGAAATAAGCTGAGAACTTGCGTCCAATGCTTCAAAATCCCAGGCATAAAATGGAATCTTGGTATCGGAAGTCTGGAACACATTTACATTCGGAGAAGCAATGAGCGTTACATTCCCTTCGGTTGCTAGCGCGTTTGCTGGTATGTTCAATGATGTGCCATCCGGCAAATTAATTACCTTCTGGATAGTGGAATCGAAAACTTCAGTCAGACCTTCCGGTAGATTGAAAGCCGCTTCCGCCAGGACAAAGTTTTTACTTAGCTCACCTTTTTCAGATACAACCACTCTTGTCTCTTCAGACCGATAAAATTTATCATCACCCGAAATCTTTGAATCACATCCCACGTACCATGTTCCGATCGTCAGTGGAATACTGGCTTTCCCGTCGAATGCTTCAGCACCGGAAAAACCGCCTTCATTCTGCCAGGCATGACACCAACCATATGGTACATCACTGCCATCTTCAAGCTTTACCGAACCGGATAAAGTTGCGTCAGCTTCACGGAATTGTAATGTAATTTTCTGTGACTCACCGGAATTTACTGTAACTACCTTATTCTCCGGAGGCATATAGGTACTGTCCCCGGATTTCATACCTGCTCCGCATTCGTATTCACCGAAAATTAATGGAATATGTGCCTTACCGCCTATTACATCCCCACCGGCTTCAATTACTTTACCTCCTTCGAAATCACCTTTGACTTTATCTTTTAAGGCGACCTGGTTGGAACACCATACGAATCCAAAATCAATACTCTTTCCATCCGGATCAAGCAACATAGCATCAATAGACGCATTGGCACGAAAAGCGGTAATGATTTTTGGAACTTTTCCACCCACTGGTACAGTAAACGGGGTAAAGTCCGGATGAGTTTGGACAAATTCATCATTCATATTGAACCAATATCCTAATACATATTTATTACCACCACGCACCTTTAGACTATAACTTCCATCTTCAGGATTAACTCTGGTAAAAGCACCCGGATTACTGCCCGGACCCGTATTCTCCGCAATATTAGCGTATATTTCCGCTTCAACCCCCTTTACCACTTTTCCATCCTGATCTTTCAAAAATCCAAATATTTCAGCATCCGGTAAAACTAAAGTTAAGGTTGTCTCTTTTGAAGAATTTTTCGGCACGGTTATCTCAACTTCTTTTTCGAGCAAATATCCTCCCTGATCAGCAGGCATATAAGCACCCACAATAAATGTACTACCACCGATCAGTTTGATTGTAGCCGTTCCCCGGTCAAGATTGCCGCCGAATTCTGATCCTTTCTCAAAGCCTGCCCCTTTTACGCGAGCATAAGCCCAACCATAAGCATTGCCGGTGATTGCCTTGCCGTCTTCACCGACAGTTTTAACAACTAACGTGGCATCCGCCAATTTAACAATGTGGTTTACCCCCGAGACGGTTGTGCTATCTTTTAGCTCATACATACTGGTTTTCCCGCCGGCATTGATTGGAATATAATCCGAATCCGTACTGGTCTGAGCCTGACATTGCCATTGGCCCGGTTGTAGCCAGAGCGTATAAGTTCCATCAAACGCGGAAACCGATTCACCCCAACCCGACGCATTATTCTGCCAACAACCGACGCGTATATCTCCTACACCCGTACCGTCTTCCAGCATGACCTTCCCTTTGATCTGGGAAGTTTTTTCTTTCATAACCAGATTACCAAGATTAATAGTCTGTCCGTCAGCGATGTCTACTTTCATCTCCGGAAGATAAAACCTTGCCATATCAGGATTCTGGTTATCCGGAAAGATCTGCAGTTTATAACTGCCATTATTGACGTTGGCGGTAAAACAACCATTCTGTCCATTGATACCTGCCCCGTTACCTTGACCGTCACCGGTTCTAATATCAACCCATCCGCCCTGTAGAAAGTGTCCATCCGGAGTTTTCACACAACCTTTGATTATCGAGTTTGTTTTCTGAACAGTAAAATTCATTGTTTGCGATTCACTGCTATTGTTATCAGCAAACGAAATCTGCTTTTTATTCTCATTGTATACCCAATCCGTTTCCACTGGGCCGTTCTCATTATATTGTTTATCAACCATCATCTCCCAATTTCCGCCACCGATGGTTAATGTATATTGCCCGCTGGCATTTACATCCGCCTGAGCACTTGATCCGCTATTATTCCAAACCCTAATATTGGCCGTGGTAACTGCCCCGCCAGTATCATATCTAACCGTACCCGTAATTGTTTTTGCAGCTACGGCTAAAGTTATCGTGCCGACATTCTGTACAGTTCCGGTATATGTTTTTTGTATTGCACTTGGTGCAATATACCCCTGTGTGCCGCTTGGCAACCATATTTCTATATAATATTTCATGCCGGCCGTCATTCCGGTTGACGGTAAAGCAAAGCTTCCATCCGGAGACGCGCCCGTACCATAATTAAAAGAAAAATCTTCATTCCGGACATTTACACCAACTCCATTAATCGGATCTCCACTGGGGGTCAAAACCTTACCATAAAAAGAAACGGCTCCTAAAATAAAGTTTGGAGATGTTCCCTCTGGCCACATTTCATCCTCAGCAACCTGCGGAGACTGGATTTGTATTTTTCCGTTGAATAATCCACCACCATAAGTCGGATTCTTTACACCCGTAATAGAAAAATTAATTGTGCCGGCTGCTAGTGCATTGTCGGCGATAAAATACACATTATCTTCATTTGTATCTCCCGTCACACTTCCTGCCAAACCAGAGATTGAGGCATTCGATAAATCAACTCTGCAGGCTCGCCAATCTACTTCCGGTGGACAGCCACCGCTAGTATTAAAACTTATTCCTAGCGGTACTCCAGTTCCACCGATCCAAAGCGGTATTTCATCTACGGTCGTGTTCAAAGTAAGACTGACGTTATATGTAGTCGTCGCCCCCAATGCCGCTGATACCGGAGTAACTGTGAAGCTGGTTATACGTGTGTCGGCCGGGGGGCTTGGCATATCTTCTGCCAAAGCGATATTTGCTCCCGAGAGAAGCAAGGTAATCGCAAAAAAACCTAATACGCCAAACCCGGCGATCTTTTTGAGACTTTGCATAGCTTTGTTCATTAGTTATTATTTAATTAAATTACACTTTAAAAACAAAAAACTGCTTGTTAGCAGCTTTTTTTATAATTTGTAACCAAAAGGTTTGCGCCTTTTTGTTTAATATTTACCAATTTTGCCTCCTCAAACATTGGGTAATATTAGTGTTTACCTGTTCATTGTACTCTAAAAACTGGCTTTTGTCAACCTGCTACCCAACTATACTTCAATAACTACCGGCAAGACCATCGGCCGTCTTTGCGTTTTGCTGAACAAGAACTGGCCGATATCATCCCTGATTTTGTTCTTTATATACGCATCGTTGGCTGAAGAATTCGGGTGCTTGTCTTTCAGCAGATTTTTGACCTTCTCACGTGTGTCTGAAATCAGTTTTTTATTCTCTTTCATATACACAAACCCGCGGGAAATGATATCCGGATTACCGATCAGATTACCTGTTTTTCCGTCGATTGTGGCGATTACAACCAGCATACCGTCGTCGGACATCATTCGGCGATCCCTCAAAACTACGTTAGAAACATCACCAACTCCCAATCCGTCCACAAACACATAATCAGAAGGAACTTTTTTTGATGTTAGGCGGCCGGTTGTTTTGGTAAATTCCATTATTTGTCCATTATCCGCGACAAAAATCTTTTTCGGATCAAACCCGATTGATTCCGCGACTTTTGCGTGCACCTTCAAAAAGGAATGATTGCCTTCAATCGGAACAAAATATCTCGGGTTAATCAACTTAATGATTAGTTTAAGGTCTTCCTGTTTTGCGTGACCGCCCGCATGGATGTCCATCATTTTATAATTGATTACTTCCGCGCCTTCGCGATACAAAGTATCAACCAATCTTTGGACGGATCTTTCATTACCTGGTACGACTGAAGATGAGAATACAACCGTATCTTCCGGTTCGATTCTGATTACCTTATGTTCCCGATTAGCGATACGCATCAACACCGCCCTACCCTCTCCTTGCGCTCCGGTACAAAGCACCAGAATTCTGCGGCTGGGGTAATTTTCTAACTCACTCATCGGCAATAAAGTGCCCTTGTTGATTTTCAGATAACCCAACTTTTGCGCAATTTCAATATTAGTCTTCATACTGTAACCGTCAATTACAACTTTACGGTTGTATTTTTCCGCCAACATGATAATCTGCTGTACCCTCATCAGTAACGAGGCGAATGTCCCGACAATAATTCTGCCCTGAGCCAGCCGGATAATATCTTCTAAGTTCCCCTGAATCTCGGTCTCTGTAAACTGATGTCCCGGCTGAGTTGCATTGGTGCTGTCACACAGCAAGGCTAGTACATTTTTTTCCCCCAACTTGGCAATCTTGGCGATATCCGGCTCCACATCACCAACCGGCTGTAGGTCCAGCTTGAAGTCTCCCGTGTGGACAATCGGTCCGACCGGAGTATTAATGATCACCCCGAAAGACCCCGGGATATTATGGCTGACACCAAAAAATTCTATTTTAAACCGGCCAATGGTGAGAATATCCTTGTTACTGACTGAATTCAGATTCAGCTTACCGCTCTGCTTGAAATCTTCCTGGCGCTTGGCGATAATTCCCAATGTTAAGGGACTGCCATAGATCGGCGGATTACCGATTTTATTCATTAAATGTGGGATCGCACCGATATGGTCATAGTGACCGTGCGTAATAATCACTCCTTTAACATTTTTTTCTTTTCCTTTGAGGTAAGAAATGTTCGGAATAATATAGTCAATCCCCGGCATATCTTCTTCCGGAAACTGCAAACCCATATCGATGATAATAATATCTTTGCCGTATTCCAGAATTGTCATATTGCGTCCCACTTCTTCATTTCCACCCATTACAATTACTTTAAGCGTAGGCTCGTTTCTTTTACTTGTGTCTTCTTTCTTTTCCTGCTTATGTTCAGCGGGATCTGAGCGGTATACTCTAATCCGGTTATTCTGCCTGGAGCGATGTTTTGTGTTTTTTGGATTCATAAATTACTTGAATAAATTTGTTTATTGTTGTTTAAGTTATTAGGATTAAAACCCCGACGATGTTTCACTTCATCCGAAAATATCGAGACTGGAAGTATCACTAGAAATTAATATTCTGGTGCCGAAGGGGAGAGTTGAACTCCCACGGGCTTGCGCCCACAGCGTCCTGAACGCTGCGTGTATACCAGTTTCACCACTTCGGCAGATTGTTTCAATGATTATTAATTTTATTCCATACCATCATGTACCACTAAAGGGTACGTGATAGCCATGAACCCTTTAGTGGTTCATGGCAGTTTCACCACTTCGGCATATTTTTTTCTTTATTACCACCACTCTTTGTATATTCTATGACTCTTTCCCCCATTTACGATTGGTTTTAATAAACCAATTTACGATACCCGAGAAACGGTCTGAAGGCACCGAAATATATTGTCCTGCCAGTCCTTTTACTTTTTCATCTATGCCATATGTATATACGGGATTGTACAAAAAGATTGCGGGAAGTTCATCGGCAAGAATATTCTGAAAATGCAGATACTTCAACCGGCGCTGTTCTGCATCATTAGTTTTTCTTGCTTCTTCCAATAATTGATCAATATCCTTGTTATAAAATACGGCCAGGTTCAACCCCGGGTCTCTGCTCTGTGAAGAATGCCAGAAAGGATACGGATCCGGATCAGTACCGACAATCTCTCCGAACAACAGTGCTTCATAAGCACGCGGGCTGATTACCCTTTTTTGGATATCCTTTGTAGAATACTCCTTCACTTCCAACCGTACTCCGATACTCTCCCAGGCCTCTTTAATTATATTAAGCGTTGCCAGATACTCCGGTGAGTTGATCGTAGAAATCGCAAATGCCAATTCCGCACCGTCTTTTGAACGAACAGTCGCCGCCGGTTCACCTTCCGCAACTTCCGGATACTTCCAGCCGTCTTCTTCCAGTATTCTTCTGGCTTCATCCAGATTGAAATCGTATTTCTTAATCTCCGGATTGTAGCCGATATAACCCGGCAATATCGGACCGTTGATTATTTCGCCTTCCCCACCTAAAGCATTTTCCAATATTGATACTTTATTGACCGCATACGCCAACGCCTCTCTGACAGTTTTGGTCTTTAATAATTCGTTCTTCTGGTTGAAAAATATTGCGGTATACTGGGGCAGGCGCATAGAATAATACTCAATATTGCCATTCCTCTTTTTCAGCTCCTCTCTTGCGTCACTGGGGACAAAGCTGATACCATCTACCTGCTTATTTTCCGCCGCTTCCAAAGCTGAGATGGAATCCGAATAGAATTTAAACGCGACTTGGTCAAGATATGGTTTGTCACTGTAATAACCGTCAAATCTTTTTAACTCGTATGATTTAATGTTCCCGTTTTTGTCTTTAGTATAGTTATTAAAACTGAACGGGCCGGAACCAATCGGTTTTAAATTGTATTCGGCAAGATACGTTGATTCAGGTGAAACTTCAGCCCAAATGTGTTCCGGCAATATGCCGAAAGTCAAACTGGACAAAAATGGAGTAAATGGTTCCTGCAAAACAAACTTGACCGTATAATCATCAACCCTCTGCAGTGCTACACCACTGAAATTAAGATATAAAGGGCTCCGGTAACTCACATCCTGAATGCTTTCGAAAGTAAACAGAATATCATCGGCATTCAAATCCTCCCCGTCGTGAAATTTTACATCCTTGCGGAGATAAAAAGTATATTCTTTCTGATCTTCAGATATTTCATATCTTTCCGCCACATCATTAACCAACTGCTGATCCGGATTAATTTTCAACAAACCGGAAAAAACCAGCCTGGTGATATCCATATCCGTATCATTGGTCTGGGAAAGAATCGGATTGATGTATTTTGGTGATCCGACCAGCGCTTCCGTATATTCACCGCCCGGTCGTGGAATAATGTATGTTACATTCTGATATATTCTTACCAAGACGAAAATGAAAGACACAGCAAACACAAACAACGCAATTTGGATTATGTTTGATTCTTTTTTGGAAAGATAGCGAGGCAAATATTTAAACTGGCGATAGGTCGGAATTTTCTTATCATTCAAAGAAGTTACCAGTTTTTTGTCTATTAATTTTTGCGTCTTAATCCATTTATTTCTGTCCGAAGAACCGGCACTATTTGATTTATTCTTTTTGATAACTGAAAAAACTTTTGAAAACCGCTTACCTTTTTCAGGTTTATTTTCAACCGGTATTTTTTCGTCTGATGTATTGTTCTCTTTTCCCACTCTGAATAATTCCTTGTGGATACCTAAGAATAAGTAATTCTTCCTCTTGGAAGCAATAAATTAAATGATGAAGTTGCTCAGTGCCAACAAGATAAATAGAACCGCTAGCACGATCGTAACTATATGTAAGTTTTTTTCAAAGCCACGTTTAGTTGAGTAGGTATTTCCGTCACCGCCAAAAACACCACCGAGTCCGGCTCCTTTATTTTGAAGTAAAATCGCGATTATTAGAGCGACCGCCACTACTAACTGAACAATGTTGAGAATATCTTTCATTAATTTCGCAAAAAAAATAAAGATTTAATTTGTCCTATATTTTATTACTGGAAAGCGATTGGTCTCTAGTCTAACATATGGGGTGTCATTTGTAAAGTATGGGATACCCTCGTGGAATCAGTAGATTTTTTAACTCAATGTGATATAGTAGGTTAACCAATATGGAAAATCCTATCCTCAAAGATCTAAATAACAAGCAACAGGAAGCAGTAAAACAGACCGACGGCCCTGTTTTAATTTTAGCCGGTGCCGGTTCCGGGAAAACCCGCACGCTGGTCCATCGGGTTGCTTATTTAATAGACGTGATGAAAGTACAGCCATCGTCAGTGCTGGCCGTCACTTTTACCAACAAAGCGGCAACTGAAATGCGACAGAGGGTAGAGCAACTGCTGAGGACAAAATTCAGCCCCTCCCAGCTTTTCAATGACAACCAGCCCTGGGTCGGAACTTTCCATTCTTTCTGTGTCAGAATACTGCGGAAAGAAATCGGAGCGCTGGGCTACAATAATAATTTCATCATTTACGACCAGTATGATCAGAACTCCGTGATGAAAGAAGTGTTTGAAGTTCTCCATATAGATCCGAAACAATATTCCCCGCGCACTATCTTAAGTATGATCTGCCATCAGGGTAAAGATAATATGCTGACACCACAGGAATTCCAGTCCAGAGCCAAGGAACATCTGGAAAAGATCGCCGCGGATGCTTATATCGAATACCAGCGGCAGTTAAAAAATCTGAATGCGCTGGATTTTGACGACCTGATTATGCTGACTGTCAAACTTTTCCAGAAATTCCCGGAAATTCTGGAAAAATACCAGCAGCGGTTTAAATATATTATGGTGGATGAATATCAAGACACTAATCATGCCCAGTATGTCCTCGCCAACCTGCTAGCGAAGCGGTCCCGTAATCTCTGTGTGGTCGGGGATGACTGGCAGGGTATCTATTCCTTCCGCGGAGCGGACATTCAGAATATTCTGGACTTTGAAAAAGATTATCCGGACGCCAAAGTGATCCATTTGGAACAGAACTACCGCTCAACTAAAACGATCGTCGACGCCAGCAACTATGTTATCGCCAAAAATGCATCCCGAACTGACAAGAAATTGTGGACGGACCAGATTGAAGGTCATAAAATAGTTGTTAAACAAGTTAACGACGAGGGTGATGAAGGAGATTTTATTATTAAGGAAATTTTTGGTTTAAATCCCAAAGAAGAAAGTAACAATGACGATGATGAAATAGTTTATGAATCAGAGGAATCTCAAGGAATGGGGATTCTGGATACAATCATGCGAGTGGAAGGGATCAAAAGAAGCATGCGTATCGGGTCACCGTCCGTCAGAAACGAAATTCAGAAAAAAATCAGGGGAAATGATGTTGATTTATCACGATACGTAATCCTCTACCGAACCAACGCCCAGTCCCGCGCCTTGGAAGAATCGCTTTTGGACTACGGAGTGCCCTACCAGATTGTCGGCGGCGTACGGTTTTATGAACGCAAAGAGATTAAAGATGTTCTGGCTTATTTGAGAATACTACTCGAACCGAAAGACTCTATCAGCTTAAAAAGAATAATCAACGAACCAACCCGCGGGATCGGAACAAAGACACTGTCTGTCTTATGCGGGTACGCCGCCGAAAAAAATATTGACTGCCTGCAAGCAGCCATGGAAGCACAGTCGATCGCCGGACTGTCCAAACGAGCGGCACTGGCGCTCGAGAATTTTGCCGGAATGATTGACGATATTAAATACAAAGCAAAAGATTTGATGCCGAGAGAGATTATTGATCTGATTCTTTTGAAAACCGGTTATAAAAAATTTACCCAGGACGGCACGCCCGAAGGCGAAACCCGCTGGGAAAATATTATGGAATTAAAATCAGTGGCAAAGAAGTTTGACAATCTTTTGGGATTGGATGGAATACACCAGTATCTGGAAGAAGTTTCCTTAGTAAACGGCATTGACCTTCTAGACAGCACTAAACCGGGTATCACGCTGATGACCGCCCACAACGCCAAGGGTCTGGAATTCGACGTTGTCTTTTTGGCCGGCATGGAAGAAGGCCTCTTCCCCCATACCAACAGCTTGTTTGAGCCCGGTGCAATAGAAGAAGAGCGAAGGCTTTGCTATGTCGGAATAACCCGCGCCAGAAAAAGAGTATACATCACGCATACCGAACAGAGAACAATTTGGGGTAGCACCAGAATGTCCGTCCCCTCCCGTTTTATCACTGAAATACCCAATAAATATATCCAATGATAGAAATAGAGAAACCATTGCGACCCGGGCATTTATGAAATAAATGCATCGGGCAATGGTTACTTTTTTACAGATTTATTTTTAATAATCCTCGCGAGCTCACGAACAGAACCCCCCGAAACCTTCATTCTGGGTGATTTCTTTTTCTGCCGTCGGATTGCTTTCAGTGCTTCACTCTCCTCTTCAATATTTATTTTCTTTGCTGGCATATTGTTTTCCGTCAATGGAACGTGGACTGATCAGTCCACGTTCCTTTTTTATAATTTGAATCAGGAATTATTTATATGTTTCTCAGATAAACCACTACGGATAAATTGCCATAGTGTAGGGCTGAAGAAACTGAAAATGCTAATCATTATCATCCATAATTCCACATCTCCTTGACCCTGACTAATCATAAGATCCACTATCATATACAACGTAATAAATATCCAGCCTATAAATACAGACACCACTACAATAAAAATGAATACTATTGAACGTATTATTGAATTTCCTTTTGCATTTTCAACTGACTTCGTAATACTGAATACTTTTGAAAATGCTGTTTTGAGATAACCTCCAACAATGCTTGCTAAATAACCAATATAATATGCCCATAATATCTGTCTCCAAAACACAGAGAAAGGAATACTATATATAACTGGAAATAATGCAACAAGGATAATAATTCTCCATTTCTTCCACATGGTTAATTTTTTATTAATTGCTTTTTGTTCAGTCATTAAATATATTGTTTAATATTTTTGGCTAAATTTTTTCCTAATATTTTTTCTAACTCCTGTCCGCTTGCCTCACGAATCCCCTGCACTGAACCAAATTCCAGGATCAGTTTTTTCTTTAATACGGGACCGACTCCCGGGATCTCGTCCAAAAGCGAACGGTGTGTTGCCTTCCTGTGTCTTGAACGATAAAATCCGATTGCAAAACGGTGCGCTTCATCACGGATTCTTTGTAGTAGTTTCAAACTTTCCGAATCATGGGAGATCCTGATTGATTCACTTTTCCCCGGAATAAATATTTCTTCTTCCTGCTTGGCCAGCGCAACAATCGGGATTTTAATTCCACTACGCGCAAAGACTGAAACTCCAGAACTCAACTGCCCCTTTCCCCCGTCCAGAATAACCAGATCCGGCAACAGCCAGCGGTTTTTCATCTCTGTTTTGACTTTTTCAAACCTCCGGCTCAAAACCTCACGCATCATTGCGGGATCGTTTGCACCTTTGACAGTCTTGATTTTAAATTTGCGATACTGTGCTTTATTCGGCAGACCGTCGGTAAAAACCACCATGGAACCGACTGCGTTTGTCCCTTGGATATTGGATATGTCGTATGCCTCAATCCGGTGCGGGGGTTTTTTCAAACCCAGCTTTTCCGCGAGCTCCTGAATCGCCTTCATGCCGATCTGGTCACGACTAGCAACTTCCAATTCATGTCGTCGCAAATACTGCTCAGCATTTACCGCACCCAGTTTGATCAGCTTTTGTTTTTTTCCTCTTTTTGGCACAGAAATTTTTGCTTTGGTGAACTGTTCCAGTATTTCAGCATCGTTTAGCCCCACCGGAATAAATATCTGTTTTGGGAATTGGGAAACTTGTGAATAATACTGGCTCAAAAAAGACTCCAGCAATTTTTCATCCGGCCGGTTTTTCACATGCTCCAGTAGAAAGCTTTCCTGATGGATCAGTTTTCCTTCGCGTACCATAAACAGGTTGATTGCGGCGATACTTTCAGTACGGGCAATGCTGATATAATCCTGGTTTTCTTTTTTGGTGGACACCACTTTCTGTCTTTCCATTACCGATCCGATGGAAAAAATCTGATCGCGTAGCCTGGCCGCCTTTTCGAATCTCTTCTGCTTGGCTGCCAGTTTCATTTCGGATTTCAGATCGGAAACAATCTTGGTATTTTTTCCTTCCAGAAAGTTTAGAACACCCTGGACGATCTGCTGGTAATCTTTCTTCGTATTTACATCTGTAACATGCCCAAGGCACCTGCCGATGTGATAACCCAGACACGGTTGCTCTGGAGGATTTTTACAAATCTTGTACGGGAATATCCTTTTCAATAGATGCAAAGTGTTTTTGACCGCTGTGGCGGATGCATATGGGCCGAAATAGCGGTTTTTATCTTTTTCCACCCGTCGCACCGTTAGTACCCGCGGAAACTCCTCTTCCAGTGTCACCTTCAGATAAACAAAATATTTGTCATCTTTAAGATTAATATTATACGGCGGTTTGTATCTTTTGATTAAGCTGGATTCGAGTAGTAGTGCCTCTGTCGGCGAGTCTACAATTACATAATCTACGTCCACCGCTTTCTGCACCATGATCTGTTTAGTAATTTCCAAGGAAGCGGATTTCTGGAAATAGGAACGCACCCTGCTTTTCAGGTTCGTCGCCTTGCCGATATAAAGAATATTATTCTTCCCGTCTTTGAAAAAATAGACCCCCGGTTTTTGTGGTATGTTTTCCAGTTTTTTCTGCATGGTGTTTTAATTATACTTGTCTATTGCCTAAAGGTTAAGGGTGGGGTTCAGTTCTCCAGAAAACCATATTACTATAATCCTAGACAGGTCGCTTGTCGGAGCGCTTGAGCGGATTAAGATAGATTCCGGATATCCTCCTCTCGTCGGATTCCGGAATGACAGGGGTGGGGTGTATTATTTGTCATTCTCGGGCTTGCCTGCCCCACTGCCTAACGGCAGTTAGGCGGCCGGGGATCCGGGAATCCATCAAATTAATTAATTGCTAACATTAGCTAAAATTAGCCCACACAGTCTTGACCCCGTTAGAGAAGTTTCTCTAACGGGGTTGACAAAACCCCCTTTTGGGTGTATACTGGCCTGTTAACATAGAATTCTGTCACTCCTTCGTACCGCATTCGCGGCACTACGGAGGACAGAGGAGAGAGCTATGTCAACATTCAGCGCTTTCAGAGTCTCTCCATGTGTACACTGAAAGCTTTTTGTTTGAGCCTAGGATCACTGTAAGTGATCGCGGGCTCCAACAAGGAGATCCGCTCCTTGAAAACATGACCGTCTCGATTCCCGAGACACATGTGCACCTACTTCTGGCCGAAGGAGAAAGCCATGAAGCGGTTTACTGGCGTCGTCATCCCCGCTCGTCCGGTGTTCGACAAGATCGTCGCCCTGTACCTGTACTGCAGGTTCACGGTCACGAAGCTCGAAGACCTCAACCTCGTGCTCTCGGGCGAGTTCCAGCCGGAACAGTCCCAGATCGACGAGTGGCAGCGGGACCGCATGTTCATCATCGACATCGGTCCGTACAAGTACCAAGTGGCCGGTAAGGGTTCCGCGACGGAGATCGTCGCCGAGACCCTGAAGGTTCGCAGTCACCGCCTGATCCCGCTCGTTGCGATCTGCAACGAGAACAACGAGACGGGTGGACTTAAGGGTCTGCCCTACTCGCTCGTATGGCTCCTTCGGGAGATGTACAAGCAAGGGTATGCCCCCATGACCGTCATCTCGCGGATCTTCCGCGTGATCGACGCCTACGTCAACAGCATCGGCAAGGAGCTGAAGGTCCCCGTGGACCGTCGGCATCCCGACGTCCAGACGCTCGTCCAGCATCTGGGCAACCACGAGTCCCCCTGGTGTATGGCAGGCTACATCCGTAACCTGATGATCACCGGCGCCACCGACAGTGAGATCCTCCGCGAGGCTCGTTGGTGGCGCGAGGTGTTCGCCAAGTGCAAGGCCGCCAACGAGGTGGCCAAGGACAAGGCGATCGACATCCTCGACCACAAGGACACGACGAAGTTCGTCTTCAAGTCCAGTGGTCGGGATCAACGCGGTGTGTTGATCCACACCGACGACACCCGTGTCCCCCGCGCCCTCCTCAACGATGGTCGGGTCGACCTGATCATCGTAGTCAGTCGTTCCAAGCGGATCGTCATCCTGACCTCCAACCGGGTCCAGCCGCGGATCAACCTGAACCGACTGTACGACGTCATCATCGCGACCGAGAGTGCCTACCGCACCGACGGCCGTGACGCGAAGGACCTCTGGTTCTATGACACGAGGATCAACGCGATCCTCAACGGTTCGGGTGGCGCTCGCAACACCACTCCGACCGGCCGGCGCGCGGAGACCTTCATCGACCTGGTGAAGGAAACCATCCGCTAGCGTTCGCCAGCATCGTTTCGCTCTTTCACCCCTGTGCCCCCGCGAGTATTTCGTCTGCAATTCTGCATGATGATTTACTCCGGGGGCCTACTTTTTTTATAAAGCTTTTTGCGTTATACTTATGTATGAAACCATTACTTCCCTCCTGTGTGTCATTTCGAGCGTAGTCGCGCAAAGCAAGACGAAGCCGAGAAATCTATAGACTTCCCCGCCTCGACTCGCTTCTACTCGTCGACGCGAGGCGGGTCCACTACGGTCGAAGTGACATTCAGTAATTACTTTGATGACAGTATAAAAACCCCATGTCCCAACCAATCCATACAATCGTAATCTTTCCCCGTCCGCATCCGGACAATATCGTAGCGATTATGTTATTGAAGCTTTTTGGCGAAGAAAAGTTCCCGGGGGTTAGAAACAGCAAGATTGAATTCTGGAACAGTGTTCCGGAAGGCAGGAATACTGATGAACTGGAAAGCGAGGGTATTTTACTCATCGACATGGGTGGCGGAAAATTTGACCACCACACCGAGGAAGGCGGTAAAGATAACACGGGAGAATGTGCCACTACTTTGGTGGCAAAATTCCTAGGTGTGGAAAATGACCCAGCACTGAAGAAACTGATTACTTATGTCAAAAGAGACGATCTGGAAGGAAAAGGGATTATCTCGAGCGACCCGATCGACCGGGCTTTCGGCCTTTCCGGCCTGATTATGAACCTGAACCGCGAATACCAAAGTGAGCCGCAGAAGATTATCAATATTGTCATGCCGATTTTTGTTTCACACTACCGCGAGGAACGCAAAAGAATGACCGTTCTTCCGCAGGAATGGGAAAAACTCCAGCAGGAAAAAAAGACCGACCAGTTTGAAGTATTCCAGGGTAAGAAACTGGTAAAAATCGTGGTCGTAGAAAATGATGATATTAGTCTGGTGGGTTTTTTGCGGGCAAATCCGGACACTAAAGCGGATGTAGTCGTACAAAGACTTTCTACGGGACACACCAACTTGATTACCAGGCAAATGCGCGACATCAACCTCAAAGACGTCGCTGTCATGCTCCGGATAGAAGAGGCACGCAAGAAAGATGCTATCTTAGAAATCACCAGCATTGATGAACTGGCAAAATCCGCTCGCCTGAAGGGGGTGGAAGAATGGTATTATGACACCACTGCCAATAGCATTCAGAACGGCGGGATCGCACCGGAGGGCGTGACGCCAACCAGATTGAGCTTAGAAGAAATTAAGGAAATTTTAAAAAAAGCGATTGATCCGAACCAACTTGCCACCGTCTGCCCACGTACCAGCTGTATTGGCGAAGGATGTGTTTTTTATGACTATCACCTGGAACGCTGTCGGCGGATTCAACAAGCTTCAGCAAAAAGTGATAACTAGTTTGAAGACATTAAAAATTAAATGGTAATGGAATGTAAGGCTTTAGCCTTACCTCATATAAAGCTAAAGCCTCATATTCCGAAGACTTAAATCAATAATTCAAAAATACTATGCTAAAAACAGCCCGAAGATGGGTAGCGATTATACTTACCATGGCCGTCATTTTGATGGCAACATTATCCATACTTTCTATTTGGGGTGTATACAATGATGATGTTGCCTGGAAAGCACTAAGCACACTAGGTGTTATACTTGTCGCCTCCGTAATCTCATTAATTATCATAAAAATTATTGAGGAAGGCAACGGTAATCATCCAAATCAAATGCATAAATAGCATGCCCAAAGTAACAATCCGCAAACAGAAAGTATCCGACGCCAAAAGGTTTTATGAAATATTAAACAACCCCAATTTTATTTATTTCCGGATCTGCCCAAAATCAATTGAAGCAGAAAGAAAGATACTTCAGAAACACGCCAAGCAGAATAAAAAGAGTCTGAACCAGCACTTCGCTATCATGTACGATACAAAGATGGTAGGCGGTTGCGGAATCAAAATCAACCCCGACAATAAACAGTGCGGAGAGATCGGTTATTTTCTAGACGAGGCCTACTGGGGCAGAGGTATCACCACCAAAGCGGTAAAACAGTTGGAAAAAATAGGATTCAAAAAAATGAAACTTGTCAGGATCGAAATCAAGATGAATACTAAAAATTCCGGCAGTCAGAAAGTAGCGATCAAATGCGGATACAAAAAAGAAGGCATTATGCGCAAAGCGGCGCGGCGCGGTGATGAACTACACGACGCGTATCTTTATGCCAAAGTGGTTTAAAAAATAATGGGAGGCCACTAATATGAATACTTGTGACATTTGTAAAAAAACATTTTCAGCTGATGATCTGATATCAGGACATGGCATCCGGCATGAGATTGAATCTTTGATTCGAATTGATTTTCCGGACTGGTCGGATACAAATAAGATTTGTAAAGATGATTACAACAAATACCGAGATAAATACATACTAAACATCATCAAAGAAGAAACGGGAAATATTCAGAATCTGCAGAATGAAGTGTTAAAAAGTATAAAAGAAAATGAAACAATTACAGAAAATGATAATGTCCTGGCAAAAGAAGATTTGAAATTAGGTGATAAGATTTCTGACAGAGTCGCACTGTTCGGCGGCAGTTGGAAATTCATTATTATATTTTTCATTATATTATTCGGGTGGATCTCATTAAACAGTATGCTTATTCTGAAGAAGCCATTCGACCCCTACCCCTTCATTTTGATGAACTTAATCTTATCCTGCATCGCCGCTATTCAAGCGCCGATCATTATGATGAGTCAGAACCGGCAGGAGAAGAAAGACCGAATCAGATCGGAAAATGATTACAAGGTCAATTTAAAATCGGAAATCGAAATACGGACACTGCACGAGAAAGTGGATCATCTGCTTCTGGATCAATGGTCAAAAATGATGCAGATACAGGAAATGCAGATCGAAATTCTGGAAGAAATTAAAAAGAAGGTTGAGAAGACATAGGGCTTTACCCGTATCACAAACATTGCTCACATGAAAAAAATTGAAAAGAAAATTTGGCCTGAATATTTTCAAAAAATAATGGACGGGGACAAAAAATATGAACTCCGATTGGCTGATTTCGACTGTCAGCCGGGCGATCTTCTGGTATTGAAAGAATGGGATCCTCAGACCAAAAAATATTCAGGTCGGAAAATAGAAAAAGAGGTTACTCACGTTATTAAGACCAAAGACCAAAATTTCTGGACCGAAGCAGAAGTAGATAAATACGGTTTCCAGATAATCGCTTTCAAATAAGCCGGCTGATCCAAGTTTCTCATCATTGAATAGAATAGCAGTTCCGCGATAAGTGGAATTTTTTTTGTGGAAATATTTTGAAATAAAATACCATACCACCACGTAGTAAGGGAATGCAAGTAGGTTGTGAAAGGTCGGATTAATAATTAACATTAACAAATAATAAAATTATATGAATAAATATTTATTAGGCGGCATCCTCGGTATCTCTGCGATTGCAACATTAACCGGCGGTGTCGTATACGCGCAAGGTAACGGTAACGGTTCAACAAACATGTTGGAAACAAAAGCGGAAATTCTAGGTATGACGACTGAAGAGCTTTCTGCTGCACGCGAGACAAAAGATTATCAAGAGATCGCTTTGGAGCAGGGCGTCAGTATCGATGAAATGAACGCGCAAATGGAAGCAAATGCGGTGGCCAGATGGCAGGAACGCGGTTTCAGTGAAGAAGAAATTGCAGAAAGAGTGGCGCAGAGAAACGAGCTACGTGAAACCGGCGAAGGACCATATTCCGGAGGCCTGGGGTTCGGCCAGGGCGGTAATGGACAGAATAATGGCGCTGGAAACGGTAGTGGGAACGGAACCGGTGACGGTGAGTGTGATCTAGCAAGCTAAAAAGTTCTCTCCAGTCAGTGCCCCTTTCAGAATTTTGGGAAAGGGGCATTATAGTGGGCAAAATAAACTTGCTATAATCAAATTGCACGTTAATTATTAAGGGTGATGATTATGAAATACGGGATCATAGTTTTAGGAGTTATCGTAATTTTAACCGGGGCATTTGTATCTTATAATTATTTCCAGAATGATAATTCAAACCAAAACGTTAATTTAAACAATGTGAATGCCGGTAATGTAAACACTAGTAACGTCAATATTTCGAACACCAACACCTCGGAAACGGAAGTTATCACAAAATCCAACTGCGTGGCGGACGATTGTCTGCAGGTCAGCAATCTGGAATATCCGGCGGGTGAACTACCAAATAGCGTTGTGACTGCCTTAAACAGCGCTATTGACGACGAATACAAAGCGCGCGCCACTTATGAGGCGGTAATAAGCAAATTCGGATCAGTCCGGCCGTTTTCAATGATCATCCGCGCGGAAGAACAGCACATCAGTTCGCTGAAAGCGCTGTATGATAAATACGGCGAGACAATACCCGAGGATCCATATCAGCCTGCGACTATTGAAATCCCCGTGACAATAAAAGAAACATGTCAGGTGGGAGTAGAAGCTGAGATCGCCAACGCGAGATTGTACAGAGATGAATTATTGCCCGCCGTGACCGAATACGAAGATATTACAACGGTATTTACAAGCCTGATGGATGCCTCACAGGATAAACACCTCACATCATTTGAAAAATGCAACTAATCAAATAACTGTTTGTAAAAAATATAAATGCAGGCGCGGGTTTGACCGCGCTTGTTTTTGATTATCGGTTAATATTTTTTGGCAAAGAAAAAACCCGTCAGTTACCTGGCGGGTGAGCACTTCTTAGGACTTGCTCAGGTCAAAAGGGCAGTTAAATCCCGATGACGTAGGCCATCAGAATCATGAAGATCGCGAACTGTCCGATACAGGCGTACTCGATCCTGTTTCGAATCCTTTTCGCGACCTTGCTCTGACCGAAGTTCGATCCGCTGGCCTCATCGAGCGCGTTGCTGGTGTACCACCAGACCCCGATGAGCAGAACCGCCGGAATGAAATCATACACGATATCCGCCGGCCGGAGATAGATGTGCGAGCAGAAGCTGGAGAAGGCGCCGATCACAGCAGGTACCAGGAACGTGAGCAGAACGAGCGTGATCGTACGAATCGGTGCGTTCCTGAACGCGATGTTGGTCGCGACAGCCACCGCGAACACACCGGCGAAGATGAACGCTACGAGCGCGATCACCACGTTGGGGATGTTGCCAGCGACAGCATCCGTCACCACATGATCGAAATAGTGGTGATTGATGAAGCGCCGGGCGATGTAGGTCAGCGTCACCATGACCAGCGTCACGACGATCTGGCAAGGAAACAGCTTCTTCGCCAGACTCTTCCACGCCTGGGCAACGTAGATGTCGTCCTGAGTCATGTACGACTTCTTCATGGAAATCTCCTTCATGGCTTTGGAATCCATACTGGACATTAGGATGTCATGCTTGGCAACATTGCCGGAGCGGTCAAATTAGACTGATCTTCTTTCTAATCTGGACGCCACGGCAATATACGCAGTGATATTTCAATGAACCATGAAACCTGACAGCATACACCTAAACTGGGTTTTTGTCAACCCCGCTTAGAGGAACTCCTCTAACGGGGTCAATACTAAATGGGCTAATTTTAGCTAATATCAGCATCAAATTAATTCCATGGATTCCCGCTTTCGCGGGAATGACTTGTTATTTGATTGTCATCCTCGGGCTTGCCTGCCCCACTGCCTAACGGCAGTTAGGCGGCCGGGGATCCGGGGATCCATAAGTTTTTAGAAAACGTCCACCGAAAAGTGACCAGTCATAGCAACAGAAATTGGGTTTTCTGGAGAGCCCCCACAACCAGCCTTGGGTGTGGGGGCAACCCTACCCTTAAAACCTAATCCCTATCTCTTGACACCAAAACTACTACGTGATACTATGTAGTGGTAGTAAGTGATACTACATATTAAGCAAGTAATATTGGAAAGGAGAAATACTTTGGAAAACATTACGGAAATGTTAAAAGGCGTACTCGAGGGCTGTATCCTGGAGATCATCAGCCGGGAGGAAACCTACGGCTACGAAATAGCATCCAAGCTCCGCGGACTCGGCTTCACAGAGGTGGTGGAAGGAACGGTTTACACCATCCTCCTAAGGCTCGAAAAAAGCGGGCTGGTGAATATCAAAAAAAGGTCTTCCGAGCTGGGACCGATGCGCAAATTCTATACACTCAACAGCGCGGGACGCAAGGAGCTGTCCGTCTTCTGGGGGAAATGGCAATTTATCACAAAAAGTATTAACAAACTAAAGGAACAATCAAATGGCTAACGTATTAAAAGAGATCAACAACTTCTGGAAAAAAGTAACCGGCGATAAAAAAGAATGGCGGGCTATGGAAGCGCGTGCCAAAAAAATGCCCCGTGATTATCAGATTGTCTATGATGAAATCAAAGGCTACATGTTTAAAAATGGACTGGGATCAATAGACGTATTGAAAGGTTTACTCGAACTCTTCGAAGAAGGAGTCATCAATGGTCGAAGCGCGCTGGAGATTACAGGACAAGATGTAGCCGCCTTCTGTGACGGACTCTTAGGCGAAACAAAAACCTTTACCAACAACTGGCGCAATGATCTCAACCGCACTGTGGCGAAAAAGATTGAGAAAAAAGCTGAACAATAATCCTCTCTTTCGCGGAAATAAAAAAAGGGGTCTAGACATCCGACCCCTACTAAAGGAACGATTTGATCGCCTTCGCCACGGTGTGCTTCGCACGGACATCCTGGACGAAACTGATCTTACCGGTCTCGATGGCCACGAATGTGACCAGACTGTGGATGTCGGGAATCACCGTGTCCAAGGTGACCTGATCCTCGCTCACGCCGAGCTGTTTGGCAGTGTATTTGATCACCGCCGCCCTAAGATCTGAAGACATAAACACCCCCCTCAATTTGGAAAACGTGGTTGGCGCAGGTGCCTTTCTTTTACTACAAAACACCCGTTAGTGTCAATAATTTACTGTCATTCTCGGGCTTGCCCGCCTTGCCGCCGCTCCGCCGGATCAAGGCGAGGCAGGACCCGGGAATCCACAATTATTTAGAACCCTCTCCGACAAGCGACTAGTCTGGAATTATAGCAATCGGGTTTTTTGTGCATATTGCCCGGCTATAACCTTGGTGCTAGACTGAAATAGTACCAAATTTAAAAGATAAATTTGATTTTGAAGAGATGGCGACAAAACCGGGATCAAACAAAAGAGTCTTGTTAATAAAAACTATCGGACTTGTCCTGCTGGTCGGCGGGTTGTTTTCGATGTTGCTGGTCCCTGCCGAATTCACATCCTTTTATGCATTTGCTGAAGGAGGAAATTTTCACTACGAAGGCTTTGGCTTTGGCAGTCTGATGTTTGCATTTATAGTGCTCAATGTAATGGCATATTTTTTCTTTGCACTTTTTGGCATCCCCCTCGGGATCGGGAATTTCCGATTCAAAAAATGGGGATACAATCTGTCTATTGCATTCTTAAAAAAACTTATTATTATTGGAAGCATAACAACAGCCAGTATTCTGCTTTCCTTTAATCTGCTTAAAACCATAGCGCCCTATCAATCGCTGACCATCATAATTCTTATTTCATTCTTTTTGATTGCCATACCTTACTTTTTGATAAAATTTTACATAAACGAAAAAACCAAGCAATTGTTTAACACTACCAATTCAGACAGTTATTTCGCCAACCTTTCGACCAATAAACTTGCGATCATACTGCTGAACTATCTCTGGGTTTCTGTATTTTTTCTTTTCATCTTCCTCCAAGGCGCTTTTCCCCTATTTGGCAATTTCATATTTAAGGCACAGGGTACTTACCTTTTGAGCTTTGCAATCTTCGCGATATTAGTTCTGTCTTATCTTTTTTATCACAACCGTCGCTTTGCCAGATTCGGATTGGCAGTATACTATCTTCTACTGTTTCTAACTTTTAGCATAACTTTTCTGAGACACTCAACCAATGCTTTGTTTGATCAGATGGATCTGCCGTTATATGAAATGGAAAAAATCGTGCCGGCCTTCGCCATCCCCGCCGGAGTGAACCTAGGGATTTTCTTCGGGCTGTTGATCCTGGCCCAGTTGTTTCTGATACTGAAAAAAGACAACCAATAGCGGGTATCATTAGAGTTTTGTTTAAATAGAGTAATTTCCTCCCTTTCCCTCCCCGCTTTTGGCAAAAAGGTGGGGGTTGTTCGTGATTATTGCTAACTATAGAGAATTATGCTAATTTCACGGTGAAGATAGCAAAATAAAAAGTTAGAAGAAATACTGTTAATATCATGTTTGATTCAATAACCAAATACTATCCCTACCTTGATACGAATGCTAAAAAATCCACACGGCTTTTTTTGCTGCTCAATAACATTCAGAATTATGTGAATGGGTCAATCTTAGAGATAAGACGATTAGAAAAACACAGATCTGAAATGAGAAGGTTCATCGCTAGAGCGCATGGTGGAAATTTTAGCAGGAAGAACAAATTTCTACATACCTACCTTGCATGCGATACTCATTTCTTCTTTATTTGTATAGATAAGATTTACAAACTGTTACATAATTTGTATGAGGAAACAGGCGATGTTGAAATTAAAAGTCTTGAAACCAGAATCAAGGATATATTTGAGATAAAAACTATCAGGAACCATCTGGAGCATATTGAAGACCGATGTCTTGGCTTTTTAACACCAAGCCGAAAAAAACGTGTCCATATTTCTGATTTTGGTAACTTTATTGGAGACGACTTCTCATTTCATGGTAAAAGATTTCCAAGCAGCAAAAAAAGTCTCGATGAGGTACGGGGTGTATTCAAAGACTTAATCAAGATAATAGAAAAACGATGCAAGAAAAATCCAAACTTTGTTAAGAGACAAGCGATCGATAAAGATCATAGAGAAATATCCAGGGCTTTAAAAAAAGCGGGGTTACTGAAGTATTAACAGTACATCAGCTAACACGGGCTAGCCGGTTCGTGAACTAAATAATATTAACTAACAACTATTCTATGAAAAATTTCCATGAATTCATATTCTTCACTGTCATTGGATTAGTCATAATTATCTTTATAGAAGATATTAAATGGTTCATGTTCTACTTCTTCCTCTGCATACTTTGGGTTGGCTTTCAAATCAGTCGCCAAGTTGAGTTTAACAGGAAAATGCTAAGAGTGGCACGAATCGGTAACGATATAAAGCTATTGGCACTTGCGGAAGCGCTAAAAGTTAGTCGTGAGGATATGAAGAAAATCTATACTGATATGAAACAAGGCATTGATGAAAAGGACCTGGAATCACTAAAACAAGATACACGAGATGTCACAGGTGCAATTATTGTTGACGATTTAGACCTGTAATATTATTTAACCCACTCATCCAAATTACCTACCATTAGCAATTGTGCTAGACTGGAATCGGGGCTTGATACAGAAAGCTTCGTATAATAAACAAATTATAAGGCATATATGCCTTCATTCAAGCTATCGCTCCGTCAAAAAATCATTATAAATTTCGTTTTTTAAAAGATGTCCTCCCAAGAAAAACTAGTCTACCAACCAGAATATACAAATAGCTGGGCATTAATAATTGGTATTAATCAATACAAATTTGCCCCTCCTTTAGGGTATGCAAAAAGTGATGCCGAAGCAGTTGCCGATATTTTAGAAAAAAAGTTTCAGTTTCCAAAATCGAATATTTCCTTACTAATCGACAAAGACGCAACAAAGGATACCATCAATAAATCATTTCTTGATTTTAAAAAGACTCTCCCCGACGACAGGTTGATAGTATTTTATGCTGGTCATGGCCATACTGTTTCTGGAAAAAGAGGTGAGGTCGGCTATCTTGTTCCAGCCGAAGGCAAACCAGATGAAATTGATACATTAATTCGATGGGACGAATTTACTAGAAATTCTGATTTAATTCCTGCCAAGCACATATTCTTTCTTATGGATGCGTGCTATGGGGGATTAGCCTTTCTTCGTACCCCATCACTAGGCAGTATGCGCTTTATTGGAGACATGCTAAAACGATATTCACGCCAACTACTTACTGCCGGTAAAGCTAATGAGACAGTCGCAGATGGGAACGGAACAAGACCGGACCATTCGATTTTTACTTCTCACTTACTAGACGCTTTGGATGGGGCAGCTTCAACAAAAGACGGCATTATCTCGGCAAGTGGCGTAATGGCATACGTGTTTGACCATGTTGCTAATGATCAATACTCACACCAAACTCCTCATTATGGTTTTGTGGATGGTGACGGCGAATTTATTTTTGACACCTCTGTATTAGAACAAAAAAAGAATTCCTCCCCTCAGCCCGAATCATCTGAAAAGGGTGAGCCTGGAGAGGTTGATATCTTAGTGAATACATCACCTCAAATTGAGACTCCATTTGAACCAAAAACACCGATCGCCGACACAATCAAAGAATTGCTATCAGTTCCTTCAAACAAGATCAAATTAGATGATTTTGTTTCAAAGCACATTCGCCATTTTTTGGATGAAACTGATTTACGTAATTTCCCAGTACAGGGAATCCCTGCTCAAAAGGATCAATTTATTCAACGTTTGAGTGAATACGAAGAATTATCGAAAGACCTACAAGTTATCTCTATCTTGTTGGCTAAATGGGGTAACAGCGAACAATTACAACAGCTCAATAAAATATTTACACGTTTGGCTGAAGCCGATAAAGGTTCATCAGGAACGGTGCTATGGCTTCGATTTACTTGGTATCCAATTCAACTACTAATGTATTCGGCAGGTATTACTGCCCTGTCCAGTCAGAATTATGGTGCGCTAAAGATTATTTTTGAAACTCCAGTAAGACCAGAGCCCCTGTCGGATCAAAGTGAAGCACTTGTTACTCCAGTGGGGGCAAATTTGTCAGAAATCCATGAATCATTTAAGTGGATACCTGGTCGAGAAAGGCATTATGCGCCGAGAAGCGAGCAACTGTTTACTACTTTACAGCCAACTTTAGAAGACTTACTTTTCTTAGGAAGAAATTACGAATATCTATTCGATTATTTTGAAATACTTTTTGCCCTTGAGTATTCACACGTCAATCAAAGTGGTTGGGGGCCTCCTGGTAGATTTGCCTGGAAATATCAAAGACGCTTCGGTGAAAATCCTTTCAAAATGATGTTAGATGAAGCGGATAAAAGCAAAGATCATTGGGGCCCAATATCTGCAGGCCTATTCAATAAGTCTTTTACCGAATTTCAAAAAAATTCCACTGCATACGAAGAACATATGAAAAGACTAGCTTGGTGGTAAAAAACGAAATTCATAATACTTTTTTGAAAGACTTGCTTGTCCCAAATCAAAGGAAAATACGTACACCATATAACAGCGAATATCTGACTCCGGTTTGCTTATTAGCAAACCTCCGCCCATACTCCTCTATCGCCAGACATCGACTAACCCGAAACGTTATAAAACAAATCACCGCGCGTGCTACGACAAGCAACCGGTTTGGGGTTAAAGAAATCGGGTTTTTTGGAAAGCGGAACGCAACACGCAACCCCCACACCCATGTATGGGTGTGGGGGTTGACACCTTCCCCTGCCTTTGGTAAGATTGCGGGGAACTTTACAACTTATAAATTAATGCCTGCTCAATCCCATGTCTTGGAAATAGACGACCATTTCAAGATGGACAGGCAAGAAAGAGGTCAAAATATGCAAAATTACGAGCTTTTAGTAATTGTCTCTTCCAAAATTTCTGAGGAAGAGATTCCTTTTGTTCGCGACAAAGTGTTCGAACTGATCAAGAAAAACGAGGGCGTGATCGTCCGCGACAACAACCTGGGCAAGAAAAAACTGGCCTACCCGATCAAAAACCAGCGCTATGGTTTTTACGTGCAGGTTGATTTTGATCTGCCGGGCGCCAATCTGCGCAAGATTGAAAAAGAACTGGCGATTATGGACGAAGTAACCAGACACATCGTAACCGTCCGGGACGTTTTGGCAATCGCCAGAGCGGAGAAACGGGCGAAAGAAGCCAAGGAAAGAAGAATTGAGAAACCGGCGGAAGTGAAACCAATCTTCGCAGCCGAAGAACCGGTCGCCGCCAAAGTGGAAGCACCTGCCGTACCGAGACCTTCATTTGCCGATCCGAAACCGCTAGAAGAAGAAAAGGAAGTAAAACCGGTTAAGAAGGAACCGAAGAAAGTATCGCTCGAGGAACTGGACGAGAAACTGGATCATATTCTCGATGACGATATTTTAGGAACATAATTAATCTTTACCAAAAATACTATGGACTTAAACAAAGCAACAATCATCGGGCGACTGACCCGCGATCCGGAAACCAAGACTATTCCTTCCGGACAGACTGTCGCCACTTTTTCCCTGGCCACCAGTTTCAACTGGACCGACAAAAGCGGACAGAAACAGGAAAAATCCGAGTTTCATAACATTGTCACCTGGGGCAAGCTGGCGGAAATTGCCGCGCAGTATCTGAAAAAAGGCGGACAGGTTTACATTGAAGGTCGTCTGCAGACCCGTTCTTGGGACGGCGATGACGGCAAGAAACGTTACCGCACGGAAATAGTCGGTGAAAATATGATCATGCTGGGCAGACCGGGCGACCGTCCGACTGACAGTAGCGCATCCAGACCGGAAGCTACACCACAGCCACCAACTTCATCGAATGAAGAAGAGATCAATGTCGAGGATATTCCTTTTTAACCCCCTATAAATATGAGACCACGCACAACAACCACTAATAGTCTACCAAAAATCAAAGTCTGTCATTTCTGCGCCAACGGGATTGCGGAAATTGACTACAAAGACACCAAAGCATTTCAGCGATTTCTTTCCTCCTATGCCAAGATTTTGCCGAGGAAAAAAACCGGAACCTGCTCCAAACATCAGCGCAAACTGGCCCAGGCGGTAAAACGCGCCCGGTTTATGGCACTGATCCCTTATACAACCAGATAATAGAGAAAAATATATGTTAGGCATGAACGAAATTAAAATCGGTACTGTGGTCGTGGAAAACGGCGAACCATATGTAATTCTTTCTACCGATCATTTGAAAATGGGCCGTGGCGGAGCAGTACTACGTACAAAAATGCGCAACGTGATTTCCGGCGGAACATTGGAAATATCTTACCGGGGCGGTGACAAGATCCAGGAAGCGGATCTCACGCGCACCAAGGCGAATTTCCTGTACCGCGACGGTGATGACTTCTATTTCATGGACAGCGAATCTTTTGAACAGTTTGTCCTGCCGAAAGCGCAGATCGGAGAAATATCCAACTTCGTCAAAGAAGATTCTGATGTGGAAGTCCTGAATTTTGACGGCAAAGCGGTATCGATCAACCTGCCGGCTAAAGTGGAACTGAAAGTAACCTCCGCTCCTCCGGGAGTGAAGGGTGACACCGCCCAAGGCAGTGTTTACAAACCGGTTACTGTGGAAACAGGCTATACCGTCCAGACCCCGCTCTTCATCAAAGAAGGTGATACGATCCGGGTGAACACCCAATCAGGGCAGTACGTAGAAAGAGTAAATTAATTCAAATTCAAACCCCCGCACTCATCGTGAGCGTGGGGGTTTTTGTTTACTTAGAAAGTTGCTTCTATTTTTCCTCGGCGACTTTTACCGCGACCAGGACTTTCTCTTTAATCTCCTTCATCAGCTTTTTATCTTCCTTCAATGCCATGCGGGCGGTTTCCCGGCCGACACCCAGTTTCGCCTCGCCATAGCTGTAGGAGTTGCCGTTTTTGGTCATCACGCCGTACTGCAGAGCGGTATCGATCAGGTCGCCCGCCATGGAGATTCCTTCGTTGTACATAATGTCGAATTCAGTCGTTCGGAAAGGAGCGGCTACTTTGTTTTTGACCACTTTCACCTTCACACGGTTGCCGATAATCTGCTCGCCTTTTTTGATCTGCGCTGAACGGCGTACTTCAATACGGACTGATGCGTAAAATTTCAACGCGTTGCCACCGGTGGTCGTTTCGGGGTTGCCGAAAAATACACCGATCTTCATGCGGATCTGGTTGATGAAGATTACTACGGTATTGCTCTTGCTGATAATGCCCGCCAACTTCCTTAAGGCCTGACTCATCAGTCTGGCCTGCAGACCCATGTGCGAATCACCCATTTCACCTTCAATCTCCGCCTTCGGTGTCAGCGCGGCAACCGAGTCCACCACTACCACGTCCACCGCGTTGGAACGCACCAGGGTTTCTAATATTTCCAAAGCCTGTTCACCGGTGTCCGGCTGGGAGATCAACAGTTCTTCCGTATCCACGCCGATTTTTTTGGCGTATCCGGGATCCAGCGCATGTTCCGCGTCGATGAATGCCGCGGTTCCGCCGATTTTCTGCACCTCAGCGACGATGTGCTGAGCCAGGGTTGTTTTGCCGGATGATTCCGGACCGTAGATTTCAATAATCCTGCCCCGTGGTACTCCGCCCACGCCGAGCGCGATATCCAGGGAAACACAGCCGGTTGAGATGGAATCCACTTTTATTTTTTGCGTGTCGCCCAATTTCATAATCGCTCCGGCACCGAACCGGTCTTTGATCTGATCGATCGCTACCTGTGCGGCTTTGTCTTTTTCATCGGACCGTCCAATTGGATTTTTTGGCATAAAGTTTAAGTTAAAAATTAAAATATTGTATTTAAATTTCTCCCGGTTCCACTCTGATTTTTTTGTAAACAGTATTTGGTTTACTGCTCTTCCGGACAGCGGTTATTTCCAGTATGTTAATTCCTTCTTTCAAATCAACTTTCGCCTGGAAATATCCGCTCGGATCACCCAGAATCTCCTCGCCGTTGATTGAAATAGTTGCTTCACTTTCCGTCTGACCGGAAATTTCATACGAATATTCCGAAGTCGTGATGTTATCTTCCTGCGGAGAATAGATAACCAGGGAAGGGGGCGATACGGTCTTGCTGACCTCAATTCCGAAATAGACCAACAGCGCAACAATAATCAGGACAACCGAGCCGGTTCGGAAAAATTTGGGATTAATAATCGGGTGGTTGCGAACTACGCCCTTTCCGTCCGTCGGGTGTTTTTCCAGCGGAGTAATAGTCTTAAAGATCTTTTTTTCTGCTTCGAACAGTTCGATCACCCTGTTCGGATTCAAACGGAGAAGTTCGGCATATTTGATCAGAAAATTTCTGATATAAACCTCCCCCGGCAGTTTACTGTATTCCCCTTCTTCCAGATACTGCAGATATTCTTTGCGGATCTGTATCGCACTGCCGGCATCCGCCAAGGATATTTTTTCCTCTTCACGGGCTTCGCGCAGTTTATCGCCAAGCGTGCGGGTTTCACGAATTTCTTTCCCTTTGAAACTGTCCATTTTTTAAAGTTTATTCTGTTTTTCCTCTGCTATTTCTTCTTCGGTGGATTCTGACTCGACAACCTCTTCCTCATCTTGGTTATCCGGATCAGAAATGATATCAATATCATCCTTATCTTTGACATATACATCACGCGGTTTAGCTCCGTCCGCGGGTCCGATAATTCCCCGCTCTTCCAAAATATCCAAAATGCGGGCGGCACGCGCGTAGCCGATCCGCATACGCCTCTGCAGAAAAGAAGCGGAGGCTTTTTGTGATTCCAAAATAATTTCCTGGGCATCGTCCACCAACACATCGTCATCTTCCGAAAGTGATTCGCCCTTTTCACCGACATGGGCTCCGTGCCTGGTAATAATTTCTTCGTTATATTCCGGTTCGCCTTTTTCTTTCAAAAAGTCCACAATATTCCGGATCTCCCGTTCTGTAACATACGCACCCTGCAGACGTTTCGGTTTGGAAAGTTGGGCGGATACGTAAAGCATATCACCACTACCTAAGAGTTTTTCCGCCCCGGCGAAATCCAGGATAGTTCTGGAATCGGTGCCCGAAGCAACCGTAAAGGCAATGCGGGAAGTGATATTCGCTTTGATCAGACCGGTAATGACATCCACTGACGGCCGTTGCGTGGCTACTACCAGATGGATACCTACCGCTCTGGCCATTTGCGCCAGTCTGATAATAGATCCTTCCACTTCCGGTGCATTCACGCTCATCAGATCCGCCAGTTCGTCAATCACAATTACGATATATGGCAGTCCTTCTGCAACTCCGGCATTAAATCCTTTAATATTCCGCTGGCCGGTTTGTGACAGCAATTCAAATCTTCTTTCCATTTCGGCAACAGCCCATTTAAGCGCATTGATTGTTTTATCCGCCTTAGTGATTACCGGCGTCAGCAGATGTGGTATACCGTTATAGATGGTCAGTTCCACTTGTTTCGGATCAACTAAAATCAGTTTTAGCTTATCCGGTGAATTCTGATACAAGAGGCTGATAATAATTGAATTGATGCAGACACTCTTCCCGGAACCCGTGGCACCGGCCACTAAAAGGTGGGGCATGCTACCCATGTCCGCTACCCACGGAAAACCGGAAACGTCCTTGCCTAAGGAAATATTCAGATCTGACTCCCGCTTTTTGAACGCTTCGCTCTGAATAATTTCTTTCAGCTTAACCACCGCTACTTTCTGGTTCGGCACTTCAATACCAACCAGTGATTTGCCCGGAATCGGCGCCTCAATTCTGATCGGATGGGCCGCCAAGGCCAGCGCAATATCATTTTGCAGTGTGTCGATCTGTGAAATTCTCACACCCTCGGACGGTTTCAACGTATATTGTGTCACGGTCGGACCGACGTTTGTTTCACCCATCTCCACTTCAATGCCGAAGTTCTGTAAGGTCTTTTTGATCTTTTCTTTATTCAAATTTATATCACCGCTGGTCGGTTTGGCGGAAGTACCCTCGAGCAAATCAATCGGGATGTCGATTTTCGGCCGGTGTTTATTCTTATTAAAAATTTTCATCTGATCACCCGTTTCCACGTCTTCATTAACCGCGCTGATTACTTCTTCCTTTCCGTCTTCCAAATCTGCTTTTTGAGTAATAGTTTTTCTGCTAAAAGAACGCTCTTCCTCCACTTCCGCGCTGGCTTCTTTTTCCATGCGGCTTTCCGAAACTCGGTAGTTAATTTTGCGGAAAAATTCCCTGATCCGGAGCATCACCGAACCGATGACACTGCCGCCTTCCACCAGCCGGTTAATTGAAGTGGCAAATACGATCAAAACAGCAATGCAACATAAGGCAACCAGTACGATTGATGTCGCCCAGATTCCCATAATTTTTAAGAGTGGCAAGCTGATAACTAAACCCAAATAGCCGCCGCCGCGCCCCTCGTCAATCGCTTCTACCGCCGCTTCCTGTCCGACAAAAAGATGCATGATCCCGAGCAGTGCCAGTAACAGTAAGAACACACCCAGATAATTGGACGCCTTCAGGGAATATTTGTCCGGGAAAATAAGCATATAACCGAAAACGGCAAGGATGATCGGAAACAAGAATGAGCCCCAACCGAAAATAACTCTCAGCAGCTGATCAAGATAATTGCCGACACTGCCGGCCAGCTCAAAGAAGCTTAAGATACTGATCGCCGCAACCACAAACAGGGAAACAACAATAATCCCTCGGCGTGTCCCGGGGTTTAAAATGGGTTGTTTCTCTTCTTCGAGATGTTCTTTTTTTATTCGCTTTTTGGGTTGAGTTGTTGCCATCTTGATACTGATTGATTACTCATTTTAACACGAATATTGGGTATTCGTCAAAGTATTATATGAAGCTTTTGGAACAAAACAGGCGCCTAAATCGAGGGCGCCCGTTTATATATTTTTTTATAATCCGTTACTTCACTTTCGGCTTGAATCCGGTTCCTACTGGAATCAGTTTTCCGATAATTACATTCTCTTTCAATCCTCTTAATTTGTCAACCTTCCCTGAAATTGAAGCATCAATCAGCACGCGGGCTGTTTCCTGGAATGAAGCTGCTGCCAGGAAGCTGTCAGTGGAAAGCGAAGCTTTGGTAATACCCAATAGCAGGTTCTCACCGGACGCCTTCTTTTCACCCTTCTTGAGTGCAATATTGGCCTCGAGCAACTGGTCTTCCGAAATAATATCACCGGACAGCAGATCCGTGTCACCGGCATTTTTCACATAATAACGCGAGAACATCTGGCGGACAATTATTTCAATATGCTTATCGTTTAGTTTCTGACCTTGTGAGGAATAAATATACTGAATTTCTTTAATAATATACCTCTGGACGGCATCCTTGCCCCGCAGACGATACAGTTCCTGGATATTAAGACTGCCTTCAGTTAACTGCTGACCGGATGTAACCAAGTCCCCATCCTTAACCCATAACGAGAAGCCGATCGGAATAGCATATTCATAAACATTTTCTTCAGTGCCGGAAATCTTAACGATTGATTTTTCAACTGTTACTTTTCCTTGTGCCTTCGCTTTAATCACTTTACCTTTATCATTTTCTGCAATCACATCACCCTTATCAACCGAAGCGCCATTTTTTACTTTGATGGTAAAGCCTACCTTTTTGAATAATTTTTCAATATCATAACTCTCGGTAACCGGTTTTTCCGCAATTACCTTGATCATCTTCTGTTTATCCTGCTCCGTAATACTGACTTGTCCGTCAATTTCACTGATGATCGCCGCCTTCTTCACAGGTCTAGCTTCAAACAATTCTTCAACTCTCGGCAAACCTTGAGTAATATCCTGGCCGGCAACTCCTCCGGTATGGAACGTTCTCATGGTCAGCTGTGTTCCCGGTTCACCGATACTCTGTGCGGCGATAATTCCCACCGCCTCGCCCAGTTCCACCATCTTATTGTATCCGAGGTCAAAGCCGTAGCATTTGCGACAGACGCCTCTGATGCTCTTACAGCTGATTATGGAACGCACCCTGGCTTCCTGCAAATCCATCTCTTTCAGTTTTTCATACTCTTTCTCGGTAACCAGTTCTCCCTTTTTAACAATTACTTTTTTACCGGATAATATATCATCCAAAACTACTCTGCCCAGAACACGCTTAGAAAGCTCTTCGCCGATTTCTTCGCTTTGCTCTTTGGTCATGATATAACCGTCCGTATCTCCACAGTCTTCATCCCGAACCACCACATCCTGTGCAACATCCACCAGACGTCTGGTCAGATATCCGGCGTTAGCAGTTCGGAGCGCTGTATCGGAAAGTCCTTTTCTGGTACCGTGAGTTGAGATAAAATATTCCAAAACATTGAATCCTTCTTTGAAGCTTCCCTTGACCGGCAATTCGATAGTTTCTCCCGCCGGGTTCGTCACCAATCCTTTCATACCCATCATCTGGGTGATTTGTCCCCAAGATCCACGGGCACCGGAGTCAATCATGGCAAATACAGAACCGAGCGGATCTAATGCATTTTTACTTATTTCCTGAACTTCATTTTTTGTGCTGGCCCAAACATCAATCGATTTGGCATAGCGTTCTTCTTTAGTCAAAAGACCCATTTCATATTGACCGTGTATTTCATCAATCTTCTTTTCCGCCGCTTCAATTGCTTCTTTCTTGCCAACCGGGATCGGTGTATCGCCCATACCCCAGCTCAATCCGGAAAGGGTCAAATATTTCAAACTCATCTCCTTAATATCATCGAGTAATACGGATGTGACTTCCGAGCCGTCCTTGTTCAGTGCTTTCTGAATAATTTCTTTAATATTCCGCTTGTCCATTACCTTATTCTGATAAGGCACGTCATCGGAGAAAATTTGATTGAAAATGATCCGGCCGACTGTCGTATCAATTCGTTTGCCGTCTTTCAATAATCCGATCTTTGTCTGCATTTCAATACTGTCGGTTTCAAAAGCCAGAATTGCTTCATATTCCGCGGAAAAGAATTTCTTGGCCGGCTTATCTTCATCCAGCATGGTGGTCATATAATAACAACCCAAAACAATATCCTGTGAAGGGGTAATTACCGGTTCACCGGTCGCCGGTTTCAAAATATTATGTGTCGCAAGCATTTTATCCTTTGCTTCCGCTTTTGCTTTTTGGGTCAAAGGTACATGCACAGCCATCTGGTCTCCGTCGAAATCCGCGTTAAATGGCGGACAGACTAAAGGATGCAGTTGAATAGCATTACCTTCAATCAGTACCAGCTGAAAAGCCTGGATACCGAGTCTGTGCAGTGTCGGCGCACGATTCAATAATACATGATTGTTTTTTGTAACTTCTTCCAAGATATCCCACACTTCGTCACGTCCGGATTCGATAAAACGGTTGGCACTTCTGACATTGTGCACGTATTCTCGTTTAATCAGCTGACTGATGACAAAGGGTTTGAAAAGTTCCAAAGCCATCTTCTTCGGGATACCACACTGATATAATTTCAAATGAGGACCGACGACGATTACTGAACGACCGGAATAGTCGACACGCTTACCCAACAGGTTTTGTCGGAATCTGCCCTGTTTACCTTTTAACATGTCTGCCAATGACTTTAACTGTCGTCTTTGGCCGGTTGAGGCGGTAACGGTCTTGCCATGGCGGGCATTATTATCAATCAAAGCATCCACCGCTTCCTGCAACATTCTTTTTTCGTTTCTGGTGATAACTTCTGGGGCATTCAAATCCAAAAGACGTTTCAAACGGTTGTTTCTGTTGATTACCCTCCGGTATAAATCATTCAAATCCGATGCGGCAAATCTGCCGCCGTCCAACTGCACCATCGGGCGCAGATCAGGAGGAATCACCGGGATTGTAGTTAAGACCATCCATTCCGGGCGAATATTGTTTTTCTTCATGTTCTTGATCAGCTTCGTCCTTCTGACCACACGCCTTCGCTGATTCTTGCTGCTTTCCTCTGTTTCGATTTCCAGTTTGGCGATTAATTCGTCCAAATCAATTTCTTCCAGCAGTCTTCTGATGGTTTCCGCTCCAATACCGGCTTCAAAAACATGCCCATATTTTAACGAGAGATCCTGGTATTTATTTTCAGAAATAATCTGCAGAGGTTTCAACTCTTTTAGTTCCTTGCGTGCCAAATCTACCGCTTCCTGCAGGTCTCTTATTTTCTCATCACGATTGACAGCGTTGTTGATCAGCTCCTGCTCAACTTCCTTGATCAGTTTAGCCTGCGCCTTAGTATCTTTATTTTCCGCGATCAGTTTGGCTTCCAGCTGTTTGGATTCATTCGACCGGCGGTTAAAATCCGCTTCGATTATTTTTTTCTTACTCTTGTATTCGCCGTCAATTTGCTGAATTGTCTCTTGTCGTAATTCGTCATTGACTTTGGTAATAATAAAATTGGCGAAGTATATTACTTTTTCTAAATTCTGTACGGAAAGATCCAGTACCAGTCCGATTTTGGAAGGCACTCCTCTTAAAAACCAGATATGTGAAACGGATACCGCCAAATCGATATGACCCATCCGCTCTCTACGCACGATGGAACGTGTTACTTCCACTCCGCATTTGTCACAGACAATCCCTTTGTATCTGATTCTCTTATATTTTCCGCAATAACATTCCCAGTCTTTTGAAGGACCAAAAATCTTTTCACAAAACAGGCCGTCTTTTTCCGGTTTTTGCGTACGGTAATTAATAGTCTCCGGCTTGAGTACCTCGCCGTGCGACCATTCATGCAGTTCATCCGGGGAAGCAAGCTTCAGACGAATAGCGTTAAATTCAAGTTTTTTCTCTTTTTCTTCAATCATATTTGTATAGTTGATGACCTATAGATTGTAACTGCTTATGAAAATTCGAGGATTACTAGTTACCAATTACCTGTTTTATTCCTTTTTATCTTTCTCTAGTTCCTCTTTAATCTTCTCTATTTCATTCACTTCTGCTTCGCTATTCTCTTCGTCATTTTTCTCCACATCTTCCTTTTCTTCAACCTTACCATCTTTTGATTCTTCCATTATTAAATCAACATCCAAACAGAGGCCTTTTAATTCCCTGACCAAAACGTTAAATGACTCAGGGACATTCAAATTTCTGATCGGCTCGCCTTTAATTACCGCCTCGTAGGCTTTAGAACGTCCTGGTACATCGTCGGATTTGATCGTCAACATTTCCTGTAGCATATTGGCTGCGCCGTAGGCTTCCAGTGCCCAAACTTCCATTTCTCCGAAACGCTGTCCGCCGAACTGCGCTTTACCACCAAGTGGCTGCTGAGTAACCAGAGAGTACGGTCCGATAGAACGTTGGTGAATTTTGTCTTCAACCAAATGGTTGAGTTTCAGCATGTAGGTATAACCAACTGTGACTTCTTTATCAAAACGTTTGCCGGTTCTGCCGTCATATAAAACCATTTTACCTTCACTGGGGAATCCCGCTCTTACTAATTCACTCCGGATGTCCTTTTCATCAATACCGTCCAAAGCCGGGGTTGCTGCGTAGTAGCCTAAAGTTTTGGCTGCTAATCCCAAATGGGTTTCTAAAATTTGTCCCAGGTTCATACGGGAAGCAACACCGAGCGGGTTGAGCATAATATCAACCGGTGTGCCGTCTTCCAGGAAAGGCATATCTTCCACCGCCACAATTCTGGAAATGACACCTTTGTTTCCGTGACGACCGGCCATCTTATCTCCGACCTGCACTTTTCTGAGCTGGGCAACTGAAACCTGAATACTCTTAATCACACCGGACGGTAGTTTATCACCTTTATCTCTGGAAAATATTTTAATTCCCACAACTTTTCCGTGTTCACCATGTTCCAAATACAGAGAGCTGTCTTTAACGTCCTTGGCTTTTTCACCGAAGATCGCTCTCAATAATTTTTCTTCCGCGGATAATTCTGTTTCACCTTTTGGCGTAATTTTTCCGACTAAAATATCACCGGATGACAGATTGGCACCGACTCTGACGATACCTTCTTCATCCAGATCTTTCAGTTTTTCTTCGGATACGTTCGGAATGTCTCGGGTAATTACTTCCGCACCAAGCTTGGTATCACGGACGTCAATTGTATAGTCTTCAATATGAATGGAGGTGTAGCGGTCATTGCGTACCAGCCGCTCGGATAATAAAATTGCGTCTTCGTAGTTGCCACCTTCCCAAGGCATGTAAGCAACCAGAATATTTTGTCCCAATGCCAGTTCACCTCGGTCGGTTGATGCTCCGTCGGCAATCACGTCACCAACTTTAACTTTCTGACCTTTTTCAACAATCGGCTTCTGGTTCATGCAGGTGGACGCATTCGATCTGACAAATTTGCCCAGTTCATATACTTTCAAATTTCCGTCTTCTTCCAGGATCTTAATCTCGGCACCGGAAACGGATGCGACCATGCCGGCTTTTTTAGTAATAATAACCTGTCCAGAATCCTTCGCTGCCTGTGATTCAACACCGGTGCCGACAAGCGGAGCTTCCGGCCGAACACAGGATACTGCCTGACGTTGCATGTTGGTGCCCATCAAGGCTCTAACCGCATCATCATGCTCCAAGAACGGAATCAAAGCTGTAGCAACGCTGATAATCTGATTTGGTGCCACGTCCATATAATCAATATTATGGACATATTCAACAGTCGGCTGTCCGAGTTTTCTTACTTCTTCTTTTTCATTGATAAAATGTCCGTTTTCATCCAAAGGGGCAGTTGCAGCAACCGTAACGCGGCGCTCACCTTCAAATGCATCTACATAATTTATTTCATTGGTAACTACCGGAATGATCGGAACTTTTTCCACGTCCGCTTTTTCCAGATCCTTTGCCTTTTTAGCATCAATCACTTCGCCTTTTTTCAAAACGACTTTCCCGCTCTTATCCAACACATCTTCTCGGGTGGTTTTACCTTCGGTAACAGTTGCCTTGTTTGGAATATCATGCAAAACTCTGCGGAATGGTGTTTCAATAAAACCAAATTCATTTACTTTGGCGTAGGTTGTCAGATGGCCGACCAAACCGATGTTCGGACCTTCTGGAGTGGAAATTGGGCAAATACGACCGTAGTGCGTACGGTGTACGTCGCGGACATCAAACCCGGCTCTTTCTCTGGATAGACCGCCAGGGCCCATCGCTGACAATCTTCTCTTATGTTCCAATTCTGCCAGAGGGTTGGTCTGGTCCATAAATTGTGAAAGCTGGGATGACATAAAAAACTCTTTGACTGCACCAATCACCGGACGAGCATTGATCAGCTGGTTCGGCGTAAGCGTCAAAACATCCTTAGTGCTCATGCGGTCTTTGACGATTCTTTCCATTCTGGCAAGACCAACTCTGAATTTATTCTGCACAAGTTCACCGATCGCTCTGACGCGACGGTTGCCGAGATGATCAATATCATCCGCTTCTTCCTGCGTGGAATTCAGCCGGACTATTTCCTTAACAATTGCAATCAGGTCTTCTCTTTTCAGGATACGGTTTTCTTTGGTCAGCGGGAAATCGAATTCAAATCTTTGGTTCAGTTTGTAGCGTCCGACTTTTCCGAAATCGTACCGGTCAAAGTTAAAAAACATGGAGTGAATCAGCGATCTGGCGTTATCAACCGTTGCTAAATCTCCCGGCCTGATTCTTTTATATACTTCCTTCAATCCTTCCGCTTCCGAGCGGGATACATCTTTTGCAATTGTCGCATCAATGTAGCGGATATCCGGATGAGTATCGACTTCTTTGAAAATATCTTTAATCTCTTCGTTACTGGAATAACCGAAAGCGCGCAATAATGCTGTGACCGGCACTTTACGCTTGCGGTCTATTTTTACATGAATAACATTATTGGAATCGGTTTCAATCTCGAGCCAGGCTCCACGGTTCGGAATAATCTTCGCTCCATACATTTTCCTGCCTTTAACAATCTCTGAAGTAAAGAAAACGCCGGCTGACCGAATCAGCTGGCTGACAACTACCCGCTCAATTCCGTTTACAATAAAAGTCCCACGCTCTGTCATGAGTGGGAAATCACCTAAATATACTTCTTGTTCCTTTATTTCGCCGGTTCTCTTATTAACCAGGCGGGCGGTTACTCTTAATGCTGCTTCGTAAGTGAGATTCTTTGCGTTGGCAGTCTTTTCATCAAAACGTGGCTCATCCAGATAGTGGTCGGTAAAATACAGTTCCAGTTCCCGACCGGTAAAATCTTCAATTGGTGAAATTTCATCAAAAAGCTCTTTCAACCCCTCTTTCATAAACCAACCATACGACATTGTTTGGATGTCGATTAGGTCCTGTAGCGGTACAGGTTGATCAAATTTCTTAAAATACTTGCGACTAATGGATCTTTGGTTGTCGGCCATTAAAACAACTTCCTCATTATTTGTTTGCGAGGAAGAATCGTTAAGACTATTCCAGTCGTGTTTTTATTAGATT
>JBAYGC010000004.1:0-79370 GCA_041666845.1 Patescibacteria group bacterium | reverse complement strand
TCTAATCAATAAGTATAAAACTCACGAGGGCGATACCGGATCATCCGAGGTACAAGTTGCCATTCTCACGGAAGAGATTGAGGAACTGACGGAGCATCTGAAAAAGCACAAAAAGGATCATTCATCCAGAAGAGGTCTTTTGAAAAAAGTGGGTCAGAGGCGCAGATTGTTACGCTATCTGGAAAAGGATAATGTTGAGAGTTATCAGGGGTTGATTAAAAAGCTAAAACTTAAAAAATAAATTTCGCCGGCTTTTTTAAGCCGGCTTTTTATCAAATATTATGTCAATAAGACACAAAGAACAACGCGTCGGAGTTTTTGTAGATGTATCCAATATGTACCATACGGCTAAGCACCTTTTTAATGCGAACGTAAATTATGGAAAAATATTGGAGGAAACTGTCTCAGAAAGAAAGTTAATCCGGGCGGTAGCATATGTAGTCCGTTCACAGAGTAATGAAGAAGAGTTATTTTTTGAAGCACTGAGTAATCAGGGTTATGAAGTAAAAGCCAAGGATCTGCAGGTTTTTATCGGCGGTGCCAAAAAAGGCGACTGGGATGTCGGCATTGCTATGGACATTATGCGCATGGCCTCTAAGTTGGATGTAATTGTGTTGGCTTCCGGCGACGGTGATTTTACGGAGTTGCTCAAACATGCCAAGGCGCTGGGTTGCCGCACTGAAGTTGCGGCATTCGGCAAATCGGCATCAGCAAAACTAATTGAAGAAGCCGACAGTTTTATCGATTTGAATGAGCAGAAGGCGAAATTTCTAATAGTCAAAGGAAAACATTCGTCACTGCCGAGAAGGAATATTAATGTTCCTACACGTCCGGTACAGGCAACACCAATCAGCCCCGTATCCAGAGTCAGCAGTCCAAGACCGGTTCGTAGAGTAATTTCAAGGCCAATTCCGAGACATATACCAAGAAATCCTATTGCGAGATAAAATGTCTAACAAGCAAGCATCAAAATCCGGAATCCCATTTGTTACCTTTCTTTTAGTGACTACCGTATTGGTTGGCATCTGGTTTTTGACCAAGAGTAATAAAGTTACGGAGGAAATTGATCAGACGGTTAATCAGTCCGTAAATCAGGCGCAGGTTATTAATAGTAACAGTAATGTTCAAAAGACCGGGGATACGATTGTTGGGAAAGATGAAAATCTGATCGTGTTTCAAAATCCTGAATACAAATTCTCTTACAATCTCCTGGCAAACGAGGCGGTCAAAGAAGAAAAATCCGCAACAATTTATACGGTATATTTTAACAGCGATAAACTCAGCATTCTGGACGAAGGAATGGAGACGGCCGTACGGGGAGCAATCGCAACTCAGTCGGCAAAAGAAGTCAGTATTGACGGAATTATGGGTGAGGAAATTGTAGCAAACAGCAATAAAGACGGCTCGCAAACGAATTTGATTTTAATAAAAAAAGATGGTAAGCTGTTTCACTTCCAAGGTACAGCCGAATTCTTAACAAAAATAAAAACAGAGTTCTTTTTTGACAGTTAATTAATTATTGCTTTTTCTGGACGTCAGACCGTTAGGCTATAAGGGATTGTTTCCTTTGCAGTCTAAAGCCTGGTAGTCAGAAGAAGCGTCCCGCGTACGCGGGATAAGATAAGGATACATTTATGAATCCAAACACAAGCTCTTCTGGCGTGAAAACGTTCGAGACAGAGATTGCAGGGAGAAAGCTTTCCCTGGAAACCGGCAGACTTGCCGGCCAAGCACATGGTAGCTGTACAATCCAGTACGGCGATACTGTAGTTTTAGCTACCGCCGTAATCAACCCGAGTGTGAAAGAGGACCAGGGATTTTTTCCTCTAACCGTTGATTACGAAGAGAAACTTTACGCTGCCGGTAAAATCAAAGGTTCCCGGTTTATTAAGCGTGAAGGCCGGCCAACTGACGAAGCGGTTTTAACCGCCCGTCTGATTGATCGTTCGATCCGTCCTTTTTTTGATGAGAATATGAAACATGAAGTACAAGTGGTACTGACCGTGCTTTCAGTTGATCAGGAAAATGATCCGGACTTTGTATCATTAATCGCTGCTTCTTGCGCGTTGAGCATCTCGCCGATTCCTTGGAACGGTCCGATCGCCGGCGTTAAAGTCGGTCAGGTTGACGGCGAGTGGGTCTTAAATCCAATTTATGAATCATTGGAAAAAAGTGATTTCAATCTGATGCTGGTCGGAATAGAAGACCGGGTAGCGATGATGGAATTCGGCGGAAAAGAAATCGACGAAAAAACAGTTCAGGAGGGAATCAATTTCGGACACAAGCATATCCAGGAGGTTATTGCTTTCATCAAAGACGTTCAGGCAAAGATCGGAAAAGAAAAGTTGCTGTTGGAATTTGGCGAGAAAACGGAAGAAGAAAAGAAGGAACTGGCGCATGTGGAAGAAATAGTTAAAAAATATGCCGCTGAAAATGGCAATAAAGTATTTGCTTCCAAAGCAAAAGATGATCAGAAGTTGGCGATGCAGACGATTAAAGATGAGCTGGAAGAAATTTTGAAAGCAGATAACGAAGTGACAAAAGAAGGTAGAGCTAAAGGCTTGAGCATGGTTGAAACATTGATTGATGAAGAGGCCTGCCGCAAGATTCTGGAAGAAGGTATCCGTCCGGACGGTCGCGGTGTGGATGAAATCCGCCCGCTATCTGCGGAAGTCGGGATTCTGCCCCGCACTCATGGAACAGGTCTATTCAATCGCGGTGAAACACAAGTACTGTCGGTTGTTACTCTAGGATCGCCGGGAGATGAACAGTTATTGGACGGTATGGAAGTTTCCGGAAAGAAACACTACATGCATCATTACAACTTCCCGGGCTTCTCCGTGGGTGAAGTGAAAAGAATGATGTCGGCCGGCAGAAGAGAAATCGGACACGGCGCACTGGCGGAAAAAGCAATATTGCCGTTACTACCTGATAAAGAATCCTTCCCGTATACTATTCGCGTGGTATCGGAAGTATTATCCTCCAATGGTTCAACATCCCAAGCTTCGATCTGCGGATCATCCCTGGCGCTCATGGATGCCGGCGTGCCAATCTCAAGCCCGGCGGCCGGTATTTCCATCGGTCTGATGGCCAATGAGGACATGTCAAATTACAAATTGCTGACCGATATTCAAGGCTTGGAAGATCACATCGGTTTAATGGATTTTAAAGTGGCCGGAACCCGCAAGGGAATCACAGCTATGCAGGTTGATATCAAAAACAACGGTCTTACCATGGAAGTCGTCAGTGGAGCGCTGGAAAAGGCTAAGATAGCCAGAATGAAGATATTAGATGTAATGCAACAGACCATCCCAAGCGTTCGTGCCGAGCTTTCAAAGTATGCACCGCGCATTGTCCCGATGAGAATTGATCCGGATAAGATCCGTGAGCTGATCGGACCGGGCGGAAAAGTGATTAATGAAATCATTGATACCACCGGTGTTCAGATTGATATAGAAGATGACGGATTGGTAATGGTCACAGCTGATAAGGATTCCAAATTGGATGAAGCTTTGGAATGGATTAAAGGTATTACCAGTGATCCGGAAGTCGGGCAGGTATATGAAGGCAAAGTGATCAAGATCGTTGCTGACCGTAACAGCGGTAAAGAAATTGGCGCGGTTGTAGAATTAGCACACGGCAAGGACGGCATGGTTCATGTTTCGCAGATTGCACATGAACACGTCAATAATGTTAGTGATAGACTACATGTCGGTGATATTGCCAAGGTGAAAGTAATGGGCATTGATAAAGAGCGCGGAAGGGTAGAACTTTCCATGAAAGCGCTACTGCCGACTCCGGCCGGTTATGAAGATCGTGGCGGTGATGATCGCCGAGGATTCAGCAGAGGTGGCAATCGAGGAGAAAGACCACAAAGACCACCCAGAAGAGATCGCTTCTAGGTTATTGTAGAATTCAACCGTCCCCTGTGAAAAGGGGGCGGTTTTAGTTTATCCCGTTAGAAGCATTCTATAGAGTATTTAATCTTACGTTCAGATATGTGCGTTTTCATCCCAATCATTATCTGTAGAATATTTTGCTTCTAACGGGATTTATCCCTTTAGTCGAGCTTAGCTCAATCTGACGGGATTTATTCGCAGGTCGATTTGTGATAGAGTATAGTAAAGTAATCGTTTAGGGGGAAAAATGAAAATAAGGGATAAATTATTTATAATTTCCGGTCCTTCCGGAGCGGGGGAAGATTCGGTTATTGAGGGGCTTCGGAATCATTTTGATATTGAAAGAGTAATTACCACGACTACCAGGGAAAAAAGAAAGGGCGAGTCGGAGGGTAATCCGTATTATTTTGTCAGTAAAAAGGATTTTAAGTCCAAAATTAAAAAGGGTGAGTTTATAGAATATGCCGAAGAATACAACGGAAACTTTTATGGAACGCCAAAAAAAGAATTAGAAAGGGTAAAACAGTCAAATAAGATCGGCATCTGGAAAATAGAATATAAAGGAGTACAGATAGTCAAGAAAAAACTGCCGAACGTAAAATCAATTTACATTGCGCCCCCGGATTTAAAAACTTTAGAGAATCGGATCAAAAAAAGAAGCAAGGTGGATGACGTATATATTGCGGAACGCATGAAATATACCAAACAATGGCTGAAATACGAAAAGATTTATGATTTTAAGGTTGTTAATCAGGAAGGAAAGTTGGATCAGACAATTATTGATGTAAAAAACATAATCAAAAAGCAAATTGGCAGCAGGGTAGGGTCAAAAATTGTATTTTTCTTTTTAGCTACACTCGTTTTGATCGGGTATTTTGTTGGTTTCGGTTTTTTTCATCTGGACAGCCGGGATCAAATTGTTAATTATTACAAAAAGACTACCGCTTCCTACGGAATAAAGAATAAAGAGCAATCGTTTGCAGAATTGCTAAAATTTGTGCCAAAAGACAGCCCGCTGGCTTATGTCGTCGGACCTATGAAATTTGATTTCTTTTCCGGTGGGTTGATTGATGATTTTGAGGTGCCCACATATCAGTACGCGCTCTTCTTTTATCCCAAGAGTGAATTGCTACCGGGTGTAGTGTTGAAGCTCGATGATCCAAAATCAGCGCAATGGGGGGCCTTTAAGCAGCTTGTGGCACAGATTTGGGCCAAAAAATTCCCGGAAAAGGTGCCTTTAACCCTGCCGGACGGCACGGTTGTTTATGAATTAGTGCCAAAACCTGAAAATATTGAGCCAATTACTCTTGAATACAAGGGGGAAACCATATATGAACTGGCTGACGGAGCGGAATCGACCATTGCGTATGCGATGGTGGGTGATTATGTTGTTGTCTCTTCCTCCAGTCAAAACATCCGTCTAGCCATACTCGCTAGCAGTGATATTAGCCAAAGACAGGAAAATACCCAATATTCACGCTGTTCCGGCAACAATCCATATCAATACATCGCCGCCAACAGCACAATTGACCTCGAAAACAGCGATTTATTCCTGAATATTCTGCCTAAAACGGCTTTTCCAGCTAAATATTGCATCTAAAATGGCTAATATTAGCAAAAAGGAGAGATCTAATGACAATGTTGTTGACATGAAGTAATAATTATGATATACTACCTTTAGTGAAGTATCTTCACACAATACAAGCGCATATTGAAAACTAGGTTCTACCAGCAAAATAGCAAGGAATACCTCCCTATAAGTCGCTTGTAGGGAAAAAGTTCTTTACTATTTTGAAGAGGGAATAAAACAAAAACAAAAGCGGTTGACGTATATAAAAATATGATCAACCACAAAAATGGTAGAGAATCGTCATTTTCTCCCTAATTACCCTCATAGGAAAGAAAATGCTCAAAAGTCTTTGCGACACCAATCTGTCAATCGTCTCACGACGAACGAGAGTTGGGCAAGGGCCTTGGGCGTGACAGTGCTTAAATAACTATGTTAATGGCGCTAGTTGCGCCCTTTTTCTTTTCCCGAAATTTTGTATAATGTATGTAAGAGATATAAGCAATAACGAAAAAAACATGGATAAAGGGTTAATGAAGAAACTGGAAGCGGACCTGCTTAAACAGCAAGAGAAGTTGCGTGGTGAGCTCGGCAGTTTTGCGGACAAAGATATTAATAAGGAAGATGACTTTAACACTCGTTTTCCAAGTTATGGGGATAAAGATGAAGAGAACGCAACCGAAGTCGCGGATTTCCAAGATAATCTTTCAGTGGAAAGAAATCTAGAAAAGGCGCTTGAGAAAACTGACTTGGCGTTGGAGCGAATAAAAAATGGTACGTATGGTGATTGTGCCAAATGCGGAAATGCAATTGATCCGGCACGCCTTGAAGCGTTCCCATCGGCAACGCTTTGCATGGAATGTCATAAATCTGCTCAGTAAAATCCTGAAATGAAGAAAGAGTCCAAACAACTGATGTTTATTAATGTTGGATTCTTTTTTTTGTTTGTGGCTGACCGGGTTCTTAAATGGTGGGCGGTGAATTCATTGTCTGATATTTCACCGATTACTTTCCTGCGTGTGTTTCGTCTGGAATTTTATCTGAACGAGGGAATAATATTCAGTGTACCCTTACCTAAAACGCTGATCTACATAATTACGGTCTTGATTATCAGTATTGTTATATATTTATTGTATGAAGCATACCAAATGAAAAGTCGCACTCTGATTATTGGTTATTCTTTAGTTGCGGTTGGTGCTTTCAGTAATCTTTTGGATCGGATTAATCACGGAGCGATTATTGATTTTATAAATCTGACTGTCCTCCCGGTTTTTAATCTTGCAGACTGTTTGATCACTGCCGGAGCGATAATACTAATACTCAAAGTTTCTAATAGAAAGGGAAATAATTATGAAAAAGTTCACTAAAAAGAAGGAAGATTTCATTTGCATTAACTGTAAAAAGAAAGTTAATGGTGACGGTTATACCAATCATTGCCCTTTTTGTTTGTATTCCCTGCATGTGGATGAGTCTCCCGGTGACCGTTTAGCCATATGCAATGGTGTGATGAAACCGATTAATTTGATTATAAAAAATAAAGAAGAGAAGATTGTACACGTCTGTGAAAAGTGCGGTATGCAGAAACTTAACCGGCTACATGAGGCAGATAATAGGGAGATTATTTATAATATAATTGAGCAGTACAACCGGAACAATTTACCGATATAAAAGGTGGGTTATTTCATGTAATATCAATCAAATGGAAGTCATTTGACTGTCTGATAAGTTGGTGTTAACATAGAGAAAATAAAAGATTAGAAATGGGCGTCCTTGGCGCTTGTTTTTTTATGTAGTAATTTGGTATCAGTAATTTGTAATTCGTAATTAGTGATAATAAAATGAATATCTCAAAAATTAATTCCTTTCAAGATTTAGAAGCATGGCAAAAGGGGAAAGAATTAGTAATAGAAATTTATAATATAAGTAAAAGATTTCCTAAAGAAGAAACCTTTGGAATCATTAGTCAGCTAAGAAGAGCTTCTCTTTCTGCTCCCGCAAACATAGCTGAGGGATTTGCACGTTATCATTTCAGGGACAAAGTACGCATTTACTATATTGCCAGAGGATCATTGGCTGAGGTTCATAATTATTTGATACTTGCTGTGAGTTTGGATTATATCAATGAAGTAGAGTCCAACACTTTAATCTGTAAATGTAATCAAGTCGGGATGCTTATTAATGGTCTAATTCGATCTATTGATAGGCAGAAAATATAGCGAGGAGTACATTTTGACAATTACCAATTACGAAATAACCAATTACCAAAAGACCCATGCCTTCAAAACTATACTCCGCCGCTTTAGTCGGTATCGAAAGCCAAATTATTGAAGTGGAAGCGGATGTCGCGCCTGGCCTGCCCAATATGATTGTGGTGGGGTTACCGGATACTGCTGTACAGGAAGCCAAGATCAGGGTTCGCTCGGCGATCATTAATAGTGGCCTGCCATTTCCCAGAACCAGGGTAACGGTAAATTTGGCACCTGCCGATCTGAAAAAAGAAGGTTCATCGTTTGACTTGCCGATAGCATTGGGGATATATATGGCAACGCGGGGTGTTGATATAAACTTACCAAAAGAGAAATCAATATTCATTGGGGAGCTTGCTTTGGATGGAACGGTACGGAAGGTGAGTGGGGTATTATCTGTCGTTATGATGGCGAAACAAAATCATATCAGAAACATATTTTTACCCGCTGAAAACATAGAGGAAGCACGGGTCATCTCCGGCGTAAAAGTGTTCGCTGTTTCAAGCTTAATGCAGCTTGTTGATCATTTAAATAATGTCCGGCTAATAACTCCAACGCTGTATCGTATTACAAAGCAGACTGATGATGGTAATATTGATGAAACTTTTTCTCAAGTGAAAGGTCAGGAATTTGCCAAACGGGCGCTGGTGATTGCTGCGGCCGGCGGGCACAATCTCTTTATGACCGGTCCTCCCGGCACTGGCAAAACGATGTTGGCCAGAAGTATCCTTTCAATTCTTCCGGAACTGGAAACACCGGAAATGTTTGAAGTTACTAAAATTTACAGTGTTGCCAAATTGCTGGCTAAAGGCGGGGCACTGATTACCAAAAGACCGTTCAGATCACCACACCATACCGCATCTGCCGCCGCACTGATCGGCGGCGGCAGAACTCCAAAGCCGGGCGAAATATCTTTGGCGCACCGCGGGGTGTTGTTTTTGGACGAGTTACCGGAATTCCCGCGGATTGTTTTAGAGAGTCTTCGCCAGCCTTTGGAGGATGGGCAAGTAATGGTGGCCAGAGTGTCCAGTACAATTCAGTTTCCTGCTAAGTTCATGCTGATCACCGCAGCTAATCCTTGCCCATGCGGTTATCTTTCCGACCCGAAAAAGGAGTGTCGGTGCGCACCCAACCAAATAATTAATTACCAAAAAAGAGTATCCGGACCATTGCTTGATAGGATGGATTTGCATGTCGAAGTTGCCAGGATTGAATTTTCAGAACTGGTTAAAGAACCGGGAACGCTTTCAGAAACAATCGAGATTAGAAAAAAAGTAAAAAAAGCACGGTTAATCCAAATTGATCGCTTAAAACCGGTCGGACTTTTGGAAAATTCTGAGATGACACAAAAGGAGATCAACTGTTACTGCCGGGTGGGTAAAGAGGCTCAGGCATTGTTAAAGCAAGCAGTGGAAAAATTCCCCCTGTCAGCCCGGGCGTATTATCGGGTACTGAAAGTAGCCAGAACAATTGCCGATATAGAACAGGTGGAGAAAATCCAAACCCAGCACATTGCCGAGGCGCTTCAGTACAGATTAAAGTTATAAGTTTTAAGATTTATGGAAATATCTTTAATCTTTAATCATAAATCTATAATAAAAACACAAAATGGTATATACTATAGTAGTATATTTACCATAAAATATGAAGGGAAGCACAAATTATATTCACATCATTCTGACATTATCAATTGCTATGATAATGATTACATTGATTGCCGGCTTGGCGTACGGAATTTTTTGGTATTTTAATACATACGTCGGTGGTGATCTAGATCCTTCAAATAATATTATTACCGCATGCATCGGTAAATGTCAGGAGGAGCAGATCTGTTCGGCAGGTACGAGCAGTAATTATCGGCTAGTCAACGGCGAATGCCAGTGCAGTTGTATTAAAATAAAGAGTGCGTCTAATATTAATGTGACTGCAAACACAAACGTCCAGAATGAAGAAAGGCAGTTATATGAACATCAAAAATTTACTGTGCAATATCCCAGTGGTTGGGAAATGCACACAGACATATCCGGATCAGACCTTGCTTTGGAGACTGTCACATTTTCATCACCGGAGGTAGAAGGTGATAATATCTGGTCTGTTCTGCTTTATAGTACCGCTTCAACCGAAATGGATGAATTAATTGCTAAAATGGGCAGTCAGTTTTCGGACCGCAGGGAGATAAGAGAAAGAATTACAGTTGCCGGCAAGCAGGCGACCAGAGCTACTGTAACGACGGATACGATAACAGGCTGGAGACACGTACAAATATTCTTTGAGGATGGTGACACGCTCTATGCGATCAATGACGGTGCCAGCCGCAATCTGGAATTTGAAACTTTTTATAATTCATTTCAATTAAAAAATAACTAACTCGAATGATATGATTAATCAAAATAAATTTACTCATTTAATCATTGCAATTTCGGCGTTTGTCGGGGCTGCAGTTATTTTTTTAGGTGCGTGGTGGTTAATATTCGGGCGTTCCGACAATGCAAATACCAATACTTCAAATACCAACACAGTAGTTACAATAAATTCTTTTGCTGAATGTGAGGCCGCCGGCTATCCAGTAATGGAAAGTTATCCCAGACAATGCGCGGCGGGCGGAAAGACGTTCACGGAAGTGATTACCAATACAAATACTTCGGCTAATACAAATAGTGGATTTAATCCACATTCAAATACCAACACAGCACTTAATACCAATACTTTTGCGGTGACTGCGGAGTGGGAGTTATATGTAAGTGATAGATATAATTATAAAGTTAAATATCCAGCAAATGGGAGCTATAGTGAGTTGGGAAGTGGAATTAGTGGTTCTGATGACCTTGGTTATATTGTAGACTTCCAAATAGGTAACGACATGGTAGTTAGAGTCAATACATCAGACAATTCCGCCGGTGTTGAGAGTCTCGAAGATGTACTTGCAAGTAATATGCCAAAATATATTAGCGAGGATGCTACTTATGAAGAAAAAACAATAAATGGGGAACGGGCATTTGTATTTATGAATATAGTTAAAGATAGCAGCGGAAATGAAAAGGTTGTTGGAGCAAACACTATGTTCATTACTGATGATATTTTTTACCAAATCAGTACAGGCAATCAATTATCACCTGAATTTTCATCTGAACGTGAGGCACTATATAACAGTTTTGTTTCCACATTCCAATTCACTTCAGATACTACGATGACAAGTGGCTGGCAAACTTATACCAACCAAGCACCCGCGTTTTCCATTGATTACCCGGATACTTGGGAGCTGGACTTAAGCTCTGGCAATCCGGTGATGTTTATGGATGAGCGCGCGCTGGCTCAGGAAGTGGCGACAGAAATGATGCAGGGCAGTAAAGTTGAGATTTGGTGGGGAGGAAATACCGCAGCAACGGTTACGGAAGCGGTTGCTAATATTAACGGGGACTCTACGGTGATAACGCAAAACAATGTGACTGTTGACGGCATTGCAGCGATCCGGCAGACCGGTGAAGATGTTTTTGGCGCTTACAACAACCGATTATATATGCTAAAAGATGGGAGACTATACAGCATAGTCCAGTATATTCCTGAAGATGAATTTCAAGGTTCGTATACGGAGATTTTTGAGGATATGATTTCTACTTTCCAATTCACTGATTAAGTCACATATTTAATTAAAATTATCAGTCAAAATAATATGAATAACCAGAAAGGGATTGTCACAGTAGCATTGATAGCTATTATTGCCGGGGTAGTAATTATTGGTGGTGGTTTAACCTGGTATTTTTTATCTCAGGGTGCCGGAGATGATTATAATACTAATATCTCAAATACAAATTCTGCAATTAATGTAAATCAGTCGGCTAATATGAACTCGACCGTTTCAGAAGGTAATAAAAAACCGGCAACAGGAAAATATGCAACAGTTGATTCAACATACGCAACTGTTAGTGCTATGGAATTTTCCACAACAAAAATCCATGAGCCGGGTTACTATATGCTCGGGCACGCGTCAGTAAAAACAACTAATGAAGCGTCTGCCGTAGCCGCGGAGAATGTCAGTATAAATAATATGAGTGCCATGGGCAGTTGCGAGACAGTTTCCAATACACCGAATCTTGGTACTTGGATCAGTAGCAGTCAAACACAAATATCAGCAGTGGAGGTGCGTATCGAATGCCGTCCGGGCGTGACGTACAACGAAGATGATATCCTTGAGACTATGGGCTCACACAATTCAAGCAATATACTGCAGTATGCTAACCATACACCGGCTTCGATAAACCGTACGTTATCATTCAACATAGTAGTTACTTATAAGGATGGAACCACGGCCTCGACACCAATCATGGTCAGTATGGACCCGAGCAAACTGATGGTTAATGATTTTGGCGCGGGAATGATTACTGCGCCCGGGACAAATTTCTAGTTTATAAAATAGAAAAGAGCTGTGTAGATCACAGCTCTTTTTTGTTAGGTCATTCCCAATCAGGTCGGGAATGACAAATAGACAGAGGGATGGCTATTACTTAATGGCGCTGATAATTACCACAAACTCACCTTTAGTGACTTTTAAATTTTCCTGCACTTCAGTAACAGTACCTCTTAAGAATTCTTCATAAATTTTGGTCAATTCACGAGCAATTACAATTTTTCTATCTCCAAGGATGTTTATTAATTCTCCAAGCAGTTTTTCGATACGGTGCGTTGATTCATAAAAAACAATTGTTCTTTTTTCATTTTCAAAAGAATCTAGTATTGTTTTCCTTCCTTTTTTATGGGGAAGAAATCCTAAATATACAAATGAATCGGTTGGTACACCAGCTGCGGAGAGCGCTGTAATAACCGCAGACGGGCCTGGAATTGGTATTACAGAAATATTATTTTCTATGGCTTTATTTATTAAAACCTGTCCGGGATCGGATATACCGGGTGTACCAGCGTCAGTAACTACCGCAACATTTTTACCCGCCTTCAATTCCCCGATCAGGTAATCTATTTTGGATATTTTACTGTGCTGGTGATAGCTAATCAGAGGTTTGTTGATTTCAAAATGATTCAATAGTATCAATGTGTGCCTGGTGTCTTCACATGCGATAAGATCCACCTCTTTGAGCGTTTTAAGGGCTCTTAGAGTAATATCCTCTAAGTTTCCAATTGGTGTGGCAATAGTATATAAATTTCCCATAGCGGATCTATTATATCATTTTAAAAATAATAAAAAAGGCTCAATTACGCAATCAAGCCTTTTTTGTTTATAAATAACTTAATGGGTTCTGTTTCTTACCGTTTACAATCACTTCGAAGTGTAAATGATTTCCTGTACACCAACCCGTACAACCCATCATACCCAGTGTTTGACCCCTAGTGACGTTGTCACCGACGCTGACGGCTATTTTGCTGAAATGGCCATAGAGTGTCTGCATACCGTTGCCATGATCAATCTTCACCATCAGTCCGTATCCGCCCGACCAGCCGGCGTAGATAACACGCCCTGTGTCAGCAGCATAGTTTGGAGAAGCAGTAGTACCGTCAATGTCCAGTCCTGTATGTCGCCAGCCATAATATTGGTTGATCCTGTGACTGGGTGTCGGCCATTGTAGTTTTGTGCCATATGTCGGTGTCGCATCATCCGGCACGAAGAAATCGGAAACAGAAGCGAAGCGGGATGTTGGCTGTACAACAGGCGCCGGTGGTGCCGGCGGCACTCCGCCGGGCAATATGATAATCTGATCTTTGGAAATTGCTTCAGCGGAAGCCAACTGGTTGTATTCAACTATTTCATCTGCCTTTGCTCCGTATTTTTCTGCTATTTTGTCCAGAGTATCTCCGGATTTAACTTGATAAGAAATTCCGGATACCGGAAGAATGGTTAATCTTTGTCCGGGTTTGATAAAATCTCGGGCACCAAGTTTATTTTCCCATAATATTGTATTAGTAGAAACACTATATAAAGCCGCAATGTCGCTAACTGTTTCTCCGCCCTGGACGTCATGATAAATTACTGATTCACGAACACGGTCACCAATCGTTGTGGCAATTAAATTCGGTTTAATAATCGCCCCTTCCGCAGTAATAGTAGTGTTATCGCCGATTGTCACAGTATTGCCACCAATACCTCCTGAACTGGTAACACTTCCGCTAGACTGCGCGAAGATTGAATTATTATCAATGTTGGTTTCAGAGGTCTCAACGTACAGCTCTTCGCCCTGTGGATGAACAAGGGTTGATAGGATATTATTTTGTCCGACTTCCGAGTTTAGCTCCTTGGCATTTAAATTGCTGGTTGTGACAATAATTGTTAATAGGATTATCAGCGCATGCACGACATACCTGGTTGAGAAAGAATAAAGCAATTTTCCTTTTGCCGGACGGTAAATTGAACCCAACTGTGATTTGATTGTCAAATATATCTTATACATCCGGACAATCAGGAAATAAAATATAAAACTTGCTATTTTTTGAACAGGGATTACTATCAGATATTTTCCCAAAAAGAAAATCACTTTCTTCAGGTAGATCAAACCTTTCAAGAAGATTACCAACATATGACTGAGTGTTTTTTTGATTTGAATACTAATCGTTTTCTCCCAAATTAAAAGCCATGTTCTATGATTTAGAAAATAGCTATTAGTTGTTTTAGTATTTCATAATTTATTACCTAAACCAGTGTTTTAGTTCAGAGCGATTTAGGATACTCAGTAAGCTATCATGGTCACTTTCATTTGTCAAATTAATTTATGAAAAATTGATGAAATAATAGCTTAGATTAGCCAAAATATTTGATCCAATGCACAGATTACCCCCATTTTTTCTACGTTTTGTTGATTCCAATAAGTGCCAAAAAGTGTTAAAATACTGTAAACAAGGGTCTAAATTAATGTTTTGAAAGGAAGATAATTAGCATGTCCGAGGCAGAGAAGTACGATCATCACTTAATCGAAAAAAAGTGGCAGGACAAGTGGAGTCAGGACGGTCTTTATGTGACAAAAGACGATCCTAAAAAGGACAAATTCTACTGTTTGATTGAATTTCCGTATCCTTCGGCGGAAGGATTGCATGTCGGTCACCCGCGCAGTTATACGGCACTCGACATCGTGGCGCGCAAAAAACGGATGGAAGGCAATAATGTCCTTTTCCCCATCGGTTTTGACGCATTCGGTCTGCCGACAGAAAATTACGCGATTAAGGTTAAAAAAAATCCAGCCGACATTACTAAAGATAATATAGAACGTTTCCGCACACAATTAAAATCCCTGGGGCTCTCTTTTGATTGGTCCAGAGAAGTGGTTACTACCGACACGGAATATTATAAATGGACGCAGTGGATTTTTTTACAGCTGTATAAGAAAGGACTGGTCTATCAAAGTGAAATGCCGATTAACTGGTGTCCTTCCTGTAAGATCGGACTAGCTAATGAGGAAGTAGTGAACGGCAAATGCGAGCGCTGTGGTACGGAAGTAACCAAAAAGAATTTGAAACAATGGATGTTTAAAATAACTCAGTATGCCCAGCGTCTGATTGACGATTTGGATACGGTTGATTATCTGGAAAAGATAAAATCTCAGCAGATCAACTGGATCGGGCGCAGTGAAGGCGCGGAGGTATCTTTTAAAATTAAATATCCAAGATTAGCGGGGAATAAAACGAAGCATTGTTTAATTGTGCACGGGGTAAGTGGTCATCGAAGGGAGAATTGGTTTCCTTGGCTAAAAAATGTATTACAAGAAGAAGGGTGGCAAGTAGGCGTACCCGATCTTCCTGCTACCGATCACCCGGTAGTTAATGATTGGACAAAAGCTCTTATGGACTCTTTTAGCGATGTTTCAACTATTGTCTGCCATAGCCTAGGTGCGCCAGCCGCTTTAAATCTTATTCAAGAAACCAATCGAGAAATTGATCAACTAATTATGGTTGCTCCGGTCAATCCGCTTCAGGATTGGAAACACTTAAACAAAGAATTTCCCCATGCTGATTGGGATGCAATAAAGAAATTTGCTGATTTAAAATTCGACTGGAAAAAGATCAAGCAGAATGTCAGAAAAGTAGTGGTATATTATTCTGACGATGATCCATACATCTCACCAGAATCGATAGATTTTTATAAGAAGCACATCCCAGAAGCGAGTTTTAAACTACTACCGGGGAAAGGCCATTTTAATGAACGCAAAGGTATTATAAAACTGCCGGAACTGCTGGATGATTTAATTCCTTCGGTAAAAATATTTACTACCCGGCCGGATACGATATTCGGTGCGACCTATCTGGTATTGGCGCCGGAACATGAATTGGTGGAGAAGCTGAAACCGGAAATTAATAATTTTGAAGAAGTAGAAAAATATATTAAAGCATCCCAGAATAAAAGCGATTTGGAGAGAACGGATCTGGCAAAAGACAAAACCGGGGTTGAACTGAAAGGAGTCAAAGCAATCAATCCGGCCAGTGGTGAAGAGATTCCGGTTTGGGTCGCGGATTATGTGCTGACGGGATATGGCACTGGCGCGATTATGGCCGTACCGGCTCATGATGAACGGGATTTTGAATTTGCAACGAAGTATAAGTTGCCAGTAATAAAAGTAATTGAACCGATAATTGTTCATTCAGAAAATCAACCACATCCCGAAATTGTTGCAAATAAGTCAGTATTTGCTGGGGAAGGTAACTTAATAAATTCAGGCAAATATAATGGATTAACTTCGTTTGGTAAACTGGGTGCTAAAGTAAAGATTATTGAAGATTTAAAGAAATTGGGTTTAGCAGATTCTTCAGTGCAATATAAACTCCGTGATTGGATTTTTTCCCGTCAGCATTACTGGGGCGAGCCGATTCCATTAGTTCACTGCGAAAAATGCGGAATCGTGTCGGTGCTGGAAAAAGATTTGCCCGTGGAACTGCCAAAAGTTAAAAACTACGAACCGACAGAAACCGGCGAGTCACCGCTGGCGGGAATTAAAGATTGGGTGAATGTGAAATGTCCCAAGTGTGGTGGTAAAGCAAAAAGGGAGACGGACACCATGCCGAACTGGGCGGGTTCCAGTTGGTATTTCTTGCGTTATACGGATCCGCATAATGACAAAGAGTTTGCTTCACAGCAAGCATTGAAATACTGGACGCCGGTTGATTTATACAACGGCGGGATGGAACACACGACACTGCATCTATTATATTCCCGGTTCTGGCACAAAGCGCTTTACGATTTGAAGTTAGTGCCGACATCCGAGCCATATCAAAAACGAATTTCACACGGTATGGTGCTAGCGGAAGATGGTAAGAAAATGTCGAAATCGCTGGGCAACGTAATCAATCCCGACGACGTGGTAAAAGAATACGGCGCGGATACTCTGCGGATGTATGAAATGTTCATGGGCCCGTTTGCCGAGGCGATTCCTTGGGATACGAAGGGGATTGTGGGAGTGAGAAGATTTTTGGATAAAGTTTATTTATTAGGATTAAGGGCTAAGGGATTAGGGGTTAAGGGTGTTGATGAAAAGATAAAGAGTCTACTGCATAAAACGATTAAAAAGGTAACGGAAGACATCAATGAATTCCGGTTTAATACGGCTGTCTCAGCTTTAATGATTTTGGTCAATGAAATGCAGGGAGCAAGGAAGATTGATAAGATTACATTTGAAAAATTATTACTGATATTATCCCCATTTGCACCACATTTAACTGAAGAATTATGGTTACAACTGGGAAACAATAAATCTATCCATCTGGAATCCTGGCCGAAATTTGATCCGAGACTGGTTAAAGACCAGAAAATTGAGTTTGTGATACAAATCAACGGCAAGCTGAAAGATAAATGCCTGATGCCGGCTGACGTTACGGAGGAAGATGTGCTACAATATTTAGAGCAAAGCAGTAAAATTCAGGAATTGATTGCAGATAAGCAAGTCGTCAAGAAAATATTTGTACCGGGCAAGCTGTTAAATATTGTGGTCAAATAAGATGAGCGGATTTTTTTCAAAATTCTATCTGAAGAGCGAACTTTCTTCAGGAGTGATTTCGCTGTATATGAATCGGGTGATTCTGCAGGTGGCGAATGGAATGCTCGGGCTTTTTTTGCCCGTTTTTCTTTACCTGGTATATGACAAAAATATTTACTACGTTATCTATTATTTTTTAATAGGGTATCTAGCCTATTTTTTCACTTGTCCGATCGGCGCCCGTGTAATGTCCAGGATAAATCTGAAAAAGACGCTCATTTTGAGCATTCCTTTTTTGGTTTTACATTACGTCTGTTTTTATTATTTTGAATCCAATATCTGGGTATTTACAATTGCCTCTTTGGTTTTTCTCACAATCTACCGGATGTTTTACTGGGTTCCGTACCACACTGACTTTGCCGAATTCACGGACCGGCGCAACCGAGGGAAGCAAATCAGCTTTCTGGCGGCAATCGCATCGCTGGTCAGCATTGCCGTTCCGTTTGCCGGCGGATTTATTTTGGACCAGTTTAATTTTCAAATACTGTTTGTGGTAGTAATTATTCTGATCACTCTGTCATTGATCCCGTTTCTTTTAACCAGGGCGGTTTATGAGAAGTACAGCTTCGGTTACTTCGAAACATTCAAAAAACTTTTTCATAAAAAAAACCGGAGAATGCTTCTAGCTTACGGCGCGGATGGGGCGGAAAATTCGGTCGGGGTTGTTTTATGGCCGATCTTTGTCTGGCAAATTCTAGATGGCAAATATCTGATGATCGGCATCATCTCCTCGGTAGTTGTGTTGCTGACTATTATTATTCAATTGGGAATGGGGAAATATACAGATCAGATGCGCAAAAAGAAACTGATGCGTACCGGCTCTATTTTGTATGCGGTTGGTTGGCTGATTAAAACTTTTGTTACTACCGGTTTCCAAATCTTTATCGCGTCGACATACCACAGTTTTGCAACTATTGTGATGCGCACTCCATTTGACGCGTTGATGTATGAAAAAGCGGCTGATTCCGGCCATTATGTTGATGAATATACGGTACTGCGCGAAATGGCTATCGGTTTGGGGCGAGTTATAATATTGAGCTTTATGCTTTTAGTAATTGCCCTGGGGGGCATGGGTTTAGCCTTTCCACTAGCCGCCCTAGTATCATTATTCATTAATGTATTATAGAAATTCATGGAGACTGTTTCTGTCCAAAATAATAGACTTTCCAAACAAACGCTAAATAAAATTGTCGCGCATCTGAAATCTGGTAGTGTAATTGTCTATCCGACGGAAACCGCCTATGCCGTAGGTGGCGATGCTCTGAACAAAGAAGTAATAAAAAAGATTTACGCCATAAAAAGACGATCAGTAAAGCTTCCACTACCTGTAATTGTCGGTGATTTAAAACAGGCCAGAAAGTTTGTTATGTTTAATTCCCCATCACTTCTACTTGCGAAAAAATTCTGGCCGGGCGCCTTGACGTTAGTATTAAAAAAGAAAAAAAATATTCCAGCAATGCTTACTGCCAGAAAACCGAGTTTGGCAGTAAGAGTGTCCGGGAATAAAATTGCCCGCACAATTGCCGATGAATTAGGTCGACCGATAATCAGCACCAGCGCAAATCAGTCAAAGGGAAAAGAGTGTTATTCTGTCAGCGCGATTAAGAAACAAATTCACGGGTTTGATCAAAAAATTGATTTGGTAGTGGATGCGGGCAAACTGCCGGAAGTTAAACCTTCAACTATCGTAAAAGTCGCATCCAGTAAAATAATTATATTGAGAAAAGGGAGTGTTGTTGTTTAATTGTAAATAAATATATTTTGAATAATCTAGAAGCGGAAATAAAATATCTGACTAAGAACTTCGGCATCCGTCCTCAGCGGGAGAGCGGACAGAATTTTTTAGTTGACGAAGAGGTGTTGGATGCGATTGTTGATTCGGCACAACTTAAACCTGATGACAATGTACTGGAGATCGGCGCCGGCTTCGGGCCATTAACAAAGAAACTGGCGGAGAAGGTCAATAAAGTCTGGGCGGTAGAGCTGGAAAAAAGATTTATCCCGGCACTTAAAAAATTAGAAAAATCTTTTCCGGCGATTGAAGTAATTCATCAGGATATTATCAAAATGGATGTCAGTAAACTGATGGGGGGTGAGCAATACAAAATTGTCGCGAATATTCCATATAACATTACTTCATATGTCTTGAGAAAATTTCTGGAGCAGGATCCAAAGCCTAAAACAATGTCAGTATTGATTCAAAAGGAAGTGGCGGAAAGAATTACTGCCAAGCCTTCCGAATTGAGTCTTTTGGCGGTTTCTGTGCAATATTTCGGTAATCCACGCATTGTAAGAGCAGTGTCTAAAGACTGCTTTTGGCCAAAACCAAAGGTGGATAGTTCAGTGATCATGATTGAGGGGATTAAGAGTGATAAACAGATCAAGGAAGAAAATACACAAAATGGCTATAACTTCACCCAAAAACAGTTTTTTCAGGTGGTAAAAGGGGGTTTTTCAGCCAAACGCAAGCAGATTCACAACAATTTAACCAATAGTTTTCACGCTGACGCGCAGAAAATTAAGGGAATTTTATCTGAAAATGGTATAAAACCAGAATTAAGACCGCAGGATATCACAATAAATGACTGGAAAAGTCTGACAATGGGTCTAATATTAGCGAAAATATTAGAATAATGGCTTATCCTGGGAGATTCAGGGTAGTTAGTTATACATAGTTTGACACTTTGGGGTTATTATGATATAATTGGGGCGCGTAATTTTGAGCTATTATACACTCCACAAACGAGTTATGGATATAGTCTCACCCCAGGAAAATCAAAACAAAAAGTCACAAATCGATTCCCAAAAGCGTCAGAGTATAATTTTTGGAGCCGTTTTATTTATTGGTTTTAGTGCAATGATTCTGGGTGTGTTCCAGATTACTGGCACTATTAAGGCTCCATTATCTGGTGATAATAGCGATAGCACTGATAATTCGTTAGTAAATAGTACATCAGAAGATGTTCAGTTGGTCTTTCTGAAGGGCAAAGATACGGATCAGGATGGGTTAAATGATTATGATGAGCTCAATATTTATGAGACTAGTCCGTATTTAGCGGATTCTGATGGAGATAATATTACAGACAAAGACGAGTTAGACAGCGGAAGTGATCCAAACTGTCCAAAGGGTAAGACTTGTGTGATCACCCCGGTTGCCGGAAACACGAATATTAACAGTTCAACTAATAGTGCAACTGTGACAGCTGATATTTCTTCCGCGGATTTGAGAGCGACATTGAAAGAGCTAGGTGCGCCGGCAAATATCGTGGATGCCATGGATGACGCGACACTCAAATCTGTTTACCAGGATACAGTCACTGATACCGGCATTGATATCAATGATCTTAAGAATACCAACACCGGAGTGCCAAGTGATTCTGCCGGGCAAGAGATTACGGTAGATGCTTTACAAAAACTGGATGCGACGCAAATCAGGCAGCTACTTATTAGTAGCGGAGTGAGTGAATCGGATTTGAGCCAGGTAGATGATGAGACTCTACTGCTTTTATACACGCAAGCGTTGCAAGAGGGGTTATAATATCTCGGGAGTTTAATTATTTCTATAAGAAATATGAGTGGCGATCAAAAAAATCCTAAACACCATTTCAAAGGAAAACTAATTGGTGTTTTTATTTTTGTTACATTTCTGATACAACTTTTTCTTTTTATCCCGAAGCCGGCAAACGCATTATTTGGTGTTGGTGATGTAACTTTTACGACAGTTATTCAGGACATTCCGGCAAAATTGTGGCAAGCCATCACCTCTGCTGTTGAAAAATCTTCGGACATTGCTTTCAAAAATGCATTAAGGACTTTTACCCAACAGTTGGCTTATGATACGGCAGTGAAGATAGCGAGCGGCGCGGCCGGACAAAAGCCGTTATTCAATACTAAACAATTTGGTCAGGCATTATTAGACGCCGGTAATTCCGCGGTTGGTGATTATCTTGACCAGATCACATCTGAAGCATGGGGAAAAAGTATTTGTGACATTAATCCGACTTTAAAAGTATCAATAACGGAAAGCATTAATCTTGATTTAGGATTGCCAACTCCTGGAAGTGACAGGAAGGCGAAATGTGATGTTACTTCAATTGTCAGTAAGTTTACGGATGGCACGCTTTTCTCAGCGGATATAGATTTAGGTTTTGCCATCAAGGGTGTGGATCCCGCTCAATTATCTAGGACTATTTTGCAAGAATTTCCGAATATGTTCGGCGAGGATACGGCACAAGTGGGACAGTATTTGAAAATCTATCGCGAAGCCAAGACGGAAAAACAAAAAGCGGAAGAGGCGGAAGCGGCGAAACAAGCCAAGGATTTTACGGCACTGACTAGTATAGTAACCGGCGATATTAAAACCCCGGCCGCGACTATTGAAGCGGCACAAAATTTTGCTTTATGGGAAACAACTACTGCCGATAAAACCAGCACTGGCAGTATTATCGCGGATATGATCGGAACGTTTACCAATACTTTAGTCAAGAAGTATATGGAATATATTTTGGTCAAAGGTTTGAACCCCGCGGCGGATAATACGGGATTTGACCAGGGTAAGTTCGGCCGGTCTTCAGGTATTGCGGCCGCGGAAGCAAAATTTGCTTCATTCAACCAGCCTTCGCTGAGCGCGGGCGGATCTGTAGACATTTTAAATAAACTATCTTCCTGCCCGACTGATTTTGCCGAGCCGGAAAACTGCGCCATTGATTCGAGTTTCCGTACGGCAGTGGAACAGCAGTTGCGTCTGGAAGAAGCGATTGAGCTGGGTTATATCAACGGTGACAAACCGTTTGGTTACGGCGACGGCGGATCACAGCTGAATTATCAGGAGGGTTATCCGTACCGCAGTTTGGTTTTGTTAAGAAGGTATCGAATAGTACCGGTCAGTTGGGAGTTAGCCGCTTCTTACATCAGGGAGTTCGGCGGAGGCGCACGGAGTTTGAATGATTTGATTAAAGATTTCAATGATGAAACTTCCCAGTATTATCAGTTGATCGATCCGGACTGGGTACTGAAAGCGCCGGCAACCCAATGCGTGAACAGCGGTTATAATGAGACATTCCTTTTTGACGAATATATTGATGATGACGGAATAGATGAAACTCCAAAGGTTCGCCAGATTCAACGCAATACCTCATGTGTTGATGATCAGTCATGTATTGCCGAAGACGAAACCGGTAACTGTCTGGAATACGGCTATTGCACCAAAGAAGATCCGATTTGGAGATTCAATGGCGAATCATGCCCCGACTATTATAATACCTGCACCACCTATACTGACCGACAAGGCCAGCCTGCGTCGTATTTGGCGACAACCCTAGATTTCAACGGCTGTTCCGCGGATAATGTCGGTTGCCAATGGTACTGCAAAGAGTACAACCAAACCGATGAAAGATGGGAATGCTATTGGGACGATTTGAATAATGATGATTACAGCGCGTGGTCAGATGGTGTAGTCGGGCCGTCCGGCTATGTGCCGCCAGCGGCAGGCGCATCATGGTTGTCGCATCTTACCGCTTCAGCGGAAACTTGCGACGCAAGCGCGGCGGGTTGTGACGAATTTATCCGCACAACCAACGGCACAAATTTACACACCAATCCTAGCTTTGATTACTATGACAATCTGAGCGTCCCAGATGATGGGATAGCGGATAATTTTGATTCAGCATGGGCGCCGGTTTTTGGCGCGGAAGTCGAAATAGTAACACCAAATACTCCTGGTGATTCACCTTATGCAGGTAACAATGCACTGATATTGAACTCCGGACCGGCGTTAACGGAGTTATTAGTAGGTTCAGCGGAAACAGGTTCTCCGGTAAGTAGCAGGACATTTACGGTTTCAATTTACGCAAAAAAAGATCCGAATGATTTAGCATCGTGCAATAATAATTCAAGATTAGAAATAGTTGACGCGATCAATGTTCCACTGGAGTCGGTTAATATTGATAATATAAGCAGTGAATGGCAAAGATATGTCGTGACTTATACATACCCGGATTCCTTCCCCATTGGTACTGAACATGTTGCTTTTGAAATTGCACCGGATAGTGGATGCAATTTGTTGCTGGATGCGACTATGGTGGAAGAATCAAAAATCGCCAGTGAATATGTGGATTACGGCGCGATAAATAAAGTATACCTGAACGGTGAAAGAGATACTTGTGATCCGCTGGATGTCGGATGCCAATTTTATACCCCGCTATTAAGCGGAGATCCGGTGCCGGCGCAAATCAGGCCGTCTGACGAGTGTTCTGCTGAAGATGTCGGATGCAAAGCTTTTGAAGAAGTTAAACTGACCACTGTAATGCCGGATCCCAATAATATTGAGCGTTCTGGTCAGTACTGCTATGGCGGTCCGAATGAGGGGGAGGCTTGCTTAATTAATGCTGATTGCGGGACAGGGGCATGTTTACCGGTTATATCATTTATTCCGGATACCGGAGAACAGTGTTCCGCGGCCTATGTCGGTTGCGAAGAATATACAAATCTGGACGAAGTCGCGGCCGGCGGAGAAGGAATTGAATATTATTCTTTCCTAAAACAGTGCGTTCCGACCAACTCAGCAAATATTGATACTTACTATGCTTGGGAAGGGGACGCGGTAGCTGGTTATCAATTGCGCTCATTCAGGTTGAAGCAAAGTAACATTGTTTATACCGGCGGTCCGGTGGAAGTCGGCAACGCACCGTGTACTCATTTGAATGTTGATCCGAATCCGACTAACTTAACCTGTGCGGATACGAACGCAAATATCCAGGCGGATTCTGAGTGTTCAGCAGTTTATGGCACGGATCCGGACTGCACGCAGTTCTTTGATGCCAGTTTGCATGTGTTTTATCGATACAAATCAATGACAATTTCAGTTACTGATGATTGCCATCCGGAGAGAAACAGTATTGACGGTGATACTTATTATGGTACTCCGAGCGAAAGCCGTTCCTGTCCGGCACAATATGCCGGTTGCCGTGAATACTTGGGTAATTCGGGATATAACTATCGCCAGATATTTTCTGATGATTTTGAGGACGGTACAACCATGAGTTGGGCACCGGGAACAGTCAGTAATAATTCAATAATCGTCGGCGGACACTCTCTTAATACAAATGCCAATACAGAAAAACCGGTAACTTTGGAAGATGGAAAAACTTACGAATTAAAGTTCTGGGGCAGATCTGATTCCGCTAGTGACAATATGTACATTAAGTTTAATACGGCGATCGGTGCCGTAGGCGGGGATAATTGGTTTGCTGATCAATCAGGCACTACATTTCCTCCGGAAGTATGGCTTACACCTGAATGGCAGGAATTTAGACTAGGCCCGGTAACAATCAATACTTCTGATACAGCGCTGTGGTCCGGTCTACCGACCGCTCTACAGTTCCAAAATGTCGGCAGTCAAATTTACTTGGATAATATTGAACTGGTTGAAACAACCACAAACCGGTATTTAGTCCGTGGTTCATATGATACCTGTTATGGATCCGAAAATTGTGAAGCGTATTCCGATGTTGATAGTAATATTCATTATCTGATGTCATTTTCGAAATTGTGCAGTGAAGATACGGTCGGTTGTGAAGCATTAATTGATACTGCTAATACCCGATCGCCTTATGCTGAGGAATTTGGTGATCCCGCGCAAACTCTAAGTCATGTTATTACACCAGATGATTCACTGGTAACAGTAATCAACAATCCAGACAATTATTGCTCAGCTGATAATCAGGGATGCAGTAGGTTAGGGTTACCGAATTTTGATGAAGAAAATAATCTAATTTCGTATGAGGATGTTTATCTGAAAGATAACGCAGCTGAATATGATAATATTTGGTGCGATAATTCCGAATCCGGTTGCGAGGAATATGGTTTCTCAGGTGGCGGAGGCAAAACTTATTTCAAACAGCCGATTGATGGTCGTACTTGCGAATATAAACAGTTGCAGGGTTCATACGATTTTGACTGGTATATCTCCGGAACAGAAACACCGTGCGAAACTACACCAACACCACCCAGTCCGGCGATCCCAGCTTTTGTCTGTGAGGGGGGCACGCCGGCAGCGGCCCCGAATACAATCTGTAATCCGGATGATGCGGTACCATGTGCTGATAGTGCCAGATGTGTGCCATGGGTGGGCCTTTGCGATTCCAAAGCGGACGGATGTACGGCCTATAGTGACCCGCTGGATCCGATCGGCTGTCAGCCGTTGTGTCCTTATGAGGGCGACACGGTTTTGTTTGATGAGAATTGTGTTGTGACACCGGGCGGACTGCCGGGATGTTCGACATATTATAATATTAAATCCAGCGTTGATTCCACCAGTTGTAACGGAGTGGTTAATGCAGAAAAAGGCTGTGTCTTATTCAGTGATACAACTCAGTCGCTGAATTACACGGCGGATTTAAGCCCGGATGGCCAGGAGTTCTATTGTGACCTGGGTAATCCGGTAACTTATGGTAATGATTGCGATGTTGATGCGGACTGCGGTGCGGGCGGTTTATGTATTGAAAATCCGGAATTTGGACCACCGGTACTGGGTAGATTCGGAACCTGTATTGGGGGCACAAATCCAAATGACCTATGTACTAGCGGAGGCGCTGAATGTCTGGGCGGAGGCGCGTGCAGTTTATATACAGCAGGAGGAAGTCCGATAGCGGATTCGAACACAGTGTTAAAGGTTAAAAGAGACCGTGTCTGTGACGAATGGTTGTACTGCAAAACATCTTTTGAGGTGGATGACAACACAGACTTGGACGGTGATGGTAAAACAAAAGAGGACGTTTGTTTTGAAATCGGCTTGTGTGATGAATTGGGTTCCAACGGTTCCTGTATCAGTACGATCGATCCAGGACCGACCAATGTCACCGGTGATACGGCGGCATATCCGCTGGACGAGTTTCAAAATCTGTCCGGGTATGTCAGCGCCGGTTTGCAGTATGGCTGTCGGGATGATCATTCCGTTGATTGCACTGTAGCAACAGAAGCCACTACTTGTGCCGGACTTGGCGATAAGTGTGACATTATTGAAGGGTATTATCCCTATTCGGAAATGTATGAAGTTGGTCTGGGCGGAGCAATCACAAAAGATTTGGTAAGATTTGGTGATTTTGAGTCGAACGCGTTAAGTCGGTTCATGGTTTGTGATGAGAATATGGATAATAAAGATACTTCTTGCGTGGTGGATGAGAACTGCGTACCGGATGAGAATCTGACCGCCATTCCGAATTGTATTACCGCCGAAGAAGAAGGGTCGTGGACAGCTATCTTCCCCGATCTGGACAGCAGTGTCAGTGTCGTGGAAGGACCGGAAACGGTCGGCAATTCCGCATTGGATGAGAATAATTACCTGCTATATTCGGCAGGGTCGCAGGGTGTTTGCGATGATTTGTCCACGAACCAGGGGACAATCTGTACCGTGGCCGGCGGAGAGTGCGTGATTGGCAGTTGTGAATTTACCGGACTGGGTATTAAGACCAGTTTGGGAACAAATATATTAAACAATACTGAATACATCGCCAGTCTGGATTTCCGGTTTGAAAACCTGCCGGAAGCCGGACAGGAAACTATTTCAGTTTCACTAGCTCAATTTGAGAATGGCAATATTGTCGGTGAAAATTTCCTGGGTTATTTTGATGGTTCAACCGGTTGGGAACAGCAGGTACTGAAACCGGTAAGGATTAACGGCATCCCGGATGAAAACGCGGAAACCTTCCTGTTGATTCGGAATATGGGCGGTAATGTTTCGTTCTCCGTGGACAACGTATCCATGAAGCCAGCACTGGCGGTGAAGGCTTCTGACTCTCCGGGTATCCGCGGAGACTTCTACACTTTTGTTTATCAACCAAGTTCAACCAGTGTTTCAGGACTGAATGAGGAATGTTTTACAGATGGAAATTTGACGACAGCTTGTCCTGGTAATCCATATATCGTACCAAAGATCAATTGGTATGAGCCATGTATAGCTTGTAATGCCGGAGATACAGCGTTATGTACGCTATGTGGAAATGGCGATGCGACCGTAACGATCCCGGGAGAAATGGATCCGCTAGTACCGGATAATGCTGACTTTATTGTTGCTAACAGTTCAGGCAGATGGGAAGGTGGAATTAATATTCCGACATCGGGCTATCAAACATTATTTTTCAATGTGAATGACGGAGTCAGGATTTGGGTGGACGATATGGCGGCGGGTTCGGAGATCGTCAGCGCCTGGGGCAGTATACCAACGCTGGGTTATATGTGGTCGCAATATTTCACTGCCGGCTGGCATCCGGTCAAGATTGAATTTACTAATGGTGGTGGTTATGGCGGAGTACAAATGGGAAGGACATCAGGACAATGGAACCCGACAAATTGTGGTGGTGGAATACCGGATGCATTTTGTATCAATTATGCCTGGGATCAAAATGGTGACGGTGTAATCAGTCCACTAACTGAAGGAATGTTATTTCCGACATATAATAGAATTACTGCCATTCCAAGTAACTACTTGATTCCGCAGGTTGAATTAACTACTGAGCTGGAATTAGTCTTTGGTAATTACCTTGGTACTTATGTCAGTGATTATCTGAACTATGATAATGCATCAATGCCGACACTGCTGAATGATAATGCCGGAGCAACAGAAATGGTCGCGGTGCGTTGGGCCGGTAAATTACTGGTTGAAAATACGGGTAATCATTTATTCAACTTGGTTGTGGATGACGGATATAAATTCTTTATTGATGATCTGACTGTACCGGTTCAAGAAAACTGGACGGACGGCGTGCATAATGATTCGTTTACTGTTAATGGGCTCGATGCCGGTTGGCATCCGATCATGATTGAGTATTATCAGAAACTGGGCAACTCTTCTATGCAATTCAACTGGCAACCACCGGGGGCACCGGCAATCACAGCGGTTCCAGCGGAAAATCTTTCCACTACTGACGGCGATCAGAAATACCTGATCAGGTCCTGTCGCGCGTATCCGCGAGAAGACTCCGAGGTTTGCCAATACACAAACAGCGACCTAGTGCAGTTTAACGGCTGGCAGGGTTACTGTATAGAGACCGATCCGACCAATCCGGACAAGTGTATTACCTGGTGGCCGGTAGATGTTATTTCCGGTGAGTCCAGCGTATTCGGTACGGTAGATCCGGCAGGCTACAAAGGACGCAGACCTTTATATATGTGTGTGGAAGCTACTGGAAACTATGATGATACAACCCTACTAGTAGGTAATGATGATGAAAACAGTCTCTGCGGTGCTTCTAATATAGTAACTGATTTAGTTGGAAAAGTGGCGGGTTATCGACGTAATCTTGTAACAAACTTCACACATGCTGGAGATATTGAAGAAACTTGTGATGGTGATGATAGTGGATGTGGGTCACTTGAAGATCTTGGGTGGTGTGAGAACTATGACGGCCAGCGACCTTTAAGTGACAACGCTTGGGGATTTTGTAGTTGTCGCGGTGGTGGTGGAATAAACACTACAGTCCTAGCCCAGGGAAGTGACCGGACATATCATGATTGGGAAATAGACCGGATTGAATGGGTACAGCAACGATCATCACATTCCGACTGGCCGGGTGGTGGAGCTACTTGGATAGCCAATGCCGAAAATGACTGGGATATCAGTTGGGACGGTAATGACAATCATCTCAGAATCAAAACCAATTTCTCTGCCACTGATCACACTATAGATAATTATTACGTTTATATGGAAGACGGCAGTGGTGGTAGCGGAGGAATGTGGGTAATGGGCTATGTATACCTGCGGGATGTTTGTACCGAGGTGGCAAAAGTAGCCAGTATTTCTGACGATAAAGCCTGGGCACAAAGAACTGCTAATACCAGCTCATATCAAATTCGCGATATTCTATATAAATACAATGAAAATGCCGCTCCGTTTGGGGCAATTGTAGCGGGTCAAGGTGATGATCCGGGATCAACTTGGGATAGCAGTGTATCGGACGGTATGCAGCCATTATATATTGAGAATTTTGACAGTACACCAACTCCACCGGTGAATAATACACGAGCGGGCAGTCCGTACAGTTGTGATGGTGATTGCGTGCCGAAAGTATGTATGGGTGGCAGTTATGACACGGTGCATCGTGGAACTCAGTATGCCTGCACGACAGATGCGGACTGCGGAGGGGAAGACGGCAACCGCGGTGTGTGCGTGGGGTTAGGTTATTGCAGTGGTGATGTGACCAAATACTGCACCGATGACGCGTATTGTACCAGTGTCAACGCCGGATCCTGTGTTGGCGCGGCCGCCAGAAATGCCGGAGATGGCGTGAACCAGGCAACCGGGTTTGACGGCAATGTGTGGGCGGTAGATAATCTGCAAAGAATATTTGCCTACGTTTACGATGCTTGGTTCTGGGATGTAGATACGGCAACATACGAAAAAATTAATCCGGCCAATCCGAGCTGGAACTATGTATGGAATAATGAATTTAACCACATGCCACTCTGTAACACGGACGGCGCCGGTCCGCGTCCGACTTGGCCACCGGACAACGACTATTGTGCTATTCTTCCGGCGATTGATAATGTCTTGATCAACGGTGCCGATGGGGATGTGGAATTATTCGGCGGCGGGTCAATTACCCTGTCATTTACCAGTTTTGTGGATCCGGAACAGGAAGCTTTGAAGAACATTGTTATCGACTGGGGCGACGGTTCTACCAGTTCCATCGTGTGGAACGGCGCGCCAAAATCTGACCCAAGTCAACCGCATTTGTTCTCCCATACATATGATGAGCCGGGCGCGACACAGATCTATAATATTGAAATAATGTTGAAAGATAATTGGGGCTTCTGTAATGACCAGAACAGCGCGACGCCCGGACTTCGCCCATGTGATATCAACAGTACAACTCAGAATTACCAGGAATTCAACGGGACGATAACAGTACAGCCAAGCTAAACTTTATCAATCAATAATGTTCAGAAAGATTTTGTCACGAATCAGAAAGGCGCTCTTACCAATACTCGGCGTGTTGGGTGTACTTGTTTTTGTCGGACTTATTTTTCCGGAAAAGTCAGAAGCGCTTGCGGGCTTTGATGTCTCTGAAGCGATTATCGGTGCGATTGGAGATTTCGGCGCAAATATAATGCAATTGTTGGGGTCTTTATTGGGCATGATAATTGAATTAGTGATTAAAATATTCAGCTATAATAATTTCGTCAACATGAAAGCGCCGCCGGCAGTGCATATCGGCTGGACGATCATCAGAGATCTTTCCAATATGATGTTTATTGTGATCCTGATTGTCATCGCTTTCGGTACAATCATGAAACTTCAGCAGTATCACGCGCGCAGTCTGCTGACCAAGATGATAATCATGGCGGTTCTGATCAATTTCAGTAAGACCATCACCGGTATTTTTGTGGATTTTTCCCAGGTGATCATGCTGACGTTTGTATATTCATTTCAGGATTCCGCCGCGATAGTTTTGACTGTCGGGTTGAATCTGGCGCAGATGACCAGTTTTGCCCAGGACACCAAGGGGTTTGTTAATGAATTGAAAGGCATCGGTTCCGTAATTATGGCTATCTTTTTAGCTAACGGGATGTTGGTCGTGGCAATCGCGGTTTTGCTGGCTATGCTGGTAATCTTGGTGGCAAGAATTCTGATGATCTGGATCTTGGTGATTCTTTCCCCGGTTGCCTATATAGCATCGGTTTTGCCCAACACTTCGCGTTACGCTTCCCGTTGGTGGACGGAGCTGGGTAAAAATCTCACGGCTGGTCCGGTCCTAGCTTTCTTTTTATGGTTGTCACTTTCCGTTATTTCTACCAGTGCGGGAGCGCCGATTGATTTATCTGATATAGGAGTTAGTGATGGGACTATTGCTGATCCCACCGCTCCCGATGCTGCTAAATTGCCAAAAGGTGCTTCAGCAATCATGAATACTCAGAACATGTTTAATTATATTATTACTATAGCACTGCTTTTGACCGGTATTATGCTGACGCAGGAATTCGGTGTGATGGGCGGATCGACAGTCGGTCGGTTCCCGGACAAGCTGAAATCAATGGGCATGAAGACTTTAAAGAAGCCTTTCAACAACCGCTTTGCGAAGCGAACTTACGGTGCGATCGGCAGAAAGATTACGGAAAAAGCGCCGATTTTGAGTCCCTCGTACTGGAAGGGTATTGGTCAGAGAGGTGAGCGTTTGGCGACACAGCAAAACAGGGAAATAGCCGGTAAAGGAGAACAGATGGCCGAAAAGGTTATGGACGAATGGATACCAAGCTTTTTCCGTCAGAAACGGGGTAATCTTAAAGTTTCAGCTAAAGGTGCAGCCATGTCGAGAGCGGAAATGGCACGCAGTGCGGTGGTAGGTGAGTATGAGAGTGAAATGCTGAAAGAGATTTCAGAATCCGGCGCTGGTAAAGAAAAAATGGCGGAACTGGCGGAACGAGCGATGCGTATGGGTGGTATCAAGGGTGAGCGCTCTCGCGAAGCAGTAATTAACTTAGCCGCGTCCCGTGGTAACCTGGATGATGTCTATGCCCATTTTCTTTCCAGCGGTCTGATAAAGGATGACCCAACAGCCAAGCAATTCGGTTTTGATAGTTATGAAAAAGCTAAAGTAATGGATGACGAAGGATTCAAGCAGTTTACAATGGGTTATTTGCAGTTGGATCGTGCTAAATTTGACCCAACCACTATTGCTAAAAAGATCGCTGATGCAGAAGGAGTCAATTACGACAAACTTGATCCTGAAAAAGATGCTAAACAAAGAAGTGCTTATATGAAAAGAGCTACTAAAGAATCAAATATAAATGCGGGAAAGGCCTCACATGAAGAGCAGACTGCTTTGCGTACCATGTATACGATCAGCCAGTCGTCCCGCAATGTCGGCCATTGGGAGCAGACGATGGCTACCTTGGATGCAAAAACCGGCAAATACCGGATTATGAATGAGGATGAAAGAATCGGAGAGGTAAAAGGCGAGGCACGCAAGAGAGGCTCGCGTGCCTTCATGCAGGGCGTGGCTCCCCATGCTATGCGCTCGCTTGTATATAAACAAAACAGGAAAAATGAGAAAGGTGAAGATATTGAGGATGGTTGGGATTTTTCTACCGACGCGAATCTCATGTCTGTTTCCCAGAAAAGATTTTTGGGTGAGGTGCTAACACCTTCCATGATTCCGGAAGCGCATCATTTCCAGGCGCGGTTATCGCAGATTCTGGTTGGTAGTCATAATGGGATCAGTGACGAAAATTGGGAAGATCGGTTGTTTGATGAAAACGGAAATCTTGTAAAAACAAAAAAAGAAGAAAAGGATGGAACAGAAACAGAAGAAACAGCTGCCTATAAGCAATTTAAGAAGACTTACGATTTAAATCCAGCAATGGTCAGGGCTTTATGGAATAGTGCTTATAGAGGTTCAAAAAATCCTACAGCACCAATTCCAATAGATGGGGATTATTATAAATATCGTGATAAAGTTACTGATGGTAAGGACTTTAAAGACAATGCTCCAGTTGATTTGTCCAGAATGAGTCCACCTGCTCCGGGTCCTGAATTAGCCAAAGCATTAGAAAATGGATATAAACCTCCGGTTAAAGAAGAAGCTGCACCAGCAAAAACAGTTGAACAGAGTATGGAAGAAATGCAAACCAATATTGATGAAAAGAAGCCCATCGAAGCAAATGAACACAACTATACATACAATAGAGGTGTCTGGTCCAAAACTCCGAAAAAAGGTGGAGAGCCGGTGGACTTTTTGGATGATGCTCAAATGAAGGAAGTTGTCGCGTCGGAAGTTGAACGAATAAGAAGTATTAATACCGAGATCGAAAATGCGTATAAAGAATTGAAAGGACCGGAATTTGCCGGTATTGTCCCTGATGATGACAGAGCTCTGGGAGATATTAGTGAATTGGCGGGACAACTTGATAATCTGAGTGGTCAGTTTGCCAGTTTGGATAAGGTGATCGATCCGCAGTCGTTTACGGAAATGAGTGCTGCCATGTATCGACTAATGTCTACCATGAAGGAGAATATTGATAAAATGGAAGAATCGGAAAAGAGCAAAGGTATGCGGAATGCAGTTGAGACTGTTCAACACAATTTTGATCAGGTATCCAGTGGCAATGCTACTGATCGAATGTCACAGCAAATCATGACTCAAGCTTTGGTGCAGTTGGTTAAACTAATGAAAGAAGCAAAAGCGGATAAATTCAAAGGTGAAGAAAAACCAAAAGATGATGCTCCCGACTCCGGATCTTCTAAGCCAGCAGAGGGATCTGTTCCAAAGCCAGCTCCGCGGACCCCGGGAAAACCGGGACCTCGACCTCGAACAGGGCGTCCTCAACCCGGTACCAAACCAAGTGATAATACTCCGAGACAGTCTTCGGGCACCACATCAAAGCCATCCGCGGAACCAAGTTCTCCGACTGCTTCCGAATCTGATGCGCCAAAACCGGAGACACCCGATACAAGCGGAAAGTCAGCGGAAGACAGTGAGCCACAGGGACCGACAAGCTCAACTGATGCTTCTGCTGAGTCCAGTGCTGTTCCCCCGACACCCTCCGAACCTACTCCAGAACCTCCGACAGAGCCGAATCCTAACCCGGACAGCGGGGAATAATAGTTTAATTTTCAGTTACTTAATATCAAATTGATCATGGATTTAAACTCAATTCCATTACGTGAAGATATCGTAAATAAAATTGTTCAGGAACGAATTATTTTGTTTACTCCGGATTCCATCCGCCAAATATCCGCTGAAGATCTGAAAAATGAGAAAATATATGAAAGGCTTTTTATTACTTTCATTGATCCGCAGTTTGGTATGGAATTGGGCGATTCATCGGAAATGATTTTCGTCCTGCAGAATCTGATCAAAGGTTTCCAGGAACAGGATCCGAAACTATATCTGAAATACCAGGACTTGGTGATTTATGGCATGTTCCGTACAATGCCTGTCCGTGGCGAGCTCGAAATCACCTGGCTATTACGAAACTTTCTGGTTAAAGCATTTTATTGGGAGTTGCCGGTTGAAGAGCTGTTTTATAATATGATGGTATTCAAAGGCTTCCCATTCGATTTGCTGGTTGTTTTACGTCAACGCATGATTCAAAGTATCAGGGAAAACAAAGAAAAGATCGGTAAAATGCCAATCGGTGGCGCATATAATTTAGATGACGGCCTGAAGCAGACGAAGGAGTCGACAGTCGGTAATTGGCTGGTTGATTTTGAAGCATTCTTTAATTCTTCCAGTTTGCATTCGCCCGTGGAAGAAGTGAGCTACATCAACCAGGGTAAAAATGTGCGCAACCTCGCTCCGGCGGAAAAAAATTTGATACTGAAAGTCATCCGGGTTTATGATTATCTCCGTTTTCCGACCCCACTTTATACTCCAACTACCGGGCATATGGTTGAAGAAGAGATAGTTGATAGAGTAAAGCCAGTTTCTGCCGAAACTATCGATCCGGAAAAACAGCGTGAAAAACTGATTGAAGAATTCCTCGGTTCCGAAGGAGAAAGGATTATGATTCATGATGCAGAAACCGGCCTGGAACAGCTGAACAATGGTAATTTAAGTGCAATTGTTGAAACATTCATGTCAGCAGTTGACCAAAAAGATAAATATAAGGCAATCGCGGCTTTGCGGATTATCGCGGAAAAAGGGGATCTGGTCGCAGAATTGAAATTGAACGAAAGAATCAGTGCATTTACAAAAAGTATTTTGCAGAATGAATATAAGCCCGAAGTAGTAGCTGATTTTCAACGCAACGGATTTACCGCACCCTACTTCAGCGTATTTTTACAAAATATATTCAAAGAAAAAATGGGTTTAGATGATGCTGAATCTGCCAGATTCGGTGTACAGCTCGAAAATATGTTAGTAGAAAAAGGACAGACTTCTGTGCAGGGGATGGTGTACGGCGATTTGGCCAGCGGAAAATACGTGTGGCAGGAAGTTAAAGATGAGGGCGTTAAACTTTCCATACCGAATCAGGTATAGTTTTAGCGAGTTATAAAAGCAGGCCAAGAAGCCTGTTTTTTACTTGAGAAGATGTAGGTGCAGAGTCTAATATGGGGGCAAGCAAGTCTGTGTAGTTGTGATCAACTGCATTTGGCAAGCTCTGCTGTTCACATAATTTAAAGAATAGTAGATATGTTTTAGTGTGTTTACAAGCGGTAAAACAAGCGTTAAGATGAATATATCATGAATAAAAGGACAATCTTATCTGAAAAAAATATTGCTGGATATTTGAATGCCAAGGCGGTAGATGGATTCATTTTTGAAATAAAAAAGGTAATAAATGTTACCGAAATAACAAAATATTCAAATGCATTTTTTGTTTATCGAGCAGAATGTCTTACTAATCAAGGTAAGAAAATATTATACTTGAAGCAGTCTGATGGGTATGTAAAAAGAGACCGAAAGATTCGAATAAATCCGGCAAGAACTGTAATTGAAGGTAGGAAATTGAAATTTTTAGAGTCACTAATCGGGAAAAAGATCGTACCACAAGTTTTGCATGTTGATTATCACAACTATATTTTAGTGTTGGATGATATCCAAGGAAAAAAGAAAATACTAATTGAAGAATTTAATAGAGACAAAGTGCAACCGCAGTTAGCAGAAGAGTTTGGTAATTTTTTTGGAAAGATGCACGGGAGAACCTACAACATGCCTCTGCTATTTAGTAATATTTCCAATCAAAATAAAGTAAATTTCATATGGCGGGATTGGGTTATGTTCGGTGCTAAAAAATTAATTAAAGAAGAAGCAATCAAAAAATTTGTTAAAAATTCTGATAGAGCAAAGAAATCTTTTGTTTGGGGTGATCCAGTATACAGAAATATTTTTGTCAGCAAGCATGGCTTTTCTGTTTTGGATTTTGATTTTGCCATGGAAAATGACCCAGCCCTCGATAATGGAATTTTTTTAGCACATTGGCTAATAAAAATACTGGAAGAAAAAGTAGCAGTATCCAAAGATTGCCGATATTTTATCAAAAATTTTATAAAAGCATACGTTAAAACAATGAAATCTTTTGGTATATCCGCTCATGAAATTAAGGGGGTCATCAAACGAACTACCGTCTGGACCGGGATATATATGGTCTCCAGAACCGACGGCCGGTCTGGATCATATTACAAAAACCGGCCACGATTGGAGGCAAAAATCAGAGAAACCGGATTGGCTTTAATAACCAGAAGTAAAAACAAAACGGCCGATTGGTATGCAAGTATTTTGACAAAATAAACACCCCGCGCATCGCCCTGAAATTAATCAGTTTGATGCGCGGGGGGGAAGAGGATGCGGGGCGCCAGGCTTTAGGCCATTGCGCCAACGATAAGGAGCAGGGTGCCGATCGTGGCGAGAGATCCATCACTGCGATGGTTCTTCGTCGCTACCAGCAGGCATACCAGCGAAAGCAGGAGCGCGACAGGCTTGATGAAGCCCATGTTGTCACTCCTCGGTGAGGAAGTTGACGGTCAGCTCTTCGCTCCAGCGGAAGGCCGGGTAGAAGGCCAGCCACGTATCGGCTGGCGAATACAGACCGAGTGCCCGCAGGGCGTTGATCTGACTGCGTAACCACCCGAACAGGACAACCTTCTTGGCCCGCCCTTCTTTGGCCAGAACCTTGCGGTTCCAGGCGAGAACCGGGATAAGGTGGGCCATCGTACCTTCCCGGCCGGCGAAGAAGATGAAGGCATCGGAATGAGCCATCCAGATGCCGAGACGAAGACCCCAGGTGAGAATCTGGTCGGCTTCGCCTCCCCAGCGGACCTCCGCCGGGAGAGACCGAACGAGTTGGTTGCAGTCTGTGACCGATGCGACGATTCGTTCGCTGAACTGGACTTCTCTACCGCGAGGTGCTATAACATGCGCATGGCAGCGCATGCCAGACTCCTCGAAGATCCGAACCAGTCCGCCGTACGCGCCGACGTTCGCTTCCCAACCCCTCTGCTTAAGGAGCTGAGCAATCTCCAGCGCGCATGCGGCGAGATCCACACTGGGATCGCGATCACCCTGGATAAAGACTCGCTTCGTCATTATCTACCTCCGGGATAGTGGTGATTCTGTGCCAGCCAGTATTTCAGGACTGGTTGTGTTCTATGTCAATGTGCCAGTAAAATAGGCACTCTGCTGAAAACGAATTACTTCACATTTAACAGACTGTCTATACTCTTCCAACAAGAGTATTCAATTTTAACAGGCAACTATACACCTATTTCCCATTTTTGTCAACTTCTACACTTAGTATCAAGTGTGGGAGTTAATTCCCGAATTCAAATACCAAGCGTAGAAGATAGTAGGTTATGGGGTTTTCAAATTTTGGAAAATCCGTTATGATAGTAGTTGCTATCTAATGTATTAATACTAATTGTTTTTATGAATAAACGTATCGCCAAGCTACTGAGTGACTTTGGTTTTTTTGTTTTTGGCAAGTTTTACGGCTCACTGGGCGAACCATCTCCGATTTATATTACCAGCAAGCGTCTTTATTCCCACCCGGATAAAATGAAAGTTGTGTCAGAAGAAATTGCTAATTTTATGAAGGGAAAAAATATTGATCTGGTAGCAGGCACGATGGTATCAGGCACACCTCTAGCTATGGCCGTATCGCTTGCTTCACACAAACCTTTTATTTATCTCCGGCAGAAAACGCGCAAAGACGGTTCGACAGCGACTTTACTGGAAGGGTTGTATAGAAAAGGTGAGAATGTCTTGGTAGTTGATGATGGAATCGGGACCGGCAGTACCAAAGAACGCTTCATTAAGACATTACAGAGAAAAGGTCTGGTTGTAAAAGACGTTTTGGTACTTTATGATGCTGGTGTGGAGTACATACCATTTTATGCAAAGAATAAAATAAGAATTCACTCATTCGTAAAACATAATGATCTGGTCAAATACATGGTTAAGAACGGATATATCTCGAAGAAACTCGGTGATTATATGTTTGATATATGGAAGAATTTGAAGATATGGCAGAAAGATAATAAAAAGTGGAACGAATTTGTTTCACTGGCAAAATCTGAAGGTTTTACTGATTCAGCTAAATAGAGTAAATTTATCCTGTGGGTTCATTGCAGGAAAAACTTGCTAAGTAGCTAATTTCAGGATAATTATATGAATAAACGGGCGGCAAAAGCATTGTTATTCAAAGGATATTTTATTGCTGGGAATTTTATAAGTCCGCGTATCGGACATTTTCCCCTATATCCCGATCATCGTAATGCTTTTTCCCGAAACAGGGTTTTTAGCATACTGACCCAAGAACTGGCAAAAGCAGCGGCGACTATAAAATCGGATTTAATCGCCAGCCGGGAAGCCGCAGGGGTGCCTTTCGGTGTAGCGGTAGCCAGTACTCTAAAAAGAGACTTTCTTTATCTGAGAAAAAAACCGAAGGGGTACAATACAAATAACGTTATCGAGGGCATGTATCATAAGGGTCAGAGTGTGGTAATAGTGGATGATGCTATGTCTACTGGTGGTGATAAGAAGGAGATAGTTAAAACATTAGAAGCAGCTGGTTTGAAGGTTAAGGGTATTATCGTGATTATGGATGCATTTTACGGACTCAAATACCGCAAGGCACAAAATTGGCTCCGAAAGAGTAGAAAATATAAATTTATCGCACTAATAACTTGGCCGGGTATAATGAAATATGCTGCAGATCAGAAATTTCTAGAAAAGGATTTTTGCAGACTCATTATCAAAATGCTTGACGATCCTTTCGGCTGGCAAAAGGATCCCAAAAATTGGAAGGAATTCAAACAATTAGGTGTAGTAGAAAAGAACTTAATTTTTGATGAAAGTTTTGATAAGATATGAGCGAGAATAAACGAGTATTAAATGCAGTAGCCAAAATGAAAATCTCGGTCGGTCCCTTCAGACAGTCGACTACTGGAGCGATTGTACCTTTCTTTAATGACAGTAGATGCCTTTACTCACATCCTGAGGTAATGGAGATAATCGCGGAGGAATTGGGGAAGATTATTAATAAATACAATCGAAAGAAAAGAGTAGATTTAATCGTGGGTATTCCTATGGCTGGCATTCCCATTGCTTTGGCAACCAGTCTAAAAACCAGAATTCCCTTTGCCTATTTAAACAAAAAGAGAAAGCCTACCTTGCGAAAAAAATGGGTGGAAGGGGACTACCAAAAGAATTCCGTTGGGGTTTTAGTAGACGATGTAATCGGTTTAGGGAGTACGGTATTGAAAGCGATTCAGGATTGCGCTAAGGACGGGATTAGGGTGAAGCACGTGGTGGTAATCAATGATTCTTGGCATGCAAGGAATCAGAATTTTAAAAAACGATTACAGAAAATGGGAATTACTTTTGATAATCTTTATAACCGCCACGAATGGCTTGACTATGTGAGGAAAGCTAAAAAACTGCCTGTTGAAGCAATAACTGTCCAGAAAGCTTATTTGGCTGATCCTACCGGCTGGCATAAAGATAAAAAGAGTTGGCGGATGTTTTTGGCTTGGAAAAAATCACTTAAAAAAGACGAGTTATAGTAGTTGAAAATAGTATTAAAGCGGACGGGCAATAGATCCAGTATATATAAACGTGTTAATATTAAGCTGCGTCAAGAATGCGCCTGTAGCTCCTTCTTTCGCTCAAATTAGATTTGAGCTTCGGAAGGCAAGTAGTAGATTAATATTTCAACATGCCCCTGTAGTTCAACGGATAGAATGTGGGCTTCCGGAGCCTAAGATTGAGGTTCGATTCCTCATGGGGGCACCAATTAGAATGAAAAAGAAAAACATGAAATCTGGGTTAATTGGTAAAAAAATATGGGAAGTAGTTGAAGATATCCCCCAGAATACTATTTTCATGATGGAAATTCCAAGTGAAGCATTTTTTTCTGTGTACCCAAAACAAGGATTGGGGAGTTTTGCGCGGGAATATATTACTTATTTTGATGGTGATTCTTCTCAAATGATCTTTGTGCAGAAAGAATTTGAAGCGCAATGCGGATTCCTAGCAAAGAAGGTAATAAAGAAACCGAGATGGGCTTTAAAAATCATTAAAGATGTTGAGGAAGCGACTGCTGAATTCTTCAAGATAATGAACAGAGTGAAAAGAATGAATTTATCAAGCATGAGTAACATGCAAATTGCGAAACTGATGAAAGAAATTAGAAATGTTCACATGCTTAGTCATGGATATGCGTTAGGTGTAACTTGGCAATCCGATGCCGGGGACCAGCTGGTTACTAAGGCGATTATGAAGATGTTTGTAAAAAAATTGAAAAATACTAATCTAAAACATAGTATTTCTATAGCTTTCTCAATTCTTACCTCACCAACAAAACGTAGTTTGTTATACAAAGAAGAAGAAAGTTTTCTGAAAATTGCATCAGCAATCGTTAGAAGAAGAAAGCTTAAGGAGGTATTTATTCAGTCTAGTTTGCAAAGTTTGATGAATAATTTAGAAAGGATTGATAGGCAAATTTATAAGGATATCATCAGACACTATCAAAAATTTAGTCCATTAACATATCAATATAAAGGTCCGGCTTATCCGTTGAAGGATTATTTGGCTCGTTGGCAGGCATTATTGCGTGGAAAGAAAAATCCACAAGCAATGTTAAGTAAAAAACAAAATGATCGAGATGATTTATTGAAAGAACAGAAAAAGCTCATTAGTCAAATCGGATTTTCTGAACATGAAAAAGATATTCTGAAGATGGCTCAGGGAATGGTTTATATGAAGAGTTACCGGAAGGATGGACTATACAACGCAATGTATTATTATGAGAAAATTTTTAAAGAGGTAGGAAAAAGGTTTGGACTGTCGATCAGCCAGATGCAGGCTTTAAAGCCGAGTGAAATAATAACCATTTTGAAAGTTGGCAAAGTGGATGTTCACATACTGAATGAAAGGATTAAAAAGGCGGTTGATTATTGGAAGCGCAAGGGACAGGCGGGGTATATCAATAGAGTTATAACCGGGAGTGAAGCGGAAAAATTCATGAAGACCATAAGCATAGAAAAATCCAAAAAAAGCAAAAATCAACTCTCTGGAACTTGCGCCTATCCTGGCAGGGTTGATGGGGTGGTAAAGATAGTAAACATTCCGGCAGATATGAAGAAGATGCGGCAAGGGGATATTATGGTAGCGCACAATACCAATCCGAATTTAGTACCGGCCATGAAAAAAGCATCAGCATTAATCGGAGGAGCGGGTGGATTGACTTGTCATACTGCAATCGTGGCAAGAGAAATGAAAATACCGTGCGTGGTTGGCGTGACGGATTGTGATAAATTACTAAACGACGGTGATAAAATATTGGTTGATGCAGAAAGAGGGATAATCCAAAAGCTATGAACAAACCAAAAATCATAAAGGCATTATACAAGGCGCAAAATGTTTATTGTGATTACAAAAAGCCGCTATTAGGTGGAGCGGGGCTATATCAACCTATTTATCTTGACCATAGAAATCTATTATCATACCCCAAGGAACTATCAATAGTTTTTAATCAATTAAAGGGGTTACTGCCAAAGCATTATAATATAATTGCGGGAAATGAATCGGCAGGCATCGCTTTTGCCGGTATTCTCGCCCGAGCACTTGTCAAACCAATGATTTACGTCAGAAAAAAACCAAAAACAAATGGTACAAAAAAACAAATTGAAGGGATTCTCAAGCCTGGCCAGAAAGTGGTACTGATAGATGATATGATGGTGACTGGAAGCAATATTAACAATGCCGTCAAAGTACTTAGGAAAAACAAGGCAAAAGTTGAAGATGTTATAGTAGTTTCAATAGTCAAAAAGGAACTGGCAAAAAAAATCGAGAAAGCAAGTAAAATAAAGATTCACTATCTAGTAACTTTTCAAGAAATTGCCAATTTTGGTATTAAACACAACATTTTTGATCTCGAAGATACTTTAGCGATTAAACAGTATCTTAAAGATCCAATTAACTGGGGAAGTAGGATAAAAAAATGAAAAATGAGGTAATCAAAATATTAGCCCAAAAGCGTTTTTATGTTCCTGGTGTTAAAATCCAAGCAGACCGGATTGTTCCGATTTATTGGGATCCTAAAGCGGCTTTGTCTGATCCAGTTGTACTAAAGGCAGTAGCACAAGAATTTGCCAGAATTATTAGAAATATCAGACCTAAGATTGAAGTAATCGCCGGTGGGGCAACTGGTGGAATTAGTTTAGCTGCCGCTACAGCCTTGGAAACAAAATTGCCTTGGGTTTACATTAGAAAAAAGACTAAAGGTTATTCCACGGATTCTTTGATTGAGGGAGCATATAGCAAAGGTGCAAGAGCGGTTTTGGTTGATGATGTAATTGCCACTGGAGCAAGCAAGGAAATATTCATTAAGAATGTCAAAGGAAAATTAAATATTCAAGAAGTACTTGTTATTCTAGATGATACCGGCGGAAAATATCCTGGATGGATTAGCAAGCGTAAAATCAAGTTCGAAGCACTTTTTAACAAAAAAAACCGAGACCATTATTTCAGAAAGATAGGATTTTTCAGCGAAATTGCTTGGGCATTGGAACAGGCATATGAAGCGGATCGGGATAATTGGCATAAAGACAAGAATATCTGGAAGAATTTTTTGGATTGGAAAAAAGGTTTTGAAAAAACGAGAAAACTATAAAATATAGATTTTGCAAAAATTTTCATAAGTAGCACTAAATTGACAAAATGCGATTTTTCTGTTATCATTAATCACGTAATATGAGTATAAAAAAACTATGCGTAGTGATATTGGCGCATTCAGGGCTAGGGGTATAATAACTAGAGTAGTTGTCATTTTTGTTTTAAGTGCCGCTGTTTCAACGGCGGTTTTTTATTTATGGAAAGATGGCAAGTTGGCTCCGGAAACGCAGGCGACCGACTCCTATCTGAATATTGTTCAGCCGTACGTTGGTAGTGAAATAGTTGCGCATTCCGATGCCACGGAAGATTCACTGTATGAATGGTCGCTAAACAGCGAAGTGGCGGAAAATGGCACAGTGCCTACTACCTTTTTAGCACATTTTGATGATTCTCAGGCAACGGTAACTGGCGAAAATCCGGTTTCATCCGGTTCGGTTACTTACGAAAATGGTAAATTTGGCAAGGGTATGGTCGGTAGTGCGGAATATTCCCTATCAAACAATATTGATTTTAGCGAGGGGACGATGGACATCTGGCTGACATTAAAAAAACCACTTACTGATCCGGTGTTTGATACGAGTCCGTATATTTTCAGATATCACAATAATTCGACCGGTGATTCGTTCATGATGAACGTACATGAGATAAATGTACTCAAATTTACAATGTATGATTATGCTGATGGCTGGGAACTTTCTGCACAAGGGGGTAATGATCGTGTGGTAATGCCGACAGGTATCCCAGTACTCTTAACCGCTACTTGGTCCGCTTCTGGGAAGGTTATTAAATATTATTATAATGGTGAACAGGTTTATAGAAGAGACTATACGGAGGGGGAAAATTTTCCCTCTATTGTACCGGGTAGTGAAAATATAGTTGTTGGTAATAATAATGTGATTGTTGATGAACTAAGATTCTTGAATGCGCCGCTCAGTTCAGATCAGATACACGAATACTACAAAAGATCCGTACCGTTTTCCGAAAGTGATATCTATTATGACGGTGATCTTGTGCTGGGCGATGAAATCGGCTTAACAGTCACGGGTGGCGGAGATGCTTTAAGCAGTAGTGCGACCGTCTTGGATCATAAGATATCAGTGACCAGTCCTGACGGGTATTTTATACCGAATACGGAGCAATTTACCATCAGTTTTACAACACCATCGCCCATGACCTGCCGTTACGGAGTAAGGCCGGAGCAATACAGTGTACTTGCAAATTCTACTGGCCCCGCAGGAACCGAACATTCAATTACACAGACAGTTGACGATATTATTGACCAGTTTCCTGTTGCCATCAAGTGCCAGGGAACATCAGATGATCCGGATGATTACGGTTTTTTCCGTCAATTCAGGGTGTTGCCGGATATTCCGCAGACCTATCCAAAAATTTCGGAATTGTGGTGGGGTAATTTGCCAACTACTAGTGAAGTGGAATATTTAAGCAGATACGATATGGTAAATTTTTCTAAAGCTGCCATAGGAGTTCCGGATGTCATTCGTCAAATTAAGGAAGCCAATCCTAATGCGGCAGTACTTCTTTATAAAGATGCAATCGGTTATCAGGATTACAGCGGTGTGGCATTTAAGACTTTCAATGACCGTCTGAATCCCAGTCTCCGTCTGCAAAGTTCGGAAAGTCCGGGTACTTATTGCTATAACCCAAGTTTCCCCAGTAATTTGATTTATAATTTGAATGTCATTTCACCTTATACAGACATTTCAGCGGAACACATGGAAAAAGATATCTTTGACCGGCTGAATTATTTTGACGGGATTTGGTGGGATGTTGTCGGACCTTCCTTCTGGTTTTTATATGATTATGTAGAGAATCCGGGAGTATATGAGCAGTATTGTGACTTTGATTTTGATGGTATTGATGAGGATTTGAATAACTCAGCGGACTTGGATAAAGCAACGCAAATATGGAACGAAGGGATGCACGCGCAAATGCAAAAGAACCGGGAGCGGTTGGGTCAAGACATGCTGACCGTCGGTAATGGTAATGCGGTGTATCATGGAGACTACAATGGTAATTTGTGGGAAAGGGTGTTTCAGCCAAGTACCCTTACTTATTACTTTGATCCGGCCAATACGCGCGGATTTGAATATTGGGAAGAAAATTCACTGGCACCACATCTGAATGATAATTTATTTGAAAATGCAAATCTCCAAGGTAGCACTTCTTATTATCGGTATCATCGTTATGGACTTGCCGCCAGTTTAATGACCGGAATATATTACAATCCGCAGAGTCCCGACGGTAACAGGTCACAATCATGGTTTGATGAATATTGGGTTGATTTTGAAACCGGACAGCCTACCGATGATTATGCTGTCGGTAGAGGTTATTTGGGTTTGCCGACGACAGATTATGCTCAAGTACAATCCGGCATATACCGGAGAGATTTTGAAAATGGCATTGTATTATTAAATAATACAATAGCGACTTCTACAGTTAATCTTGGTGGAACATACAGATATATTGATGCAACGGAGGGAGGTCAAGATCCTGCTGCCAATCCGGGCGGTGAGACGGATTCAGTAACACTAAGTATGTATGATGGCAGAATATTGCTTAATCCTCTGCCGCCAGTAGATAGCACACCTCCTGGAACTATCAGCGACTTAATAGCTTATTAAATGCAGGTGAAAACAGATTCAATAATTAAAAACAAACCAATAATTCTTGTCAGGATAAGTATTGAGATTGCAATAATTGCGGGATTTTCAGCATTGATCGGTTTGTCATACAGCCTGCTCTATCCATATAATAATCAGCTATACTTAACTGAAGTGCAGGCAGGGTTTAGTGCTACTTCGGCAAATTCGATAAATCTCGAATGGACAGCGCCCGGCGATGATGGTTTTACCGGTACGGCAGTTGAATATGATATTCGTTACAGTACGCAAGCGATTAATAGCTCTAACTGGGACAGTGCAACACAAGTGATTGATCCTCCTGCTCCTTCCTCTGCCGGGACGGAAGAATCGTTCATTGTTATGGGTTTGGCGCCAAACACCACTTACTATTTTGCAATCAAAACCGCAGATAATGAAGGACAATGGTCCGCGCTTTCAAATATCACAACCCATAGTACGGATTGTGTTGAATCTTGGACATGTTCAGCCTGGTCGGAATGTATAGATGGGGTAAAATCCAGAACCTGCAGCGATTTAAATAATTGTGGTACACAGGAGGAAATTCCATACCTGACAGATGAATGTACTGTGGTTAATCCACCAGCGGAAATTCCGGGGGACGACAGTTTGCCCGATGATCCTGTACAACCGCCGGTTGGTGGGGGTGAATTACAACTTCAGGAGAGTTACTTAGTTGCTGTCCCGAACCAGGGAGGTGGGCCACAGGTTAGAATATTTACAAAAGAAGGCCATTTGCTTTCCCAATTTTTTGCCTATTCCCAGTCATTTCGTGGCGGTGTAAATGTCGCAACCGGTGATCTTGACTCGGATGGTATTGATGAGATAGTTGTCGGTCCGGGCACCGGCTATGAACCGAGAGTGCGTATTTTCAACTGGAAGGGCGATCTGCTTGATGAAATTTCAGTATATCAGGATGGATTCCGAAACGGCGTGAAAGTTGCAATTGGTGATGTAGATAAGAAGGGCGGCAGTGAAATAATCGTATCTCCTGCTTCAGGTGGCGGGCCGAATATTAGGATCTTCGGCAAACGTGACGGTATGTATGTACCGACGATTGAAAACTTTTTTGCTTATAACGAATGGCTGAGGGGAAGCTGGGAAGTGGCAAGCGGTGATCTGGATTCAGATGGTCATGCTGACATAATTACGGTTCCGGGAATATTGACCGGCGGTCCACACGTGCGAATATTTCATTATGAAGGAAATAAAATTTGGCCGCACATTTTAGGATTCATGGCTTACCCCACCGATTTTCGAGGGGGGGTGAATATTGCAACGGGTGATTTGGTAGGGAGTAGTGGTGATGAAATAATCACTGCGCCGGTAGCGGTTGGCGGACCACATGTCCGAATATTCCGTCGTTTACCCGACGGTTCGATGACTCTCTATTACAACGGTTTTTTTGCCTACCATCCCGAATTTCGCGGTGGAGTAAGCTTAGCTACGGGTGATTTCAATTATGATGGAAAAGATGAAATAGTAACCGCGGTACAGTCAGGCGACCGGGCGGTAATTAAGATTTGGAAAGGCATGGGCGAACACCCGCTTTATGAAGTGGTGGCTTTTCCGAATGAAATGACGTCAGGTGTAAACATAGCAGTGGGTAAATTCTTTATGCCACAATAATAAAAAAACATATGAAATATCTATATAAGGGACAAAAAGGTTTCACATTAATGGAGCTTTTAGTGGTGGTTGCCATTATTGGTCTTATATCATCTATTGCTTTCGTATCTATGCAAAATGCCAGGGCTGAAGCACGAGATACAAAAAGACTTGCGGATCTAGACGCAATCCGAAATGCTCTGGAGCTTTATTATAACGACTACGGGGTTTATCCTGATTACAAGGTATGTAATGCCCTGCCTTCAGTTATCGTCTGTGATTCATGGAGCGAGCCAAATAATTGGATTCCCTCGCTGGTACCAAAATATATGCCGACACTGCCAAGTGATCCATTGAATATTACTGATAATGAAACAAATCAACACTATATATATTTATATACTCGATATGCGCTTGATGATGATGTAGCATCTCAAAAATATTACTTATTATACAGACTGGAAAGGAAAGCTCCGATAGTTGAAGGTGCTTGTCTTTTTTGTAACACCACATGGTCACAAATGTTTGGGGGGAAACCATAATTTTTAGATTAAAATAACATTACAGCAAACTCGCTGTATATATTTATTGAGAATATAGATAGAATGTCAAAAAGAAGATTGAAGCATTTAAATAGCCAAGACTCATGGATGTTGGCTGAAGACATACCGGATATTGATCTGTTTTTTTCGCAAATTTGGCTTTCCTGTTTTGCCAACGAATTTGTCAAACCGGGTGGATTTGCCAACGAAAAAGTAATGGCGATCTATAAAGGATATCATCTGTGGTTCTATTTCGGAGAAGATGATTCTTTTAAGCAAGGAAAACATTTGGTTGAAAAATTTGTCAAAAATCCTCAATTTACGGTGGAGGTAAATGAAGAAATTGTAAAATGGTCTGATAAACTGCGTTATTTTGCGCATAATCTTCCCCAGGAAAATTTGGAAAAACTTACCAAAAAGCAACTTTGGTTCTTTTATCAAAGGCATGATGAAATCCACACAAAATATTACCAATGGGGCTGGTTGCCGGTAGCAGCCGACATGTTTCATAACGACTTTACTGAAGAGCTTAAAAAATATTTGAAGTCAATCGGGGTCAGAAAAGAAAAGATTAATGAATATTTAGTAACACTGACTGTACCTGAAAAAAAATCACTAATTCAGATTGAGCGCGAGGAGTTCTTGACAATCGCGTCAAAAATTCAGAAAGATTCTTATCACAAAAAACTGTTCCGGGAACTGTATCAGGAATTTTTAGAGTATAATGTTTCACCCTATGGCCTGGAAACACATACGCCGGAATATGAAGCTGCATTCGAAAAGAAAGTAGCGGAGATGAAAGATCAGATTAAGATGGAGATACTAAAACTAATTGAGCAACATTATATTAAATATCATTACGTGAAGTTTATGTGGATCGGTAAGGACGGTATTTACACTTTTGACTATTATCTTAAGGAACTTGTAAAACTGATTGGTGAAGGCATAAATGTAGTAGAATTATTGAAAGATGAAATCAATGAGCACAAGAATCTGATTATAAAAAGAAATACATTAATCAAAAAACTAAAGATAAAAAATCCGTGGAAAACAATATTCACCAGTTGGGCTGATTTCATGATAACCAAGATTTATCGACGGTTTGCCCAGATTTATGCAATCTATAATATGCAGCCGGTATTGGAAGAAATAGCTAGGCGACTGGATATTTCATTAATGCAGGTAAGATTTATGCTAAAATCAGAAATCGGGGATGCGTTAATCGGGGGAAAGAAACCGGATAAAAAAGCGTTGCAGAAAAGAACAAAATATTGTGTGTATTATGCCGAGAAGGGAATTGAAAAGGTATTTGTCGGCAACGAAGCAAAAAAAATGGCCGAAAAAACTAAAATAGCAATTGATAATGAAATAACAGAAGTACAGGGACAATGCGGATGTGTCGGCAGGGGCAGGGGCGCAGTAAAGTTGATTATCAGATCGTCAGATATGAATAAAATGAAAAATGGTGATGTACTGGTATCAATAGCTACAGATCCGGATATAGTACCGGCAATGAAAAAAGCCTCCGCCATTGTTACGGAACAAGGTGGGGTAACTTCCCATGCTGCAATCATATCACGCGAACTAGGTATCCCTTGTGTTATCGGCACAAAAATTGCCACCAAAGTATTTAAAGACGGGGATTTAGTGGAAGTAGACGCAACGAAGGGAATAGTAAGGAAAATTTGATGAAAAAGACTGTCCAAATAAAACCCGATGAACTGAACCGACCGGACTGGTTACAGATTTGGGCCGGAAAATGGAGTCTTTTCTCCTGCAGTCACTTTGCAGTGGAATATGTCAGCTTGATCAGGTTCCGCGGAAGACCTTTCTTACCCGAAACTGTAATAGTAGTAAAAAATGGAAAAAGCCAAGGATGGGCACGACAGAGAGATCGGGAGGAATTCTGTCACTATTTGGCTGATGAAGTAAACCGTAATCCAAAGCGTGTAATTCAGATCTGCAATAATTTGAAAAAACAGTCGGACCATATCAGGAAATTTCTTCGCACTCACAGCCGTTCGATATTTACTGCAAAAATATTTGAAGAATATTTTCAGAAGCTGGTGGCATATTATCAGCCGCATATTAATGTAAAATATATAGTCGATGGATTGTCTGAAAATCAGATTAAAAGATATTTTGTATTACTTGAGAAAGCCAGGGTGTATGCTGAAACAGTGCTGACTGAAACCGAAGAGTTTCTGGAAAATATGGCAAAACAAATTGGAAAAAAAGAAAAATTGCCGCAATCATTAGTCTTATGTTGCACATACCAGGAAATTGAGGATTATCTGAACGGCAAACCACTTCCTTCAAAATTGATACTGCAGAAGCGCAACCCTGGATTTGCTGTGTTTGCAAATACCAATAAGAATATTCATTTTATCGGGCGCCAATTTAAGCAAGTTGAGGCAATTCTTAATAAGGTTCAGTCATTTGAAGTTCTCCACGGAACTGTAGCACAAAGGGGGAAAATCGTCGGGCATGTCAGAATTGTTCATGACCCGAAAAATATCACTTCTTTCACTAAAGGGGATATTTTAGTTGCCAGCATGACCAGGCCGGAGTATTTGCCCTTAATGAAGAAGGCGGGCGGTTTTATTACTGATTCCGGTGGATTGCTGTCTCATGCTGCTATTACCGCAAGAGAATTGAAGAAGCCCTGTATTGTAGGGACTAAAGTTGCGACGAAAGTTTTTAGAGACGGTGTTCTGGTGGAAGTAGACGCGAATAAAGGAATAGTGAGAAAATTATAATTAATCAACATGTGATATATTTAGAACATCTTCACGGGAAAAAATATGAAAAGATACGTATTATCACACGAAGAATATTCCATAAGTCCACTAACTATTTCACCCAATCATAATGCTTGGCCGAGCAATCTATTGATGAAGCTATTGGACGGCCGTAAAGTAGGTGAGAGAACTTTTTGTGAACACGAAAAGCAAAAGCTTCTGTTTTATGTTGACTATGTTGCGTGGGATAAGGGGTCGGATTTCTTGATTGGTAAAATTCAGGAGAATCCTGGGTTTGTAGAAAGAGTTCGTAAAGAATCAGAGGATATAGCGAAAGTTCTATTGAAATCAATCCGAGATGTGGAAAACGATGACCCGGAACAATGGGCTAATCATCAGTTGGCAAATTATTTACAAAAAACTTATAAACTGGCTAATGACCTTTGTATTTGGGGTTATGTGCCGGTGTTTTCTGATCACTATTTCCAAAAATATTCCCACTTACTAAAAAAAATAGTAAAAAGGGCGGTGGAGAAGAATAAGAAGTCTGTGTCAATTCCTGAAACAGTGAATACACTTTCTTCTCCAGTAAGACCTATACCCTCAAAGACAGCCAGAATTGAACTCATGCAGATGATTGTCAATACTGCCGGAAGAAATGTTGAGGAAAGGAAGGTCGGTAATTATTACAAGAAATGGAACTGGGTAAGTTTCGGACAACTTGGTCCCCGTATGGCATTTGAAGAAGTGGAGCTTTCTATTAAAGAGCTGGTTAAAAATAAAAAGAAAGCAAAGAAAGAATTGAATGATCTGCTTACTTATGCTACTGTGCTTCGGAAAAAACAGCTTGCCACGTTTGAGAAGCTCGGTCTAAATGATCAAGAAAAATATCTCTTCAATGTTGCCCAGACATTTACTTATCTAAAGGGATTGCGTATGGAAATATTATTCGGTGTATATTCTCAATGGGAAAAGATTCTTTCCGTAGCATCAAGGAGGTTTAAGGTACCGAAAAAATTGCTGTATTATTGTTCAAAGTCAGAGCTAGTTAACTGGCTGAAAGCAAGAAAGGCGGTTCCACTGGAAGTATTGCAGGAGCGAAGTAAATATTGTGTTTGGATTGCGCTAAGCGAGGATCGGCAGATAATTTTTACCGGCAAAAAGGCCAGAGACTATGTCAGACAAAATGTAAAAAGAGAAAAACAAAAGATACAGCAGGTTTTTGTTATTCATGGGACAGTAGCTTCAGCCGGTTACGCCAAGGGAAAAGTAAAAATCGTAAATGAAGCATCAAAAATGGCTAAAGTGAAAAATGGTGATATCTTAGTATCGGTTGCTACTACCCCCTCGCTCCTGCCGGCAATGAAAAGAGCCGCGGCATTTGTCACGGATGTAGGCGGATTGACTTCACATGCGGCCATTGTTGCCCGAGAAATGAAAAAGCCTTGTATTATCGGTGCTAAGATTGCCACAAAAGTTCTAAAGGACGGCGATTTGGTAGAGCTGGATACTAGAAAAGGGGATATAAAGATTATTAACTAGTATGAGTATTCAATATCAAAAGAAATGGCTTGAACTGGCCCATGATAAAAATGCTTATCTTTATCCCACCATGCTGTACTGGTGGTGTGCGCAATATGCAGCAAAAAAGGTGGGTGTGGAGGATGGTATTATTGGCTGTTGGTATAAGGATAACTCGTTCAGTTATCTAACAAATGAAGGATCTTTAGCCGTTCCTGGAAGAAAGATTCTAGAGCGTCTAGAGCAAAATGATATTTTGCTAAAAAAAATTGAGTTAGTAAATAAAAAAGAAGTACCGATGATGCTTGAAGCAGCAGAAAAGCTTTCAGGTGATTTATCGGCATTGAGCGGTCAAGAACTTAGAGCACGCTGGCAGGATTGGCTGAAAAAATTTATTTCTATGATGACTTATAGTGTAATGGCGACCGCAGCTGAAATGGAAATACCTCTTTTGAGCAACCGAGTGGAACAGATCATTAGTCGGAAATTAGGGAAAGGTAATGAGAAAATCGGGGAATATTTTCAACTTTTGTCTTCTTCCCCCCGAGAAACTGTGATATTGCGTGAGGAAAAGGCTTTGCTGAAGCTACGGCTTAAACAACTGAGATATGAGTTATCAAAAAAAGATGTTGCTGATCATCTTAAGAAATACGCTTGGATCGGTTATGGTTATAACGGACCAGCTTGGGGAGTAAAAGATATCCGACAGCGGCTCAGCCTGCTTCCTGCCAAGAAAGTGACAGTTACGGAGCTGCTAGCTGTAAAAGGCAAGTCGGCAAATAGGTTATCAAAAAAACAGGAGAACATGGAACAGGAACTTGGGTTAAATGTTCAGGAAAAAAGAGTTATCCATGCTTTACGAACTCTGGGGTTTTGGAAATTCGAACGGAAATTCTTAAACCAGAAGGCCCACTTACTAATGGATGATTTTATTCAAGAATTGGCCAAAAGAAATCATTTGTCCAGAGTCCAGGCATCCATGATTTCACCAAAGGAAATGAAAGATGCCTTGCTGAAAAACAATATCAGTGCCGAATTAATGAACGAACGAATTAGGGAATCGGTAGTATTATTTAAAGGCACTGATTATCAAGTGCTTTCTGGTAATAATGTGAAGCGGATCTCTCAAGATATCTCACGTTCGTTATGTGTTGATCCAAAAATCAAAGTACTTTACGGAAATACTGCTTATCCGGGTTTAGTAAAAGGTGTGGTTAAACGGATTGACGAGGTATTAGATCTACCGAAAATGAAAAAAGGAGATATACTTGTATCAACATCCACAAATCCTCAAGTCGTTCCTGCTATGCAAAAAGCCGGTGCAATAATCACTGACTCTGGCGGTATTACTTGTCACGCCGCTATTGTAGCTAGGGAATTGAAGGTCCCCTGTGTAATTGGGACAAAGGTTGCTACTAGAGTATTAAAAGATGGCGATCTGGTGGAAGTGGACGCGAATAGGGGAATTATAAAAAAGTTGAATAAATAGTATGATTATGTATTTAATAATATGCCAAAAAGAAAATTTGTCATTTTAGTTGAGGATTATAATGTAGCTTTGACTCCTTGGTGTATTTTGAATGAGAAAAATTTTAAGATAGATTTGCCAAAACTTTCTGCCAACAAATTAAAGTTGGAGAGTTTATTTGTTTTTGAAAAAGATTTTGTGACTTGGGGGCCCGTAGAATCGCAGTTTATAAAAGCAGGGGATTATTTTGGTCAGAAGTTAATTAAAGATAAAAAGTTTTTTCAGCAGCTTTGTCGTGGCCACTATGATGCTTTTAAAATGATGAAAATATTATGTCGACGTTTATTGGCCGACAATCTAAAGATGAAAACAAACAATCAGTTATTTAAAATTTACTGTGGCTTGTATGATGTTTTTGCTGAGTGCTGGAAATGGGGTTTGGTAGTGCAAACACTGGATATGAGTAGGGTTAAATTTTCGGTGAATTTATATCAAGAATTAGAGCTTAAGTTAAAAAAATTAGGTAACCCGGAAATTGTATTTAGTAATTTAGTTGCTTCTACTAAGCCGACCGCTATTAGCGAAGAAAATTTATCAGTTTTAAAATTTATTAGTAAAACAAAGAAAAATAAAGATTTATTAAGACAGTTTAAAAATAGTAAAAATATAGGAGAATTATCCACTGACGCTCAAAACGATTTGAAAAGACTGGCCGAAAAGTTTGGCTGGTTGCAATATTATTATGTTGGTCCGCCTGCTGGTCCAGAATATTATCTTGATCTAGTCAAAAGGCGATGGGGGATATTTCCTGATAAAGAAATAAGGATAAAACAGAAAAGGTTAGCTGAACTTAAAAAGTTTCACAGCAAAGCAAAATCATTTTTTACTAAAGAAGAATGGCACCAAATCGAGATTGTTCGGGAGCTAGCTTATTTAAAAGAAATTAGGAAAGAAGTTCAGGTTTATTACCATAATTATGCTATGGGCAGATGGTATCAAGAAATTGCCAGTCGTTTTTATTGGTCACCACTACAGGCTCGTTATGTCACTAGAGCTGAGTATCAGGATATTTTGTTAAAAAACAAAAAAGCATTTACTAACAATCAATTAAATGAACGGTATCAATGTTCAGCTCATATTTTAATAAATGGTCGAGTTGGCTTTTATACTGGTGCGAAGGCTAAAGAATTTAAAAAATTATTTGTCCAGACCAAGCCCAATATTAAACACAGTGATATTATCAGAGGTCAAGTAGCCTATCCGGGCAAAGCCAAAGGCATTGTGAAGATAATTAATTCCACTGGCGATTTGAACAAATTCAATGAGGGTGATATTTTGCTTAGTTATTCCACCAATCCATCATTGGTGCCAGCTATGAATAAAGCAGCTGCCATTGTTACTAATGCTGGTGGTATTACCTGCCATGCAGCAATAGTATCCCGGGAATTGGGAATACCATGTATAATTGGTACAGAGGTTGCCACTAAAGTATTCAAGGATGGTGACGTGGTGGAAGTAGACGCGACAAAAGGCATCATTAAAAGGAATATAAACTCTCAGGTTTATTGAATACAAATGGAGCTAAAGCTTCATATTCCTAACGAGTAACAAACTATGAACAAAAAATCCCAAATTAAGTTAATTATCTTAATGAAAAGCTACAGCCAATTTAATAAAGCACTAAACATATTATTGTATCATGATCAAGAATAAAAAAATCGTATGGTTCCAAATATCCCAAAGGCAGCGGATGAGCCCTTTTCCAAATTACCTTTCAATGGAGTCAATCGGAAAAGAGCTAAAAAATGTAGTCGGGACTACCTATAAAAGAATAGTGCAGATGTTTGAAGAGAATCATATGTATTTGTATTTTGATAAGGCCGATCACGAACGAGTGGGGAAGCATGTTTTAAAAATAGTATTTCTAAAGCCGGACATGTTTATTAAGCTTGGTAAAACACAGAAGGCGTTTGCCAAAAGCTTCTATGGATTTCTGAAGAAGAATAATAATCTAAAAAAACTTAGAACAGTAAGTAACAGCAGGTTGGCGGGATTGCACGAGGAATACGAAAGACGCTATAAACAGGTGTATTCCCACTATTTCCCGATTTTGGCTATAGAAAACTATTTGTTTAAATATTTGCAGGAGTATATAGCCGCTAAAGAATCGGATACAAAAAAAGCCGCGCATTATGTGGATGCTCTTATTACAGAAACAAAAGCAATGGTAAGTAGGCAGGAAACTTTAGCTGCTTTAAAAATATGCAAGATTATTAATAAGCGAAAAAAGTGGGCAGATTATTTTATGGGAAATGTCATAAATACCACTAGCTCTATTCAAAAAGATAAAGAGTTATTGAGATTAATAAAGAATCATGAGAGAAAATTCTTTTGGATTACTAGGGATTATGACGATCCGGTATTAACATACGAAGATTTTATCATTCGTTTTAAAAAGCATCTAAAAAGAAATCCTGGGAATATATTAGAAAAAATGCTGATAAAGGAAAAAGAAATTGACACGAAGATAAATGAGATTCAAGATAAATTAAAAATTGACAAAAAACATCAACGCTTATTTCAAACAATGCGCGAAGGGATCTACTATAAAGAACTGCGGAAAAGCATTGTCTCACAGACCCTTTATTACTATGATCCGATTTTGATGGAAATAGCTCGGCGTGGCGGGCTTTCCATGCGCCAGGCGCGTCATTTGCGAACCGCAGAAGTCAGACCGATGCTTACCAAAGATTTAGATATGAGTAATATCCTTAATGAAAGAATAAAGCTGTGTGCGTTTATTATGGAAAATGGCAAAACGAGTTTGTTTACAGGAGAAAAAGCGAAACAGTATTATAAAAAATTTGTGGAAGTAGACAAGAACGTAAAAGAATTAGTAGGTATGGCTGTTTCACCGGGTGTTGCCAAGGGGCCGGTGAAGATTGTGATTAATCCAGATTCATTCCATAAAGTGAAAAGGGGAGATATTATATGTACTCTGCAAGCTACGCCTGTATTTACTCAAGTGCTTTCTATAGCTTCAGCGCTGATTTGTGATGGAGGGCCGGGGATTACTTCACATCCTGCCACTCTAGCTCGTGAGGCAGGAATTCCCGGAATTATTGGCTTGAGAATGACAACCAAGATTCTTAAAGACGGACAAATCGTGGCAGTAGATGGTAATACCGGGATATTGAAGATTAAATAATGTAGATCAAAAAACCGTCCTATTTGTTATCTGCTATCCACCTCCGCCAACTGGCGGACGCGGACGCGGGGGAACGGTTTTTGTAGTATTTCTATTATCTCAATTCTGTTATAACCTGTTCCATCTCAGGGCCGAAGGGTTTGGCTGTATGTTCAGTTTCACCTTCATAAAAATCATAACGCAAACCCTGAGCTTCCGGCACTTCCCCGATTTTCCCCATGAGTTTTTCGAGTGGGATTCCAGATTCTTTGGCGGCGGCAATAGTAGCAATGGAAGCATGGGAATTGGCAATCGCTACTACCCGTTTTGGATAACCTTCCATTTTGTGGGTGACTACCCGGTCAAGTTTCGCAATATCAGACGCGTAACGTTCTTCCATGTGACTTCTTTTTTCAACATCATCCGGGACATCTTCTTCGGGTGAAATGGCCCAGGCCATCATGTCTCCGGTTGCACCAACGCGTTCTTGGTATTCCTTTGATTTGATTTTAGTCCTATATGCCGGGTTCTGGTCCATTCCTTGAACTCCTTTGAGCCTTTTAGCTATGCCGGGACCGGCTTTTTCGTCCGGTTCTTTATCTTTATATTCAAATGCGCTTTGTGGCAGATAAATGTGTTCTTCCGGTACTCCGTATTGTTTTAGTATTTCATATTCCAGCCAAACCTGCTCCAATGTTCTGGCAGTACCGGAATCTCTCAGATGGAATTCTACATTTTGGATGGCATTTTGAACGGCGGTTATTCTTGACTCTTCATTATCCCATGCTTCAAAGTCCGGATTGCCTTCTAACAATAGGCTATTTAATATCTGATTAATGCTTTCTGTTACCTGCTCCGTACCCTTGTTAGTAAGTCCTCGATTGGGATTTGTTTTGTCATTATTACTTTCTCCATGGCGTAATAAAAAGACGGTCATTTTTGGTAATTCTCCTTCCCTTTCCTTTCCTTGTTCAATTTTATCTACTGCTATTGGTCCGATTTCTTTCATAAGTTTATGTTTAATTGTCTATTAGTGTAATATTGGCATTATTTTGATAAAATTTCAAGTTTTTCCCAAAGAAAAAAGGCTCCGAGCATTCGTGAGAGTGAATGGGAACCTTTCGAAAAGCGAGGAATGAGCGAGTTGGCTACAGGGTAGCCGGAGGGGTGACCTTGATCACGCGCAGGACATTGCCCGAGTCGTCCACGCAGAACAGGTAGGCCTGACATTCGGACAGGCCGGGTTCGACATCGGAGTCGAGATAGGGGTGGGCCGCCAGGGAACAGGCCACCTCATGTGCGAAAGCGACTCGCAGACGGTGGCCGTATGGTTCGGTAGCCCAGGCCAGGTAGTTCGCGGCGTTCTGCTTGAACGGCTGGCCGGCGCCGATGCTGGAATCGGTCAGGAAGGCGCGGATAATCTCCACATCGGAATGCCCGGTGTCCTTCTGCGCCTTGAACCAGGCGCCGCCCTGTATCTTCTTCAGGCTGGCCAGCAGGTTCAGTCGTTCATCCAGGATGAAGTTACGCGGAAGCAGAATCTCCCGGATGGTTATGAGTGAACGTGCCATCTGGGAATAGTAGTAGGAGGCGTTGCCGATGAGTTCCAGATTCAGGACGAGATGAGCGTAGAAACCACGCACCTCGTGACAGAGTTCGATGCCCTTGGGCGAGAGCGCGCGGGTGTCGTTGGGCCCGTCCTGCACGGACAGCGAATGCCGACCAAGCAAGGACACGCGGGTGGTACCGTCGGGAATCGCGGAAAAGATCATTTGGATCATCTGTCCCATTTCCATCACGAACTCCTTGGCTTGGGGGATCCTGCTTCGCCACGTGCTCACGCAGCGAATGTATTGTTATGAGGATTACTCCTCAATTGTTTTCGAATGGGCAACTATGTGCAAAAGCACGCTGTTTTATTTGACTAACGCAATCCAATAAAACTGCCTGCCTTAGACCTACTTTTAGCAGGTTAATTAACAGGGGATTATATACCATTTTTGCATATTTGTCAATGGCTGAAGGGGGAGGGCGAAAACATATTTGTTTGTTACTAAAACCAATTTGATTGATGATGTGTGCAAATACTGGTCTTCATTATTCACTTTATGTGCTATTTTCTATCGTTATAAGAAGAAACCACACGAAACCAAAGTCAGTGTGGGGGTGAACAATAAAAAAAGATCAATAATAAAACCCCGGGTTTGTCCCGAGGTTTTCAATTTACCCAATTTGCTATTTGCTTTTCTCTTTCAATACCTCAGCAATTTTTTGTTTAATATCATCAATATGTACAATACTCTTCTGCAGAAAATGCTTGGCTCCCAGATCAATAAATTTCTGCTCATTATCATCTTTGCCCAGAGAAGTCAGTATAATGACTGGAATTGATTTATTTTTATTTTCTTTTAAGAACCCCAAACCATCCATTACCGGCATTATAATATCCAGTATTATCAAGTCCGGTTCGAATTCTTTAACTACTTTTATACCCTCTTTGCCATCATCGGCAATTCTTACCTCATAGCCTTCGGAAAGGAGGGCAGATTTTACAACTTGTTGGATTGCATCGTCATCGTCGATGACTAATATTTTTTTTGCCATATTTGTATTATAAATTATTCTAATGGTAATGTAAAATAAAACGTACTACCTTTTTTCATTACGGATTCAACACCAACCATGCCACCATGCGCTTCAATTATGCCCTTGGCGATTACTAAACCCAGCCCTGTCCCTTTTACCTCTGATTTTTTACCGCTTTCTACCTGCTGGAATTTATTAAACAGCTTTTTAATTTTATCCTGTTCAATGCCACTGCCGTTATCAGTGACGGCGCAGATTAACAAATCATTTTTACTCTGCATCAGAGCAGGGGATGCATTCGAAATAAACCATTTAATTTTATTGGCATCCGCTTTCTTATTAACGTCTTCATCTTTTTTTAGGAGCAGTGTTTGTACGGTTACTTTACCATTTTTATTGGTAAACTTGATTGCGTTGGACAGGAGATTATTCAAAACTTGTACTATTTCTTTTTCATCAAACGGAATTTGTTCAATATCCGGTTCCCAATAGGAATCAAGTTTTATATTTTTTTCGTTAGCGAGAGCCTGAAAGAAATTGATCCTGCTGGTAATTACCGATTTCAAATCACCCTTTTCTTTAGCGACAATAAATTTACCTGCTTCTAATTTGGCAACGTCCAGTAAATCATTAACCAGCTCCAGGATGTTAGTAGTGCTTTCGTGAATCATCTTTGCCGACTGCAAAAACTGATCCTTCGGCATTTTCTTATCCTGTAGCATTTCAGAAATCAGCCGGATCCCGTTCAAAGGAGAGCGTAGATCGTGCACCATCATACTGGTGAAGTCCTCTTTAACCTTTTCCAGTTCTTTGTCATGTGTAATATCATGCAGAATAATCACAGCTCCTAAAGTTTCTTTGTTTTTATCTTTGACTGGTGAGAACAGAATTCGGATGTACCGGTGTTGCAGATAGGTTTCTTCAACCACTTCCTGACGGTTCAGTTTTATACACTCTTCAAGTTTGGTTCTGAAATCCACCTTGCCCTCAAAAGCCTCAATAATATCAAATATGGATATTTCTTCACTTTCTATCCCCAGTAGTTCTTTAACTTTGGGATTAATAACATATACCCTGTTTTCTCTATCAATCATCAATACTCCGTCAGCCATGCTGACCACCATGGCGTTCAGTTTGCTCTGCTCGGAGTCCAATACGTCTTGTAGACGGGTAACGGCATTGGATGCCTGTGCGGTTATTTTATACAGGATGGTCATCTCATCTTCTTTATACAAGCCAGTTTTAGTGCTGGACACGTTCAGAATACCGACAACTTTGTCACCTACGGTCAGCGGAATATTAAAAAATGAACTCAAAGGCTCATTATTCTCATCGTCCAAAATAGTCCCCGCAACGACTTCTTCAATCTTTCGTTCCTGATAATTCTGGTCGGTTAATATCGAAAGCGCCGCTACCATTCTGCTCTTTACATCTTCTACAAATTTCGGGCTGACGCTTTCTTCAACTTCGCACTTAAAAAGCAGTTCTTTCTTTTGAGAATCTTCCAGGATGTAGGAGGTAGTGGAATAATCAATTAGTTCCTTTAAAGAACCGGTGATAATGTCGGCAATCCTTTGAGTATTTAATGAATAACCGGCTCTTTCCCCGATTTCTTTGAGAATTGACAGCTCATACATGCGCCGGCTGTTTTCTGATTCTCTTTTTTCACTTTCAGCTTTTAGTGTACCACGTAATTTTCTGATATAAATGCAAAAACTAATAACAATTGCAACAATAACAACTGAAAAAATAAATATCAACATTACATTTGTTTGATTCATGAATTCTATAATTCTATTGAGATTTATTGTTTTTGCTCAACTACTACTGAAGGATATTTTGCTAATAGAGGTTCCATTGTCTTTTTGACAATTAAACCCGAAAGCGCAACATATTCGTCAATTAATCTTTGTAATGCCACTTGCGGTTCTCCGTTGATTTCTGTTACCTCTCCATCCGGGTTGATCGTCAGTTCGGTAACATTCTTTGCCTTCATAATTGCAATATCCGGCCCTAAGATGACTATTTGCTTTTTAATCATCTCGCTCATTATATTTTTGTATTCTTCACCGTTTGCCATTTTTTTAACGTTAATAATTTTTTATCCTTGGGTAATTTTTTTGGCTTCCTCGCCAGCAGATTTTAGTGTTTTCAGTGACCAAACAAAAGTAATGAACCACCCGGTAAATACCGGCAGTACCCAGTAAACTCCTTTGGCATTTTCAAACATATAAGCGGTACTGACAATTCCCAGTGAATACATCTCAACCAGCATGGTATAAACCAGAACTTTGGTTATTTTACCGACCAACGATCCTTTGACCAGTTGGTAAACGCTCCTGCCTTTGACAAAAATGTAGATTGAGCCGCCGATCAATATCGGCCATCCAATGAATAATATAGTATTTCTCATAAGTTCTAGCGACATAAATTTATTAGTTAATTATTTTGTAATATTATTGGTTAAATCACTCGATTTTTTAATTGTGTTAATGCTCCAGGCAAAGACAAAACCCCAGACAATAAATACGGGCAGGACGACATATACTCCTTTAGCATTCTCAAAAAGATACATCGTACTGACGATGCCCAGACTGTACATCTCAATCAGCATTGAATATATTAGCACTTTGGTAATTTTCCCGACCAAAGAACCCTTGATCACGGAATAAACCTTTTTACCAATCAAAAATATGTAAAGACTGAAAACAAATAAAACTGGCCAACCGATTGCCAGTATTACATTACGGATTATTTCGATATTCATGTTTGGGTGATTAATATGCTTATTGTAACACATCTGGACAAAAAAATCAACCATTATTTTTTTGAATAGTAAATGCAATTCGCGCTTGCGGGTGTTTCTTACCAAAGAAAAAAGGCTCCGAGCATTCGTGAGAGTGAATGGGAACCTTTCGAAAAGCGAGGAATGAGCGAGTTGGCTACAGGGTAGCCGGAGGGGTGACCTTGATCACGTGTAGGACATTGCCCGCGTCGTCCACACAGAACAGGTAAGCCTGGCATTCGGACAGGCCGGGTTCGACATCGGAGTCGAGATAAGGGTGGGCCGCCAGGGAACAGGCCACCTCGTGTGCGAAGGTGATTCGTACGCGGGTGTCATTATCCAGTTCGGTAGCCCACTCCCGATAGTTCAAGGCATTTTCTCCGAACGGCTGGTCTTCGCCGACACTGAGATCGGCCGCTAGAAAATCGGAAATGATCGCCACGTCGGATCTTCCAGCGATCTTCCGTCTCCTGTACCATTCGCCACCCTGGATCTTCTTCAGGCTGGCCAGCAGGTTGAGGCGCGGGTCGCAGATGATGTGGTCGGGATTCAAGATCTCCCAGACGGTCGAGAACGAACGCGCCATCTCGGACCGGAAACAAACAGCACTGCCACCGAAGCGTATTTCCAGTTCGCGGACGAGTCGGTTGTAGAAGTCGCTCACCTCGTGGCAGAGCTTGATGCCCTTGGGCGAGAGCGTGCGGGAATCGTTCGGTCCGATCTGCACGGACAGCGAATGCCGGCCGAGCAGAGAGACGCGGGTGGCACCTACGGGGATCCAGGCCAGGATCTGCGAAACTAACTGTTCCATCACGAACTCCTTGGCTGGGGAGTGGATACTCCTGCTTCACCACGTCTTCACGTAGTGAATGTATTGTTATGAGGATTACTCCTCAATTGTTTTCGAATGGGCAATCATGTGCAAAAGCACGCTATTTTATTTGACTAACGCAATCCAATAAAACTGCCTGCCTTAGACCTGCTTTTAGTAGGTTAATTAACACAGGATTATATACCTTTTTTGTAGATTTGTCAACCCCGTTAGAGCAAATGCTCTAACGGGGTCAATGGCCAGGGAACAGGCGCGATTCCTGCCCGCCAGTAGCCTACGGCTTCGGTCGTAGGCAGGCGGGGTGTAATTGCGCCTGTATGTAATGTTGTGAATTATTATGAGTTATGCTATAATATAAAAGATTTTTCATGGCAAAATTTACCAAAACTTTTTCGCAATTAAATAGAAAGAGTGTAGCGGAAGCAGGAGGGAAAGGCGCACAACTGGGGGAGATGACCAGGGTAAAAATGCCAGTTCCGCCTGGATTTGTAATACTTTCCAGCACTTTTGAGCGTTTCTTAGCGGAAACCGATCTGGATGTTGAGATAGATGCACTGTTAAAGAAAGTCAATCTGAATGACATTAACAGTGTGGATCGGGTATCCAATACTATTCGGGACTTGATTCATGATTTCACCGTTCCCGAAGATATTACAAAGGAAGTTATAACATCCTTTAACAAATTGAAGACCAAATACGTTGCTGTCCGTTCCTCAGCAACGGCAGAGGATTCCTCAGTGGCTTCCTGGGCAGGGGAATTGGAAACATATTTGTTTGTAACTTGTGCCAATTTGACTGATGCTGTGCGCAAATGCTGGTCTTCATTATTTACTCCGCGTGCTATATTCTATCGTTTTGAAAAGAAACTGCATAAAACCAAAGTCAGTGTGGGGGTGGTGGTGCAAAAAATGGTTAATTCCGAAGTGTCCGGTGTCACCTTTACGGCCCATCCGGTAACTAATGACCGGAATCAAATGGTGATTGAAGCGGGTTATGGCCAAGGTGAAGCGATAGTTTCAGGACAGATTACACCGGATACGTATGTATTTGATAAAAAAGAGAAAGCAATCCTGGATGTCAATATTTCCGAGCAAAAAGAAATGATTGTCCAGGCCGGAACTAAGGGAATAAAAAAAGTTAAGGTGCCAAAGGCAATACAAGAGCGGCAGAAACTTACGGGCAAACAAATCGTCAAGCTGGCAACAGTTTGTGAAGCAATTGAAAAGCATTATCGGCATCCGCAGGATATTGAATGGGCGATAGAAAAAAATAAAATATATATTACGCAGTCAAGACCAATAACAACACTGAAATAAAATGGAGGATCAAAAAAACAAAAGTAACCCCTCAATATCTTTGAATGTTGCGAGCGGCAAAAAGGATAATGAGGAAAAGGAAATATTAAAAGGCGCCAGGATTTTGATTAAGGACCAAAAAGGTCAGTTCAGCTATGTTAATGGTGCTAAACTATTAGGCGAAGAAAATACAGTTGTTGCTCCGGTAAATACTGCCCGTGTCCCGAAGCCGGCCGCGATAGATCCTTCTGTTATCCAAAAGGCGGTTGCCCAATTAGCAACAAAAAAAATTCCAATTTCTACGGTGAAATCTGCTCCTTTTTCCCAGGCAGTCCCAAAACAAGAACCGGTGAACGTAAAGATGGTCATACCAGCTTCTGAAAAGCAAGAGGGTGTCCAGCAGATTACGGCTTCCCAATTAAAGCCCGGGCTAGCCAGCAGAATGATCCCTGGTAAAGGGGTAAATGCCAGTTTCTACTTTGATGTCGAGGATGAGGAAGAGGTAAAAAGGATGCATAACGAAGAAGTATCATCAGCCGCCAGGGCGATTGATTATGGTACGGTTGTTAAAGAAATTGCAGTTCAGGCTGGGGTCAGTTTTTCCGATGAGCTGATGCAAAAAAGATTTGAAAGTCTTATTACATCGCGTTTGCGGGATATCCGGACATCCGTTCAGCTGAGAGAATTGTTGGTTCGTTCAAAAAAAGTCGGTGGTTTGGAACTTGATCCGGCAACAGTTGAACAGATAGTAAAAATAACTGCGGAAAAAGCAATGAGTTTTCATGATGAAGGGGAGATTAAGAAAATCGAAATGAGGCAAAGGATGAAAATGCAGGAGGCGGAAAAAGAGAAAGAGCAGCAGGAGAGGATGAGAAAAGCAGTTGCCAATGAACAGATAAAAAAAGCGGTGCTCAATTTACATCAGCAAAATAAAAGTGAACTGGAAAATGAAATAAAAACAAAATCTAGCCAGCCGGTTACTCCGGTTGTCCCTGTGGTAGAAAGAAGAATTCCGATCCTGCCGAGAATCCAGCGGCCATTGCCGGAATTTGATGCCCGGCCGAAGATTGTAGATATTAAAACACCAACAAGATTGATGGGGCCGATTGAGGAAATCAGAAGTTTGAATTTGGTTGATTTTCGTCGCTTAGGAGGAAATCCCCACCAGGCGATAGAAAAGATAAAGGAGAAGGTTGATTTACTGGAGGAGGAATCATTTACCAAGAAATCAGAAGCGATCCAGGCGTGGAAAAAATCGGAAATCTATCAAATCTATCTTGATATCGGCAATGAGGGCATGAACAAAGGAAAGTCGGTACAGGAAGTGATTTCCAGCAGAAAAATAGACGGCCGTTCATATTTGACGGATGAAGAATTTGAAGCGGTGGGTGATTTAAATAAGCAATTAAGATTTTAGCCTATATGCGTTTTGTGGTGCCACAGTTTATCGAAGTTGAGGACAAAATCATCGGACCTATTTCGGTCAGACAGTTTGTAATTTTCCTGATTGCGTTTGGTATTATCTTCATCGAATATAAGATTTTCGGTTTTGTACTGTTTATATTTATTGCTTTATTCACGTTTGGATTTGCCGGTATTGTTGCCTTCGCGAGAATTAACGGACAAGCGTTCCACTATTTTATTTTGAATATTGTATACACTATCAGAAAACCGAAAATTAAGATTTGGAATAAAACAGTAGTCCAAGAAAAGGGGTTATCTGTTCATAAAGGTCCGATCAAAACCGTAGCGGTTGTTCCGCCTAAGATGGTTGTAACGAATTCAAAATTGACCCGCTTATCCCTAGTGGTTGATACCGGCGGGGCGTTTAAAGAAGAAGATGAGGACAGCGTTTTTTAAGCTTAAATAATAAAACAAATATGCATTCTAACCAGCTAGCAGGACAAAAACCAAAAGCTTCCACACAGAGTCATCTCGATATTTTGGAGATTAAAGATAACGTAGTTGCGATGAAAGATGGAACCCTAAGGGCGATTATTTTGGTTTCTTCTATCAATTTCGCATTGAAATCGGAAGATGAGCAGGTGGCTGTTATTCAGGGCTATACCCAGTTTCTTAATTCGTTTGATTTTTCCATTCAAATTGTAATTCAATCCAGGAAATTGAATATTGAAGAATACCTGGACCGGCTGAAGAAAGTAGAAAAAGAGCAGTCCAATGAACTGCTCAGGATGCAGACGGCGGAGTATCAGCAATACATTAAAGAGCTGGTGGAGATCGCGGATATTATGAGCAAGAGATTTTATGTTATTGTTCCATATTCACCGATTTCGGATAAACAAAAAAAATATTTTGCCAGATTGAAGGAGGTATTATCACCAACATCAGTCATTCATTTAAAACGTAAAAAGTTTGATAAATATCGGACCGAACTGTTCAAAAGGGTGGATTATGTGACTGACGGTCTATCTTCAATCGGATTGAAATCCGTACAGCTGGATACCCAGAGTATCATAGAGCTTTTCTACAATACATATAATCCAGAAGTTTTTAGCCAGGAGCAGTTAGTTGATTTGGATAAGCTTCAGGTGGAAGAAGATTCTAGTTCAATGGAAGAGGACGATAAAAAATAAAAAGGAAAAATATGGTTCAACTATTCAAAAAGGCGGATATCAAAGACGAAGAAGAGGCAAAAAAGGAAGCGTCTTCCTTGAAGCAAGCTGAACGCGAAAGGACACTCGCTCAGGAAGAAAAAGAAATTCTTGAAGCGGAAAGGTCTTTCCAGCGCGGTGTGGTTTCAGTCCGTGATTTAATAGCCCCTTCAGCGTTTAAGGTTGATGCGCGTTATGTCCAGCTCGGCACCAAATTTGTCAGTACTGTCTTTGTAGTTACTTACCCCAGATATATCAGCGTTGGCTGGTTTGCTCCGGTGATCAATCTGAATATTCCGATGGATATCGCCATGTATTTTTACCCGGTAAAACCCGAGGCAATCCTGAAACAGTTAAAGAACAAAGTCGGTGCCCTGGAAGCGCAGATACTTTCTGATGCGGAAAAAGGCGCTCCGCGTGATCCCCTAAGAGAGACTGCATTGAAAGATATTGAAATGCTCCGGGATGAAATAACCCAAGGCACGGAAAAATTCTTTCAATATGCTTTATATATATCTGCCTATGCGGACGATACAAAGGAACTCGACAGGATTACGGAAAGGATCGAGTCCATCTTCGGTTCCAAACTTGTTTATTCCAAGCGCGTTTTGTTCCAGTCGGAACAGGGGTTCAATTCAACTTTGCCGATCGGTAATGACGAGTTGTATATCACATTTAATATGAATACATCCCCTTGTGCCTCATCCTTTCCTTTCATTTCTTCCGAACTTACATCAGACAATGGCATCTTGTACGGTGTCAATCGACATAATAATAGTTTAATCCTGTTTGATCGCTTCAGTCTGCAAAACGCCAATACGGTCGTATTTGCCACTTCCGGTGCCGGAAAAAGCTACGCGGTTAAACTGGAGGTACTCAGAAGCTTAATGCTTGGTACGGAGGTTATTATTATCGATCCGGAAATGGAGTATAAACATTTAAGCGATGCAGTAGGCGGTGCTTATATTGATATCTCATTGAACTCCGAAAGCAAGATTAATCCGTTTGACCTGCCACGTCCGGTTTCGGGCAGGGATAAACCGGCGGATATCATTCGTTCGGCGGTAATTACCCTTAAAGGTTTGGTGCGGTTAATGCTCGGTGATCTGACACATGCTGAAGACTCATTAGTAGACCGTGCTTTGATCGAAACCTATGCGAAGAAGGATATATCCGCAGAATCGGATTTGACCAAGATTGAGGCGCCGATCATGCAGGATTTTGAAGACATATTATTGGGCATGGAAGGCGGAGCGGATTTGTCGGAAAGATTGAAAAAATATACCAAAGGTACGTTTGCCGGGTTGTTTAACAGCCCGACCAATATTGATACACAGAATCAGCTAGTGGTATTCAGCGTCCGCGATTTGGAGGATGAGTTGCGACCGATCGGAATCTACACGATTATTAACTATATCTGGAATATTGTCCGTTCCGAAGTGAAAAAAAGGGTGCTGGTTATTGATGAAGCCTGGTGGCTGATGCAGAATGAAGATTCGGCGAAGTTTATTTATGCGCTGGTAAAACGCTGCCGTAAGTACTACCTCGGAGTCACGACAATCACGCAGGATGTTAATGACTTTTTGCGCTCTCCGTATGGGCAGGCGATTGTTACCAACTCATCTCTGCAGCTTCTGTTGAAACAATCACCGGCCGGCATTGATCTCCTGGTAAACACTTTTATGCTGACGGAAGGAGAAAAATATTTATTGATTGAATCAGGTTTAGGCGAAGGTATATTTTTTGCGGGCGCAAAACACGCAGCAATAAAAATTGTCGCTTCATATACTGAAGACCAGCTGATTACATCCGATCCGCGTCAGCTTCTGGAAATTGAAGATGCCAAAAAAGAGTTTGAAGCGGAAATGGCAAACCAAACAGAATCATAATTTTTAAATCAATACCCGTATGAATAAAAAGTTAAAATTAGTGTTAATTGTATTAATGTCACTAATTATAGTGGCTACTATTGTCATATTTGCCGTTGTCTATTTTACCAAAGAGCGCATAGACGGGACAAATACCAACTCGGCAACAAACATCAACGCAACAACCAATAGTAATGCTAATACTAACCAAGCTGTAAATACGAACGGTAATGCCAATTCAAACAGCGCACCTTCCAATACAAACAGCCCAACTTCAGACGTTAACGCCAGCGTAGAAACGTTGTTGAAGCCGATTGCGCGGAACTTTGCCGAGAGATTCGGCAGTTATTCTTCCGACAGCAACTTTGAGAATATTACAAAGCTTGGAATATACATGTCGACCAGTTTAAAAAAGTGGGCGGAAAATTATGTGGCAGAGCAACAGGCAAAAACCAGCCCTGATGACGCGTATTACGGCGTAACCACTAGGGCGCTCAGTATTACGACTGATTTGATAAATGAAGACGCCGGCAAGGCGGAGTTCACAGTATCGACACAACGGAATCAGACAAAATTAAATGAGGATTCAGAAATAATTTACCAGAATATAAAATTGAAATTTATTTTAGAAAATAATGAATGGAAGGTCAATGAGGCAGACTGGCTGTAATTAAGTTAATCTAGTGTAAAAAAATGGAAAGATCTGAGACAGTTAAAGACACTGAAAATAATATTAAAGTAAATGCTGATAATGCTGACCAATCAGCGGATGCTGGGGCAAGTTCTTCACAAAATCCAGTAAATCAACCAGGGGCTTCTACCGCTTCTTCAGAAGGATTTTCAGCCAGTACGCAGCCGACTGATGACGGTGGAACGAAAATTAAAGTAATTATCAGGGATACTGACCAGTCGTCTGACATGGTACCTGATCTGCCTCAAGTGGGTGGAGGAGATACAAGAGAGGCGGTGACGGAAAAAGACAGGAAAAGAGAACTGAATAACAAAAAAAAGGAGTATCAAAAGAAAAGACAGGTATCGCGTGGAATAGTCAATCTCGGTTCTCCTGTGCAAGAATTACCCGCTAATGCTTTACCGGAAGACATTAATGAAGAACAGCAATCGAGAGCGAATCGGCTGATGCGAAGGTCAAAGATTAGAAGACAAAACAATCCGGCCAGGACAGGTCAGATAATCCCTGAATACAGCAACGGATTGAGCGGTCAAAGAAATTTGGATAATATTCCGTCCGATCAAGAAAATTCAGATGAAAACGAAGAGGATGGCGAGGGTGATGAACAGCCACTGAATATTTCAGAAGGAGAGGAAAATGATACTGAACAACAACTGGACGAGCAGAGAAATGAATCAAAAAATGAAAAGGAAAAAGATAGCGCTTTCGAAATCACAAAAAATAACCTAGAATCACTGGCTAATGTTGCTGAAAGCGGTTCTCTTCCAAAAGCAATTGTTGAAGCATTAAAGACTGGTATTAGATTAAGACAGCAAATTAATAATCACCGCGATTCAACTTATTTTATTGCGTTATTGTTTGCGGTAATTAAAGATGCGACTGACATTTTGACGCTCAGCTTGTTATCATGGGTTGACTGGACTGTTGATATATTCTTGGTAATTACACTTAGAATATTTCTATTATTCAGAAGTACATGGAAAATCAAATTACTATTATGGATCGCTGCTCTTATTGAAATAATTCCAACTCTTGATTTGGTACCAACCTGGTCGATCACTGTACTATATGTCTGGATAAAAGCGGTCAGGGAGAACAATGAACGTAAAAAAAAGCTTAATGAAGTTGAAAAACAAATTGGTAAAGGTAAAAGAAAAAGATAATTCAAAATTATTGACTATAGTATTATGAATAAGTCATTTCTCAAAATATTTATCGTTTCATTGGGTATAATATTTTTCCCACTGGTCGTTTCTGCCGCACCGATACCGCTGAATATCCCGATTGGGGACACGAAGTCAGTGGATGATTTGGGGGAGTATATCAGGATTTTTTATGAATTTTTTGTCACCTCAGCCGGGATTTTGGCGGCGGCAATGATGGTTATTGCCGGATACAAATGGATTACCGCGGCCGGTAATACTTCCATCATCAGCGGTGCCAAGGAACAAATAATGAGCGCAGTATTTGGATTAGTATTAGCGCTAACTTCCTATATGATTTTAAATTTCATAAACCCCAATATTGTTTCACTGCAGCCGTTGGTTATTCCGGTTGTTGATGATCTCACGATTGGCGGGGAGGCAACCAGGAAATGCGATTTTGATACCGAGCTGACAAAAAAAACAGACGGTGATATTGTGCCTGTAAGTTGTGGAACAACCAAAGTCGTCAATGCGGCAGAACAGGATACATGTATCGGTGTTTGGAATAATGATGCGGATGATATCTGCCAGGTAGTCGGCACCAATACTACGCCGGCCATGTTTACCGCGGAAGAGGTGAAGACGGTTAAGATTATGAACCATGGCGCGATAACAAGTCAGCAGGATTTTGAAACATCTACTAGCACCGGTGTTATTTCTATGGAATGTGGGAAGGTATTTTGGAAATTCGCGGATAAGGCATGGAATGTTGGTACATCATGTCCTAAAGTACCAATCACGGGCGGTGACCAGCAGGGGGAAAGGTGCGTAATAAATGGAAAGTTTGGTGATTTTACAGTTGATGAAGCAATATGTAGCTATGTTACAAATGATGGCGATTTTTATACACATAAGGATGGAACTCAATTGACGGCATCCCAAATCAAAGCCGGTTGTGGAAGATTGAATAATATGGAATGTGCATTTTAATTATAATCAAGTAGCAATCACTAATTATTATGAAATATAAAAGTATTCTTAAAATTACGGGGATTATTATCGGTTTTGTCGCAATTGTAATTTTCATGGGCTATTTAATCTACGTGATATTTTTTCGTGGTGATGTGGGTCCCGGTCCGGGCCAGGTGAATATCAACGGGGTAATCGTTAATTCCGGTGAACTGCCGATTGCCAACCAGAATGTCAACCGCCCGGTTGAGAATGTGAATATTAATACGAATGCCGGTCTGCCAGTATTATCACCGATCGCCAACGGTGGAAACACATTGACCAATAATGTAGCCGATGGTGATATTAAGGCGGCGAAAGTGATCGGCACGAATCTGCGGTTTTATGACAAAGAAACCGGTAAGTTTTATCAGATTTCTTCTGATGGCAAGATTAAGAATCTTTTGACTGAGGATCTTTTTCCTGATGCCGAAAGTGTCGAATGGTCTCCGACCGGGAATAAAGCGGTTATCACTTTCCCGGACGGCACGAATATTGTTTATGATTTTGATGCCAAAAGCCAGATAACCCTGCCGAAAGAGCTGAATGAAATAAAATTTTCCGCTACCGGTGAACAGCTGGGATTTGAATATATTGACGAAAACAGCAATAACAATTTCCTGGGAGTTTCCAATGTTGACGGCACGGCAATGAGGCAGATTGAATTATTGGGTGATAAAAGCAGTGACGTTGAAGTAAATTGGTCTCCAACCAGTCAAATGGTTGCGACATTCAGAAAAACTTCCACAGGTGATGCGCAGGATGTGTTTTTTGTCGGACAAAACGGTGAAAATTTCAAATCGTTAGAAGTACAGGGTAGGGGGTTTGAAGGGAAGTGGAATGAAACAGGTACGCAGATGATCTACAGCACCTATTCTGCAACTACAGACTATAATCCGGAATTAAAAATCGCGGAGGTTGGTGGTGATAACACGGGTGCCAATACGATTAATACCGGACTTAAAACTTGGCCCAGCAAATGTGCAATCGGCGGCGGTGCTTTGTACTGCGGTGTTCCGATCGGACTCGAAAAGGGAAGCGGTCTGTATCCAGAATTAGCCGACTCAATAAATGATAATATTTATCGGGTTGATCTTACTACAGGAGCAAAGACCAAACTGGCAACGCCTTCAAATGTCGATGGGGGTGGTTACGTTATTGATCAAATATATCTTTCTCCGGATGATAGAATTCTGTATTTTACCAATAAAATTACGGGCGAGCTTAATTCCATCAGGTTAAAATAATTAAAGACAAATGGCGATAAAAAAAGTTGAAAAGAATATTTCTTCTGGAATTAAAACAAAAGAGAAAATTTCAGCGCATTCCCCGAAGTTATTAATCATAACCGGTCTTGTGAGTCTAGTGGGTTTCGTGATTATTGTGCTTTTTGGCGTTTCCTTATACCGTGGTTCGGCGTTAAAAACTACGGAATCAATCAGCGATTTTTCTTTAGTAGAACGAGGAGTGATTGCAAATGATTTGTTTGTTTCGATCAAATCTTATGTGCCGACCGTACTGGATACCGACCCGATCAAAGGCAAGGCTGATGTGCCGGTTACGATTATTGAATATGGTGATTATGGTTGTACTAACTGTGAATCTATGAATAAGACTGTCAATAAATTGTTGGTGGAATATCCTGACGAGGTCAATTTGGTATGGAAAGATGTCCCGACTGCCTCAAGCGTTAACGCGGCGTTTGCCGGGCGTTGTGCCCAGTCTCAGGGAAAGTTCTGGGAGATGCATGATTTACTCTTGGAAAACAACCAATTCTTGAACAAAGGGAGGATATCTGATTTAGCAAAGGGGCTTGGTCTAAAGTTGGATGAATTCAACAGTTGTGTGGATTCTGGGGCAACCGCCTCTCTGGTGCAGGAAGGTATTGATCAGGCAGCGGAATTGGGAATTGATGGTACGCCATATTACTTCATTAATGATCAGGAAGTAAGCGGTATGGTAAGTTATAGTGATTTAAAAAGTCTAATTGAATCAGAATTAGATAAATAATCTTTACGCATCTAATTGTGGCTTCCATATTTGGGAAGTCTTTTCTTCTTAAAAATAATGGTTAGTAAAGAAAAAAAAATATTTACTTGTGAACACTGTGATTCACAATACCCGAAATGGCAGGGCCGATGCTCTGAATGTGGGCAGTGGGGTACTATTGTGGAGGGAAGATATGTCGCTTCAATCAGTGAAAAGCCCCTATCGCCTTTGGCGGAAACTATTTCGTTTAATGATATTCAGGGTGGGGATACGCTTAAGTTCAAGACCGGTTTTAAGGAGTTTGACCGAGTACTAGGTGACGGACTGGTGTCCGGTTCCGTAGTCCTCTTGGGTGGTGATCCGGGAATCGGCAAATCAACCCTTGTCCTGCAGGTAACCGCAAAAATAAGCCAGAATGAAACCGTAATTTATGTATCAGGAGAAGAGTCGGCGGAACAGGTTAAACAGCGGATGGATCGACTGCAAATTACTGCTAAAGATTTGCACTTTATTTCAGAAACAGATGCGGAAATGGTCTGTGCAACATTGAATGATAAAAGACCGCGGGTGGCGGTAATCGATTCAATACAGACACTCACCTCAAGCGAAATCAGTTCACAGCCCGGTAGTCTTCAGCAGATTAAAGCGGTTACGGCTAAGCTTTTGGAGGTGGCAAAAAAAAGCAAAATAGCAATTATTATTGTCGGTCATGTTACCAAACAAGGCGCTGTGGCCGGTCCGCGCACTTTGGAACATCTGGTGGACAGTGTTTTATACCTAGAGGGCGACCGTTATCAGTCACTGAGGGTATTGCGGGCGATTAAAAACCGTTTCGGTTCTACTTCCGAAATTGGCATATTTGAAATGAAGGAAAACGGTTTAGCGGAAGTCGCTAATCCTTCTGCGCTGTTATTGAAGGATCGGGCAAAGCAAATTCCGGGCTCGGTGATCACTTGTATTATGGAAGGTAGCCGGCCGTTTCTGGTAGAAGTACAGGCGTTAGTGACCAAGGCCGGTTTCGGCTACCCGCAAAGAAAAACCTCCGGCTATGATCAGAAAAGACTGCAATTGTTATTGGCGGTACTGACCAAACGCATGGGGTTGAGAATCGGTGATCAGGATATTCATATCAATGTTGTCGGCGGGGTGAAAATAAAAGAACCATCCGCTGATTTGGCTGTATGTCTTGCTATTATTTCCGCATTAAAAAACATTCCCTTACCCAATACGCTTTCAGTAATGGGAGAAGTCGGTCTAGGGGGTGAGGTGCGCCCGGTAATTAATATTGAAAAACGTCTGGAAGAATCGGCAAAACTCGGCTATAACAAAATAATTATTCCCAATAACGTAAAAACTCACAAGGATGCGGACTGTTATAACGTCAAAAGCATAAAAGAAGCATCGGAGATTGCTTTTACTAAATGAATTATTCCGGATGAATATTTTTAGTGAATTCAGCGATCTTTTTTTGTATATACTGATTTCCGATCAAATGAGGGTCACTCTTTAAAAATAGTTCAGCTTCTGCGCGGGCTTTTTTTACTAGTTCGTAATCGGTTAAGCGTGCAATTTTTAAACTGGGAAAATAGCCGGACTGCTTGCTGCCATAGACCTCTCCCGGCCCACGAAGCGCCAGGTCTTTTTCCGCCAAGGCAAAACCGTCATGGCTTTTTACTAAGGCTCCTAGCCTATTTTGCACATCCGGGCTAGTCTGATCGGTAAAAAGAAAGCAATAGGACTGATGTGTACTCCGGCCCACCCTGCCTCTGAATTGATGCAATTGAGCCAAACCGAAGCGTTCTGCTCCCTCGATCATCATGATGGTGGCATTTGGAACATCCACACCCACTTCAATGACGGATGTTGACACCAATATCTTATATTCATTTGACAGAAATTTTTTCATCACATCTTCCTTCTGATCGGTCTTCATTTTCCCGTGAAGCATGCCAATCGCAATATTCGGGAAGATATTGTTATTCAGTTTTTCATATTCGGAAGTTACCGCTTTGACACCCAGCTTATCGGATTCTTCGATTAACGGACAGATGACAAAAACTTGTCTTCCCTTATGGATCTCTTTTTCGATAAAATCGTAGGCTGCCGGTCTTTTTATTTTCGGAATAATATTGGTTGAAATCCGCTTTCTTCCTATTGGTAGTTCCTTGATTATTGATAAATCCAGATCACCGTAAACTGTCAGTGCCAAAGAGCGGGGAATAGGTGTAGCGGTCATGGAAAGGAAATGCGGGGTCCATTTGATGCTTTTTGGATTCTTTATCTTCATTTCTCCCCGTTGTTTCACACCGAACCGGTGTTGTTCGTCAATAATCACAAAAGCCAGGTTATTAAAGAAAACGTTTTTCTGTATTATGGCATGGGTACCAATTACAACATTAATTTTACCGGAGCCGATTTGTTTCAGACAGTCCGTTTTTTTGATTATTGTTCCTTTGCCGATTTTTACCGTGTGGCTGGTCAGTAAACAAAAATTGATTCCTTTTTCTTTTTGAAAAAGTTCATTAAGCGTGTCAAAGTGTTGTTGCGCCAATATTTCAGTCGGCGCCATCAGTGCAACTTGAAATCCATTCAATGTGGAATTAAGTATACTTATGGCGGCAACAACTGTTTTGCCGGAACCTACATCTCCTTCCAATAGCCGGTTCATCGGATGGTGTTTTTCTAAATCTTTAATAATCTCCCAGGAGGACTTTTTCTGTGATTCAGTCAGAACAAAAGGTAGGCTGCTGACAAATGACTTTGTTTCCTTTTCTTGGAAGCTAATTGCCGGCGCTTCCTTTTTAGCAAGATCAAATTTAATCTTCAGCGCCCCCAGCTGAACAAGAAACAGCTCATCAAAACCAATCCTCGCGCGGGCATTCTCCAGCAAAGTTTTTGTTCTAGGATAATGAATCTGCCTTAACGCTTCTGCAAGTTGTAGAAAGTTGTATTTTCTTTTTATTGAAATTGGCAACCAATCAGTAATATGATCAGCGACAGATAGGGCTGTATTTACCAGAAATCTCAGCTGTTTTTGGGTAATTCCGGAGGTGGTGGGATAAACCGGAACCAGTCGGGCGGTATGCAGGGGGATGGATTTTACTTTTTCGTAAACCGGATTAATCATTTGAAATGAAAACAAATCACCCTCAATTTTTCCCGAGAGAAAAAGTTCATCACCAGGCAGTATGGTTTTAGTAAGATACGGTTGTCTGAACCAAACCACTTTTATTGATCCGGTGTCGTCACTAAGCATGGCTTCGGTAATAATCATTCTTTTTCTTGGTGAACGCTTATTACGAATCAAATCAACTCTTGCCTTTATAGTAGCTGTCTGATTATTTTGAATTTCATTGATGATTGATATATTGCTGTAATCTTCATAACGGAAAGGAAAATAAAAAAGCAGGTCTTCTGCCGTTTCAATTCCTAGTTTTATTAGGCGTTGAGCCGTACGGGGACCTACTGTCGGAAAATTTGATATGGGAGTAGATAATTCTGTTGCCATAATACGATAATGGTGCGGTCAGGAGGATTTGAACCTCCGACCTTAGGATCCGCAATCCTACGCTCTATCCAACTGAGCTATGACCGCATGGTTTAGCAGGGCAAAAATCTATTACTTGATAATGCGAATTTTATAATTTAAGCAATTTTCTGATTTGTTCACTATTGGATTCGTCTTCTTTTTCCAAATCTTCTTCAATATATTTAAGCAACATTTCACGTACCCGCAACGGGTTCTTATTTTCAAGCGGTATGGTAATATCCGGACGGATTGTTGATTTATAATTGATGTATAAAGTTTTTACCTTTGGCGGATTATAGATGATCCAGAATTTGCTGATATTGCTATAGGGTGTAAAAGAAGAGCCAATTATTAATCCTTCATCGGTAATTTTAAAATCAATCCGATCTGGTTTTCTATTAATCTGAATCAAGATTATCATGTCAACAATTACGACAATTAATGCAAAGAGGTAATTTGCCACCAGAATAGCATATGTCAAGAATGCTGCTGACACTAAACCGGCAATTATATACCAAGCAATTCCTCTTTCGTGTTCTTCGTATTCAGGAAATTTCCATTGCAACAGGGTGTCGCCGACATCTTGAGCGGAGGACGTATCTTCCGGTGTCCGGCTTGGTTTTTTAATGTCTAGATCCATACATTTAATATAAATAGTAAAATGTACTTCTATTATAGCAGATTTAACTGTTTGACGGTATTTTTATATTTTAATTCAGAATATGTGACTCTATTGTTCTATTGGTGTACGTGGGTTACTTTTTACTATTTCCATAAAACTTCCTATTATTTCTTTAACCTGATTTAGAGATAAATCTCGCATATTCAACCAAAGTTCTGTTATATTATGCCCATCATGCTCGTGTTCCTTTAGTTCAGCATTTTTTGAATCAAGTGTACTGTAAAATGCTCTGATATGGGCTATGCTTGCAAATCTTTTATGACTAAATGTTTCGTTAAATGATAGAATAAATTTCTCAGTACTTTCTTGACGAGTAATAATTATACCAGTTACATCACCAAATGGATCATCGTCAGGGTTGGGAGGGAACCATTCGAAAAATGCTTCGACGTTTTCAGAATCACCTAGTTCATTAATCAATCTATTAGCAATATCCTCGTCTCCGCTTGTATCTAATTTAATATCAATATATTTATTTGTTCTCTCATTATCTATTGCTTCCTGAAATTCATTTCTTAATACATCAGCTTCGGCAACTAATTTAAAATCATCTTGTTCTGCTTGATTAACAGCCCTCATTTTAGTAAAAAGGTCTGTTGCTCTCTCTCTTAATTCTAAGAGCTTAACATTATCTACCCTGCCTCTTTTGTACGCAATAATTTCTCCACATACACTAAAAATGTACTTTTCCGCTGAAGTAAGATTTTCAAATGATTTATCTGCAGAAGAATGATGTTCGTATGATATTTCAGCAGGTTTCATAGATATTCACTTATTGATCTCTATAAAAAAATTCTTGGCGGAGAGAGAGGGGGTAACTGCGCTCTAATGAGCTTCGTCACCTAAAATTCTCTTCTTAATGATAGCTTTACCCGACCCGCTCTTTAAATATTTTTCTAAACTCCTAGCAACTTTTTCACTTCCTATGGCAATGTAAAAAGATAATTTTACTGGAAGTCTTCCTTTAATTCCTAAACTCTTACCCTGCTGATGTTCTTTAATTCTACGCTTTATGTTATTAGTAGAACCGATATATAAAGAATTATCCTTACAGGTTAGTCCATAAACGAACCACATACCTTTAATATTAATTATTGATTTGTAAGTTGTTCACCTTAGTTAAAGCTATAGTGGGTAAAAAGCTAAAGTAATTGGCCTGCCAGTCGAAGCTCCTTTAGGAGCGCAGGCTGGCGGAGAGAGAGGGATTCGGTCATCCGTCGATATTCTGACGAATATCGCGGTCGACCCCGCCTCGCGGTGCTCGCCTCTCGCCTCTGGCGAGAACTCGCACATCGCTGCGGCTTTCTCATCCCTACGCGACACACACTTGTGTGTCG
>JBAYGC010000003.1:0-89828 GCA_041666845.1 Patescibacteria group bacterium | reverse complement strand
AAGCTGGTAAAATATTGATCTAAACAGTAATTATTATTAGTATTCTATGACTACCACAGATCCAATTGCAGATATGTTAACACGGATCCGAAATACAGTTCCGTTGAGAAAAGAAAAAGTAATCATCCCTTTTTCTAAGATTAAGTTTGAAATTGCAAAGATTCTGGAAAAAGAAGGCTATGTCAGAAAAGTGGAAAAGACAGAAGGCAATTTTGCCTCGATCAGCATTGAATTAAAATATACTCCTGATAAGGAATCAATAATTAAGAGTCTGATCAGAGTCAGTAAGCCGGGTCGACGTGTATATGCCGAATATCAGCAGTTGCCAAGCGTATTAAACGGCTTGGGAATGGCGATTATCTCAACTTCAGCCGGATTGATGAGCGATAAAGAAGCAAAAAAGAGAAAGATCGGCGGGGAAGTAATTTGTGAAATTTATTAAACAAGAATATGTCCAGAATAGGCAAACAACCAATAAATCTTCCTGACGGCGTTACTTTCACGTTTGAAGATAAAGTAGTGACCATCAAGGGTGTGAAAGGGGAGTTAACACAAGAAGTTGATTCCAGGGTTAAAATAGAGAAAATTGATAATCAGATTTCTGTTACAGTAAAAAATCCCGACAATAAAACCGACCGGGCATACTGGGGCTTATACCGGATGTTGATTGCAAACATGGTAACCGGCGTGACGGTAGGATTCAGCAAGCAGCTGGAGCTAAACGGAGTCGGATTCAAGATGGAAATAAACGGTAAGAATTTGATATTGAATGTCGGTTTTTCCCATCCTGTGAATTATGAGTTATCGGAGGGAATTGAAGGAAAAATTGAAAAAAACGTACTGACCATATCCGGTATTGATAAACAGAAAGTCGGCCAGACAGCCGCTGAAATAAGACATATTAAAGTACCTGAACCATACAAGGGTAAGGGAATGAAATATATGGATGAGAAGATACGCCGAAAAGCTGGCAAAGTTGTTAAAAGCTCAGAGAAATAATATTTAGAAATATTAATTGTTTGGAAGAATCATGAAAAACATACTGATCCAAAAAAGAATAACAAGGAAAAGAAGAAAGGCTCGTACACGCGCTAAGATTCAAGGCAACGCGGAACGACCACGTTTAGCCGTGCATCGGAGTCTTAAACATATTTATGTTCAGGTTATTGATGATAAGGCCGGTAATACAATTACCAGCACCAATGATTTAAAACTGCCAAAAGCGAAACAGTCCGGAAAGAAAGTTGATGTTGCTCGCGAAGTCGGTAAACTGATTGCTCAGCAGGCGGTTGCAAAGAAAGTAACGGAAGTTGTTTTTGACAGAGCTGGAGTCAGATATCACGGCAGAGTTAAAGCGGTAGCGGAAGGCGCCCGAGAAGGCGGACTTAAATTCTAACAATATACATGTCAATGCCACAAAATACATCAAAAAGATTTCCAAAAAGGGAAGAAAGAGAAAAGGATGAATTTGACCAGAAAGTTATCGAGATTACTCGCGTAACTAGGGTTCAGGCCGGCGGAAAACGTATGCGTTTTAGAGCTTGTGTCGTTGTCGGGGATCGTAAGGGTAAGGTGGGAATGGGCGTCAGTAAAGGCGCGGATGTTGCAACGGCTGTAAACAAAGCGATTACCTTGGCCAAGAAAGATTTATTCACTGTAAAAATTGTTAAAGACTCGATTCCTCATGTGGTGCTGGAAAAAAATTGTGGCGCGCAGGTTTTACTAAAACCGGCAACACAAGGTAGGGGAATTATTGCCGGCGGACCGGTTCGAGCGGTACTGGAATTGTCCGGTATTAAAAACGTTGTCAGTAAAATGCTTGCTTCTAAAAACAAGATAAGTAATGTTCGTGCTACTATTCAGGCTTTGAAGAAAATGAGAACGAAAGAGGAAATAGAACAATTAAAAAAATCATAATCAATTATGACATTACAACTCTCACAATTAAAGAACTCTAATAAACAGAAACGGAAAAGAATCGCTCGCGGTGATTCCGGTAAGGGTGGTACTTATGGCGGAAGGGGATTGAAAGGACAGCGTTCCCGTTCAGGTGGCAGACGCAAAGCGGTCCATCATGGTAAAAAAGCACCTTCATTTATCAGACAGGTTGCCAAAACCAGAGGATTCAAGAGTTTTAAACTACAAATGCATATTGTAAATTTGGGCCAGTTGAATGCCACTTTTGAGGAGGGTGCAAATATTACACCCGCTAAGATCTTGAAGGCTAAGCTGGTTCCGGAAATCTATCCTGGCATTAAAATTCTGAGTAACGGATCAATCAAAAAGAAAGTAACGGTCTCTGCCCACCGCTTTTCTAAAACAGCAGAAGATGCTATAAAAAAAGCAGGAGGTAATGTAATCGTTATTGAGCGCCAACCTTCTCATCAACAAAAAATAGAGCAGGAAAGAAAAGAAAAAAAAGAAAAAGGAAAATAAGGCATGTCCGCATTTGAAAAAGTGCTCCAATTATGGAAGGTGAAAGATATCCGGAATAAGATCCTATATGTTTTAGGTCTGCTCTTGGTTTTCAGAATTGCGGCACATGTTCCAGTCCCGGGAGTTGATGTTGAAAACCTAAAGAATTTTTTCAGTTCCAATCAGGTACTGGGTCTTTTGAATATGTTTTCCGGCGGAGCGCTGGAAAACTTTTCAGTGGTCATGCTTGGATTGGGGCCTTATATTACGGCTTCCATTATTTTCCAATTATTGGTAATGATCATTCCGCGCTTGCAGGAAATCCAGAAAGATGGTGAAGCGGGTCAGGCGAAAATTAATCAATACCAAAGACTGCTGGCAGTGCCTTTAGCCGCATTGCAGGCTTATAGCACTATTACTATTCTACAAAGAACCGGAGGGTCGGCCGTAGGCGCCACTGCGCAGGGAATAATCGGCAATTTAACGTCTTTCCAGTGGGCATCGGCAATAATTATGATTACGGCCGGAAGTATAATGTTAATGTGGCTGGGAGAATTGATTACCGAAAAGGGTATCGGGAACGGAATATCAGTCTTAATCTTTGCCGGTATCGTTGCCGCCCTGCCCAGATCAATCCAGCAGACTTTTGCCGTGTTTGATCCAAGTCAGATATTTACATACTTAGCATTTATTGTCATCGGAATCATTACCATTACCGGAGTGGTTATTATTACTGAGGGGCAAAGAAATATCCCGGTTTCTTATGCAAGAAGAATCAGGGGTAATAAGGTATATGGTGGGGTTAGCACCCATCTCCCGTTACGTGTTAATCAGGCCGGAGTTATTCCAATTATCTTTGCAATTTCCATCGTTTTGATTCCGCCGATTATCGCTCAATATTTTATCGGATCAGATACCGCTTGGATTGCAAATTTTGCGCAGTGGGTTGTTAACATATTTAATAACCAGCTTTTCTACGGAATTACGTATTTTACTTTTGTAGTGGCGTTTACATATTTTTATACAGCAGTGATTTTTCATCCTGATCAGATATCGGAAAATCTGCAGAAACAGGGAGGGTTTGTCCCTGGGATCAGACCGGGAAAACCAACTACTGAATATCTGGGATATGTGTCGAACCGTATTCTGTTAACCGGAGCTTTATTTCTTGGCGCGATTGCCGTTTTACCTTTTATTATCCAGGCTGCTACCGGAATTAAATCATTGGTGCTTGGCGGAACTAGTTTGTTAATCGTGGTAAGTGTTGTATTGGAAACTGTTAAACAGATTGAGTCAAAACTCGTAATGCGTGATTATGAAGGGTTTTAATAAACAAATATTCTGATCTAAGGACAGTACCGAGGAATAACCTCGGGTTTTCTTTTTTGAGAAGAGATTCTATAATGAATATATGATAATATCAAATAATTTGATAAAAAGAGTGGTGGTTTTCGGCCCCCAGGGTTCAGGTAAGGGAACTCAGGCAGAAATAATCGCTGAAGATCTTCATCTACCTTGGATCTCCACCGGTAATATTTACCGCCAGCATATTCAGAAGAGGACAGACTTGGGGAAGATTGTAGAGCAATTCATTAAGAATGGAAGACTTGTGCCGGATGATATTACCAATAAACTGGTAGCGGAACGACTTATGGAGCTTGATGCCCGAGCCGGTTTTGTTTTCGATGGGTACCCACGCAATATTGTACAAGCGAAGTTTCTTAATGAAATTGTAAAAATTGATGTTGCATTAGAAATTGCTATTTCGGATGAAGAAGCAGTCAGAAGGATCACTGGACGGAGAATCTGTTCATGCGGGATGACATATCACGTTAAATATAATCCTCCGAAGAAAGAAGGTGTCTGTGATAAATGTGGCAGGCAGTTGATTCATCGGGAGGATGATACGGAGCCGGTAATTAAAGAAAGGCTAGCAATATATCATCACGATACGGAGCCGGTGTTGGACATGTATCTGAATCAAGGCGTGCTGATTAGGATTAACGGTGAGCAGCGGATCAAAGATGTGGCAGATGAAATTGTTTCCAAATTAAATAACAGTGAATTCGCAAAACAATGATAATCATCAAAACTCCGGAAGAAATAGCAATCATGAAAGAATGTGGGAAACTTCTGGCAGGCATATTAAATCAAGTTGCCAACGCCGCAAAGCCAGGTATTTCTACTTTTGAACTGGACAGTTTAGCGGAAAAACTGATTCGTGCTGCCGGCGGTGTACCGGCCTTTTTGAATTATACAGTGGAAGGCGATGAAGACAATCCGTATCCTGCGACACTCTGTACTTCAGTCAATAATGAGGTGGTACACGGAATCCCTAGTAAGAATATGATCCTGAAAGAAGGAGATATTATTGGGTTGGATATCGGGATGTTTTATAAAGGGCTCTGTACTGATACGGCGGTTACGGTCGGAGTGGGTGAGATTTCTGATGATAAACAGAGGTTGTTGGATGTTACGGCAAAGGCGTTGCGGAAAGGAATTGCCAAAGTTAAAAGCGGGGCTAGGGTCGGTGATATCGGATCAGCTATAGAGCTGTATGTTGAGAATGAAGGATTCTCAGTTGTAAAGCAGTTAGTCGGCCATGGTGTGGGTAAGGAAATACATGAGGATCCCAGAATTCCTAATTACGGTAAACCAAAAACCGGTATTGAACTGGAAGAAGGGATGACGATCGCAATAGAACCGATGGTCAACGTGGGTGATGAATTGGTACAAACCGAGGATGACCAATGGACAATCAGCACGGTTGATAAGAGTCTTTCCGCCCATTTTGAACATACAGTCGTGGTTACCAAAAACGGATGCACAATAATAACCGAGGAATAAATATGGGAAAACTCTTGGGAATTGATTATGGAGATAAAAGGATAGGTATTGCTACTTCTGATGAAAAGCAGGATTATATTTTCCCAGGTGATACAATGGATAATTCTGCCAATATTATTCAGAAGATTTGTGATTTTATAGAAAAAGAAAGTATTGAAAAAGTCATTGTCGGTTTTCCGGTTAATATGCGCGGAGAGGAAAATGCGCAGTCCGAAAAAATAAAAAGATTTGCGGATACATTAGGAGGCAGAATTAAGATTCCTGTCGTGTTGGAGGATGAACGTTTAACCAGCCAATTTGCCGAGCGTTTATTGAGGGATATCCCGGGCAGAAGGAAACCGAAGGGAAATATTGACCGGCAGGCAGCAATACTGATCTTAGAAAGTTATATGGGAAAAAATAAACGATGAATTACACTTCATATATTATCCCATTTATTCTGTCTTTCCTGGCCGTGGTATTAATTACTCCACTGGTTAGAAAGTTTGCTGTCAAAAACAATATATTGGATAATCCCGAAACAGATCCCGAGAGAAAAATTCAAAAAACTCCCGTGCCTCTATTAGGTGGGCTTGCTGTCTTCATCGGTTTTGCGGTTGTCCTGCTTTATTATACTTTATTTACGGATCAAATGCTGGGTGGTTATATGTTGCAGAAACATATCATTGGAATTCTGGTAGCCGGAACTTTGTTAATGATCGGGGGATATTTGGATGATAAATACAGGTTAAAACCGCATCTACAGTTGATCTGGCCGGCGTTGGCAGGGCTGGTAATCATCGCGGTTGGTGTCGGTATCCCGTATATTTCCAGTCCATTTGGTGGTACACTGCAACTTGATACGATTAGGCTGGAAGTTTTCAGAATCGGTAATACTCCTTATTCAATTACGCTTTGGGCGGATCTGATCGCATTCATTTGGATAATGGTTATGGTTTATACTACAAAATTTTTAGACGGACTGGACGGATTGGTACCGGGGATTGGGACGATCGGCGCGGTTGTAATATTTGCACTCAGTCTCACGAGTAATGTTGCCCAGCCGGAGACAGCATTGCTTTCAATTATTTTTGCCGGTGCGTTAGCTGGTTTTCTAATTTACAGTTTTCATCCCGCGCGCATATTCTTGGGGGAGGGCGGTTCTACGTTTATCGGGTTTGTATTAGGCGTCTTAGCAATCATTAGTGGAGCAAAAATTGCTACCGCACTTTTGATCATGGGTGTTCCACTTTTGGATGTGGCCTGGGTAATTTTCAGAAGAGTTTTTAAAGAAAAGCATTCACCATTCTGGGGGGACAAAAGACATCTGCATTTCCGACTTCTGGACATCGGTCTTTCACATAGACAGGCAGTGATCTTCTTGTATATAGTGACCGGTGCTTTTGGGGCTACGTCCCTGTTTTTATCGACAAAAGGAAAGCTGATTTCACTGATTGTACTGGTTATGGCAATGGTTATTTTGGGCTTATCTTTGGTGATTATCTATAAAAAGAGGAGCTCAAGGGCGTCTTGACAGAAGCTATCGGAAAGCTTACACTTATGAGGATTTTTAATTAAAGAATAAATTTATGATCGCAGTAATCAAAACCGGGGGAAAACAGTATAAAGTAAAGGAAAACGACGTTCTTAAAGTCGAAAAACTTGGTAAAAAAGAAGGGGATGAAGTGACACTTAAGGATGTATTGCTTGTTTCCGATGATACGGGCAAGAAAATATCATTAGGAACCCCGAATGTCAAAGGAGCTCAAGTTGTGTGTAAAGTGCTGGAAGAAAAGCAGGCAAAGAAGGTAATGGTAGTAAAATATAAATCCAAGACCCGTTATCACAGAACTAAGGGTCATCGTCAATGGTATACTAAATTACAAATTCAGAAAATTACCGGATAATAATAAATTAAAAAAGCGCTTATAAGCGCTTTTTTGTTTTGTATATTTATTTTACTTCGCCTCTTCCTTCCATTGCATTGGCCAGGGTTACTTCATCGGCGTATTCAATATTGCTACCCATCGGCAAGCCTTTACCGATTCTGGTGATTTTTATTCCCAGAGGTTTCAATACCCGGATTAAATATAAGGCGGTCGATTCACCTTCCATGTCAGGGTCGGTGGCCAGAATTATTTCTTTAATGCCGTCTTTTTTAATTCTATCCACTAGTTCATTGATTTTTAATTGATCCGGTCCGATGCCTTCAATCTGATTGATCACTCCGCCCAGAACATGATATAAACCTTTATAAGTACCTGACTTTTCAATTGCCATCAGATCGGGACTTTCGGCAACAACGCAGATTGTTGTTTTATCTCTTTGCGAACTGGAACAAATACTGCACGGGGATTTTTCTGTAAAATCATAACAGATTGAGCAGATTGCTATTTTATCTTTCAGATCTCTCAAGCTGTTTGCCATCTGTTCCAAATCACTCTTTGGTCTTTTCAGCAAATGAAAAATAAACCGTTCGGAGGTCTTAGGGCCGATACCCGGCAGTTTATTAAATTCAGCGATTAGGTTTTGGATTGACGGTGGCAGGGTTCCCATAGTGCTATCCTAAATTCGGCATTTTAAAATTTCCGGCCTGCATTTTTTGTGCGATTACCCGTTGTATTTTTTTAACCGCATCGTTGAAAGCATTACGCAGACCTTTTTCCAGCGTCTCTTTTTTATCAGGTGTCAATAACTCCGGATTTATATCTAGACTAACGACAGTCTGATTGCCGTCCATCACTAAGTTTATTTTTCCGTTTTCAGCTGACGTCATTACTGATTCTTCAGACAGCTGGTTCTGCAGTTGTTTGGCCTGGTCACGCAGATCTTTTACTTCTTTTAATTTGTTGAACATGGACATTTTATTTTGAATCAATGATTAAAAAGGTGCTTTTTCTTCTTCGGGTAATGCTTCATTTTTATCAAATGTTTTATCCAGATTTCTGAAGCTGGCTTTTTCTTCCTCAAAATACAGCTCAATCACGCCGGTCGGGCCGTTACGATGTTTAGCGATAATTACCTGTGCAATATTCTTACGGTCTTCTTCCACATCTACGCCGGAATTTTTATCCATGACCTCGCGGTAAATAAACATAACCACATCCGCGTCCTGTTCGATTGATCCGGACTCTCTGAGATGAGCAAGGCGGGGGATTGATGCGCCGGACTGCATTTCTGCCGCACGGGAAAGCTGTGATAGCGCAATAACCGGGATATTCAGTTCGCGGGCAATTGCTTTGAGCGCACGGGTTATTTCCGATATTTCCTGAACTCTGTTTTCTGTTTTTGACGTACCCTCCATCAGCTGTAAATAGTCGATTACCAGTAATCCCAGATTATGTTCTGATTGCAGGCGGCGGGCCTTAGTTCGGATTTCCATTACATTGGCGGTCGCCGAGTCATCTATGAAAATCGGCGCTTCCGAAAGAATACCCATTGCATTGCCGATGCGGGGAAAGTCGTCATCTTCTTCGCGGTCAGAAAGATTACCGGTGCGCATTTTCCATAAATCAACATTGGCTTCGGCGCAGAGCATGCGGTCTACCAACTGTTCTTTACTCATTTCCAAGCTGAATACGCCGACGGCAACTTTTGCTTTTGTGGCAACCTGTCTAGCAATATCCAGCGCTAGGGAAGTCTTACCGACGCTCGGTCTGGCGGCAATAATTATCAAATCAGATTTCTGTAGTCCGGCCAGCTTATTATCCAATTGGGTAAACCCGGTCGGCACTCCTCTTAACTTTCCGCCTTCCCGGTGCAGTTCGTCAATCCGGTCAAATGCTTCGGTTAAGGCGCTGCGGATCGGAACGAAATTAGTGCGCAAATGTTTTTGTGATACTTTGAATAAAGACTGCTCGGCTTTATCCAAAACATGGCTGACATCTTCCGTTTCCTGATAGCCCATGCTGGTTATTTCAGAGGCGGTTTGGATCAACCTTCTTAATGTGGCTTTTTTTTGTACAATGTTGGCATAATTTACCACATTACTGGCAGTCGGTACGGCATTTGCCAGATTCATCAGACTTGCTCTACCACCGATTGATTCCAGGAGCTTTCGTTCGTTAAGCCGGTTGGCAAGGTTTAATATATCGATTGGTTCGCGCTGGTTATAGAGTTCCAGCATGGTTTCAAATATGAGGCGATGGCTGTCCTGATAGAAATCATCCGGGTTAATAATGTCGGCAATCTTAATAATTGCATCTTTGTCGATCAGCATGGAGCCTAATACTGCCTTTTCCGCCTCAAGGTTTTGAGGGGGTATTTTTTCGGTTAATTCTGTGTTTTGTTTAGCCATATTTATTTGATTTAGCTATATCATCTTATCACTATAACCTGCCATAAACAAGCCTCTTTTTCTACATTTTTTCCACTTTTTGTTAACCTACCCCATAAGCCTTGCTTTTTAAAGCGCTTTTTGCTAATATCAGGTAGTTATTCATGCGCCGTTAGCTTCCTCCTACGCATCGCTTACAGTGATGCTATGGCGGACAGGCAGTTGGTGATTCCGCTGACGGATTAAATTCATTAAAAATCTGATTAAATAAGAACATGCGCCGTTAGCTCAGTTGGTAGAGCAGCAGCCTTTTAAGCTGATGGTCGGGGGTCCGAATCCCTCACGGCGCACCACATTGTATATTCGTGCATCGACAGTATTAATCATTGATCATAAAATTATGATGGGTGAACCAACAATGCCAGATTTGGATGGGCAAATGGATGATGTGCAATTCGAAGTATCTGATCCAAACAGAGATATTGACAGGGCAATTGAGGCTTTAACGGACGAGGGTAATTATGATGAAGCAGTCAGTTGTTTGCAGATATGCGATGCTCAGATTTCGGGTGGAAACGAGCTCGATCCGGAAAAACTAAGTGAATTCAGACAAGCTTTGGATGAAGTGAGGGATGATTTGGACGCGGAAACACTCGGAGCATTTGATGAAATACTAGGAAGAATAGACAGTAAAATGAATATCGGAGAATAGAAAAATTTATTAGAAAAGGCCGCCATATTTGGCGGCTTTTATTTTTAATCGTACTAACTAAATTGACAAATCAGTGAATTTATGATAAAATCTTATCAAGTTGGTTTATATAAAAATTAACTACAAATTTTATGGCAGGTGAACGAGAAATGTCACAACCAGGAGAAGGAATGGAATCTCAAGAATTAGATCCTGATGGAGAATATGATAATCGTGTTGGATCGGACAGTCCTAATAATGATATTGATGATGCAATAACAATTCTGACTTCAGAGGATCCAGAGAGTCAGTCTTTTGATGGTAACTTAAGGAATTTATTACATTATCTGAATATGTGTGAGCGTGGAATTGATGAAGGAAAGGAGTTTGATCGGGGGAAGATAGACGCATTCAAAGAATTATTCGAGGCAATACAAGATATTATTGATCCACAAATGGCTGATCAAATAAATGAAGCTGTAACAAGAATTGAGAGTAAATTGTAAGGGGACATTACTATTCAACCATTAAAACCGCCATATCCGGCGGTTTTTTTATTTTCACATATATCTGATATACTTAATTCAGTTAATGCTGAAAAGTATATGAAAATAATAATAATATCATTAATTATTCTATTGGTGCCTGTTTCAGTACTGGCAGAGCCAATGTTGCGTCCTGTGTCTGATAATACTAATGAGGAAGTGATTACTGTCCCCGAGACCATTACCAATACTAATATTGCCAATAATGATGTAACGATTGTAAATGTGGAAATTGACCTGCCGGATCTTAAATGGGTTCCTTCCAGCCCGCTGTATTTTCTGAAAACATGGTGGGAAACAGCACGCGGATGGTTTATGATTGATGTGGTAAAAAAAGCGGAATACCGGATTATGCTGGCCAACCGCAGATTGGAAGAAATAGAGGTACTGGCCCAAAAGCAAAAAACAGAAGTCATCGGTGAAACGACTGACCGGTTTAATGAGCAGATGGTAAAAGCAAACACTTATATTGAAAAAGCAAAGGCAAAGGGCAAGGATCTGGAAAGTATATACCGCTTGTTGGAGGAGAATAGAGTAAAACACCAGATTACATTTGGTCAGATATCAAACAGTATCCCGGATGAAGCGAAGGCGATTATTGAACAGGCAAAGAAAACATCACAGGACAGTTTTGAGTCTACAAAAAATACTATAAAAGCAAAGGCAAAGAATAGTGTGCAGCAGGGGATTGATTTACTCCAAGAGCAGATTGACTAATAACACAATATGAAATCAAGTAACAAAGTACTGGTTAATATTTTACTCTTAAGTATTGTTATTTTAGTCGGCATTGAATTAATTATTGACTATGATGCTTTTGATCGTAGAATCGCATTGTCGCTTACCGCAATTATTGCCGGCGGTGCATATCTGGTTGTAAACAATTATATTAAGAAAAAGTACCAGACTACCTTGCCGTGGTTTGTAATTTTTGTAATTGCTTCGAGTGTGTGGTTAGACGCTGTCGGTAATTTCATGTATCTATATACAAAATTTGCCTGGTGGGATGATTTAGCGCATTTTTTTGGTTCATTGGCGGTCGCAGTATTGGTTTACAACATCTTTATAATTCTGAGAGAAAGGAGAATAATTAATCTGTCGAATTTCCATTTTCAAACCTATGTTGTTTCTGTGGCAGTACTTGTGACAGTGTTGTATGAATTAACAGAATATTTTGGAGATTTAATATTTGAAATGCAGAGAGTGGGGGCAAGGTATGATACATCATCAGATTTGACCTACGATTTCTTGGGCGCTTTAATAGTTGTTTTGGTAGGAAATAGGGTGGTAAAAAGGAGTAATAATTCGTAAATCATCAGGATTCTACAATACGGGATGATCGGCCCGTATTTTGTTATTAAGATGTTTGCAATTGTCCAATAAAAATGCTATAGTAGGGGCTGAATTATGGATCCCGTTAGAAATTAAAAAGCAAAAACGGGATATATTTAAGGGGAGAAAAGGGGAAAAATTTCAGAAATATTGTGGCAATAATTTCTAACGGGATGAAAAAAATCAGTATATCGGAAGTTTCAAAGTATCTGGGTCAGGACGTGCAACTACAGTCCTGGGTTTTTAATTTTCGCTCATCCGGCAAGATATTCTTTTTGCAGTTAAGAGACGGAACCGGCCGGATTCAGGCGGTTATCAGTAAAAATGAGGTTTCGGAAGAAGCTTGGGTAGCCTGTGAAAAGCTGACAATGGAATCAAGTGTGGTGGTTACCGGGGTGGTTAATGAAGATAAACGTTCACCATACGGCTACGAAATGCAGGTGAAAGACATTAAGGTACTGCAAGTGGCTCTGGAATACCCAATTTCCAAGAAAGAACACGGGGTTGATTTTCTTCTGGATAATCGCCATCTGTGGCTGAGATCCGAAAGGCAGGTAGCAATCATGAAGGTGCGTAATGAAATAATCTGGTTGATGCGGGAATTTTTCAGAAATGAAGGATTTACCCTGACCGACAGCCCGATTCTGACGCCTACCGCATGTGAAGGGACTACTACTCTGTTTTCAACCCAGTATTTTGAAGAGACGGCATATCTTTCTCAATCCGGTCAGCTTTATTTGGAAGCGATGGCGATGTCGCTGGGAAAGGTTTATGATTTTGGACCGACATTCCGCGCGGAAAAATCCAAAACCCGGAGGCACATGATGGAATTCTGGATGTTGGATGCCGAGGTCGCTTTTATGCAACACGAAGAAAATTTGAATGTACAGGAAAAATTGGTTTCCTACGTGGTATCCAATATTCTAAAATCCATGCAAACTGAACTGGCACTTTTGGAGAGAGATACAAAATTCCTGGAAAAAGTTAAAGCGCCTTTCCCCCGGATGCGTTATTCGGAGGTGGTGAAAAAATTGCAGGAATTGGGTTCAGACATCAAAGCGGGGGAGGACTTGGGAGCGGATGATGAAACGATGCTGATGAAACAATTTGATATGCCGGTGTTTGTCACTCATTATCCGACCAAGATCAAAGCTTTTTATATGCAACCGGATCCGGAAGATCCAAATGTAGTATTGTGTGACGATATGTTGGCTCCTGAAGGGTACGGTGAGATTATCGGCGGGTCGGAAAGAATCTGGGATCTCGAATTGTTGGAACAAAGAATAAAGGAACATAAACTGTCTCAAAAAGATTTCGAATGGTATGTAGATCTGCGCCGCTTCGGTTCCGTACCGCACGCCGGTTTCGGCATCGGTCTGGAACGGACTGTCGCCTGGATCTGCGGACTGGACCATGTTCGTGAAACTATTCCTTTTCCGAGATTATTAAATAGATTAAAACCATAGCATATGAAACGCATTTTAACCGTGGAAACTGCTGGTCATATCGGCAAGAAAGTAAAACTTAACGGCTGGGTTCAATCGGCGCGCCGCATGGGTAAAATGGTCTTTGTTGATTTGCGCGACGTATCAGGAATCGTACAGGTGGTTTTTCTGCCGGGCAATGATGAATTAGTGGATAAGGCGAAAGAGCTTCGACCGGAATTTGTGGTGGAAATAATCGGACAGGTTAATGAGCGACCGGAGAAACTGGTCAACAAAAATATGCCGACCGGCAAAGTTGAGATAGAAGCGTTGGAATTAAATATTCTTACCGAATCAAAGACCCCTCCGTTTGAAATAGTGGAAAATGATAAAGAGGAAGTGGCGGAGGAAATTCGTTATAAATACCGATACTTGGATCTGCGCAGAGATTCAAACAAAAAGATGGTGATTATGCGTTCCAAATTCAATAAATATATCAGGGATTTCTTGCATACAGAAGGGTTTATCGAAATAGAAACGCCGATTATGGGTAAATCTACTCCTGAAGGTGCTAGGGATTATCTGGTTCCTTCCAGAGTGTATCCGGGCAAGTTTTACGCTCTACCGCAATCGCCACAACAATACAAGCAATTACTAATGGTGGCCGGATTTGAAAAGTATTTCCAAATTGCTCCGTGTTTTCGTGATGAAGATTCACGTTCCGACCGCGCCCCAGACCAGTTTTACCAGCTGGATATGGAAATGTCTTTTATGAGTCAGGATGAGATACTGAATCTGACGGAAAGAATGTTTACTAAGCTGGTTACGGAATTGTTTCCGGAAAAAAAGATTACCTTTTCTCCATGGCCGCGCATTACTTATAAAGAAGCAATGGAAAAATACGGAAACGATAAGCCGGACATTAGAACAAATAAAAATGATCCAAACGAGCTGGCGTTTTGCTTTATTGTCGACTGGCCGTATTTTGAACCGGAGCTGAAAGACGGAAAGCATGTACCGTTTCATCATATTTTTACCGCACCGCGGACAGAAGATTTACCATTACTGGAGTATGAACCGCTGAAAGCGCGTTCCTGGCAGCATGATTTGGTTCTAAACGGATATGAAGTCGGCGGTGGCAGTTTGAGGATTTATGACCATAAAATACAGGAAAAAATTCTGGAATTAGTTGGAATTTCCAATGCAGAAGCTCACGAACAATTCGGGCATCTATTAGAAGCTTTTCAGTACGGTGTACCTCCACACGGCGGAATTGCTCCGGGTATTGACCGGCTGTTGATGATTCTACTTAACCGGACCAATGTCCGGGAGGTAGTAGCATTTCCGAAAACAGGTGATAATCGTGACCTGCTCATGAACTCACCATCAGCGGTCAGTGAACAGCAGTTGGATGACCTGCATATTAAATTGAATTTAAAAAAGTGATTGATGAGAGTATCTCAACTTCAAAGGTATATACTTCTAAGCTTGCTCAATATCAAGGGGAGAAGTAAGCGCAAACATCTCTTGAAGTTTTATGAAAAGAAAAAAAACGCCCCCAAGACAATTGACCGGCAGGGGATAGTGACAAAAAGCATTGAACGTCTGATTGATAAGGGTCTGTTAATCGGCTACGGTAGGAGAACGCCGAAGAAATGGTTTATTGAAGAAGTGCAGCTGACCAGAAAAGGCAAGAAAGAAACTATGAAGCTTTTAGGTGAACAGCAGTCTTTGCCATTTAAGAATAAAAAATAATTTATTTCAAAAATATGTTTCTAAAAAAGATTTTCAATGTATTGGTCGTATTATCCTTATTCCTGCCACAGCTTTCGACAGCTGACGGTATGGTAATGCCACAGCCTGATTATTGGGTTCAAGAAACTGCCCAAAAAGCAGTTATTTTTTATGACGGTGGGGTGGAAACAATGGTGGTGTCTATTACCTTTCAGGGCGATGCGGACAATTTTGGTTGGGTAATTCCGACACCGTCCAAACCGACGATTACTAAAGGATCAGACGAGTTGTTTACGTCATTGGATCAGCTGACCCAGATTTACTACGGATATGATGATAATATGATGTCCGGCGGGATGCCTTTAAGCGGAACAGATGCTGAGAAGCAGGTGACGATTATCGACACACAACAGATTGAGTATTATGAAGTAACTACAATTTCAGCAACAGACAAGGATGCACTTACGACATGGCTGAATGATAACGGTTATAGCTACCCGGAATCGGCCAGCTACATATTGAACAGTTATATTGATAACGGGTGGTATTTTGTGGCAATGAAGATTGATACCAAAAGCCTGCAGTCGGACAGTGTTATTCAGCAATTGAAAACCGGTCATGCTGTGCCGGTCGCCATTTCTTTTGAGACAGAGAATTTAGTTTATCCAATGAAGATTTCTTCAGTAACCAGTAGTCCGGAAAATAATGTCGGTGTTGAATATACTGCCGGTGTTGTCAACGAAGGGGTACTATTAGAAAATGAAGATAAGTTAACTATGACCGCAGATAATGCGATCAGCAGTAACGGCGGAACATTGGAAGCTTGGATCAAACCAAATTGGTCTGCTGAAGAAACTAAGACAGTAAACATCGCAACAGTTAGGGGTGGTGACAGCAATAGCCTTCTTTTCCGTTTTGATCTGAACTCCAATATTACAGCTGACGGATACCACTATACTCTTTCAACATATAATGATGCGGATTATACGACTGATACCTGGATTTCCGGCAACTTTGCTCTGGATGTAAATAGCTGGCAACAAGTCGCCTTAACCTGGCAAAAGGACAAGCTTCCATCTTTCTACTTAAACGGATCATCTGTACCGCTTACCGCAGAAAGCACCAAGCAATTTGGTATCAGTAATTTTTCCGGAGATAATCTATATATCGGTTCCGGGGAATACGACAACCGTTCGATTGATTCTATTGTTGATGAGTTCGCGATCTATAATGTTGCCAATTCTGTTGATTTGATTAATGATAATTACAATAAAATGAACGCCGGAGAAGCGTTAGCAGTGGAAAATAGCACAATGTTCCTTGCGCATTTTGATTCATCATTAGCAGACGAGGTATCTGGTGACTATTTAGTTTACGCAGGCAGTGATTATCTGGCTTATGACCAATATTACAGCAATACAGCGTCGATTATCCTTTATGTTATAGACAGCAGTAAAAAAGAATTGCCAAACTTTAATACGGACTACGCGGGTTGGATTAAAAAGTCAGAAATAGAAGCTCTGGCTTTGAATGACCAGGGTAATTACTGGATTAATCCTTCCGCGGATAAATATTTCCTTACCAAACTAAGCAGTACAATGGCATATGATGCAATGACGGAAGATCTTTTTTTCAGAAATGCGGACAATAATGATCCGGTTAACGCGCCGGGCACTGAAGACAGCGGACGAAAAGTGGTATTTTATATTGTGACTGCCATTGGTCTAGTCCTGACGTTTTTAATTTTATTCTTATTGAACAATCAATCAAAATTTAAAAATTAACTAATCATACGGGGGAATATATGACTCCAAAAGATATTTTAAAAGAAACCGCAAAGCCAAAAGCGGCAAACATTAAGCAGAAAAAGCAAAAATCAGTTTCTGCCCTAGGTGTTGTATTTACGATTATTATGGCAATCGTAATTATTCTGCTTGGCGAGCGAATAATCTTTGACTTAAATAAAGCTGCCAACCCGATTGTCTCTGAATATTCAAGTGGTACAACCGGCACGAATTATTATAATGCAAGTTTGTCCTATGAACGTTCCGGGCTTTCTCAAGCAAAGATTTACTATCCGACAACCCAGAAAGCGGATTATATCATGTACAAATTGTTAATTCATTCCGCCTTCATTATCCCGGTATTTCTGCTGACATTCCTGATGTATTATATGTTTAACGTGAAAAAGAGGCAGCCCAATTGGTTTGTCGTTACGTACGGTTATATGGTGTTTGCGTTCTGGATGCTATTCCATTTGTTAATCGAAATCATGGTCGTAATCAGTTATCAGTTCCCGAATAGTGCGATCTACATAATTTTGGGTGTTTTGGTGGTAATATTTACCTCACTGACCGTATTTATGCAAAAGAGGGTAGTCAACAGAAACAATTCATAATCCAAAATCAAATGAAATACGAAGTATCTAAAATTAATCCCTGGTCCCTGGCTAGAATGACCAGCTTGATAACAGTTGCACTTTCTATCGTTGTGAGCGTACCTTATTTTGGAATGATGCTACTATTTTCCGGTGGGTTCGGTTATATCGATTCCGGTTCGTCCTGGATGATCTTTGGTGTCGCAGGATTCTTTGGATTTATCTTAATGTCGTACGTAATGGGGATGGTTTCTGGATTTGTTATGGCCTTCATCTATAATTGGATTGCTGAACATCAGAAGGGGATTGAAATTGAGATTAATCTGGTAGAAGAAAAATAATAATAACAAATTAATAATATGCCAATTTCAAAAAAGTTGCTTGGATCTCTGGATGAGAATAAGACAAAATACGAAATCATAGAACACAAAAAAGTTTATACTGCTTTTGACTTGGCTAATACGCTAAAACTGAAATTAAGTGAAATTGCCAAGACATTGCTGGTGAAAACAGAAAAAGAATATTACCTAGTTGTTCTGCCAGCGCATTACCGTCTGGATCTTACCAAACTGAAAAAAATATTGAATGCAAAAAAGATCACAATTGCCAAAGAAAATGTGATGCAGAAAGTATTCAAGGTAAAACCGGGAGCAATCACCCCGTTTGGTTTTATCCATAAAACAAAAGTAGTAATGGATAAATCGCTGAATAAATCCACTAGAGTTTTATTGGGGTCCGGTTCTTTCAAAGAATCGATTGCGATGAAAGTGAAAGATTATGTAAAAATGGTTGATCCGATTCAGGGAATTTTTGCCAAAAGATTCATGTCCGATATCATTATAAAACCGAAGCAGTCTAAAAACAAAAAGAAAGCCAAGAAAAAAAGAGTGGCAAAAAAGGCTCCTAAAAAAGGCAAAACCAAAAAGAAAAGATGATTCACAGGTTTGAAGAATCGTACTTCGGGTTTTTTATTTAGTAAATTCAGAAATGTATAAAATAGAATTAGAACAATTTCAGGGGCCGTTACCGCTTTTATTGCAATTGATCGAAAAAGAGGAGCTGGACATAACGGAAGTATCACTGGCCAATATTGCGGAACAATATCTGGCATATATTGAACAAGTACAGGATCTGCCACCGGGTGATCTGGCTGATTTTTTAGTGGTGGCTGCCAAGCTGTTGCTGATCAAATCGAAGTTATTATTACCGTCACTGCAATTAGACGGTGAAGAAGAAGCCGGTGATTTGGAAAAGCAGTTGAAAATCTACCGGATATATTATGATGCTTCGAAACATATCCAGAAAATGATCGGCAAAAAGAAATTCTCATATTTCAGAGAGTCTTCCCGCGTCCGTACAGTTGAACCGATTTTTAATCCTCCGCAAGGCATTAGCGCAAAAGATCTACGCGATTATTTTAAAGAAGTGCTGGAAAGAATAGAGCCGATTGTGAAACTGCCACAGGAAATGATTAAAAGAACTGTTTCCATCCAGGAAAAAATTTCTCAAATCAAAACCGCGATTTCTACGGAAGCCAGGTTGAGTTTTAAAAATTTGCTAACTCAGTCGAAGAATAAAACAGAAGTGATTGTTACTTTTTTAGCGTTACTTGAATTAGTAAAACAGCGTTCAGTGGTTGTTATGCAGGAAAGTGTGTTTGAGGAAATATATATTGAACAAAATAATAATTTAGAAGACATATAAATATTAATATTAATAGAATGTCACTATCTTCGGAGATTGAGAGCCTATTATTCATTGCGAACAAACCGCTCACTGCCAACAAACTGGCAGAAATTGTAAAAAAAGAAAAAAAAGATGTTGAAGAAGCATTGCATGAGCTGATGGCAAAATATAACGGAGGGAAGCAGGGAATTGCTCTGATGCGTGATGGCAGTAAATTTGAGCTGGTATCAAGTCCCGATAATGCCGGTGTTGTACGAGAATACCTGAAAGACGAACAAACGGGCGAGTTAACCAAGCCGTCGCTTGAAACGTTAACCATCATCGCTTACCGGGCGCCGGTTACCAAGGGGGAACTGGAAATGATCCGTGGAGTTAATTGCAGTTTGATTTTGCGCAATTTATTGATCAAGGGTTTGATCGAAGGTGAAGAGAATAGCAAGGACAAGCTGACATACTATCGGATTACTTTTGATTTCATGAGATTCTTGGGGATAAATGATGTAAAAGAATTGCCGGATTATGAAAAGTTAAACAGCGATAACAATCTGGAAGCGCTATTGCATGAAGATGATGAGGAAGAGAGTGTTGAAAAGGTAAAAGAAGAACAGGCATAAGTATGGTTTACTATCTGATAATTGGAATTGTTTTTTTTGGACAGCTGTTTCCACCGATAATTCAAGGTGCGAACGGCGAGTTAGTGCCTTCATTAAATGAAAATAATACTGTACAGCTAAATGTCCAGGAGTCAGCAGTACCCGCTGATCTGCTTCCGGAAAAAATTTCCGACAGCTCCGGCATTTATCTTACCTCCAGTTCGGCATTGGTAATGGACAAGGATACCGGAAAAATATTATTTCAGAAGGAACCGAACCGCCAGCACTCAATTGCCAGCGTTACCAAACTAATGACTGCGCTTGTTTTTTTGGAGCATAACCCCGGGTTTGATCAGGTCGGTCAGATTGGTGTTGGCGAAAACGGCCTGGAAGGATCTCGGGTGCAGGTAAAAAGCAATGACCATATGACTGTGGAAGATCTGTTTTACGCAAGTTTAGTCGGATCAGCTAATAATGCGACGCAGGCGTTGGTCCATGCAACTGGGATGAGCGGAGAAGAATTTGTTTCGGAAATGAATAAAAAAGCCGCTAGTCTGGGAATGGGGAATACCAAGTATGTAGAACCTACGGGTTTAAATCCGGAAAATGTTTCAACAGTTGCTGACCTGGCAAAATTGGGCAAGGTGGCTTTTGCTCAGCCGAAAATCAGTGATGCGACAACCCGCAAGGAACATTCTTTTATAACACTTGATAATAAAGAATTCCATAAGCAAATTTCTCAGAATGTTTTGCTCGACAGTTATCTGAATATTAAAGGTGCAAAAACCGGATTCACGTATGATGCCGGATACTGTATGGTGGCACAGGCAGAAAATGAAAATGGGAACGAAGTGATTGTCGTGGTGCTAGGAAGCTATTCCAGCGATACCAGATTTGAGGAAGTCAAAGCATTAACGACCTGGGCATTTGATAATTTCGAATGGTCAAATTAATTTACAAAAGGTAACCATTATTGTATGCTGAACTTAACGTTCGGCTAAGAGCTAATATCAATTATTATTTTTTATACATATGCCTGAACTAAACTTTCCTTTCGTTATTGGTAACTGGAAGATGAATCTGACTCCTTATGAGTCGGAAACAATTGCCAAAAAAGTTGTTGCCGGTCTGCCACCAGAAGGTTTGCCGGTTGAAATTGGTATTTGTCCTTCATATCCGGCAATGGAAAGAGTACAGAGAGTGATTGCAAAAACCAGCATATCTTTGGGATCACAAAATATGTTCTGGAAGGAGGACGGTTCTTATACCGGAGAAGTATCGGTGCGTATGCTGAAAGATATGGGGTGTCATTACGTAATTTTGGGACATTCCGAACGACGCATTCATTTATGCGAAACCGATGTTGAAATCAATAAGAAAGTAAAGCTAGCACTACAGTACGGTTTGGTTCCGATTATCTGCGTCGGTGAGAAATATGAAGAGCGCCAGGATGGCAAAAGAGACATTGTGATTATGAATGAAATTGCCAACGCCTTAAAGGGTATTGACTGTTTCAACCAGCTGATCATCGCCTATGAACCAGTATGGGTAATCGGCAGGGGAGAAGCGATTGATCCAAATGAAGCACATTCCGCAATTGGATTGATCAAATACACGCTGAAAGATATATATCCGCAAAAAACAATTGATGAAAAAATCAGGATTCTATATGGAGGCAGTGTTGATGATAAAAACATTACTGATTTTGTTGATAATGAAAATATTCACGGTGTGCTAGTCGGTGGCTCCAGTCTTAAACCGGAAGTATTCATCGGGATGATTTATAACCTGGCAAAAAAGTTTATTAATTCCAAGCTTAATTCTTAATATATAAAAAATGATTAAAATAGCTATTAATGGTTTTGGCCGGATCGGCCGTGCAGCTTTTAAAATAGCACTGGAAAGAAAAGGGGTAGAAGTCGTTGCAATCAACGATCTTGCCGATAATGAGACACTAGCTCATCTTTTAAAACATGATACGGTTTATCGTACATATGATAGAAAGGTAAAGGGTGATGCAGATGGAATTACGGTTGATGGTAAGCACTATAAAGTTTATGAAGAAAAGGATCCATCTAAATTGCCTTGGAAAGATTTAGGTGTGGATATTGTTTTGGAATGCACGGGAAGATTTCGAAAGGAAGAAGAGGCCGAACTGCATATCAAGGCCGGTGCGAAACAGGTGATTCTTTCCGCTCCGGGAAAAGGGGATGGAGTAAAAAGCTGTGTGATTGGTGTCAATGACGGAGACTACGACCCGACAAAAGATTGCGTAATTGACAATGCATCGTGTACGACAAATTCAGTTGCGCCGGTTATGGAAGTGCTGCACAGAGTGTTCGGGATTAAAAAGGCGATGTTGACGACTATTCATTCCTATACCGCTGATCAGAATCTGGTTGATGCTCCGCACAAAGATCTGCGTCGGGCACGTTCCGCTGCGGAAAATATTGTACCCACAACGACCGGCGCCGCGAAGGCAACGGGAAACACAATCCCGGATCTGAAAGGTATTTTTGACGGCTACGCAGTTCGTGTCCCAACCATGGACGTTTCACTTTCTGATTTAACAATCCTGTTAAAAAAAGAGGTGACTGAAGAAGAAGTTAATAATGCCTTGAAAGCAGCATCGGAGACGGAACAGTATAAGGGAATCTTGGGAGTGACTGAAGAACCGCTGGTATCAACCGATTTTATTGGTAATACACATTCTACAATTGTTGATTTGAGCCTGACTAAAGTAGTGGCCGGTGATTTGGTTAAAGTAGTAACCTGGTATGACAATGAATGGGGATACACCAGCCGTCTCGTTGATATGGCTGAAAGAGTGGGAAAGAAATTGTAAAAACTTGAAATTATAAGGCAGGGTGTGTTAAACTACTCCCTGCCTTTTGTGCCGCCTTCGTCTAGTGGTTAGGACGCCAGGTTCTCATCCTGGCAACAGGGGTTCGATTCCCCTAGGCGGTACCAGAGTAACAAGGGGTTGCAACCCCTTGTTGACTGTATGATTATCGAGAAGTTTTATCAAAAACAAAGAGATGGAAGATTTATTGCCTTATCACATAACCTGGGTAACTCATAATAGCCGAGTGAGCGAAAGGATGGTTCAATTTGGTGTAAAGAGAGGTGAGCCGGTGGTATTGAATAATGATGATGAGGTTGAGATAACTAGATATATTGCTCACATGGTACACGAAGAAGAACTGCGAGTGATTGCCTATAATATTTGTCGCGATCATGTCCATATGATTTTGTTATGTACTGAGTTAGAGAAAGACAATATTATTAGGAAGTTTAAAGGAAAATCAGCCCAGCTCTATAAACACAAGCATGGTTACAAGGAAGAATTTCACCTTTGGGCACAGAAATATAGCTATACGCCCATAGAAAGTGATGAGCAAATGATGAATACTATAGAGTACATCCAATATAATAGAGAGAAGCACAATTTGCCATGCAACAAGGGGTTGCAACCCCTTGTTGACGGTATGATTATGCCATTTGCTGAAGTCCTCCAAATCTTGGGATAATTACTTCACTAAAAGTGATACCAAACACCCTTATACCCCGTCTAAAACGGGGTTGACTTTATCACAAAATTTGTGATATAATCGGAATACATAAAAAATACAGAATGATGAAATCACCCAATGATCCTTATCTCCAGGGAGAGGGGATTAAACTAATATCGTATTGTCCTCTGTGCAACACCCAGTATAACCCGCTGTCGGCGAGAATACTGGATGAACGCGAGGATGCGCATTTGGTTCATATCAAATGCAAAAGCTGCAACAGTTCGATTGTTGCCCTTGTTTTGAATGGGGCAATCGGCATCAGTTCGGTAGGATTAATTACAGATCTAACTAGTGATGACGTTTTGAAATTTAAAGATGGTGATGAAGTAACATCCAATGATGTGCTTGATCTTCATTTGGAGCTTTCAAGTGGTCAATTACTTGAACACATTCAAAAAGCTGAATAAATAATAATGTAATCATAATCACGAAAGGAATAAGATGGACACCTTGATTCTAAATGCAAAAAAAAGAACACTAACGGGGAAAGACGTAAAAAAACTGCGCGAGCAAAAAATTATTCCGGCGGTTGTATATGGACCCAGTATTGAAACTCAATCATTAGAGCTTGATTTTTTGACGTTTAAAAAAGTATTTGAAGAAGCTGGTAGTAGCACATTGGTTGATCTTAAGGTTGATGATGGGAGCACGATTAAGGTTCTCGTGCAGGATGTCCAGTTTGATCCAGAAACGGATCTGCCGATTCACGTTGATTTCAGGCAAATCAATATGAAAGAGAAGGTAACCGCGGAAGTGCATATTAAATTCATCGGCGAATCACCGGCAGTAAAAGAAATGGGTGGGGTATTGGTTAAGAGCATTGATCATTTAGAGATCCAGTGTTTGCCAAGCGACTTAATCCATGAATTAGAAGTTGATATATCGAAAATTACCGATTTTGAAACTGTTATTCACGTCAAAGACTTGAATGTTCCAGAAAACGTAACAATTATGGACAAGCCAGATGAAGCAGTCGTATTGGTAGAGGCGCCAAGGACCGATGCGGAACTGGAAGCACTGAATGAAGAAATAACCGTCAAGGTACCGGAAGGTGCGGAGGAAGTTAAAGCTGAAGGTGCTGAAGCTGAAGGTACTGAAGCGGAAAAGGGCAAGGAAAAGAAAGCAGAAACCAAAGATAAATAAACCATCTTATCCTGGAAATAAAAATATGTCTGAAAAAATAAAGAAGTTTTTTAACAAAAAGTCCACTAAAATTACTTTACTGGTTGTCGTGGTAGTAGGTTTTGTTGTAATGATCAGTTATTTTGTTTTTAGTGGCGGTTCAATGGATCAGAACATAGAAATAAATTCAAACGCCACCGGGAAACAGGCTCCACGCGTTCTGGATGGTGTGCCGGTCACAAAGGGGGAGGAAAATCATTATCCAATTGCTGTAATGGTGGAGAACCTTGCTACAGTCCGTCCGCAGTCAGGATTGGATAAAGCAGGCGTGGTATATGAAGCATTAGCAGAAGGCGGTATCACCCGATTCCTGGCAATATATGCGACATATGATGAAATAAAAGAGATTGGACCTGTTAGAAGCGCCCGCCCCTACTATTTGGATTGGGTGGCTGAATACAATCCGCTTTACGCGCATGCAGGGGGTAGTCCGGATGCGATTAGGCTGATACCGAAGATTGATAACATTACCAATCTGGATCAAATCGGCGGACAACACGCGTATTTTTGGCGTGATCCTTCCCGATCAACAGCCAGTGAACATACGCTGTTTACGTCTTCAGAACTCCTGGCTTTCGCGCTGAGAGACAAGGGGATTACCGGGGATGGGGATTATGAGCCGTGGTTGTTTAAGAAAGAAAAGACGGCATCGCAGAGAGTAAATGAAACCAAAAAAATTACCATCGATTATTCAACGTTCAGTTATAAAGTCAGTTATCAGTATGATTTCGAGAATAATCGTTACCTGAGAGAAGATGGAGATGAACCGCATACCGACTATGTTACGGGTAATCAGTTGTTTGCCAAAAATGTTATTGTCCAATATGTTAAAACGAGTATGGCGGACTCTTCAAGACTGGCGATGGATACAATCGGGGAGGGGGGAGCTCTGTTGTTCCAGGACGGTGAAATGATTAATGCGACTTGGGAGAAAAAAGATCAGGCGGGAAGGACAAGGTTTTATAATACATCCGACGGTAAGGAAATTGAACTGAATCCGGGTCCAACTTGGATTCAGATAGTACCGACGGATCGAACAGTTGAATATAACTAAATTTTATTCTACTTTGATGAAATCAAAACACCCCAATGGCTTCACATTAATTGAGCTGTTGGTTGTCATTGCCATAATCGGTCTGCTGGCAACAATCGCGGTGGTTGCTTTGAATAGCGCGCGAACCGATGCCAGAAATGTGAAACGTAAAGCTGATCTTTCGCAAATAGCAAATGCTTTAGAGATATATTATGATCGGTATGGCAGATATCCGGATAATTCTACGGCAACGGGCTATGGGGAAGAGGATATAACAAATATATACGGATTCAATTGGGATCTCAGTTGTTTGGAGGGTGGCAGTAAGGACGTTTTTTTATCTCCATTGACGCAAACAGGGATTATGGCAACAACTCCAAACGATCCACTATATAGAATGACCCCGCTTTTATGTTACGGTTATACTTCCATATCTTATCCATCAGGTAGTGCGCTCAAAGGCTATTATTTAATTTCATACCTTGAAGGAAATGCAGCCAGCGGGAAAAATGATTGCCCAATTCTAGTTGGATTAGGACTGCCACAGCAGTTTATATGTTATCATCAGGGTGACATGTTGCCTCTGTAATCATAAACTTTGCAAGCTAAGGAAATTGCTTCAGACCTTAAGTTCTATTATGCTTAGCTAGCGTTCTGTAATATTTATCATAATAAAAAATGAGTAAGACAAAAAAGAAAAATAAAAAAAATAACGATCAGGAGAAGCAACAGAATATTCCGGAAGATGTAGACAAGAAAAATGACGTAAAAGTTGAAAGTAAAAAAGAGGTTGAGAAAAAAGCTGACGATTCTGGAAGAGAAGACAAAACTGCTGAAAAAAAGAATACAAACAGTAATAATCCGTTAAAGAATTTATTCAGTAAAAAACCCGTGTTAGTTATCGGAATGTTTCTGTTAGTCGGAGCGGTTGTCAGCTGGATTTTAATCAGTGCCATGGCGGGTGAAGTCAAAGATATTTTTACATCTGGTGACGCTAATTCCAGTGTTGTGAATACCAATAAAAGCACGGAAGAGGCGTCTTTAACTAAAGCAAGATTAATCGACGGAAGAATAGTAGCTAACGAAGATTCTTCTTTACTGCCGGTCGGGGTGATGATTGAAAATCTCCCTTCCGTTCGTCCGCAGTCCGGGCTTTCCAAGGCGCAGGTTGTTTACGAAGCGCTGGTAGAAGGTTTCTCTACCCGATTTTTAGTTGTGTTTGATCCGAAAGAACTGCCGGATAAAATAGGACCGGTGCGTTCCGCACGGCCGTATTATTTGGAATGGATATCAGAATACAACGGGCTCTATACACATGCTGGTGGTAGTCCGGAGGCTCTGGGAGCAATCCAAGGCTTAGGACTCAGAGATTTGGATGCATTACGGAAGGGTCAATATTTTTGGCGGGACAACACCCAGTCGGCTCCGCATAACCTGTACACTTCAAAAGAATTATTGGGATACGCATTAAGGGATTTAGGACTTGAAACAGAGCAGCCACAATTTGAATTAGGTATCTATAGTAGTGATCCGGAACTTGCAGACCGTCCGGTTGACGCAAAAAAAGTTATTATCCGTTTTTCAGGATATAATTATGAAGTGGAATATCAATATGATCGGGAGACTGATGAGTATTTGCGTTTTAATGCAGGGGTGGCACATAAAGACCGGAACACTGATCAACAAATCCGTGCAAAGAATGTTATTGTAGTGGAGATTCCGCCGGTGGTTTCAATCGGTGAAAAAGGCAGATTAACTTTTGATATACAGGGCGAAGGACGTGCGCTGGTTGCCCGCCACGGGGAAGTGATTGAGGGTACTTGGAAGAAGCCCGACCGGACGACTAAAACAAGATATTTTGACTCAAATGGTCAGGAGATTGATCTGGGTCGGGGTAGTACCTGGATTCACATTATTCCCAGCACGCAGGAATATACTACCGAATAAATATTTGTAAAGAAAATAGGCGAAAGGATTCTACAATTTAATTGATAGGATCCTTTCTTTATTGGCCAGATCTTTTAGTATAATAATATCTGCATCTGGAAATGTATTCCTGGCAAATGAACTTATTTTATCCGCTTGAGGCGGGTGAATTTCAAGTAGTATCACACCGTTTTCATTTAGCTTGGTTTTTGACTGTGTGATTATTTTTTCCAAAAACTCCATTCCGTCATTTTCGCCGAACAAAGCTTCTTTTGGCTCAAAAGATATTTCTTTTTTTGCTTCGTTTTTTGGTACGTATGGAAGATTTGCGATAATAATATCTACCGGATCGTTCAGTTTTTTTAATAAATCTCCGCACACAAAGCGGATTTGTTTCTTCACGCCGTATTTTTTTGCGTTTTTCTTGGCTACAGTCAGCGCGGGGTTTGAAATATCTACAGCGATTATTTTTGCTTGCGGAAGATTTTTTGCGATAGCGATGGCGATACAGCCGGATCCGGTCCCAATATCCGCTATTGTAATTGTTAAATCATTTTTTATTTCTTTTAGTACTGTTTCTACCAGTAGTTCTGTCTCCGGGCGGGGGATTAATACATTTTTATCCACATAAAAATCTAAACCGTAAAATTCTTTATTATTCGTCAGATAGGCAACCGGTTCTAATTCGGTTCTTCTTTTGATTAACTTGTCCAAAGTCGTCTGCTGTTTTTGTGTCAGAATGATTTCCGGATGGCTTAAAATATATTCTTTAGGCTTTTTTAATACAAATGATAACAAAACTTCTGCATCAAGCGTGGCAGAAGTAATGGAATGATTTACTAATTCTTGAGTAGCTTCTCTTTGCCAGTTAATTATTTGCATGTTCCAGCAGTCTTTTATGATCTTCGTTTCTCAAACTTTCGATTATTTCAGCAATGTCGCCGTCAAGTATGGAGTTGATCTCATGCCAGCTCTGTTTGATGCGGTGGTCGGTAATCCGATCCTGGGGGATATTATATGTTCTTATTTTTTCCGCCCGGTCACCGCTACCGATTTGCGACCGCCTTGCATCGCCGCGTTTTTTGCTTTCCGCATCTTCTTTCACTTTTAACAAACGGGCTCTTAAGACTTTCATTGCCTTGTCCTTATTTTTGATCTGCGATTTTTCATCCTGACAGGTAACTACTGTGTCGGTAGGAATGTGCGTGATGCGGACTGCGGAATCGGTAGTGTTAACGCTCTGACCGCCGTTACCGGATGATCGGTAAACATCGATGCGCAAATCTTCCGGTTTGATTTCGATATCAACATCTTCCGCCTCAGGCAGGATTGCGACTGTGGCGGTTGAGGTGTGTACCCGACCGTTCTTTTCAGTATCCGGTATGCGCTGCACTCGATGTACGCCGCTTTCATATTTCAGGTCGCTGTAAACGTGCGAACCGATAATTTCAAATACAATTTCCTTAAACCCGCCGATTTCATTGCGGTTGGCGTTCATCAGCTGTGTTTTGAATCCTTTTCTCTCAGCATAGCGCGAATACATTCTGAATAGATCACCGGCAAACAGCGCAGCTTCATCACCGCCGGCGCCGGCTCTGATTTCCACAATAATATCTTTTTCGTCCATCGGATCTTTCGGCAGCAGCGCCAGTGAAAGCTCCTTTTCTATTTCATCAAGTTGTTTCTTTAATTCCAAACGCTCTTCTTCGGCGATCTGCAGTAGTTCCGGCTCGTCGTTATTTTTAATCAACTCCTCGTTTTCCTCGTAAGCTTTTTGCAGTTCCTTCAGTTTTCTGGTTAAGATAATTGTATCTTTTAAATCATTATATTCCTTGGCAACCGACTGCAACTTATTATTGTCATTAGCAAGATTCGGATCCTGTAAGGTCCGCTCTAATTCGTCGAAACGGTCGGTAAGTTGTTTGATTTTTTCTTCCATTTTAAATTTTAAATAAAATGCTCCCTATTCTTAATAATAATAAATAGGGAGCAAGTTAAAGTAGTTATTTTTTATCCCGTTTTTCCGCTGTATTTTTTTTCTTTGCCTTAACTTTTTTCTTGGGCGCTTTTGCTTTCAAAGCGTCAGATTTTTCCTGAATACGTTTGAAACGGTCAACTCTGCGCGCAGTATCGATAAACTTCTGCTTTCCGGTATAAAACGGATGGCAGGAAGCACAAATTTCCACCTTAATTTCCTTTACGGTTGAACCGGCGGTGAATGTATTACCACATGCGCATGTCACAGTTGCGTCAGGATAGTATTTCGGATGACCTTCTTTTTTCATTGTTTTTTAATAGATATTTACTTAAACTCGGCTTTATCCTACCAGAAACCCTGATATTATGCAAATATCGGGTCATTTGCTTTATAAAAGTGCTATGACTTGCTTTATTTGGGCTTTTAGGCTATTATTGTTACGCTTTATTAATAAGTAATCTCACATACTCTTTTTGGCCTAAAACAGCTGAATTTGGCCGTTTTAGCCCTAAGCCTACCCTTGTCCGTCAGGCATACGCAGGACGGATTTATAGGCCTAGAATATGGAAGAGTAGAGGAAAGAAAGGCAAATACGATGAAAGAGGTAGAAGTACTTGAATTACTCAAGAATGGTGTCCATTTTGGGCATCAGAAGTCGCGTCGGCATCCCAAGATGGAACCGTACATTTTCACGGTCCGAAACGGGGTGCATATTATTAACCTGGAAAAGACACTTGAGCACCTGAATATTGCTCGGGAGTATGTCCGCAACACAGTTATGAAGGGTGGTAGCATCCTGTTTGTCGGAACAAAACGCCAGGCCAAAGAAATTGTAAAGAGACATGCCCAAGCGGTTGGCATGCCTTTTATTACTGAGCGGTGGTTGGGTGGTTTGTTTACCAACTTTGCCAACGTTTCCAAATTGCAAAAAAGACTGATCAAGCTTGAAGGGCAGGCTGCATCAGGTGAATTGGATAAATACACAAAGAAAGAGAAACTGGATTTTACCAAAGAAATTGAAAAACTGGAGAAATTAGTCGGAGGAATGAAGAATATGAATGTTTTGCCGTCAGCAGTGTATGTTATAGATATTAAAGATGAGAAAACAGCGGTAAAAGAATCAATCAAGAAAAAAATTCCTTTAATCGCGATTACCGATACGAATACTAATCCTTCCATCATCAAATATCCGATACCGGGAAATGACGATGCGACCAAGTCAATCGAACTGATTACCAGTCTAATTGCCGAAGCAGTCGCAGAGGGTAAAACGATGAGAGAAAAAGGCGCGGTAGCGGAAAAAGCATCAAAGCCAATTCCTGTGGCGAAGAAATAGTAAATGAAATTAATATTGAATAATCAAAATAATGGCAGAAGTAACATTAGAACTTATTAAAGAACTAAGAGAAAAAACCGGTGCCGGAATTATGGATGCAAAGGAAGTGCTGAAAGAAGCGGAAGGGGATATGGAGAAGGCAATAGAACTTCTAAGAAAAAAAGGTGATAAGATATCGATAAAAAAACAGGACAGGGAGGCCAAAGAAGGTGTTATCGCATTTTCCCGCGAAGGAAATAAAATAGCCGTTGTTGAACTGTATTGTGAGACGGATTTTGTAGCCCGCAATGCTGACTTTATTGCTGCTGCTGATGCACTGGCGAAAAAATTGTTAACCACAGATTTAGCTTCCTTTGAATCCTGGGCGATGGATGAAATTAGAAACAACCTGATCGTTAAAGTCGGTGAGAATTTACAGCTTGGTAAATTTGAGATTATTGAAGGTAATGTAATAGATAGCTACTTACATATCAACAAAAAGGTTGCCAGTATTATTGTTCTATCCAGTGGTGATGAACAACTAGCTCACAGTATCGCAATGCAGGTTGCGGCAATGAATCCTCCTTATCTTTCTCCGAACGATGTTCCCGAAGATGAGAAACAAAAAGAGATGGAAATCTACAAAGAACAACTTGCCGGTGAAAATAAACCTGAGAATGTTATGGCAAAGATTGTTGAAGGAAAAATGAACAAGTATTATTCAGAAGTGTGCCTGTTAAAACAACATTTTTTTCAAGATGAAAAGAAGACGATTGAAGATTTGATAAAAGAAAGCGCTAAATCAGGCGAGGAGATAGTAATAGAGAAATTCATTAGGTACTCGATTTAAAAAGTCACTAAACCAGAATGATTTTAGACATTACAGCACTTGTTCTCGTGGTAGTAAGTTCAGTAGTGTTATTGGTGATTATTTTTAAGAAGTTCTCTATTCTGGCGACGATTGACGTGGATACTGTTCCACAGGAGCGATTGGATCAAAAGAAGGATGATATCATTGAAATGCGGTTGCGCAGAAAATTTGAGTGGCTGCGCGATAAAATAATGATTGTGGTAAGACCGTTAATCAAAATCATAGGTAGTTTCTTCCGGTTTATCTACCGTAAAGCACTCGAGCTGGAAAAAAATTATCAGGAAAAATCTCAGTCAAAAAGCGACAAATCGGCGACTAACCAGCAAAAAGTGCTGGTACTGATGTCAGAAGGAGAAAAATTGATCAAAGAAGAGGAATATGCCCAGGCTGAAAAGAAATTTATCCAGGTAATCAGCATGGATCATATGAATATTTCTGCGTATGATAATCTGGGTAAGACTTATACTGGGCAGAAGGATTATGAGCATGCGATTGAAGCTCTGCAACACGCGCTGAAGCTAGATGAAAAAAACAGTCTGACGCATCATGACCTGGGTATGGTATATAAAGAAATAGGGGATTTGGAGAAAGCAAAAATGTATGTGAAAAAGGCGGTCAAACTGGATCCCAATAATCCCAAGTATCTTGACTATTTGATTGAAATCAGTATACTCTCTAAAGACAAATACACTGCTCAGGAGACTTTTAGAACGCTTAAACGAGTAAATCCCGAGAATCAGAAACTGGCTGAGATGGAAAAGCAGATTTCGGAAATGCATATTTAAAATATCATGCCCACCTAGCTCAGCTGGTAGAGCACTCCCATGGTAAGGGAAAGGTCATCGGTTCAAATCCGATGGTGGGCTCCACGGGTCATTCCCGCTCAGCGGGATGCCCCTTTCCCCAAAAACCGCTGTGCGATTTTTGGGGGCTCCATTATTGTTTTGAAATCCGTGCTCCCCGATGCAGTTGCTTCGCAACTGCCCGGGTGTGCCCCTGATTTGCTCGGTTTGGGTTCGTTAAAACTATGCATGGGTCGGTACCGAAGCGGTCAAACGGGACAGACTGTAAATCTGTTGGCTTTAGCCTTCGGGGGTTCGAATCCCTCCCGGCCCACCATGACCACCTAGTTCAGCTGGCAGAGCATCTGTTTTGCCCGCCAATGATGCCGAGATAGCTCAGTGGTAGAGCAGCTGTTTTGTAAACAGCAGGTCGGGGGTTCGAATCCTCTTCTCGGCTCCACGGGTCATCAAATGCTTCAGGCTACGTGCATGCAAAATTTGCATTCACTCCGCCTTCCGCATTTGTGCCCCTTTCCCCAAAAACCGCTGTGCGTTTTTTGGGGGCCCCATTATTCTTTGCAAATCTGTGCTCCCCGATGCATTTGCTTCGCAACTGCCTGGGTGCGCTCCTGATTTGCTCGGTAGATCTTCATATATAAATTAATTAATCATATTAGAAAATACAGATGTCACAAGATAATCTAATAAAAATGGAATGTACAGAATGCAAGCGCATTAATTATCATTCCAAAAAGAACAAAAAAACTCTTAAGGAAAGACTTGAGATCAAGAAGCATTGCAAATGGTGCAAAAAACATACTGTCCATAAGGAAACCAAATAGAATGTTGGGGGTGTCGTTTCCGCCGAAGGCGGTGGCAATGGTAGAATCCGAATTACTTCATTTCCCAGTTACTTAGAGAAAATAAAATTTGGCTAATGGGGGTGTAGTTCAATGGTAGAATGTAGGTCTCCAAAACCTGAGACGAGGGTTCGATACCTTCCACCCCCGCCAGAGCATTTGTAAAATGTGCTGGTTCAAAAATAATGTTGATTAAAATAATCTGGCCAGTTTATTAACATGAATAAATATAAAGATATAAACTATATTAATTTATGGATGAGGACTTCAGTTTTTGTCGCCTTGATGTTGGCGATTTTTTATTTTGCTGGCTTTGCTTTGGCAATTGTAAATCCAGAAATAAATGTGACTACCCCTGCAGTTAATATCTGTATTTCTGATAATAATATATTAAATGAGCAATTGTCAGTTTCAGTCTTGTGTGATGATCTGGATGGAGATGGTCGCGGGGAATATCCTTATAGCGGCATAATCAATGGTTGTTTATATGATGGTAATGATTGTGATGATGCTAACCCAGAAATCTGGAGAATCTTGATTGGTTTTCCGGACAGAGATAGCGACAGTCACTATTCTTCAACTGAGTTATTAACAAATATTTGTTCTGGTGAAGATTTGCCTTCTGGATATTCAGCAGAAATTGGCGACGACTGTAATGACTATGATAGTTCTGCTTGGTATAGTATGATCGGTTATTCCGAATTGGACGGTGATGGTTTTTCTACTAATATCTCTTCTGAGCTTTGTACCAATGGCAGTTTACCTGTAAGTTATAATTCAGATCCTGGCCAGGACTGTAATGATACTAAAGAATTTTATAATTCTTTAAATGGTGAATATTGTTCGACATACAACTCATTTTTGCTTAACCCGCCAAGTTATCTTGCTCAAGATTTTGCCATTTATTATGATAGTATGACTAATTATTTACATAGTTATTACATAAGATTCCCTGAGATTGGTTGTGCGTTATGGCAAACCTGCGCTGCTAATTCAATGGACTTTGGTTATCAAAAAGCATCAGGAAATAATCTGAATTATTGGAATAGTGCAACCGGGATTTTGAACATTGCCACTAGCGGTGGTTGGGATAATCAGCATGTCTGGGCGCCATCAGTTGTTTATAATAATCAAGACAACAAGTATTATATGTTCTATACCGGAGTGACTGATGCGCTTCCGGATCCGGCTGAGCACAAGGAAAGAATCGGCATTGCGACATCCTCAGATCTGAATACTTGGACCAGATACCCGATCAATAATTGTGATGATTCAACTGGTGATGGTTGTGTCTGGGATTGTAATCTGAGTTGGACAGCCTGGGGTGAATCAGGGGATTGGCGTCACCAATGTAGAGACCCCTTTGTATTCAAGGATGATGACGGATATTACTATATGGTTTATTCTACTGTGCCAACCCCGTTTACTTATCAAATGGTTATCGGTTTAGCTAAATCAAGTAATTTAATTGACTGGACAGATTTAGGTCCGATAAGTGTTACCGGTGGCAGAGGTAAGGCAGAGTCGGCTCATATTTTCAAAAAAGATGACTATTACTATTTAGTTTGGACTTCCGGCCCAGACCAGACTGTTGATTCGATCAAATATAGCTACACGACTGATCTTGAATCTGGAAGTTGGTCCGCATCGAGAAATATCGATCTTGCCGACCCATATATGTATGCCACTGAAATGTTGCACATCAGCGATGGCTTCGACATTATTGCTTATGTTTCGATGGGTAATATTTATTTTAAGCGGGTGGATATAGATGAAAATCACGATATAAACATAGGGAAAATCGCGCCATTAAGCTGTAACTACATAAATCCTGCTAACGTTTATCCGGGAGCTGCGGAATTAGATAATAATTTAGACGATGATTGTGATTGGCAGATTGATGAAAAACATTGTGTTGACAATGATTTAGACGGTTATGGATCAGATTGTACTTTAGGACCGGATTGTGACGATACTTTGAGTTCTGTAAACCCGGGTGCCAGAGAATTATGCATCACCCCATACGACGATGACTGTGACGGCTTTGTGAACGAATATTGTGATTTAAAGCAGAAGGTTCCTAGAATATACGAGCCACCAATAATCCCCTATAATACATAATTAATTTTGAACCAAGGATTATTCCTTATCCGGAATGTTAATACTTCCTAGTTTTTCGGTTTTTAATGGTTTAAAGCAAGGTAAATCTCGTTTTTTAGTATGCGATTAATGGTGTATAATAGATATATAGTGAAATAATAGTAAATAATAATATTGTTTTATGAAATTATCACAAATATCGCCAACCAAATTTTTTCAGAGATCAATAAAAAAGTCAGATCACGCGGAGGGGGTTTTGATTGCGCATCCGCATGAGGAAACAACTCAAACTAAGGTCGAGTTGATTTCTTATAATGAGGAAAACTATTTTCAAGAATATGTTGAGGATTTGGAAAAACTTGATACTTCTATTAAAAGTAAATACTGCAATTGGATTAATGTAACTGGATTGCGTGATGTACAAAAAATAAACAAAATCGGCCAGGAATTTGAACTGAATCATTTACTGGTTCAGGATGTTTTACATACCCGCCAGCGCCCGAAATATGAATTGAATGATGAAACAATTTTTATTGTAGTAAAAATGTTTATTCTTGATTCCAATAAAGAGATTCATGCTGAGCAGGTGAGTTTCGTATTCAAAAATGAATTGGTGGCGACATTTCAAGAAACAGAGGGCGACGTTTTTGGTTTTATCAGAAATAATATAAAAGAAGGCGGAAAGAGAATCAGATCAACGGGTTGTGATTATCTGATATATGAACTATTGGATGCGATTGTCGACAATTATTTTACGGTTTTGGAAGAATTGGGGAATAGAATTGAAACAATAGAAGAAGAATTACTTTCAAATCCGACGTCTGAGACTCTGCACAAATTGAATAAGATTAAGCAGGACTCAATGTTGCTCCGTAGGTCGCTCTGGCCACTCCGTGACGTAGTTAACCGTTTTGAACGTGAGGAAATATCTTTGATAAAAAGTACCACCCGCCCTTATATCCGTGATATTTATGATCATACTATTCAGGCGATTGAAGCGATTGAATCCTATCGCGATGTATTGTCCGGCATGGTTGATATATATTTATCAAGCATCAGCAACCGGATGAATGCGATTATGAAGGTGCTAACTGTCATTTCCACTATATTTATCCCGCTAACTTTTTTAGTGGGTGTTTACGGCATGAATTTCCGCAATTTGCCGGAGCTTAATTGGCATTACGGTTATCACGGGGTGTGGATCGTCATCATTATTACTGCCGTATCTATGGTTGCTTACTTTAAAAGAAAGAAGTGGTTTTAGCAAATAATAACTATTAATTTTGCGATAGATGCATTCAAACATAAAAATATTTATTGTAGCAATCACGGTAATTATTATAAGCGGATTGACTTGGGTATTTATTAGCAATGATCCGAAAGAAGAATCAATATTAAATGTTTCAAATGCAAATACTGATACTGTCCAACATGTATATACAAATACTGCAGTTGAAATGCTTTATAAATTTACAGGATTACTCACTGATATCAGTGGGGGAACGGGTTTTGGTGAAGCAAAAGCAAACTTTGAAAATGGTGAATACAATTTGTCGGCAACCTTTGAGAATCTCCCCGACCCGGAAGGAACTGATTATTATGAGGGCTGGATCGTTATTAATGCGCCCCAGAACTTTATTAGTACCGGCAAAGTGATTAAAGAAAATGATGTGTATCAGAATACATTCAGTGCAGATCAGGATTTAACGGACCATGATTATTTTATATTGACATTGGAACCAGATGACGGTAACCCGGCACCCGCTGTTCATATACTGGAAGGGCAGTTAAGCAGTTAGTTTTGGGTTGCTGTTTAAATATGATATGATTTGTAGGTAGATTATTAGTTTAAATATTAAACAAAGTAGCTTATGAAAGGTAAATTACTTATCTCAATCGGGGTAATTGTGTTTTTTAGTTTATTATTTTTTGTTCCTCGGGCAAATGCGGCAGAACAGTTTGTCACTAATATCTACACGGATGAAACGACTAGTAATTCAATCAGATTATGTTGGACAATTGCAGATGTTGTTGAAGATCTAGATGCATCGTATCCTCAATTTCAAACTAGTCATGGTGATCTATTATCAGATGATTATATTGTTATACTTTCATTAGGGGGAGATGAAAAAATTTCTGATACAAAATATTGTAGGGATATGATAGGACTTAGCGAGGGAACAGATTATCAGTTTTGGATCAAATATAAGGGGTCTAATCTATCTGGTTATCTTGATTATGTTGCTTCATTGGATAGAATAGAAAGTGTGGTATATAAATCAAGCACTGTTAATACAACTGCCAGATTTACATCTGTAGATAAGACCTATGTGATGCCGGGCGATACCGTAAGACTGTATGGAACAGGCCTTGGTAACGGCCCGGATGATTTGATCGGTCAGATCGCCCGTCTTGGTTCAGATGAATATACGGCATCAAAACTAGACTCCGGTTATGAATTTGAGATAACTGATTGGACAAATAAATATATTGAATTTACCGTTCCTGAATATAATAGTGCAATGGAAATCAGTGAAGGAAAACTATATCTGGATAATTTAATTGTTTCTGAAAGTAATTATAATTCCGATATTTCTATCAAACTAGTTACCGACGAAACTGATGTTGACCGGGCAATTGAGTCCGGGTATCAGGGTGGTGAATACCGCTATCTCTTAAACGCTTCCCGTTACCGATATAATATCAGGAGAACTGTGGGTACACTTTCGCAGGAACGGAATCAGATGGAATGGGTCGGGGATTATTTAACTAGTATCGGAAAGGGGATTGATGCAACGTGGTCGCTGGTTTTGGCATATGGCAGAGTTTATGGCGGATATTCTGAAGTAGAAATACAGAAGGAAATTAAATTCGGCCCGGGTTGTATCCATGCAATAATTCCCCAGTCAGCTTGGAGTCAGACGAATGATTATGCTGTGTGTATGAGCCATACGTTATAATTTCATTGTAATTATCATAAAGACCCCTCAAATGCGAGGGGTTTTTGATTGGACGTTATTTTGACAAAACAGTATAATATAATAGAAATAGGAAAATATGAATGAAATTGCCAACAAAGAATATAGGGAAATCAACACTAAAAAGGTTTTTATTACTCTTTTTGTATTCCTATTGATCGGTGGGGTGATTGGTTTTAGCATTTCATATTTATTTTTTGGCAAGAATAAGGAATCGCAGGAGATCAGGCAGAGCGGATATCAGTATATCAGCCCGCTTTTAGAATGCGAATCGGAAGATGGGTTACAGAATAAAGAAATTATTTCTTTGGAAAATACTGTCACTAATATGACAAAAGTTAAATTAGAAACAGAATCAATACATGATATTTCTGTCTATTATCGGAATCTGAATAACGGTCCCTGGTATGGCGTGAATCAGGATACTCTTTTTGCTCCAGCCAGTCTATTAAAAGTTCCGATGATGATTGCGCTGTATAAAAAAGCAGAAACAGATCCGACATTTCTTTCGCTGGTATTAGTACCGGAGGGTTCAGAAGCCGGTGAAACGGTTGAGGCGCTGATAGAAAAAATGATCATCAATTCAGAGAATTACGCATTTGATTTATTATCAAATGTTGTTGATTTTGATGAAATACGTTTAATGCATGACGTCATGGATATCCCATATCCCGAAGAAAATTTGGCTGATGACTATATAACAGTTAAACAGTATTCATCATTGTTCAGGGTTTTATACAACGCTTCATATTTGAACAGGGAATATTCTGAAAAAGCGCTTGCTCTTTTGGCCAGAGCAAATTATGATTCTGGGATCGCCAATGATCTTCCTACGGATTTGATTATTGCAAATAAATTCGGAATCAGATCGGAGCAGGATAATAAAGACCAACAGCTACATGATTGTGGGATAATCTATTATCCGAATCATCCATATCTTCTTTGTGTTATGACTAAGGGGACTGATGTGAATGAGATGGAAAAAGTAATTCAAGATGTTTCCAAGTCAGTATTTGATGAAATAAATGCCCGCTATCATACATTTTGATTTTGGTATGTTCAATTAACAAATACAATGGAATCATAGTTTTAGTGACAAATAATATGCATAGAAATAAAATAGTATTAAGCAAAGCCAAGCTTTACACAAAACTACCCCAGAATCAGGTAGAATGTACTGCCTGTGCTCATTACTGCCGGATTGTTGACGGCAGGACGGGAATTTGCGGTGTGCGTATGAATTACCAGGGTGATTTATATCTGATGGTTTATGGTAAAGCTTCCGCAGTAAATGTTGATCCAGTTGAGAAAAAACCGCTTTTTCATTTTCTGCCGGGAACAGAAATATTTTCAATAGGAACGGTCGGTTGCAATTTTGCCTGTGATTTTTGCCAGAACTGGGATCTATCACAATCGGCAAAAGAGGTTCAGAAAAAAATAAAAGACAAAGATGAAAGAATGTTGCGCTTGGGAAAACTGGTTGATTATGGACAAGATCTGCCTCCGCATAAAATTGTAGAATATTGTTTGCAGCATAAAATTCCATCTATTGCCTATACCTATAACGAACCGGTGATTTTTTTTGAATACTTGTATGATACTTCAAAACTGGCTCATACCGAGGGGATTAAGAATGTTTTTGTTTCTAACGGTTATGAGTCGGAAGAGGCGATGAATAAAATTCACCCCTACCTTGATGCGATGAATATAGATTTAAAATCTTTCAATGATGATTTTTACCGAAAAACATGCAAGGCACATTTGGATCCGGTATTGAGGACCATCAAAAGAGCACATGATATGGGTATTTGGCTTGAGATAACCACATTAATTATCCCTGAAGAAAACGATTCAGACGAGGAGCTAAATTCAATAGCAAAATTCATTGCCGATGTCAGTAACTCCATTCCATGGCATGTGACAGCTTTTTCCCCCAACTATAAAATGAATCAGAAACCACCAACCCCGCCGGATTCATTATTGCGGGCTTACCGTGCAGGAAAAAGTGCGGGTTTGAAATATGTTTATACCGGTAATGTTGCGGACAGTGAACATCAGAGCACATATTGTCCGAAATGCAATCATGTGAACATCACAAGAGACTGGCATGCGGTGACAAACATGGAAATTGTTCAGGGCAAATGTTCCGAGTGTGGTTATAATATTGAGGGGGTTTGGCAATAGAAATATGGAGAAATATACTCGTGAAGAAAAAAAGTTTTTACTTAGATTAGCCCGGGACACTATCGAATTCTATTTCGCGAATCATGACAAATTGACAATTAATGTGTCCACGGTAATTTCAGAAAACTTAATGCGAAAGCGCGCGGCTTTTGTCACACTTACTCAAAATGGCGTTTTGCGCGGTTGTATCGGCAGTCTGGAGCCGGAGTTACCACTGTATGAGGAGATTATTGATAAGGCATATGCCGCGGCGTTTCGTGATTTGAGATTTCCAGCGCTTGCGGAAGATGAACTGAAAAAAACGCAAATAGATATTTCAATTCTTGCTGTTCCGCAACCACTTTCTTATTATGATTATCAGGATCTGTTGGCTAAAATCAATTTAGGTAAAGATGGAATCGTACTGAAAAAGAACGGCTTCAGCGCTACTTTCTTACCCAGTGTCTGGAAGGAAATCAACGATAAGGAAGAGTTTCTTTCTAGTTTGTGCCATAAAGCCGGTCTTCCGACTGATGCCTGGAAAAAAGATACCGATATTTTTACATATCAGACAGTCGAGTTTTCCGAATAGAACTATCACTATGTACAATTGACGAAAGTTGCTAAAAATATTAGAATATAGAAGCAAATAATTCTAAATAATAATGGGTTTTTGATTTATATGGCCAAAAAATCGTTAAAAACCGGCGATGAAACAAGAATAATACCAAAACATATTGGTATAATTATGGATGGTAATCGGAGGTGGTCTAAAAAGAAAGGGTTGCCGACCTTCGCAGGACATAAGCGGGGATATGATATCGCAATGAAAGTAGGAGAGTGGTGTCTTGATCGTGGTGTGAATATTCTTACAATTTATGCTTTTTCTACAGAGAATTGGAATCGCACAAAAAAAGAAGTAGCATATCTAATGCGCCTCCTTAAACACGCGCTTTCAAATGAGACAAAAAGCCTACATGCCAAAGGTATACAAATTAGAGTGATTGGAATTGAAAAAGGTCTTTCTTTAGAGATTAAGAAGGCAATCAACAAAGCAGAAAATCTGACAAAGAATAATAAGCGTGGAATCTTAAATATTGCATTGAACTACGGTGGCAGGTCGGAGATAACTGAAGCGGTGAAGAAAATTGTGAAGCAAAAAGTGAAACCAGCTCAAATTACAGAGGAATTGATTAGTAAAAATTTATTCTCATCAGACCTGCCCGATCCGGATTTAATTATCAGAACGTCAGGTGAGTATCGGCTTTCCGGATTTCTGACTTGGCAATCCGCGTATAGTGAATTAATGTTTATTAACAAGACGTGGCCGGAATTTACTGAAGAAGATATTGATGATGCGATTGAGGAATATAGCCGGCGTAATAGGAGATTCGGAGGTAATTGATTAATTTGGTGAAATTCTGTAAGATATATGAACTATAACGGGGTGTGGCGCCCGCCCGGCACGCCTGCGGCGATAGCCGTGGCGGACGGGCAGTTGGCTACATCTTAGGCGAAAAAAGTTTTTGTTAATAATCGGGGTGTGGCGCAGTTGGTAGCGCGCATCGTTCGGGACGATGAGGTCGTCAGTTCAAGTCTGATCACCCCGACCAATCAAAACATTTCAAATTTCCATTAGTTATAAAGGGTTTCCGCCAGAGGCGGACCCGCCTTTGGCGGGCAAGTCCCGCCACCCCGACCACGCGTGATTATTCGTTTCAGGTTCCATCCTGAATTATTATTCAGGATTTCACCTTTCACGAATATCCCGCTTTCCCCAAAAACCGCTTTGCGATTTTTGGGGGCCCGATGAAACCGAGTATAACTCGGTTTTTTCATTTCTGAAACAATTTTTTGGTTGCGGGTCTGTGCCCCTTTCCTCGCAAATCCGTGCTATCCTTCGCCTTTGCTCAGGATGCGCTCCTGATTTGCTCGGTAATATTTTCAAAATATTGCTTTCCCCAAAAACCGCTTTGCGATTTTTGGGGACCCCATTAAGCCGATAGAATATCGGTTTTTTGTTTGCATGCTGGTTGTTTTTGGTTTCGGGTCTATACCTCTTTCCTTGCAATCCATGTTTACTGAATAGGGGATCAAAATATCCACATGAAACACGGGTTTTTAAATTATCATAATTCTGCTACAATACTGATAGGTGTCATTTAATAAGAAATAACCCTATGAATCAGGAAAAATGGGACAGTTTAATAGTATATGCAAAGGAAGAATTTGATGTGGAAGAACACGTAACGGAGGATATAATGGAAGGTGTGGGTTCTGTGGAACGGATAATCTTTAACGGCCCGCTTGGCAAGATTAAACTGGAAAGAGAAAAAAAACCTCTCGTGACCGGCCGTAAAGTACTGGCATCAAAACGGATCGGTTCCGGCGTGTCGGAGGAATTACAATATTCAGATACTGAAACTGTGGATACAATATTTGCATATAAATGGAATGATATTTTAGATGATTGGGAAGAAATGAACGCTGATCAATTTTCAAATATCAATAATTAAACTATAAAAATATGTTTGAATTAAAAGGGGAGTCAAGTCAGGTAAGGTCAGGAATTTTAATGGGCTTATTGGAATCGCTGTATGTGGTTGCCGTTGCGCTGATTATGAATAATATGAGTTCTATGATGATTAATGTGGCAGAGATTTTTACCGCGGGCCTAATGCTAATGCTGTTGGTATTTAGCGCATCCATATCCGGGGTGCTGGTTTTCGGATTACCAATTTATCTGTTTGTCCAAAAGAGAGTAAAAGACGCGATCCGAGTAATGGTTACGACATTTCTGACACTGCTTGGAGTATTTTTTGTTATTTTACTGTTTGCCGGTATCTATGTTAGCCAATAATATCGATCAGCATTTATCGTTACAATTCAACCAGGTTATCGCCGATAAATTTGAGCGAAAGGCTCAAATTTTCTTTGCCGATGATAAGAAAAAATTCCGTGGTCTGGCGTATCATAAAGCAGCAAAAACAATCAGGATGTTGGACAGATCACTGATTGATATTTATGCCAGCGGGTGGTTAGTAGGTATCCAGAAAATTGACGGAATAGGGAATAGGATTGCGCACGAAATTGAAACAGAGATTAAGAAAAACAAAAAAAGAGGCAGTACCTCTTCGTAATCCCGCGAAATACTTTATACAACAGAATTCAGCAGGAAAGACAATCCGATTCCGACCATAACTCCCATCATTACTTCAAACGGAGTATGACCGACGCGTTCCTCCAAAGCAGGAACTTTTTTATTTATCTGATTTAAATCATTGATCGCTTCGCCCTGTTTACCGATTATTCTCCGGAGCCCTACGGAATCCCTTAGGACGATTACGGACATAACGCATGCAATTCCGAATTCTACTGTGTCAATACCCATAACGATACCGACCATTGTACATAGTGAAGCAACTAGTGCTCCATGGCCCGATGGCATACCGCCGTAATTCAAAATATTCTTCCATCGAAATTTGCCACGGAAAGTATCCGGGATTGTCTTTGAGAATTGTACCACCAGAGCAATGCTTAGTGGAATGAGAACTATTTTAACGAAATTCATAAATGCATTATAGCAAAAATTAAGCTAAAACAACAAGTCTTCAGATTATTTGAATAATCGTTGATTTATATCAAATTCGTAATAATATAAATAAAACGGCCACTTTAATTGTTTCATGGGAGATAATGGTAATGTAAAGATGCAGTCTACTTTCATCTGCACTTATCTGTTTACATAATAATCGGATGTGTGCCGATATTCTGAATGAAGTGGAATCTCATAAACAGCATTAAGGACGCCAGGAGGATTACTAGTAGACTCGGAATGATGGTGCTGGCATGCTGTATCCTGATCTTGACAATTGTATTGATCAATAAGGAGATTGACACCAGTATTAATACTATCCAGAATATGATATTGGAATATTTATTAAGGAAACTTAGGAAGTCTTTAGCCTCTTCGGAATTATTGGCAGCAACAACAAATGGCGTGACATCCGTATCAGTAGGCTCGATCGACAGGTTCGTGTTTGTCGTAGCGACAAAATTCGGCTCAATAACCGCGTCGTTAGTATTCTGATTTATTGGAGCAGCAGTGTTAGTGTTCAGATTAGTATTGATATTCTTGTTGACCGGAGCAGCAGTGTTTGCGTTTATTATAACTGGCTTGGTTACTGTAATGGGTAGTTTGAAATAACTGCCGTTAATCCAAGTAATATTCTCCGCAACCAACTGAAAGGATTCTTCGTAAGTTCCCGTAGTGCTCGGTGCGGTCAATTTAAAGGAAAATCTTGCGATGCCGTTGGGTGCCATATTATCGGAAATTTTGGTTGGTCGGTATTTTGTCAGCCAGGTGGAATTGGCAAACTGACTTTCCTTGCCGGCAGGATCGGTGACATTCAATGCGATAAAATTACTACCGGAAGTAAGCCAAGTAGTGTTGCCGGTGTTCTTGACATCAACCCAATAGTCAATTGTTTCATCGGGTTTTATATTCAAAGAATCACTCATCTTGCTGACAATCTCCCCGGTGTATACGGGCGCGAGTGGGGGAGTTGGCGCCGTATTCGTGTTGGTAACAGCAGTATTAACATTTGGTGTAGTCGGGGTAACTGAAGGAGGTACGACGACTGGTTCAACTGCCGCCACTTTTGGATTACCAAACATCTCGACTAAGATAGTTGTGTCTTTGCCGTTAATCTTTCCAGAAACTATTGAAACTCCGATCTCCGAAAATTTGTCATTAAGTATATTCTTTCGGTGGGTTGCGGAGGCCATTAACGCATTATGAACCGCTTCTGCGGAATTAAAATCCATCGCCAGGTTTTCACCGGCCGTTGTGTACTGATATCCGGCGCCGATTACCCAATTCCAAAATTGGGCACCGGAAGGGCTCTCATGACTGAAATAGTTGTTCTTAACCATATCCTGTGCTTTTTGATAGGCGGCAATATTTAATTTTTCTGATATCTGTAAATCACTCAGACCGCTTGCTTCGCGTGAACTGTTGGTCAGATTAATAATGTTTGCCGAGGATGCGCTGGAAAAGTATGCTGGCGAAGGGAAAGAAGCATACATAAACCCGGTTACCGCCAGTTTGGTAATGATTAATACTATACTGTAGAATCGTAACGCTCCCGGTCTGATGATGTACGGTTTATGTCCGTTATCTTCATGTGGTATAAAATAAGTTTTTGCGGTACGCAAAGACACTGCCGACTGATAAGTTAATCGGTTTTTTGCCTTATTTGCAAAATCTTTAATTAAGTTACTCATTACGTTCAGCTTGATCTAAAAATATATTACTTAAGTTTACTTTTTACCTTTTTAATGACATCTTTTATCTGCCAGTCTGACTTTACCAGATAGTCGTGAACATTGAGATTCACTGCGGAACTGGTATTATTCCAGTCATTCAAGTTAGAAAGAATAATTACTTTTGCGGTTTTACCCCAGGTATTTTCTCGCAAATGCTCCAGTACTGTTATACCATCCATCTTCGGCAGAATTATATCTAAGAGAATCAGATCCGGCTGTTTACTCAGAGCTAGTTTTAGGCCCAACTCCCCATTTTCCGCTTCAATTACTTCGAACCCTTCCACTTGGAGTTTTGCTGAAAGGGCATTTAAAAGCGGCCGTTCGTCTTCAATAACTAATATCTTTTTTTTGACCATGTACATTAAAGTTATTTATTAACGTACTTTAATATTACGTTATTTTGATTCAACAATCAATATTACCATATAATAAAATATTTGTCAACCCCGTTAGAGGAAATCCTCTAACGGGGTCAACCCCCGAACCGATTAATTGAGGTTGAGATAAGATCTAAAACCAAAACAGTCCCGCGGATGCGGGACTGTTGTAATTTAGGTAATATTTTGCTGAGATTAGATCAGCTCACTGATGACAACCAGCCTTTTCTGGGAGGTAAACAGGGGAGTACAGGTAAATAGAGTAAGGATCGGGTCATTGGTGGCGTTAATCACTTCCACCTGGTCCGGGGTTACTACTTTGGTTTCGATTACCCGGTAATAGTACTCTTTTCCTTCCCAAACAACAGCTATTTTGTCGCCTTGCTCAAGCTTGTCGAGTAAATAGAAAGTTGTGTTGTTTGGTGGCCGGAAACGGAAACGATGGCCGGTAATGACCGTATTACCCCCCTTATCAGGAGTGGAGGTCTGTGGCATGCGCCACGCGCCCCTAAGCAGTGCCTGATCGTTTTCGCCTTCGACTACCTTGGCATTTACTCCTATCTTAGGAATAATTAGCCGATTGCCGGAATAGTCTTCGCTGATTTGTTTATCTGCTGACAGCGGTAGTCCCGAAACCAGTTCTTTTGAATCATCAATTACTTGCGGATTGATTTTTGGCGGGAACAGTAGGAACCGGACGGAGGGGATAAAAGGATAAGCTAGTATAACTACCCCAACTCCAATCGCAATAAACGCACTAATTCTTACCGCTTTCTTGCGAGAGTTTGGATTGCGCTTATTTGCTTTCCGATTGATTTCCCGGAATTTTTTCGCTGTATTGTCCATAAGCCAAGAATGAATGTGACTATTCCAATTAGGTAGTACAGATAATCAATTGTGGAGGTTCCGGTATCAGGCAAGTCAGCGCCTAATACTGAAATTAATCTTACTTCCACATCTGCTTTTGCTGATTTATCAGCAGCATTATCCGCTCCTACTACTGCCAGGTTTTCGTAGACACCGGCAGTTACATTGCTTTGTACTTTTACCGCGTAAGTTATTGTTTTTACAGCATTCGGCGCCATATCGCCCAGGTTCCATACTTTAACCACTTCATCTGTTCCGTCATAGACGAATCCTTCAGGTAGTCTGTCAGTCAGTATAACATTGATTGCCTCGCCATCGCCAACGTTCTTTACAGTAATGGTGTAGGAGATTACGTCACCGGGATTGGCGAATTCAACATTTACTTCTTTTGTAATTTCCAGTTCCGGCGTGGTTTCACCTTTGACTTCAGGAATCCTGACTTCCAACGTAGCGTCGTCGGATACTTCATCATGATTATCAGCTTTAGCAGTGGCGGTATTTACATAATTTCCCTTTTTAGTGTCTTTACCAACAACTGCGTCGTAAGTCTTGGTTACGGATTTACCCGGTTCGATGTCACCCAGTGAGAAAGTTTTGGTTGTGCCGCCTTCCGGATAGGTTAATCCTTTTGGTAGGACGTCGGTCATTACTACGTTGATAGCTGTCGCTTCACCAATATTGGATACAACCACGGTGTATTTAACAGTATCTTCTGGATTGGCGAATGCAACATTGACATCTTTGGTAATCGTCAGGATCGGGTCTTTTACTTTAGTCGGGATTCTTCGGTTACCGAAGTCATTATCGGTTGATACTTTTCCGGAAGTAATAACAATCGGTCCGTAAGCGCCTCCGTTACTCTCTGGGAATGTTTGTGCCCAGCCGGTCTGCTGTACTTCAGATACATTGTACGCGCCTGTTTCCAAACCGGTAAATTGATAATAACCGCTAGCATCAGTTGTCTTTGTAATGATCGGATTTTCCGTCATAGTTTCCGGGGTCGCGCTGAGTACGTTTTTGAAGCAGTTAAGGTCATAGTTATTCACGACCGCATCACCGTTTAGATCAACTAGTGTATTGCCTAGGGCGTATTTTTCAGCAAACAGGCTTACATCTGACAGGTTGATTACCGAATCAGATTCTAAGTCGTAGTCAGCAAATACTTCAGAACAGCTGGATTGGAGCGCTATGGTCCAGTCTTCCAGTCCCGGTTCGCCGGTATCCCAGATGTGATTACCATTGGCATCGTCAAATTTTGCTCCGGAAATTTCACCATAACCAGTGTTACCGAAGTTATAGGACATTACTTCATTATCGGCATTTGGTCCGAGGTAGATAAAATGGCAGCCGTTGTTTTCGGACGGATAGGTCTGGTACCAGCCTTCACTTTGCGCTTCGCAAACCTGGTAGATGCCAGGTAGTAAATCGGAGAATTCATAGTGACCAAGATCTTCGTTATTATCTGAGGTAACGGTTGAATCCAGAAGGGTTCCTTCAAAAGTATTCAGATTGATTGTCCAACCGGATTTTCCCGGTTCACTCTGATCCCATTCACCGTTGCCGTTCAGATCGTTCCATTTGTATCCGTTAATATCATAGTGATCAACTGTGTTGTGGATTTCGCAAACCGCCTGTTGGCCAGTGATAACTTCAACATTATCGCAGGTTGAGGATACCTGGTGGTAGCCCGCCAGATTGCTCTCTGATGCCGCATAGAATCCTTCCGGCATCTGTGTGAAGACAACATAGTTATCGCCTTCAGCAGGGGACAGTGTCCCGTGTTCGGCAATCGTGAAGTCCCACATATCAGGAGTTGCATCGCCTTCATCCACGTATTTGATTACCTTCAACGATCCGTAGCATTGATTGAAGACAGTTGTGTTTACTTCATTACTCCAGAAATACCCTGTTTCATTACTCCAGAGTTTGGCTTTGTTCGGGATGATGGTTTCACCGCATTCCAAATCATCGGTAATTGTTGCCTGGAAGGTAATGACACCCGATTCACCGGGGATTACTTCATGTGCGTTGGCCAGCGGATTAACGCCGTCGAATTCTTCGAACAGAGATATTCCGTCGCCATTACCGTTGTATTCATTACCGGTAAGAGAATTATCGACATAGGTTAATTTATTATCCAGATCATCATATATTTTCACGCCACCACCGGTGCAGTCTGCGTCGCCGGTGTTTTCATAATTCAGAGTATAGGTAACGACATCGCCTGGTAATGCATTTTCTTTATCAACAGATTTTGTGAAATTCATTTTGCAGAAAGTATCCTTGGTATTGTGGAAGACGCATTCTGCCTGTTCGCCCGGGTTTACCTGTACGTTGTTGCAGGTAGAAGATACCTGATGGTAACCGGGGATTGTGCTTTCTGTTGCTGAGTATAGTCCTTCAGGAAGCTGGGAGAAGATCACATAATCTTGACCGTCAATAGGGGACTGGGTTCCGTATCCCGGAACTGTAAATTCCCACATATCAGGTGTTGCTTCACCGAAATCAACATGCTTGATAACTTTCAGTGATCCGTAGCATTCTTTGTAAACGCTTGTGTTCACTTCATTGCTCCAGATATCACCGGTTTCATTGCTCCAGATTCTGTATTTATTCGGAATATTATTTTCACCGCACTTCAGATCTTCAGTGATAGTTGCCTGAAATGTGACATGACCGGATTCGCCCGGACTGACCACGTGTGCATTGGCTACCGGATCAGTTCCGTCAAAATTACCTTCAAAGGTTATATCATGATCGGTATTATCCTGTGAGTGAGTGCCGTTGTATGTCAGCCTGCTGTCCAGATTGTCAAAAAGCTGTACTCCACCACCGGTGCAGTCTGCTGTTCCGACGTTTTCATAGGACAAAGTGTATTCCAGCGTATCGCCAGGCTCTGCTTCGGTCTTATTTACTGATTTTGTTATTTCCAATTTGCATTCGCCTGGAATTTCAGCATTACCGAACCACACATTTGTGGGATATGTAATAGTATTTTCTGTAACATTAACATCTTTCTTGATTGGGTTGGTGCCCGGATCAGTATTTATCCACCCGTCCTGCTGGGTTTCTGTAACTGTATATATTCCAACCGGCAGGTTTTCAATAATCAGCCAATCACCGTCTTCTCCGGTATTACCGTCAGCAATAAATTGGCCGTTTTGTGTAACGTCAAAATGCCAGCCGGTCATATACGGTTCGTTTGTCTGTTTGACGCCATCACTGTTTAAGTCGTTATATTTCTTGATTCTGAGGTTTCCAATATGTTGCTCAATATTACCGAAATGCAGAATAGTTGTGTTGTCCTTCGTAACAACTGCTGACTGGGTCAGGGGTGTGGTATTAGTCCAGCCCGGCTGCAGTGTTTCAGTTACCTGGTAGGTACCAATTGGCATATCAAGTAGAGTCAGCACACCTTCACTGTTGGTAGCACCTTCAGTACTATATGCACCGTTTACAATAGTAAAATGCCAGTTTGGCAGTAATGTTTCATTGGTATCACGAACGCCATCCCTATCCAGATCCAGGAATTTTTTGATCAGGATTGTGCCGGTATCTTCGCATTTTTCACCTTCCGCACAGGTGGTTTTATCAACTGTTTCCGATGTTTTTTCGGCAGCAAGAGCTGTATTCGGGGTAAAAAATACCCCAACTGAAGACATATTAAATATTAGGGCAATTAACGCAACAATATGGAATGATTTATAGGTCATTTTCCATACCGCTTTCTTCTTAGGTAGTAGATTAATTTTCATTGTATTTTGGTAAATTATTTTTTAATTATCCCCTGAGTCCCGATATTCATCGGGATAAACTCTGTCGAAGTATTTGTTATATTGTCCTTCGACTTTGGTTCGACTGTGCTCACCACAGGCGCTCAGGAACTATTCTTGTTTCTAGTCCCTATCAAGAGGGAATTATTTCATATTAAATGTGCTAATTTGCAAGGTTTTTTATGAATACAAAAAACCAACAACAAGTTACAAATTCGCTAAATATAGCGATTTTCAAAGGTGTATGCTTCTAGTACTCTTTTATTTTGGTTTTTTTATAACCTTTTGTTGGTTTTCTATTCCCCCCAAACACTAGCATAAGCTCGTGTTCTTCCTCCATGATAATGTGCAACGCCTAAAGAACTATTTATAGCTCCTACATCTTACAGTTTACAGTTTTTTTGTCAATAGGCTAGACCATATTTCATCTAATTTTGGCAAGTAGATTAATCCGGTAAATCAAAACACCCCCAAACCCATTAATGGGTGTGGGGGTGTTTAAAGTCCGAAGATTCTAGCCTACTTGGAGTGGTGTGACAGGTTCTTTTCTCTGGTAAAAAACCAGATTCCAGAGATCACCAGCATCACGCCGCCGATATACAGGAGGTAGTCGCGGGTGGTGGTACCGGTATCGACCAGCGCACCCAAGACCGATACGGCACGTACTTCTACTATAGCAGAAGCACCGGCATCGTCGGAATTGTCCGCTTTGGCTAATGCCACGTTTTCGTACATTCCTGCTGTAGTGTTAGCGTTTACGGTTGCCTTATAGGTAACGGTTTCGGCTGCACCGACAGCGATTGTGCTGAAATTCCACACTTTTACGACATCAGTTGTGCCTTCAAATACGAATCCGTCCGGTAATTGGTCAGTCAGGACGACATTTTGGGCGTCTTCCGTGCCGTTATTGGTTACAGTCAGCGTGTATTCCACTGTTCCGGCCGGGTTGGTGTATTCAACATCGGCGGTTTTGATCAGTGCCAATTCCGCTTCAGTGGTTTCACCCAGAACAACCGGGTTTTCAACCTCGACAATCGCGGAGTCCGATATATCATCATGATTGTCGGCAGAAGCGACTGCTAAGTTCTCATAAGAACCGGACGTCGCGTTATCCGCTATTTTCACGTCATAAGTGGTTGTTTTGGACTGCCCGATCTCAATATCACCAAGTACTAACGCCACAGTTGTTCCGCCACCGTCCACAAAGGTCATTCCGGCAGGCAGGGTATCATCAACCATGACATTTACCGCTTTTGCAGAGCCAACGTTGGTTACGACTACAGTATAGGTTACAGTGTCGCCGGCGTCAGCCGTAGCCACGCTGGCATCTTTAGTAATCTGCAGTAGAGGAGCGGCAACATCCGGAACAACTACGGTTACAGTTGCGTTTGCTGTGTCGGAACGGTCAATTCTGGTAAGTACCGGACCTGCTAATGCACTGGCTTCGGCTGGAGCTTCCAGATATTTGGTTCCCAAGATATCTACGGTATTTAACAATTCCTCGCCGTTAGTCACATTACTTAGTGCTTGAACAGTTACACCGAAGCTACCGGTGGTTCCCGGAGCAATATTATTGAGCGTCCAAGCTACGGTATGCGTACCACTGTCATAAATTCCACTGTCTGTTGCAGAGACAAATGAAACATCAGCGGGTAGAGTGTCAGTGATTATAACTTGATCAGCAGTTATTATCCCGGTTAATCCCCAGTTAATGGTATAACCGAATTGCTCAGCTTGTCCGATTGTAGTAACGCTGGCTGATTTTTCAATATTAACGCTGAAGTCCGGCTGGTTGCCGAAGTTGTACTGCGGTAACTCAGGGTTTTCCGCCATTTCTATTTCCCAAGGTGCTCCGGCTACAGGTTCGGTCTGGGTATATCCAGATCCCGGCTGTGGTGTTTCAGTTAGAGTAACATGCCCCGGGTTGTAGAATTTGAATTGATAATAACCATCTGGCCATTCTTCGCCACTGCCGGTCATTACGCAATTATCAGTATCTTCCATAATTCCGAGCGCAAAGGAGTCAAATGAGAATGCAATGTCTTCTACTCTGTCCAATGGTTCATAGGCATAACAGATTTCCCAGCCGTTTAGTGGCTGTTCATATGCTTCATTCCAAGTGCCATTTCCATCTAAGTCTTCATATTTATAACCATCAACTAAGTAATAAGGATCTTCCTGCAATTGGCACTCTTGAGTACAATGGTAGTTTTCAGGAACTCCATAACTACTATTGTAATCACATTCTTCACCATTGTTCACAACCTCATCACCGCAGTAACCGACATATTGGTTACCGAAATTTTGGTCTTCACCGGTTATTTCATCACCGGCGCCGATTAATACGGTATGGACAACAGGCGTACTGGTTTGAATCCAACCCCCGTGAGCATCGCCAGGATTATTATCTAGTGTTTCCCAGACGTTGTAAGATCCAGGGGTCAGACCTTTGAAGCTGTAGGTACCATCTTCATCGGTCACGTCAGACTTATCAGCAATAGCCGGCAGAGAACTGTCAGTGTATATGGCGGAAAAACAATTGAAATCAGCTTGATTCGTTAAACCGTCATCATTCATGTCGCCCTGCGGATTATTTGGTGTTTCCAGATACTGCGCCATCATAGCAACGTCTGAGAGATCTAGTTCTCCATCATTGCTCAAGTCGTAGTCAGAGCTGTTTTCAGAACATGCGTTAAAAGCAAGATTGATTGTCCAACCGGGGAGCGCTGGTTCACACACTTCCGGATCTTCGGAATCATTTACATTAATTATTCCAAGACTTTTTGCAGGAATTGCGCAATCACGGATTCCATTACCGTTCAAATCTTCATATTTCATACCACTCACATCACCAGTATTGCGGGTGTTGGTGAATGTGCAGGTTGTTCCGTCTTCCACAACATTTGCGGCTGACGGATTGCTGTTTGTGCAATTATCACCAGTTACAGATGTAAAGGTATAATTATCCATGCCCATTTCTTCTACAATGTGATAGCCGGTCAAAATATCTTCTAGTACGATTTCGCCATTACCATTAGTCCAGTATGTTTCACCATCAATTTGGAATTCTACTTCGGCCATCAGATTCTCATCATCATCGTATTTAACGATTGTCAAATCGCCTTTGTCGTGAATATTACCAAAGTTACAGATTGAAGGCGCGTTATCTACTCCATTGAGAGCATATTCTGAAATACAGGTGTCACCTTCGGTCATTGTCGGGAGTGTTACTGTGTGACAGCCGTCAGCGGTTTGAGGATAGGTTTGTGCCCAGTCAGACTGCTGTACTTCACAGACACGATAATCGCCGGCTGGGAGATCTTCGAACCAATACCAGCCTAAGTGTTCCGGATCATCTGAAGTAATAGTTGACTGTTCCTCGCCATCCAGAATTCCATTTTCATTTTCATCAATAAAGATTGTCCAACCTGAAAGTCTTGGTTCACAATCCAGCGGGGGAGTAGCGGCTGTTGTCAGTTCAGCTCCTTTAACCGGATTACAATCAGGATATCTATCACCGTCCAAATCATTCCATTTGTAACCATGCAGGTCATAAACCTGCTCGTTTAGGAATCGAACAGTCTGATCTGGGTTTTCGGCAGTAAGTTCTATTGATTGATCTCCGCTTACCGGATTGGTTGGTGACCAACCGTCTACAGCTGTTTCAGTGACGCGATATTCTCCGAGCCACATATCAGCAAGCGTAACACAACCGGTCTCGCTGTTTGTACCGGTACCCCAAATACTACCATCCGCTACTCCAGACATAGCTTCAACATTCATTTCCCATTGCAGAGGAGTGTCAATCAGGTCGGAATATTCACCATCGCTGTCAACATCATTGTATTTACAGATTGTCAGGTCACCTTTAGTCGGTTGAGCTTGAACGTTCCAGGCAACACAATGATATGTTTCGCCCGGAGTCATATTATCAATCCATTCTAAGTTGTCATAGTTTAAGACATCTGAGCTGCAGTAGAATTCGGCTGAAACATTATTGCTGTTATTTCCTGCAACGTTATAGGTGAAAGGAATATATCCTGGCTGCATAACTTCACGGAACCAAAATTTGTCTGCGAGATCAAAATCAATTTCAGTGGATGTCATTCCATTTCCATCGGTAAGACCAAATGTTGTCCAATCGGTGCCAACAGATTCACCAGTATTATCGCCTGGATTGTATGGGTTGCCACTATCTACACGCCATTGGAAATTCCAATCTGATTCAAATTCACATGAATCGTGGCTGTCTACCCAATTCTGGGCAGTTGCCGCAGTAATGTTCTCTCCGCCATTTCCCCAGTTAGGTAGGTCGGATTCTTCTGTGCAGACAATTTTATATGCGACGATTGTAACATTATCTATCTGATGATTGCCAAAATTATAAGTGGTTTGACCGTCATCGGGCAGTGTTATTTCGTAACAGTCTCCTGAACCCGTGCCAGGTAGCGACTGTTCCCATCCATCTTGAACTACTTCGCAAACGGTGTAGTTATTTGGAAGCAAACCGGAAAATTCGTATTCACCGTTCGCATTTGTGTATACTGTTCCGCTATTTCCGCCATCTAATGTTATCTCTACTCCTGCAAGAGGACTTTCATTATCATCCCAATAACTGTCATTGTCTTCATCGTTCCATTTCTGTCCTTGGATATTATAGGTTAATGTACATTGTGCGGAACATCCGTCACCATTTTCACCATTTCCGTCGTCGCATTCTTCTTGTGGTTCATCTAAATTGCCATCACCGCAAACCGGTTCATCACACGCGTCCCCTACACCATCGTTATCTGTGTCTGTTTGATCCCAGTTTGGTTCCCAAGGACAATTATCACAACCGTTTGGTATTCCATCACCTTCATTATCTAATGCATCATCGGCACCTGCGCACATATCACATGCATCACCGACACCATCAGCATCGGCATCGTTTTGACTTGGGTTTGGTATTGATGGGCAGTTATCTATATCGTCACAGATTGTATCATTATCTGTGTCAGTGCAGGTTTCAATAGTACAAGTTGCACTGCATCCGTCACCGTCATTTACATTTCCATCATCGCATTCTTCGTCACCGCCAACTGTTTCGTCACCGCATACGTTTGCAACACAGCCGGATAAGGTTACATTATCAACAAACGCCTTATCGTTTTCATTTGTGCCTAGTAGGCCAAAGCTAATAGTGATTTGGTTTGCATTAGGTAAGTTGAAGACCATATGATCCCAACTGTCATTAACATCTGTTTGGTACAATACATTCCAACTGGATTCACTGTTGATTTTGTATTTTAAGGTAAAAACATCCTGCTCATTTCTTTCAAGACCATCAGTTTTTTGATCATAACGCAGTTTTAGATTAGTACGGCCTGAAGTATCAATCGTGGTCCACATTCTTTCTTCATCATGACTTTCACTGGAATTCATTTTTGCAATTTTTTCATGCGTTCCATTTATATCTTCTATTGTTACCCCATAATTTTGCGACCAGGGTAATGGAATTGTGCCTACTGAATAACTCTCAAAATTGTCCCCAAAAACATTCGGACAGCTTACTGGTGGTGTGGGACATTGCAGTAGATCGGCATTATCCAAGCCTAAATATACATCGTCTTCATGTCCTGCCAGGGGAGTGCCATTTCCATCAAGGTGTGCGGGTAAGGCAGACTCTGGAACATGAATCCTAACCCAAGGGTTAGTATCGCTACCTGTAGCATGGCACAGAGTATATTTGTCCTGTGTTGCCTGCGCTTGAGCAGGGGACAGCATTAAAAGCCCCTGAGTTGCGGTCATATTAAATAAAAAAGCCGTCATGACAATAATGTTGACGACACGATAAAACTTCCCCCGTTTCTTCGGGTTCGAGTTGTAATGATTAGCGTTCATTGTGTGGTTAGTGCTAATGATTAGATTATTTATTTTTCAAGTACTGCCGGTAACTTCTAGCGGTCGCCAGGCAGAGTTTTATATTTTTAGTAACATGCTATATATAGCACAATTACAAAATTTGTCAATAGATTATGGCACAACATATATAAAATGTCAACATAATCGATTTGATCTGGATAAATATAGCTAATTTTAACTATATATTAGCCAATATTGATGACCTGTGGATAACTTTTTCTTTTATTTCTATTTTTCACGAAAAGATGATAAACTAAGCATACATATGAATATGATATTCATGCATAAAACAACCATGGAGAACCTGGTAAAAGACCTGATTGGACAGGGCTATTTGCGTAATCCCGAGATAATTAATGCCTTTTATAGGGTAAAAAGACGTGATTTTCTGCCGGAAAACATGAAAGACAAGGAGGCGGTTAACGCCCCTTTGCATATCGGGCATGGACAAACCAACTCCCAGCCGATGACGGTGGCTTTTATGTTGGAGGTTTTGGAGCCGGAAGCAGGAGAAAGGATACTGGATGTGGGTTCCGGGTCCGGCTGGCAGACCGCACTACTGGCTGAAATAGTCGGTGATCAGGGGCACGTGTACGCCATTGAGCGAATTGAAGAACTGAAAAAATTCGGGGAAGAGAATCTTAAGAAATATAAATTTATCAATATCACCCATACGTACGGTGACGGGTCGAAGGGTCTGAGGGCATACGCGCCTTATGACAAAATAATCGTGGCGGCGGCAGCGCGGGAAATTCCGCAGGCACTGATTGACCAATTGAAGGTGGGTGGTAAACTGGTAATTCCGATCGGCGATGCCGTGCAGGATATCGTGGTGGTGGAAAAACAGGCGCCGGATAAAATCAAAACCAAAAGTTATCCCGGTTTCCAGTTTGTACCGCTGATCTCTGATAGAGAAGGATAATGTTTTGAAAAATTCTAAATCCTAAATTCTAAACTCCAAATAATATCCAAAATTTCAAATCGCAATTTACAAATCGAGAAAAGCAATACCGTTTGTAATTTATTTAGGATTTAGGGCTTAGGGTTTAGAATTTATTAATAATAATTATTCACTGCTAATTAAACTAATCACATGAAGATAGTTATTCGCGCCGGCGGAGTAGGTACCAGGCTGTGGCCTCTCAGCAGAAAAAATAATCCGAAACAGTTTCAGGCAATCGCCAGCGACAAAGCTTTAATTCAGGACACACAAGACAGAATCGCCCCTTTAATAAATATTGAGGACGATCTTTTTATTTCAGTCAATGAATCGGTGAAGCATCTGGTAAAAAAATATTTGCCGAATGTTTCCGAAAAAAATATTATTCCGGAATCCGCCAGCAAGAATACTGGACCGGCGATTTGTCTGGAGAGCGTTCTGATCGCGGAGCGGTTTTCGGATCATGAAGTAGTCGCCAGTTTGCCGTCTGATGATTACATCACCGACCCGGAAGCTTTCCGAACTTTGCTTCAGACCGCGGAAATTTTCCTGAAAGAAAATCCGGAATACATTATGACGCCGGGGATCAAACCGAACTACCCGGACACCGGATACAGTTATATTAAATCCGGAGACGTACTGCAGGAAAAAGGGGAAGAAGCGATATTTAAAGTTGCGGACTGGGTGGAGAAGCCGGATCTGGATTATTGCAAAGAGCTGATTGCTTCCGGCCGTTACTTCTACCACACCGGCATGTACATCTGGCAACTCTCAACAATTATTAAATTATTTGAAAAATACCAGCCGGCAATACTGGAAGCGTGCCGGGAGATTGTGGAGCTTTTGAAACTTGGTGGACAGGAAGAGAAGATTGCTGAAATATATTCTGCGCTGGAAAAAATGTCGATCGAAACTGCCATCACCGACAAGGCAGAAAAAATAGCGATGTGTGTTTCCAATCGAATCGGCTGGAGCGATCTGGGCAAATGGCATACGATCAAAGATCTATTACCAAACAATCAGGGTGACAATTTAGTAAAAGGAAATGTAATACCCATGGACACTACCGACTGCATGATCTACGGAAATAAAGATAAAGTTATTGCCACCATTGGTCTGGATGACATGGTGATTATTGATACGGATGACGCACTGCTGGTGTGCCCCAGAGAACGGTCGGATGAAGCGAAGAAGATTGTAGAAGAATTGCAGAAGAACAAAGAGAACGAAAAATACCTATAAACGTTAGAGAATATCATTTATAATTAATCTAGAAATTAATATCGGATGAATCCCGTTAGAAATTATCATTACTAACGGGTGGGATACGGGAATATATTTTATTACTAAATACAGGAATTTCTAACGGGATGAAAAAAATTGTACTCTTTATTATCAGCATCATAATACTTATCGGCTTGGCCGGCTTGTTTTATTTTAATTATCAGATCAATGCCAAAGCAACCAGCGATGCTGAGGCAAAACTTTTTATCATTGAATCCGGCGAAGGTGTAAAAAAAATCAGTGCTAATCTGGAGACGGAGGGTCTGAGCAGAAATGATTTTATATTCCGCACTTATATCTGGCTCAAACATTATGAAAGCAAGTTGAAGGCAGGGGATTATTATATTCCGCAGAATCTGAACATGATGGAGCTGGCAAATCTGCTGGTGTCCGGCGACGCACTGTCCAGGGAACGACTGGTAACAATTGTGGAAGGCTGGTCCAGTACCGAGATTGCGACATACATGGCGGATTTTGCCGAGGCTGACGGAAAAATATCCAAAAGCGAATATATTGATGAATTTTTAACGGTCGTGAATACTGTTGATTCACATTCAATCATTCCGGACAAAACCTACGACTTCCTTTCGAGCAAGCCGGTGGATCAGGGGCTGGAGGGATTTCTCTTTCCGGACACTTACCGTATTTTTAAAAACTCTGACCCGGCGCACCTGATCGAAAAAATGCTGGACAACTTTGATGTGAAGCTCACACAGGAGATGCGGGACGAAATTTCACGTCAGGGAAAAACTATTTATGATATTATTACTTTAGCCAGTATCGTGGAAAAAGAAGTGCGCACGACCGCGGATAAGAAAATAGCAGCCGGAATATTTTATACGCGCATGGCAAACGAAATTCCGCTGGAGTCTGATGCGACGGTAAACTACATTACGGGCAAAAGTGCATTGCAACCGACTTTTGCCGATACGGAAATTCAAAATCCATACAACACTTACGAGAACCGGGGACTGCCACCGGGACCGATTTCCAATCCGGGGATGGATTCGATCGTGGCTACCATTTATCCAGAGGACAGCGACTATTTATATTTCTTAACCAAAGAAGATGGCACCACAGTATTCAGCAAGACCTATGACGAGCATCTGCAAAATAAAGCAAAATATTTAGATTGATTAACATTACTCTAAACAAATTCGGTTTTCCCAAAAATGTCATTCTCGGGCTTGACCCGGGAATCTACATTCCAACTAGATTCCGTATCAAGTACGGAATGACAAGTAAATAATGATGAATTTGTTTAGAGTTGCCATGAATTAAAAAACACAATTATGAAAAAAAAATCAGTCATAATCTCCCTGGGCGGATCAATCATAGTTCCTGATGAAGTGAACTGGGTATTCCTGAAAAAATTCCGTGAGCTGATTATTAAAAATCAAAGCAAGTATTCCAAGATCGTTATTGTAGCCGGAGGAGGGAAGGTCTGCCGGAAATATAACGCCGCCGCGGAAAAGGTTACTAAAGTATCTCCTGATAATCTGGACTGGCTGGGAATCTCCGCCACGAAGTTGAATGCAGAACTAATCAGGGTAATCTTCGGCACGCTGGCTTACGAAAAAGTATTAGATAATCCCCACCGGAAAATTAATACCAAAAAGAAAATAATCATCGGCTCCGGCTATGTACCCGGCTCATCTTCCGATCTGGATGCGGTGATTCTGGCGGAACAGTATGGTGCCAAGACCGTGGTCAATCTTTCCAATATTTCCCATGTTTATGACAAAGATCCCCGGAAATACAAAGACGCTAAGCGAATCGGAGTGATGACCTGGCAGGAGTTCAAAAAAGTAATCGGGGGTAAATATGTACCGGGAATGAACGCCCCGTTTGATCCCGTAGCTGCCAAGAGGGCAGAAAAAGCGGGGATCCGGGTGGTGGTGATGAAAGGCACTAATTTGGCTAACTTTAAACGATTTTTGCAGAAAAAGCCGTTTTCCGGTACGGTAATCGGGTAAATTTCCTGATTGGTACTTGACGATTTATTTTAAGAGTGTAAACTGGGAATTACAACTAAATATCGCCACAGACAGTAGGTGGCCACAAAAATGGCCGTAAATCCTACCGAGGTACAAAACAAGCTGTTTTTCTGTGGTGATTACCGCAGATTTTTTAATTATGAATAGTTCCTGAGCGAACGAAGTGAGTCGAAGGACATTAAAATCCAGACCCTTCGATTACGTACCGCTTGCGCGGTACTTCACTCAGGGAATAATGAAAAAAACATGCCTAAAACACGAGTACAAAAGGAAGAAATAGTAAAAACACTGGTAGAGAGGCTTTCGGGAATGAAATCCGCTGTTTTTATTAACTATTCCGGTTTAAACGTAAAGAGTTTCGAAAACTTGCGCCAACTGCTCCGCGATGAAGAAGTAGAATGCAATGTCGCGAAAAAGACCCTGATCAAGCGGGCTTTGGATGAAGTGAAGCTTGAGGGAATGGATATCAAAGGTTTGGACGGGCAGATTGCAGTTGCAATGGGTTTCAAAGACGAAGTCGCTCCAGCCAGAATCCTGAAGAAATTCCAAAAAGACAATGTTACTTTGCAGATCCTGGGCGGAATACTGGAAGGCAGTTATATAGAACAGGCGAAAGTAATGGAACTGGCGAACCTGCCGAGCCGTGAACAGCTATTGGCACAGGTCGTCGGTAGTCTGCGTGCACCGCTGGTCGGTATCGTCAATGTTCTGCAGGGCAATATGCGCGGGTTCATCTATGCGCTAAACGCCATTAAAGAGCAAAAAGCATAATAAAATGTCATTCCCGCGAAGGCGGGAATCCATGGTAATCAATCAATTTATTTAATAAGCCATTAATTAAGGAATAAAAAAATGACAGAAGAAGTAAAGAAAGAAGCTCCAGCAGAGGCAGCTTCAGGAGAGAAAAAAGCAGTAGAGGTTCCTGCGAAGTTTAAAAAACTCGTGGAAGAAGTAGAGCAGATGACTGCTCTGGATCTGGCCGAACTGGTCAAAATCCTGGAAGAGAAATTCGGCGTATCCGCAGCCGCTCCAATGATGATGGGAGCAATGCCAGCAGCCGAAGCCGGCGAAGCAGCAGAAGAGAAATCTTCATTTGATGTGGAACTGACCACAACCGGTGACAGCAAAATCAACGTAATCAAAGTAGTAAGAGAAGTTACAGAAAAAGGCTTGAAAGAAGCCAAGGATCTAGTTGACGGCGCGCCAAAGGTTATTAAAGAAGGCGTACCAAAGGAAGAAGCAGAAGAAATCAAGAAGAAGATTGAAGCAGCTGGCGGAACAGCAACATTAAAATAGATACTGTCACTGGGGAAAAGGTAATATGTCCTGAGCTCGTCGAAGGACTGTAGTGTTTACACCCTTCGACTCATCCCGCAAAACTTGTCCTCGACTTGATCGGGGAACGGGATTCGCTCAGGGAATATCTGAAACTCGGAAATTAATATTATATTGTTTGCTCTTTTTAGAACTAAGGAAGACGCCCCTTACGAGGGGTGTTTTTCTATTAAGAAATAAGCCAATGCCCGTCCCGCGTCCGCGGGATGGGTTTTTGGTTTGGGGGAGTATAGATTATTGATAACTATTGACTATAATATTAACATATGTTAACATTATATTATTAAGTTAACAATAATAAATTATATTATGAATAAAGACTTATTATCTACTACTGAAGTTGCGGAAATGCTCGGGATTAGCCGGGTAGCTGTATTTAATCGGATCAAAAGGGGTGAAATAAAGGCCGAAAAAATCGGCCGGAATTTTGTGGTAAGCAGAAATCAGTTCAAGGGTGTATTCAAAGATACTTTAGAGGATAGTGAAAAGGATGTTGTGAATAAAGCGGTAAAGAAGGTTGTGAAAGAGTATGGTGAAACATTAAGATTACTTGGTAACACATGACCAAAACACTGTCATTAATGGAAATAGAGTACCTCGCCTATAGACTGGCGAAGGAAATGATGGCATATGATGAACCGATACCCGCATTTTCCACCAGATTTCCCAATATCCTGGAGAGCTGTTTGGAGACGCCTTTTCAGACATATAACAAAAGGCCGTTATACAAAGGAATCAATACGCAAGCGGCGGTACTTTTTTATTTACTGATCAAGAATCATCCGTTTAGAAACGGCAATAAAAGAATAGCGATGACAATATTGATGGCTTTCTTATTTATGAACAACAGGTGGCTGAAGGTGGATAATACGGAACTGTACAATTTTGCCATGTGGGTGGCACAAAGTCCGCGCGGGGCAAAAGCAGAAACAATTACGGCTACCGCTAATTTTATTAAAACTTATCTGGAAGAACTGAAATAAACAGCAACCCTAAAATAACGGCAACCACTCCGAACCCGTGAATACGGGTGAAGGAGTCCCGATACTTCAGCAATAGCTGGGTTTTTGGTTTGGCAAATTGGATAGATTTTTCTTTTTCGGCAATTTAGGCGTATGATTAGCATAGATAGGGGAATAGGTGATTAATCAACTAAACTCTATATCTATGCGCAGAAAAATATTTCTTAGAATTTTCGGCTGGGGATTATTACTGTATGTTCTGGTGAATGTCCTGCTGTTTATCATGTCCATGATCACTCAGTCGGAAACGCCGTTTGAAAATTCATGGTGGGTCGGACTGGTAATCGCTGTCGCCATGACTTTCTGCTCCGGCTGGGTTTCCCGGAAAATGCCGATTGAAACCGCCAGGCACGCGCTGACTTACGGCATCATCTGGTCTTTAATGATTGTCGTGATGCTACTAGTTGTGACGATCGGCAACGGCACGACCGGGGTGGTGTTCGGGCAGTGGAGCGCTTACTTGATATTTATCGGTGTCGCCATCGGCCCTGTTTTGTGGAAGAGGGAAGTTAACAAGTAAATAAATGTGTGTTAGGGTGGATGATTTGACAAATAACTTGATTGTGGATAAAGTGGATAGTTATTAATGGTATAATGAGTATGAGGTAATTATGTCTGAGGAAAATAATAGAATTCTAAAAGATTTTTATACCCAGATTTCTGGTAATATTGTTAGGTCAAAAAGACCTCGTATTTATTATAAGATAGATTTTAATACAATAGAAATATTTACATTAATAGATGATTATGATGAAAAATTGGAGGATAAGATTTACACTGCAGAGTTTAAAACAATAAAGAAATATCCCCTTTATAATATTAAATTTAAACTGTCACCAATATTCAAATTTCCAATTAAGAGTATTGTTCCAAGTAACTATACTATATATAAGCCAGCGTAAATATGGTTGCAAAGCTACATCCATTTACACCAGATGAACATCTTGTTCAGGCAAGACATAATGAACGTCTAGCTAATGCATTGGTGACTATTGGATCAAACCAATTAGATTGGGTTGTTACAATTTCTTTCTATTCAGCACTTCATTATATATATTCCAAATTGCCACCTGGAAAAGAGATTTGTAGTAATTATATGCAATTTGAAAAGGAGATCGCCAGTAGTTTTAGTAGTAAACCAGTAATATATAAGAATTATAAAAGTTTGAAAGACAAAAGTCGTAATGCAAGATATTATCCACATATTGCACAGCATTATAGCAAAGATACAAAGTTTATTGAAATGATATTTAGAATTTTAGATAATCTGAAAAGGGGATTAGAGATTAATTAAATACAAACGATTTTATTTTAGTTTGAAACGAACCTCGTATATAAGTCGAGGTTATTTTGTTTACTTGATTTAGTAACTATATATGTTAATCTTATGACATGAAAACTTCTAAGCAACAAAGTATTAGTATAATTGCCAATTGTGATTTTCCGCTTTCAACAAATGGAAAATATAATATTGAACTTGGAGAATGGCGACTTATCGAACATAGTATTTTTAATGCAAGATTCTTAACAACAATTAAAATCTCTGATCTTGATGTAATTGACGATAAAATAATAAGAAAATTAGAAATATTACTTCTGTCCATATTTATTAATGATTTTATCCCAAAGAAAATCAGTCATTTTGAAATATCAGATTTTGGTAATTTTGATCAAGATTTACAATTAAGACTTATTGGAATTTTTGGTCAAAAACCAATAGTGTTAGAACATAAGACTAAGAAGGCACTGGATTCCTTTAGTAGTATTGGTTTAAATAATTTAATGATTAAAGGATTTCATGATATTAATTATGTTGTTCCAAGTAAAATAATTACAGAGTTATATCATTTTCTTTTAAATAATCAAAATATCACAAACAGTTTAGGTTTGATTCAGGAAGGATATAGGATTATTAATAAGTTATTTACAAATCAGTTTTATGGTTTTTTTGATGAATTTGCATTAAAGAATGCAATTTTATTAATTGTATCTGGCTTGGAAGGTATATTTGTGAAAAATAGTAGTTCAGAAATTAGTTTTCAATTTTCAACTATTGGAAGTATCTATTATGATAGATGTGTAGATGAAAAATATTTTGAACAATTTGATAATGTAGAAAAAATACCAACTTGTGATTTTTTTGATGTATTGAAAAAATTATATGAAATTCGTTCAAGCATTGCTCATGGGAATAGTAACAATCTATTAGAAAAAGTTAGAAAAATTAATGAAATATTTGTTAAAAATGGAATTCAACAGATACAGATTGTTAAAGAGAATAATTTGCGATCAATTATTTTATCATTATTTATTTTCTTACAGCCACATATTATTGGAATAATTTTCGGGGCAAGGGAAAAATTAAACAATAAAGAAATTATAAAGGAAATATTTAGTAAATAAAATTTGAAATATGAAAACCTCCTTCTATAAAAAATGGTGGTTCTGGACGGCAATACTATTGGTATTAGTAATTGTAGTATATTTTGTGCCGATGATTCCTGTTCCTGCCATGTGCTCGCCCTGCGCAGAACCGCCGGCATATTGTCCGCCATGTCCGACCTACCTTGTTACAATTTTTGAATACTTAACTGATTAAAAATATATGAAAGACAGACAATCATTCTCACCGGATACAGACCCGAATCCGGAAAAAGGCAGGAATGTCAGAATCGTAATCAAGTTTATTCGCCATGGGGAGAGGAGCGATGACGGCCGGCTATTGGACAGCGGAAGGGAAGATACCCAGGAACTGGCCAAGGGTGTGGACAAGGAACAATTTGACGCGGTCAAAGCGATCGGTTCCAACCACGGCCCTGCGTCCGGCGTTGAGACCAAAGGTGGAACCAGAAAAATGGGCAGGGCGCTGGAGACGTCGCATATCTTTGCCAGCGAAGTTGATGAAGATGAAGAATTCACGAGCCGTGCGAGTGAGATTTTAGATCCAGACAACTTGCATGCTCCTGCGCCGTATGACCATAAGGCAATGGTAAAGTCGTTTCTGCCGGAAAATTATGAAGATCTGCCGGAAGAGGAAAAAAATAAATTATATAAAGAAGCTCATCAGAAAACTTTGAATTATGCTCTGCTGGAGCTGCATAGCCCCGAGGCGCTTATGTGGAAGATGGAAAGAGCCGGCGCCTTCGCCAACATCATTGAACATTATCAGAAAATGGCCACGAGGCTGAAGAGCGGTTCAAAAGTGCTGTTGCCCGCGGGCACGCACAGTCCGTATTTGGAAATGATCTTGCAGTTTGCCTTGGTCAGGGAAAACGAGGCCGGACAGGATTGGCAGATAAGTCCGGAGGAAATAGGCGGTGCCTTTTATCCTTCCGAAGCATATAATGTGGAGATTGAAACGGATGATGCCGGAGCGCTTAAGGAACTCGGGATTAATTTTGACAATCCGGAAAGGCCCCAGGGAAAACTGAAACTGGATGCGGATACAATAAAATATTTATCCGAGCATTATGAAGAGTTACATCCAATTAATAGGTATGGAGCGGATATAAAAAACGAATAAATTTATGAAAACATTAATTATCTTTGATTCCTCGTTCGGCAATTCGTCAGAACTTATACTCCAGGTTTCGTAGCTCGCTACTGCACCTTCCGTATAATTCTTCCTCTCCTCACATCGCCGTGCTCCGTGGCGCTTAACGGATTTCACTCGCTACACTCGTTCAATCCTACGCCTTGTGCGCTCCTGCGATGTTCGGCAAATTTGTTTAATATTTGATATCAATAAAATGAATATTCTAATAATATATGATTCAACATTTGGCAATACAGAGAAAATCGCCCGCGCGATCGGCGAGGGAGCAGGTGTGGAAGTTGTATCGGCAAAAGATGCGGGAAATACGGATTTAAGTCCTGTTGATTTATTGATTGTCGGATCGCCGACATTGGGCGGACGGCCGACTAAAGCTATTCAGGATTTTTTGAACGCTATTCCGGCGGACGGACTGAGAGATAAAAAGGTGGCTACTTTTGATACGCGATTGGAAGAAGCGGTGCAGGGTTTTGGTTTGAAACTGGTTTTGAAAACTTTCAAATACGCCGCGGAGAAAATGGGGAAAACACTTTCGGGCAAAGGAGGGAATTTGAAAGGCACGATGGGATTTTTTGTCGTCGGTAAAGAAGGTCCGCTGAAAGAGGGGGAAATAGAAAGGGCGAAGGAGTGGGGGAGAAAATTGATTCGGTAGGAATGGTGGATTCCCGCCTGCGCGGGAATGACAATTTATAACCAAGAATGACAGATGAACGGGTAGGCGCGAATTCGATTCGCGCCTGCGTCTTTTAAAATATCCTTTGACCAGATTTGCGTCTGCGGTATTTGGTGAACAGTTTCAGCGCGTTTTTTCGGAAATACCCAATATTTGTGAAAAGTATTATACTGAATATAGGAGATAATTCTTAACTAAAAATATATGGAGGAGCAAACTAAGACGAATAAATCTTACCTTGTTTGGGTTTCGGTTATTATTATCGTTGCAATTGCCGGTGTAGTATATTTTATGATGAAAGGTGATGAAGAAATCAATAATAACACCAACGTCAGTACAGTCGTTACTAATACGCAAATCAGTAATACTAATACCGTCATAACAAATACTGCAACGGATCATATTTATGTGCACAATGACTTCACCATCGTTCCTCCGGCAGGTTGGTTGGAGAGTCAGATCCCAGGGACGCTCGTTTCCTTCTTTAATACTACGGAACAGCATCCGGAGGACAGCACCGCTGCTAAAATTAATTTTAAATCTTATCTCGCTGTTTCATTTGATACTGCTGCTATCGGCTCTACTTTGGACAGTATAAATGCTAAAGTGATGCAGGAAGTTGAGAATGTTGTGTCGTCATCGGAAGTGGTGTCGGTAAGCGATGAAATGTTAATTAATAATTTACCCGCCCGTTTTAGTGTACTGAATATGACTATGCAGGAAGTGGATTATAGAGTTCTGATCGTGGTATTGCTGGATCAGGATCATCAGAGGTATTACACGGTGACCGGCAATACTACGGCAGAGAAATGGGGGGAATATGAAGATGCATTCTTGAAATCCGCCCGTTCACTTACGATTAAATAATTATTTTCTGTGAATTATTAACAGACAAAAGCGCAGGCGCGATTCGCGAATCGCGCCTGCGGTATTTAATATCTCCGCATTGACCAGATTCGCGCTTTTTTGTAAATAAAAAAAGGACCCTTTTGAGTGTGTACTCACGGCGTATGGGCTAAAGCCGTTATGTGCTGGTCATGACCATTTGCCTCGAACCGGTTCGAAGTACAGCCCGCAGTGCGCGCACTGGAATATCCTAGCTTCGAACTCTTTTTCCGGGAAGCCATCCACATAGTGGGTTATCCGATAGAGTGATCCATACCGGATACTGCCTGGGTCCGGGGTGATAGAACTCAGGCACAATGATGGCAACTGCCGGTCGTAGGGTTCCGGTACGAATATGTACCCCTCACCGATGATGGTCGGGTATCTCCTGATTCTCGGGGAGTTGAGTTGCCAGGCCACCGTTGCGATGAACATGGTAATGGGCAACAGGATGATCACCAGCCAGTATCCGCTGAGGGAAATAAGCATGCCGATGATGCTTGCGGCGAGCCACATCTTCCGCCAGAAGTAGCCCGAGTAAGTCCCGGGGTGGAGGAGGAAGATGCTCACGGCGATCGGGATGAAGCGGGCGTCGCCGGTAAGCCCGACCTTCGTGAAACTCAGCACCACCAGAACCATCAGCAGGGGGGAAATGATATCCCGAAAGAGCTTCGTGGGGTTCGGACGCCACCGATATGGAGTGTACAGTGTGACACTCTTCATGTTCCCTCATCCTCTCTTCGTGCAACAGCGCTGGACTTGCGCGTGAACGGCTAGGCGATGATGACTTCTACGGCATCCCCGGCCTTTTCCGACGAGATGGATTCGATGACCCCACTGGCTCTGTCGTAGCTGATGCGTGCCGCCGCTTGTCTCTTGAAATAGATGGTAATGACACGCTGTTCGGGGAAGGCAATACTGAGGGAGAGCGCATTTCGCTCATCGGGTGATCCGGAAACTGCCCGGAGCTGGCCGGTTTTGGTCAGATATACTCCGATCATTGGGTCTTCACCTCCTTCCGGGGAATGTGTGATGAGTGGCCAGATGGTACATTAACTTATCATCAATGAATACCCATGTCAATCGGTTTTTTGCTGGCCGGGATTCATTCTGTAAATAAAAAATTATCTCTTATATCAAGCGATAATTTCTTATATAAATCTATTGTCCCGACCGAGTGTTCTATACTAATCGGAACGTGGACTGGTCAGTCCATGTTCCACAAGCGCGTTCATTCTTCTTATTTTGCTGTCCGCGTTCATGGAATGTTCTGCTACTCGCTTTGCGCCTTCGCTATCACCCTGTTCGGTATAAGCATCAAACAGCATTTCTTCCAGTTCTTCCACCCACTCCGGTTCGTCATGCAGAATAATGCCCTTTTCCTCTTCCAGCCATTCTTCAGCTTCCGCCAGATTACCCATGCTTATCGCCTCATGGAAATCATGATCACGTTCCGCTTTAATTCCCGGCATATCCAATGATGCTCTCATCTGTTTTTTAATTATTTTTTTATAGCAACTATATTTTAGCAGATTTCATTATTATATCAAATATTCCAAAGATTACTCGGCAAATAGTTCCGGTTCAGTAAGCCCGACACTTGAAATACCGGAACAAGGCGAACCGCTTTTGATTGAAAAGTCATTTGTATCAGGATTGGTGAAATGGGTGGTCAGAGCAGTGTCGGACGGGAATAGATCACCTGATCCGTTGATCCCGTATATACTTTGTGCTGTGCTGTGGCTGTAGCCGGTAATAGTCTCATAGCTATTGTACCAGTGCTTTAAAAATGCCAGATTTGTTCCTTGCTGGTTGATATAGCAGTTATTAGCAGAGTCAATTCTAGATAAAGTCTTGGAAGGCGCGTGTTGTGGATCAGTCATGCCGGAATATGAATTTCCGAAGGCAAATCCTCCCTGGCTCCAGCCAAGTGTGCCGGCGGGTGATGCGCCGTCGATTATCGCTACGTTGTTATAAAACTTAAACTTGTCTTCCAATGCGGTAGAATAAATGCCGTTGGCTAACCTGAACCCTTGGCCGTGCATTTGCACAATACGCGAAACAGAAGTGAATACGTTATTACGGAACGTGACGTTCCTTGCGGCAATTTCATTCACCATTTCCAGATCACCTGTATATTCGGAGGTACCCATGTCTAATATTCCTTCAATTCCTTTGAAGAGGTTATTTTCAAACACTACATTGGCGGCTTCAAACCACTCTGCCAATTCACCGGCACCGTAAAAATAATTATCTTTGATCAGTAAATTTACACCGTTTTCATTTACTAACTGCCCCTGCGGATTCTTAATGAAAAGATGTACCGGGCAATCATGAATCTCGTTACCGGTAAATTCAAATGGTCCCGAACTTTGAACGCCATACCCTTCATAAGTATCCCCGGAGAGAGTTGTGATACAGCCGTTATGTTGGGCATCAGTATGGCTCTCAATATTATTTACAATCCATCCGCCTTCGCCGTCGGAAATACTGCGCTGGTAAGTGTCATGCAAGTTATTATTTCTGACATAAGCATGCTCGGTAAAATAGAGGATAATCAGTCCGTTATTGTCCCGGTCGCTCAGAAGATCGTGGATGTGGTTGTTCTCAATCCAAGAATAATCAGATCCAAAGACCAACACACCACCATGGTACATTTCAAGACCGGAGATAACAATATGGTCGGCATGATACAAAGAAAAAGCAATATCCGGACTACCGACAGGATCGGTTATTGGGTCCGAAGCCTGATTTTGGTCAAACTCTGGGTTAATATTATACATGTCAAAGATTGGAGTTTCTCCCGGATAGGCTTTGAAGGTAATAGGACTGCCTTCTATACCGCTTCTTCTGATGTAGGCAATAGAATAGAAGTCAGGAAACCACGTCGCATAGTCTACAATTTGTCCTTTAGCCGGCGTTCCATACGAACCTCCCCGGAAATAAATGTAATCGCCTGGATTGATAGTATTAATGATTGGATTAGTGGAAGCAAAGGGAGAGGTGATACTGCCGTCATTGGAATCACTGCCGTTTGTGGCAATATAAAAACAGTCAGCGTCACCAGTCGCTTCACAGATCGGTTCACTAGAATTGATTGTCCCTTGCGCCTGGTTAGAATTTGCTGAAGTATTACCGGCTGCGTCATATGCTCTGACAACATAGTAATAGGTAGCATTAGTCAGTCCGGTGTTGGTGTAGGAGTTGGTTACTGAAGTAGCAATCTGTGAATAGCCGCTGCCACTAGTGGTTGAACGCAAAATATTGTAGCCGGTTACTCCGACATTGTCGGTGGCAGCGGTCCAGGTTAAAGCGATCTGGCTCCCGGAAGCTACGGCGGAAAGATTGGTTGGGATAGACGGATCTTGTGTGTCCGCTTCCAGCGGGCAGATTTCCGTCACGCCATCACAATTCTCATCTGTACCATTGCCACATATCTCAGTTGCTCCCGGATTGATCAGCCGATTACTGTCATTGCAGTCGTTACCGCCGTTAGTTGTGGAGTTGTAACCGTCGTTATCTGAATCATAGTCGCAGGCCTGGTCAGCCCCCGAACAGTCCTGGTCAATACTGTCACCGCAAATTTCCGCTTCGCCGGGGTTGATATTAGCGTTATTATCATTGCAATCATCACCGTCATAGGTAATACCGTCATAACCGTCATTGTCTTTGTCAGTATCTACGGTTGGTGTCGGATCTTCTTCTGGCAGCGGAGTCTCGTCAACCGGTTCTTCAACAGGCGGGTTACTGGATGGAGCAAGGGTAACCTTAGTCTTGGTCCAGCCCCAAGCCAACAAAGCGCCGTACGCGCCTTTGTAGGTCAATTGATTCCGGCTGGTAAATGCGCTTTGGTATGTATCGGAATTTTTAAACTTGATAATCTCATTCTGCATGGAAAGCGGCAGAACCGAAATATTCTCCGTTCCTTTTTTCCAGAGATTATGAATCTGCGTAGCATATTGTCCGGTGGAAAAGTTCAGCGGTTCGCCGATCTTAACAATATTGTAAAACCGATTGGTTAACTGCCAGGGGATTGAGAGACGGTCGCCGGGAAGTAGTCCCCAGGCCAATGCGGTTGGCCAGTCGTATATTCTGTGTAGTGTTCCGTTTTTTACAAAGTACCATTCGTGCCGGCTAGTGGATAGTGTTTGTCCTTCGAAATGCGTTTTGCCGATATCCCTAAACCACCCGAGCATGGTCTCAGCCAGCCAGGCTTCCAGGCGGTAAGCGGAAGTGTTATGGTCGACATGAAACTGCAGTTCATCACAACGGGCATTCCGGCTGAAGTAATCTTTATACAGATTATTAAGTCGGATCGTATGGTCGGGGTTCAGAGTATATACTTTATTCGGTCCGGCTTCCGCTCTGGTCTCTACCAACTGGCATACTCCAGCATACAGCGGTTTGCCGTCATCTTTCTGGTAGGCTAGTGCCAAAATGGCGGAGGCAACCGACAAAAAAAGCGCTCCCACAACAAGGATCGCTGTCTTGTAACTTACTTTGGTAATGACGTTTAATTTTGGCGTGACCTTAGTGCCTACTTTCATTATAGCATTATATCACGAAAAGTGATTAAAGTCAAGGAAAATCAGCTCATCGATCTGGGTTAATGGATTTGCTTAGTAAATAGTTTTAAATCGGTAGTTTGCAATCCGAAATAAAAAACGCCTTCATTAAGAAAGCGTGAGGGCTCAAATCGTGCGTGGCGAATGATCGAAATGCATCATGATGTGATCGGACAGGTTGTCGCTCATGACCCAGGCGCCGCAGTTGCGACAACAGAAGGCATTGACCTTCAACTTGAACCGCTCGGGTACTCCGCACTGGTCATACTCCAGGCAAGGTGCAGGCGGGAGCGGATGGATGGAGCCACTGTCCAGAGATCCGAGACCGTGGCAGTTCGGGCAATAGGCGGGCGGTGCCAGCGCGCGGTGCGGAAGAAATATCAAATGAGTGTTGTAGATCGGCCAGCACACGTGGTATGAGTAGGGACGGATCCGCAGGGCAATGATGATTACTGCCAGCAGGGCAAGCGCGAGAAATAAAAGATCGTTCATCATCCTTTCCTTCCGTCAAGCCCAAAAATAGTCAGGATAACAGCGCTACTTTACCGCATTTTGCGTTCGAATGTCAATTGAAGGTGTAGTGGCATGTTTGTAGATTTCTCGGCTTCGTCGTGCCTTGCACGACTGCGCTCGAAATGACATTTAAAAAAAATCCACCGGACAGACTGTCGGCGGAAAAAAAGAACTAACCGCTTGTATTACAGCATCCAGAGCTGAATTTCGTGCTCGGAGCTGTCGGAGAGAAGCGTAGCAAACCATTTCTGGTCGCGATGAATGAGGCGCTCAGCGTACGGATGGAGGTTGGTGTTCCAAAGCAGGACGGTGTGCATCGTGCAATCCGGCATCATGCAAAACCGCTCATGTACGAGCGCTTTTACACGCATGCCATTGGGTAATATTACGGCGACGCGGTCTCCCAATTCCGGGAAATCGGAGGGAAACGCAGTTTCCATGAAAGCTCCACTAGGGTTGAAGGAATACTGTGCGGCACTGGTGTAGGGTCTAAGATGTTACCAAAACTGTAATTTGGAGTCAAATTAATGGATAAAAAAATCCACCAGGCGAAGTTGCCGGTGGGGAAGAATGAACAGTGGCTGGCGGTCTAGCCGATGATCTCGAGATCCACGGCGTGGATCATCATGTTGTCCAGGCGGGTGGCGGTCCACGTACCGTCTTCCAGCAGGGTCAGGGTCCGACCGAAGGGACCGAACTCCTTCCCTCCGAGGTGGATCATGATCTCGCCGGCGGCATTGAACGAACGTTGCCGGACGAAGGTCTCCGTGACCAGACCGTCGGGGAATCCCAACTGGATGAGGGTTCCGGCGGACGGGACGTTGTCGGGGAACTGCTTCAGCATGGAGGACTCCATTCGTCGTGGGGGATTTGCCCGGCACAAACATGCCAGGCAGGAAATGGTAACAGTAATACTTGTCTGTGTCAATGTAACTAACATTGAAAAGTCACTCATGCTATAATTAAATTCCTATGGAATACAATAAACTTACTCCCGAAGAAGAACATGTGATCCTGCATAAAGGTACAGAAGAACCTTTTTCTGGTGAGTATGATAATAATTTTGCCGAGGGTGGATATTACTGCAAACAGTGCGGTGCCAAGCTTTATAATTCGGAAAATAAATTTGACGCGCACTGTGGCTGGCCCAGTTTTGACGCAGAAGTTCCAGGTAGCGTCAGGCGGTTACCGGACACGGACGGTATGCGCACGGAAATCCAATGTGCTAAATGCAGTGCGCATCTGGGTCATGTTTTTGAAGGAGAAGGAATGACCGAAAAAGATACCCGGCATTGCGTTAATTCCATTTCATTAGTATTCAAACCCGATGGAAAATAATAACAAAAAAATTGTACTGGGCGGAGGATGTTTCTGGTGCGTGGAAGCGGTGTTTGCGTTGCAAGCAGGAGTAGTGCGGGCGACTTGTGGTTACGCGGGTGGGGATACGATTAATCCGACTTACGAAGCGGTCAGTGCCGGTACAACTGGCCATGCCGAAGTAACGGAGCTGGAATATAATCCGGCCGTGGTCAGTCTTGCGGAAATTCTGAAGACATTTTTTGCGATGCACAATCCGACTAGTCTGAACAGACAGGGGAATGATGTAGGGACGCAATATCGTTCGGTTATTTACTGGCTGGATATGGAACAAAAAAATGCGATCGAGAATTTCATTAGGGAGGCGCAAAAAGAATATACTGAACCGATTGTAACTGAAGTAAAAATGCTAGATAGATTTTATCGGGCGGAAGCATATCACCAGAAATATTTTGCAAAGAATCCCAATGAGGCTTATTGCCGTCTAGTGATCGCGCCAAAAGTTAATAAATTTAAAAAGGATAATAGTAATATGCCCTGAGTTCCGGTATTTATCGGGAAAGGGCACTTCATTTTGATCCTGCACTGCTGTGTGCGGTGTTTTTTTATTCAAGTATCTTTGACAAAATTAAAAATTTGTGCTATAATTGTAAATATTAAGCTAAGATTAGCAATAAATATTAATCAAAATAGTATGGAAGAACAAAAACAAACACAAACAGAGGTAATGACAAAGACTAAAACATCGGTCGGCGTGGTTAATGTTGCTGTTGTAACCTTGCTCATGGGAGCATCTTTCATTGTTGCTTCCGGGATTGTCATGGGTCTTTCAAATATGCGGACGATGCCAGCAAAAAGAGTTGTGCCGGTGAGTAATGTATTTATGCCAAAGGTAATCAACAACGGCCATACTTCAAATGTGAATTTTAACGGTCGTTTGGATGTTTATAATCGTGGAGTATTCGCTGGATCACTGGCGGATATATGGACTCCATCCGGAGAGATCGGAGTAAATGCTATAAATCCATTATCAATTGAAGTCTTTTTACCTGAAGGCACAGTGGCAGATGTTCCAGCACAGGCTATCACACTACAAACTGACGAAAATGTTATTACCACTCTCTGTTATCCTGGAGGAAAGGGTGTTACTTCGGGTGATTTGAAATATTATTATGATATTTATGGTACGCCATATCATGATGCGGTATTAACTGATCCGGTTATTAATGTAAAATGCCCGGTGCTATTAGCAAACTCTTATAACCCGACGGATCTGATAAGTGGAGAAGTGAACACACCATACCCGGATGCGATCGGTCCGTACATCAGATCCTATATTGCCAGGGAAGGTTTTAGTATCGGTGCATACTTGGGTAGTGATTACGGATTTGATATGAATCTCTGGGATGAAAATTATGATTTGCTTGGTGGTAAATCTCCATTGTTAGTTTCAATCGGACACTTTGCCACGGGTGTGCAAACAATTCCGGAAAGAATTTGGACCTTTGAATCGGATCTGGGTGTTCATGAATTATGTATACCTTCCGTTACAGTTCAGCCTTACGTCGGTTCGTTTTTCTACTACGACGTAAACGGCAGGCCGTATACTGACGCATTACTGACTAGACCGGTAGTCTGTGGAGTTGATGCCAGTGATCCAGGTTATCAGATTCAGGATGTGACAAAGGATTCGGATAACACCGGTGACTTTACAAAGACATTACCGGATCGAGTAGCAGAATAAAATTAATTAGCAATTATTAAAACCCCCGCACATAGTGCAGGGGTTTTTGTTTTATAAAAAACCGCTTCTAGCTGGGAAGCGGGGTCAAGGGGTGCGAACTCGCGGAGAGTGCTCGGAATCAAGTATCTCACTTTGTGTGAGAGTGTCGGGATCCTGCCAGTACAGAATGAGCGGAATCAGACACAAGATCATGAGTGTCGGAATGTCGAGAGAGGGGTATTGGGGGTAGGGCAGCCCCTGACAGGCGACGAGCGCTGATCCGTAGTAGCCGATGCCGAGGACTACCTTGAGTAGCCGGTGAGGGTTGTACATGGTGGCGATGTGGATTGCCACGAACAGGAATGGGATCATAGCGGCGCGCGCCATGACCCACCAGGCGGTGAGATAGCTGTTGCCCCACTTGGTGTGCGGGTAGATTGCCATCACACTCACCAGGGCGAGAAAGACGAAAACCCGTCTCAAAAGAGTCAGCATCTTCAAGTCCTTTCGCCAAAGAGAAGAAAGAGCCAGTCTAAAAGCTTACTTTTTAAAAATTATCTTGTCAATAAGGTCTTTATTTCAAGGTAATCAGCTCACATACCTCCTTCTCACTATTGACAGAGTGGGGGATTTGTGGTAAGTTGTGCGGTTCATGATCCGCTTGTCACTCGTCACCCGAACCTCTCTCTTTCCTATGAAAGGAAGAACACATGCGCTGGAAATTCCGACAACCTTTGTAGCCTAGAACTGCACTACCGAGCGACTGGCTGAGAGAATTCGCTCCTTCTGGGAACTCGGTATCACCGAGTCCTTGGAGGAAGAACCATGAACGCCAACTGTATCCCCGACGGAACTCTCTGTGACACCTGTGGTCAGGTTCCGGCAACCCGTCGGGTGCTCGTGGATGACACGGGCTTCGGCAAGGAGTACGGCTACTTCTGCGATGCCTGTCACGAGCAGGAGTCCAAGTCTCTCTGCACCGGTTCATGTGACTGGTGCAAAAGGAAGTCCAACGATCTCCGCTGGGTCAAGGACTCCAGCGAAGGTATGGATGATCCGCTGTATCTGGTCTGTCCGCGCTGTGCTAAGGCACAGCAGGATCGGGTCGATCGTGATCTCGAGGAGTACTATCAGCTCTTCGGTTTCGAATACGATTACGACGACGAGGACTGATCCCGTAAGGAGGGAACCATGCTGCCCAAGGAGCCTGCGAACATCAAGGTTGGTGATCGAATTTGCCGACAGGTGAATTTCTTTACCAACCGACCGCCGGAGGTTCCTGATCTTGTAACAACTCCTTCGGAGAAGGGAGGTGCAATCGTTCGTGCCGAACCTGGTGAACGGTACGACTGCAAGGATCCGTGGGTTGCGGTTGCGAATGACCGGCAGCGAGGTCTCGTCTGCTTCTGCCGTTCGAGCTTGAACCCTGGGGATCATGTCCTCGAGATCATCGGTTTCGAGGTCACCCGTGTGAACAATGGCGGCACTTCGGTCTGCGTGACACCCATCGAGGGGACGCGCGAAATGCTGCTCAGGCACTACGAGAGTTAAACAGCGGGACAATAGCCAAGGAGGAAACCACGTGTTAAATATCAACATGGGTGACCTGATCTTACGCAAGGTGTTCTTTTCGATTCAGGAACCGCCGCGTATGGCGGATCTCGATCCGATGCCATCGAATTACGGCGGTGTCATCTTCCGTGCCGATCCCGGGGGTGTACTCCACTACACCGCAGACGAACGCTCGTGGGTCGTAACTCCGACGACGCGGCGGAACACCGGTCTGATCTGTTTCTGCTACTTCGCGCTACCGGCGGATACCTCCAATGTGATCGGCTTCCGGGTGAAGCGGATCAACAATAACGGGACGTCCGTCTGCGTGAAGCCCGTCTTCGGGACGATGGAGGAACTGCTCCAGCATTACAATGCACCTTCGGGCGCCAGGCAAGTCTAAACTCCTTGCCTTTTTTTATTGGATAAAAAAATCCACTCAAAACAAGATGAGTGGGTGGGGTTACCGCTTCAGCAGTATGTCTGCACCGAGCGTGTGCTCGTTGACCGACCAATGCTGGCAGGACCTGCAGCGGAAGGCGCGGAAGCGCCGGAGCGGTTTCTCGTAAGGAACTTGAATCTGCTCGCCGGACTGCTTGTGCAGAGCAAGCTTGTAGTAGCTCATGCCGGGAGAACAGATATGACCGTACTCAAACCCCTCCTTTTTCGTGCAGTGCGGACACTTTTTCGGTCCGTGGTACGGTTGCGGCCAGTTGGCGGGCAGGAAAAAGTACCCTCCATTCTGGTTCGGGTTGTAGGACAGGAAGTTCCTGTCCCAGAAGTAGTAGAAGAACCAGGCCGTGGTCAGGATGATCAGGGGGCTGATGATCTGATTCAAGGCGTACTCCTTTCACGGGAGAGTATGCCGGGGTCATTCAAATTACCAACTTCATAGTCCTTTGTCAATTATCTATGCACACCCCTTCGGTAAGGCACTTGTCTTTTTTTCCAATACTTGTTATTCTGTCAGTGTGGGTTTAATTATTAAATGAAACGCATGAAGAAACAATTCTTATTGCTTTTCATCCTCTCTTTGTTCCTGTTACCACAGGTAACAAACGCAGTGTCTTTCTACGATCCTTCTTCAACATTAGGACTAGGAAGCGCTGATCTGCAAGCAACCATAGTGTCTGTTATTCAATGGATACTAGGATTCTTGGGGTTAATTGCAGTAGTTCTCATCCTTTATGGTGGGTTCACCTGGATGACAGCTGGCGGAAACGAAGAAAAGGTTGAAAAAGCGAAGAAGATTATTACTGCAGCCGTTATCGGCTTGGTAATCGTCTTGCTAGCCTGGGCAATCATACTGTTTGCCTTAAACGTACTGACAAACACAACCACTTAATACTGAATTATAAAAAAGTCCTCTTCCATTCCGCCGGTTGGCGGATGGGGAGGATTTTTTATTATCCCAACTTTATATGGATATTATATATAAATAATTTCACCAAAGATCATTACAATATTAAACAAAAATCTTCTCATTTGAGAAGATTATCGATCAATATTAATAAAATTAACCCTATTTCTATATATCAATCTTAAATATGTTGTTTCCGTTTAACAGGTAAAGCACATTATTGGCTTCGGAAACTGCAAGATCTTTCAGATTATCAAATGAATCTGAGAAATATTGATTAACTAATCCGCCGTCTTTATTCATGATCACGACCCTTTTGTTATTGGGGTCAATCACATAGACATTTTCCAAATCAGCGGTGGTATAAATCTTGGTTGGGTTAGAGAAAGCGGGGTCAATCGTGCTGGTCTTAAAGTCCGCATCTTTTCCGCCACCAAACAGTTTCCAAACCTCGCCGTTGTTTTTTGCTACGTATACGGAGCCGTCGACTGCGATTGAGTTTGCATTAGATACGTCTAAATCAGTTTCGGTAATCCAGGCAGTTCCCGTACCCCAGTCGTTCCCGGCACGTTCATGGCGGAAAATCTGGTTATTTTTTGTATCCAGCGTATAAATTCTGCCCAGATAGGTGCCGAAGCTGTTAATTGTATTGTCGGTGTTGGCTGATTCAATCTTACGCTCGGTGAATGAGGCATCTGCAATGTTGTATTCATAATATTTACCTGCGGAAGTCGCGAGCAGTAACAGATTCGTTGTCAGCGGGATGCCTTGGTTCAAGTTTCCTTCCAGTGTTCCGGCGGATTCAACTTTCACGGATTGGTCGTCCAGATTGGCGCTCAATATAGAATTTTCAGTTGATTCAAAGGAGTAGAGAGTATTGCCCAGCAGGATAATTCCGGCAGGGGAGAGTCCGTCGCCAGCGGTGGCTAAATCAACAACCGCATTCGGGCTGGTAATTTTTACAATGTGGTTGACTTTGTCCAATTGTTCCTGGATCTTCTTCAATAGATCGGCTTTTCTGGTCTGCAGGTCTTTTTCTGTATCCGGTACGCTCTGTACCAGATTCTTCGCGTCAACCAATAGAACTCTGGAGTCTTCCTCATTTTCATAAATTAAGGCCGCTTCCGCCTCGGATGTTTTTTCATCAGCTTGTGTCAGGGCTTTTTCGTAATTTTCCTGCATCAACTTTTGATCTTCTCGTTTGCCCATGTTTACAATATTGAAGGCAAAAATCACAATCAAAAGCAGAGCAATGCCTAAAATAGCTTTGCGGGGATTGGACATGCGCTTGACCCGAACCAGAAATCGGGCAGTTTCTTTGCTGGTTTTATGCGGTAGTGTCCGAATGTGCCCGCGGATCGTTTCTTTTCGCTTGAAGAGACTGCGTATTCCCTTAATGCCCAGTATGGAAAATTCTAAGATCTTTTTCCCGCTGTAAGATATTCCTTTAATAACAGCGGACAGAAACCCGTTTCTTTCGCTTCTTCTGCTTTTTATTTCTCTCATCACATCCGATTCTTCCGTCTGATTATCTTCCAACCCTCCTTTAGCAACACGGTTTTTAATCTTTCCGGACAGTGATTTTATTCCTTTGGAAATATTCGGCCAGATTGAAGGTGTGAGCAGTTCAGTTGTACTGCGTTCCTGATTAACCAGCCCATGCATGGAAGTTTCCGGCGTGGTGATCGGGGAGTTGCCCTGCGCCAGAGGTGCCGCTTTTATTTCATCGTTGACTACTATTTCCGGGGATTTTATGCCTAAAATAAGGCCAATAAACGCAACCCCGTTCATACTGTCGGTTAGTAGGTTTTGAATAATTACCACGGCATTTTCCGGGCTATTCTCCGTAATGATTCTGCGGATTTTTTCCTGGGAAATATAGTCCAACAGACTGTTGTTGCAGAACAACAATGAATCATCTTCTTTAACGTTTCCGGAAATTACATTGGAAAAAATCTTCAGCGGATTGATTTTTCCGGAGCTGTCACCGGCCTGATCAATAATGTCGACAATCTTTGTTTTCTGGATGAAAAAAGCATGCATCCCGCCGAGCTGAGCAATGTGCAGTTCACTGCCGCGATGGACACCGACGATACAGTTAAAAATTTCCACCCAGTCTTTTTCACCGGAAGCAATCAGTTCATGCAGTTTGTTATTGGTTTTTTGCAGCGCGTCTTCAAAAGCCAGTTCAACGTTCAGTTTTTCCGATCCGTAATAATTATTTTTCAATTCGGTTTCCACCAGCTGCATTACTTTCTCATTAACCGGGTTCTTTGATTCAATTTCTGTGAGCACGAAAAGACGCCCAAAGTTTTGAAGTTCTAAGTGTGTAACGTCCGGAACAAATACGTTTACAATTGTTCGGCTTTGTTCAGGGCTGTAGGCCAACAGTCTGGAAATTTTTGCTTCGATTTCGTTCAATTTATTTTTGCTTAATCCGTCATTCAAAAAACGGGTATGAATTACTAATAATTACCCTATTATTATTAAACATTTCCATATTTTCCGCAAGTCAGGGCGGATTTTTAGTGAATCTTCTGCCCAGGCTTTACAGTCCCAGTCGGAAATCGTATAATAAAGTCGGATTTAGATGCATAAAACACAGCAAATCAGAAACATATGCTTGAACAACTATTTGGTTCACGAACCCGCGTAAAATTGTTAAGACTTTTCCTTTCAGAGCCGGAAAAGCTGTATTTTGTCCGTGAAATAACCCGGATGATTGACGAAAGGATTAATTCTGTAAGGAGAGAGCTGAAAAATCTGGAGGATATGGGGCTGGTCTTATCGCATGACAAGGATCAAAAGCGGTATTATCAGGCCAATTCGGATTTTATTCTCTTCCCGGAATTAAGAGGTTTGATCCTGAAAGCCCAGGTAATCTTGGAAGACAAGTTGGTTTCGGACATCAAAGCGCTCGGCAATATCCAATATATGGTGCTGACCGGATTTTTTGTGGGTATTCAGGATAATTCCACTGACATTCTGCTGGTGGGGAAAATCAACCGGGATAAACTGACCCGTCTGATGGATAAGTTTGAGAAATTCTTTAACCGCGGTATTAATTATACTGTGATGACTACAAAAGAATACAAATACCGCCGTGATCTCACAGACCGCTTTCTATATGATATCCTGGAGAATAAAAACATTGTGATGATTGACAAGTTTAGTAAAGTAATGAAAAAGGATATTGAAGAAAAAGAGGTTAAGGAAGAAAAATAATTCTGGAGATTAGACAATAATGATAAATAAAAAGAATGCCATTATTGCTATAGTGATTATTGCCGTCGCCTTTGCGTGGCTTTTTTTGCGATTTATTATTGGCGGTGATGAAGATACTTGGATCTGTGAAAATGGCTCATGGGTTGCACACGGTCATCCGAATGCTGTGAAACCGACAGAACTGTGCCCGGGGGCAGATATTTCGAATAATCCCAGCGTTAAATTGGAAACCATTACTCCGGTATTGCGTGCCACTACTATTATAAAAGAAGACGGCGCGGTTGATTACGAGAGGTTAGATCTGAATAGTCGGGAAAAAGTTACGAATTCAGCTATAATTACGCAGGATGATTATTCCGCGCTGGTTGGTATGATTAATGAATCCGGGTTCTATGATTTAGAGAATGAATATACAGATGCAAGTATTTTAAACGCGGATGCGTATACAATTACAGTTACGACGAAAGGTAATATAGAAATTGTCACGTGTTCTGGTACCTGTCCGGAAGCATTCAATACAATTAAAAACAAAATAGAGGAGCTGTATGACGGTGAGATAATAAACAATGGCGTCTAATCATTAAATAGTAAAGGAAAATTATATGATTACCGAAAAAATGTTAAGCGCATTAAACGATCAAGTAAATGCCGAACTCTTTTCTGCGTACCTGTACATGGCGATGTCCGCTGATTTTACCGACAAAAACCTGATGGGTTTTGCGAACTGGATGAAAGTACAGGCGCAGGAAGAAATGACGCACGCGATGAAGTTTTACAACTTCATTCTGGAAAGGGGAGGCAGGGCGGATCTGATGGCGGTGGAAAAACCGCAGGCCGAATGGAAGACCCCGCTGGCGGCGTTCGAAGCGGCGTATGCTCATGAACAGATGATCACCGGCCGGATCAACAGTCTGGTGGAACTGGCGAGATCGGAAAAGGATCCGGCAACGGAGAGTATGCTGAATTGGTTTGTGGATGAACAGGTAGAAGAAGAAGCGAATGCGGACGAGCTTGCGCAAAAACTGAAAATGATCGGCGACGACAAAGGCGCGATATTCTTCATTGATCAGGAATTAAAACAAAGAGTCTTTGTCGATTCAACCCAGACAACTCAGGCGAATACTCAACAATAATTAACAAAAAAACAATGGCAAAAATTGTAATTTTCGAAGACGACAAATTAATTTCAGAAATGTATAAAAGAAAATTTGAGAAGGAGGGTTTTGACATTGTACTTTTTGACCATCCGCCGAAGGATGTAGTGGATGTTATAGCCAAGGAAAAACCGGATTTGATTGCGATGGATATTGTTATGCCTCAAATGAGCGGTTATGACGCGATCCGGTATCTAAAAGCGGATGACAAAACTAAAGATATTCCGATTGTGGTGTTGACTAACCTGAATGAGGGCGGGCACACTATGCTGAGTGAAAAAATGGGAGCGGCGGATTTTATCGCCAAGGCGGACAATACGCCAACCCAAGTGGTGGAAAAAATTAAGAAGTTTTTGAAGAAATAAATATTACAAACTAAAAACCGCCTGTTGAAGGGCGGTTTTTGAGTATAAAAAAACCTTCCAAACGAGTTGAAAGGTCGGGCTAGTTTATGCCCTTTTCTTGGAGCCATTCCTGGATGACCGGTTCAATCCGGTTTTGCAGTGCCTGATTGGCATAGCCACACCAGTGTACCGGAGTGTCCACGGACATGATCGGATTCAAGGGTTGTCCGAACCCGTCAGTGATGATCACGCCGGCTCGCTGAGCGATCAGCAATCCGCCCACATCGTAGGGGTGGCATTCCAGTCCGCGAACTGCGGTGTCCGTTGCTCTTTTGATGATTCGGTAGAACAGGGGGCGCAGGTCACAACAGAAACGATCGTGACCAAGCATCAGTTCCACCATCTGCCCGCCGGACGAAATGTACTGGTCATCGAATACGAGCGATGAGCCAGGTATGACACTTCCTCCGAGTGTACGCAGGACAATTCGCTCCATCAGTTCGGAGGCGAGTTGCTTGGTACCCGGGAAGAAGTTGCTCACCTGAGCAAAACCGTCGCGGATGGTAATGGCTGTGCTGGGCCGGATGCCTGGAAGTTGCCGGGTGATACCGAGTTCATTGTGGGTGATCATACCGATCTCGCCGGGGTTCGTGCCGGCGAAAAACCGCCGGGAGAAAACCTCGCGTTGAGTCGGCAGTTCCACCATCACAGATGCGATGGCATCGCACAACCTGACTTCTCTGCCGGCGTAGGGAGCGACCGTGGCGATGAACCACGCAGAGCGCTTGTCGTACATGATATTGCGACTGCCGTCGATCGGATCGATCATCACGACGAACTTCACCGGTCCTTGTTCTTGTCCGCAGAAGCGCAACATGCCGGAGTCGCCCATGCCTTCGGCGATCACGATGAGTGGCAGTAGGTCAGCAGACCATGCTTCGATTTCGTCCCTGATCACGGGTTCGACATGGCGATCGATCGCGTAAATTGTGTCGCCACTCTGCATGCCGACAACCTCTGCCAGGTCGGATCCGGTTGATTGAACCAACCGTACTCTTCTGGACACTGCATGCCCAAGATCAAGCAACCGCTTGATCCAGGCGCGCCTTGAGGGATCGGCGATGACAAGTAGTTCTTCCATTTATGTATCCTTTCGGAATACGAATGAGCATTACCTCTGATTAATTCCAGAAGCTCGGTAACTTAACAGAAAATAGATTTATTGTCAATGGCATAATAAAAAACACCCCCACCAGTCAGACCAGTGGGGGGCGCGTGTCGACTCCCGTTCGGGAGTCGCTAGCGCATTAGCACCGCAGGGGGTGCCAGGTGCAGGTGCCGGAGGCGCCGGCGGTGGCGGCCGGGTTGGCCGTCGCGTCGTGGCAGGTACCGGTCATCTCGATCAAGTAGGTGTAGCTGTTTTCGCTCGCCAGCGCCGAAGCGCTGCCGAGTGAAACTCCGGCGCTGTGACCGGAGCCTTTCGCCCGCAGGCAGCTGTAGGTGACGGGAACGTCGGTGGTGTTGGCCGGCATGGTGACGCCGATGTTGTTGGCGGTCAGCATGGCCGTGCCGTGGCCCAGGGCGCCGATGTTGGCGTCGGGGGCGGCCGTCGTCGTCGGGATCGTCGCGGTGATGATGGTCGTCGGATTCACGTAAAACGCGTCGGTGGCGTTCGCGATGAGCGGGACCATCATGATCCCCATCATCAGCAACGCCACGAAGGGCAACAGTCGTCTCATCGACATCCTCCTGCGGTTGGGAGCTTTGCCCGTTGTTGGGCGTGCCTGGACAAAAAATAGCCAGGCCAGATAACTTATACTACTTTTATAAATTTGTCAAGCCCCCCCCACACACTTATTCATAAGTGCGGGGGAGTATTTGCCTGAAAAGAGTGGTAAAGGTAAACTTAATAAAACAAATTAGTCGCAATATATGAATAAAGAAATGTTTGAAAAATTTGTGGCAGAAGCTATAGCTGAAGTACCGGAGCGGTTACGAAAAAGGATTGAAAATGTTGTATTTGTAGTGGAAGAAGATTCACGCACAGCCAGAACAACAGAACATGGTATAAATTATCATGGCCTTTTGCTGGGTTTATATCAAGGTGTGCCATTATCAAAAAGGGGAGTAAATTACGGATCAGTGCTCCCTGATAAGATTACGATTTTTCAGAAGCCGATTGAGCAAATTGCTGGCTCTAATATTGAAGACATTCGTAAAAAAGTTCGCGAGGTAGTACAGCATGAGATTGGGCACTATTTCGGTATGGATGAGAAAACAGTGCGTAATTGGGAGCGAAAAAGAATTAATAAATCAAACAAATGATTCTATTCATCAATACTTCCGAAGTGGAGCAAGCAACGCTTCTTTTGGATGATGGTCGCAGAGTTTTTGAGCATTTTTTTGAGACCGGATTCAATAAAACAGATACATTACTGAAGCATATTGGTATTTTCCTGACCAAACACAAGTTTAAAACCAAAGATTTGCAGGGTGTGGTGGTAGTTACCGGTCCCGGACCGTTCACTTCACTGCGGATCGGTGTGGTAGTGGCCAATACACTGGGCTATGCCCTGAATATTCCGGTGGCAGGGATTAAAGCGACTGATTTTGATTCCAATGATTATTTAGTGAAAAAAGGGAAAGCGATTCTAATGAAAACAAACGGGTTTCAAATCGTGGAGCCATTTTATGGTAAGGCGCCGAACATAACGAAGCCAAAGTAGAGGTAGAAAAAATTAATTTATGTAAAATCCCCACACCCATTCATGGGTGTGGGGATTGACATTTCACCGTATTTTTGCTAATTTGTTTAACTCGCTGTGCCTGATGGATCTTTTTTTATTCACCCTGCGTCTTGAGCGCAGAAAACAGTCCACCTCAACGCGGGAGGAAACTACTGTGCCGCACCGATGTCGCATGAGTAAAGCCAGAAGAAGGAAGCTGGCAAAAGAGAAGGGAGGTGACAACTCGCTTAGTGGGGGTACAGTGCTCGCTTCTCTTGTATGGGTTGTGATTTTCCTTGCTTGGATTCACAGTTGCAGCAGGACGAGCGAGCAGAAAACCGGTACGCCCGATGTTCAAGTTCCGGTTGAAGCGTCAGTGGGGCGCTAGAACTGTACGGGACCATACGTACAAACGAAAGGGCAACACATGTCCAAGATAACCTGTGCCTTTATCGGGGGAACCGGTATGGGCACGCTGTTCCAGGAGCTCGGCTTCGTTTGCAACGAACCGGTTCTCATGAGAACAGTTTACGGAGAAACCTGGCTCACGATCGTCAGTCGCGGCGATCTTGCTTTCGTGGCGATTGATCGCCACCATTCCACAGGCGGTCTGCGGCTCGCGGACCAGCTCGATCACCGGGCGTACATGTACGCCTTGTGGAGGCTGAACCAGTTCGAACCGGATCGGTTCAATATCCAGTTCATCTTCACGATTTCGGCGGTCGGCGGTCTGCACAACGCCAGGAACATCGAGGGCGGTCTCGAAGTGGGGGATATCGTGATCCCCAACGACGTGATCGACTTCACGCGGGGATCATGGTCGTTCTCGATCCGGGACCAGTATGTTCATCTGGCTTTCCACAGGTCGGCGAAGGGCCTGTTCTGTCCGTACCTGCAAACTCTGCTTCGGCGGAATAAGCGGGTCAAATCCGGCGGTGTGCTGGCCTGCGCAGTACAGGGCCCACTGTTCGAGACTCCCGCGGAGATCGTCATGCACGCCCGCCAGGGCATCTGCGATCTGTTCGGTATGCGGACCGTCACGCCGGAAGCGTACTACGCCCGGCAGATGAGTATGCATCTGGCGGTGGCCTGTGTGGTTACGGACACGCCGGATACGGAAGAGGACGTGGACGGCGCGGAGGTGGTGCGGGTCATGAATGAGCAGAAGCCTCTGCTCGCTGACCTGATCATCTCTGCCATGCTGGCGGTACATGACGTGACGGGGTTCACCTGTTCCTGCGTCAAGTATCTGCCGGTGTTCCACCCGGATCTGGCGGGAGATCCCGCGGATGTGCCGGGGTTCAAGACGGACCCGGTTGGTGAGGGGCTTGAAAACAGTCCTGGCTTTGCTCTTTAGGAAGCCGACATTTCGATCTTTTTTCTGGATATGGACCAAGCTGATTCTGTGAGCAAGGTCCTTTTTTTATTGCCTGTTGTCACTTCGATCACTCTGTCATTTCGAGCGTAGTGATAACTTGTCACTTCGACCGCAGTGGAGAAGTCTGAAAAGTCTATAGATTTCTCGGCTTCGCTCGAAATGACTTTAAGTGACTGGTATCCGTGAGAGATACGCAAGCATAATATTTATTTCCAGCTGGTTTTCTGGAGAACTGAACCCTAACCTAAAAAATTAAATAATAGGAGTATATTTATATCCCCGTCGGCATTGAAAAGGGGACTGTTTTGTGTTTTGATAGTTATCCACTTGTTGACCTGAGGCGAAATGTGGTGTAGAATGGAAACATATGGTGAAAAGTGGATGAAAGTGGGGATAAGTAAAGAAATCTGTGGATAACTTAACTTATACCTGACAAAATCTACTGAAAATAAAAAGAAAATTGGCTTTTGTGAACAAGCTAAGCAAATAACAGAAGTTTAATATACTTCTAAAATCATATGTTTATCGGCGAATATCAACATGCAGTAGACGACAAAGGGAGATTGGCGATTCCGATCAAGTTTCGCAATGATCTTGCCAAGGGGGCTGTCGTGACCAGAGGTCTGGATAACTGCTTGTTTTTGTATTCCAAAGACGAATGGGAAACCATGGCGGTAAAACTGGCCAAACTGCCCGTCAGCAAGTCCAATTCCCGTGCATATTCCCGTTTAATGTTCGCGGGTGCGATGGAAGTGGAAATCGATAAGCAGGGGAGAATAGTAATTCCGGACTATCTGCGGAAATTTTCCTCAATCAGTAAAAAGGTTGTGGTTGCCGGTTTATATAACAGAATTGAAATCTGGAATGAAGAAGGTTGGGAGAAATACAAACAGGGAACAGAAAAGAGCGCTGTGGATATCGCGGAAAAATTAGAGGAATTGGATGTTTAATTTATGAATTTACTGCAAGTGAGGAAGGCAAACAATAATCCTCTTCACAAACCAGTACTGCTTGAAGAAGTAATCGAGTACCTTGACCCGAAACCGAATCAGAACTATATCGACGGCACAGTCGGTGCTGGCGGACACGCGGAACGGATCTTAGAGAAAACCGGACCGCACGGTAAGCTGATCGGGTTTGATCTGAACGCGGAAGCAATCAAGCAGGCGGGTAAGCGTTTGAAAAAATATAAAAATAGAGTATCACTTTATCACGCGAATTATTCAAAAATAGAAAGCATTACATATGATCAACAGTCAGGTTTACATAAAATTAGCGGCATATTACTTGATCTTGGGATCTCTTCATTTCAACTCGAATCTCAAAGCGGAGGATTTTCTTTTCAAATTAATGGGCCACTAGACATGCGCTT
>JBAYGC010000002.1:0-91988 GCA_041666845.1 Patescibacteria group bacterium | reverse complement strand
TTGCAGAATCAGCCATTGTGAAACATGCTAGTATATACCTAAAACAGCATTTTGTCAATGCCCTTTTGAGTAATTTGTTGCAAAAATAGCCAAAAAATGATATACTATACTCGTTATTATTGGTGATTTTATAATTGCAAAGCATATGCCGGAACCATTCGAAAAACAGATTGCGCCTGAAAACGTCCCTCAACAACCGCTTGAAAAAGAGCAGTCGGAAGGGGATGTTGAGATTGAAAAAGAATTGGAAAAGCTGGAAAGTGAAATAAATAAACAGGAAAAATCAATTCACACGGTCACCGCTTCTCTGCCGATTAAACAGATGACGCCGATAAAACCGCTTGTTGTAAAATCGGTCACAAGAAAGAAAATCGAAGGGATTTTATCTGAGGATCTTAAAGAATTATTCCAGGGGATGGACGCCGCGCATAAAGCAGAATTCAAAAGACAGGCTGCGGAAACAGCATCCGCGCTGGAAATTTTGATTGCTACGGCAAAAGCAACCGCCAAAAAAGTTGCCAAACTGATCAGTACCTGGCTGAAATTCATTCCTGGTATCAACCAGTTCTTTCTGGAACAGGAAGCAAAACTGAAAACCGACAAAATACTGGCAATGACTAAAGAAAAGAAGGAGGGAGAATAATGAACCCGATAATCGAATCTCCGGTGACAGATACCAGTATTTTATCTAATCCGGTTATAGTTGGTGTGATTATTTTAGTTGCGGTGACAGCGGTGATAATTATCGCACTGCAGATTTTACGGAATTATTTTCACAGCCAATACCATGTTCCGCCGGAATATCACAACACAACGCTTTTAGTAACGGTTCCGAAGGATTTTACTAATAAAGAAGATAAAGAAAAAGAAGTTAAACAGCTGATTGGCATCGCGGAAAATTTTTATGCCAATCTCGGCGGAGTGAAACCGCAAAAAGGATTTGCGGCTTATTTTTATGGCCGCAGAGACCATTTGGCGCTGGAGATAGTAAGAGAACGTAGTGGTCACATCGCTTTTTATATTACTGTTCCGGAATATTCCCGCCGGTTTTTAGAGCAACAGATTCACGCGCAGTATCCGGACGCGCAGATTGATCCGATGGAGGATTATAATATATTTACTCCCCAGGGTGTGGTCCAGGGAGCATTTTTGCAGTTAAAAAAGCAGTATATCTTTCCGATCCAAACGTATCAGAACATGGAAACCGATCCGTTGAATGCAATCACTAACTCGCTGTCGAAATTCCAGGAAGGCGAGGGCGGAGCAATTCAGATTTTGATCCGGTCGGCAAAAGGATCATGGCATGCCTGGCCGGCAAAAGTTGCATCGGAAATGCAACAGGGGAAAAAGCTGAAAGAAGCGTTAAAATCTTCATCCGGCAGTTCCAAAGGCTTTGTCGGCAGTATTTTTAAATCAATGTTCACATCTTCAAAATCAAAGGATGATGAAATTCTGAAAAAAACTCAGCCCCACCAGTTATCACCAATGGAGGAAGAAACCATCAAGGCGCTGGAACATAAAACTTCCAAAGCCGGTTTTGATGTGAATATCCGAATTATTGTATCCGCCAGACACAAACAGCAGGCGGAAGCATATTTGCGGAATATCATCGACTCGTTTGCTCAGTACTCGGGGTACGAATTCGGCAACGGATTTCGCGCAGTCAATGTCGGCAACAATCCAAAACTGATTAAAGATTTTATATACAGGAATTTTGTTGCCAAGATGTCATATATTTTAAACACTGAAGAAGTAGCTAGTTTGTACCATATGCCGTTACCCTATACTGAAACCCCGAATATTAAATGGTTAAGCGCCCGAAAAGCGGCGCCTCCGGGTAACCTGCCGGAAGAAGGAATAATTCTGGGAGAAACTGAATATCGCGGTGAGAAAAAACTGATCCGCATCAAAGAGAAGGATCGACAGAGACACATGTACATTATCGGGCAGACCGGTTCCGGTAAATCCTATACCATGGCGAATATGGCGGTGCAGGATATTCAGCGTGGTGACGGGTGCTGCCTGATTGACCCGCACGGTGGATTGATTGATGAATACGTATTGCCGAATATTCCGAAAGAGCGTGCGGAGGATGTTATTTACTTTGACCCCTCCGATATGCAGAGACCGATGGGTTTGAATCTTCTGGAGTATGACAAAAAATATCCGGAACAGAAGACCTTCGTAATCAATGAAATGATCAACATATTTGATAAACTTTACAATCTTTCCCAGACCGGCGGTCCGATGTTTGAACAGTATATGCGCAACGCAATGCTTCTGGTAATGGATGATCCAACTGATACTGCTACATTACTTGAGATTCCAAAAGTTATGGCGGACAAGCAATATCGTACGGAAAAGCTTTCCAAAGCGACCAATATTGTTGTAAAAAGATTTTGGGAGGAAGAGGCGGAAAAGGCCGGTGGCGAGGCGTCGCTTGCCAACATGGTTCCTTATATTACTAGTAAATTGAGCACTTTCATTTCCAATGATTACATGCGACCGATTATCGCTCAGAAAGAAAGCGGGTTTAATTTCCGGAAAGTAATGGATGAGCGAAAAATATTACTGATCAATCTTTCTAAAGGAAGAATTGGTGACCTGAATGCCAAACTGCTTGGTCTGGTTATGGTAGGGAAAATATTGATGGCATCACTGAGCCGTGTTGATATCCCGGAAGAGGAAAGAAAGCCTTTCTATCTGTATATTGATGAGTTTCAAAATTATGTTACGGACAGTATTGCTGTCATATTATCCGAAGCTCGGAAATATAAACTATGTCTGACTATGGCTCATCAGTATTTGGGCCAGTTAGTGGAGAATAATGATACAACAATCAAAGACGCGGTGTTTGGTAACGTCGGTACGATTGCCGCCTATCGGGTTGGTGTAGAGGACGCCGAGCTCTTTGCCAAGCAGTTTGAACCGGTATTCAATGAATATGACGTGATGAATGTTGATAAATATACGTTTAATTTGAAGTTACTAATTGATAATACACACGCCCGGCCGTTTAATGTGAAGGGTAGAACACTGCCCAAGGGTAATCTTCAAATGGTTCAGGCGATTAAGGAGCTTTCCAGACTGAAATACGGTAAGGACAGGAATATTATTGAATCGGAGATAGCACTGCGCAGTATAAAGAAGCCGATGCCGCCAAAAGTTTTCCCCTCATCAATCCCTCCGCTTAGACCCAGACCGCTCACCCCACCTGCTCCAACACAGCCTGGTGTGATAACTCCTCCAGTTTCGAATCCAGTAAAACCGACTTCTACTAATATCACTATTCCACCTGTCACGCCACCACCTGCAACACCGCCGTTTACCGTTTAGTTTTGTATTAATAAAAAATATTTACATGTTTGATTTGGAAATACTTGTATATACTATTATCGGTATAATAGTTTTTTTTGCTTTAGGTACAATGGCTTTTGCGGGGTACCGCGGCGCCCCCTGGGTACCGACAAAAAAGAAGGATCTAGACCGACTGATTAATTTAGCTGAAATTAAAGACGGTGAATCGGTTTATGAACTAGGTTCCGGCGACGGGCGTATACTATTTGAAATCGCCAAACGCTTCAAAGTTTCTGCAATTGGGGTTGAAATATCTTTTCTGCCCTACGTGTATTCCAAAATTAAATCCCAGGTGATGAACACAAAAATTGTTCATAAAATGAAGGGGAGAGTTTTGATTAAATACCGTAATCTTTTCCAGCAGAGTCTGAATAGTGCTGATCTGGTAATATGTTTTTTGATGCCGAAATCAATCACTGAACTGGAGGCAAAATTCTCCAGCGAACTGAAAAAAGGCGCAAAAGTTATTTCATATGTTTTTCCGCTGAAATCATACGTGCCGATAGCGGTAAGCAAGCCGGAAAAATCAAGCATTGCTATATATTTGTATCAATTCTAGTGTTTTGACTATAATGAGATGTTTGGGAATTCGGCTTGTTCTTTTGCGACTGAAATTGAATTGAGCTTTACAGTAGAAATCGCAATATGATACAATGTGATTAGTAAAAAATAAACAAAAATTTAAATCAAAATTAAAAATAAAGATAAAGCAATATAAAAAGGGGAGGCAAAAATAAAATGGTAGACGAAAATAAACTGGCACAAATCAAACAGTTAATTGCTTCAGCGGAAGAAGCGATTCGTGTTGCCAAAGGTATGCTTGAAGGCGATTTGGGAGAATCAGATGCTGATGCTATCTCGAACGAAATCAGTCATTTACAAAAAGCCCGTTCGGTTGGTTCGGTGGATCACAACGGACGTGTCGTAGAAGGGGTGTTTGACGGTTTAAATATGGTTGGACCGGATGGCAAACAGTATAATGTACCGGCGAACTATGCTTCAAAATCAAAACTGGTTGAGGGCGATGTATTAAAACTGACCATTTCTAATGATGGTTCTTTTGTTTTTAAACAAATCGGACCGGTGGAAAGAAAGAGACTGATCGGCATGCTGAATCAGGATGATACAACCGGTGAATACCAGGTACTGGCAAACGGCAAAAGCTACAAGGTTCTTTTGGCCAGTATTACATATTTTAAAGGCGAAGTCGGGGATGAAGTAGTTATTCTTGTGCCGACAGACAAACAGACAGATTGGGCTGCCGTAGAAAATATAGTCAAAGGTGGTGAGTCGCAATCAAATCTTGACGCTGTACCTAGTACGGTAACGATTCAGCCTGAGACGCATGAATTGGAGAAAGAAAAGACAGTGGATGATTTGGAAATTTAGACCAGAAATCAGCTTTCAATTATAAATTAAAGACCTCGTTCACCTTCCGGTGGAGGGTCTTTTTTGGCGGAGTTATACAGATTGCAAATCTTTATCATTCGCGCTAATATAGTGATACCCGATTAAGGGATTTATTTATGTCACAAACACTATATCGTAAATATCGACCGCAGTCATTTAAAGATTTGGTTGATCAGAATCATATTAGAATTACGCTGATTAATGAATTGGAAAGCGGAAGGATTGCCCATGCGTATTTGTTTACCGGTCCGCGGGGCGTCGGCAAGACAACTATTGCCCGTCTTTTTGCAAAATCTTTGAACTGTAAGAAAAGAAAAAAAGATTCCGCAGAACCTTGCAATGAGTGCAGTTCCTGCAAAGATATTATGAAAGGAAGATTATTGGATCTGGTTGAGATTGATGCTGCTTCCCATACCGGAGTGGATAATGTAAGACAAAATATAATTGATAATTCGCGCGTGGCAACGGTATCCAGCACCTATAAAGTATTCATCATTGATGAAGTCCACATGCTTTCCATATCCGCTTTTAATGCTTTGTTGAAAACCCTGGAGGAACCGCCGGAAAATGTGGTGTTTATTCTTGCAACAACCGAAGTGCATAAGGTACCACAGACCATTATATCCCGTTGCCAGCGTTTTGATTTTCAGAAAGTTGGCGTAAAAGACCTTGTGCTCCGACTGAACACAATTATTAGTCAGGAAAAAGTACAGGTTGATGAGCCGGTCTTGAAGGCGATTGCCATGGCCTCTGACGGCAGTGTGCGCGACGCCGAGAGTATGCTGGGTCAGGTGCTCTCACTGGGTGAAAAGAAAATCACCATGGATCACATTGATCTGATCGTTCCTCATTCTGATGATACATTGGTTATCCAGCTTTTGAGTCTGATGGCAATGGAAAATACAACCGCATCCATTGAGCTGGTTAACCGGCTGGTAGATGAAGGTGGTAATGTTCGGAATTTTGTTAAAAATGTAATAGAAGTGTTAAGAAGAATAATGTTGCTTAATGTCTCAAGCTCATTGGAAAAGTTTGTTGTTTATGAAATGGATGATGAGCTCCAAAAAGAAATGGTAAGTATATCGAATCGTTATGATTCCAAAGAATTGATCCGATGGATTAATATTTTCCTGAAAATCGAACCGATAATTAAAGCACAGACGAACATTATTCAGCTACCGTTGGAAATTGCTATCTTAGAAATTATTGAGGGCGGGAAAGAAATAACAGCGCCGGTTTTAAAGAATCAGTCGTCCTTCACTCCTAGATTTCAGACCCCGATTAAAAGAAATACTCCCGAAATAAAAATATCATCCCATGAGCAAAAGGTTGCTAAAGAAAAAATTGAGCCAATTTTAGAGAAAAAGATGCCGGTTGATCAAGCTGATGATATAAAAAAAGAGATTCCGGTCATCAAGCTGTCAGAAATTGAAAAAAAATGGAAAGCGTTTTTAAAGAAGTTAAAAGCGCATAATCATTCACTGTCGCTTACTTTAAGTGTCGGTGAAGTTGTGGAAATTAACGGTAAGGTTATTACAATTGCATTCGGATTTAAATTTTATATGGATCGGGTTTGGGAAGCAAAAAACAAACAAATAATTGAGGGTGTGCTCGATGAAGTATATGAAACACCACTGACTTTTACCTGTATTATTGATAATGCATTGAGGGATAAAAAGATACCGGAACACAATAAAAAAGAAGAAGACAACAGCGCGCTCAAAGATGCTCTTGACACCTTTGGTGGGAAAGTGGTAGAAGGTTAGATAAGAATATTGTCGCCGGACGGTAATTGGCGAATTATTTTTTTGAAAATCACATTGGGGAGTAGCTCCGTTCATTCCGTAAAACGGAATGCACGGACAGGCAAGCGGCCCGTCTCGACGAGGCGTCGAGCCGAGGCGGATAAGGCATATACTATGATAAGACCAACAGTATATTTACTTTATAGTAATAAGGATCACAGAACATATGTTGGATCCACAAATAATATTGAACGCAGAATTAGGGAGCATAAGGATGGAAAGTGTATTTCAACGAAAAATAGAAGACCTCTGTGTTTGATATATAGCGAGGAATATGATTCAATTGTTGAAGCGAGAAAACGTGAGCATTATTTTAAATCACATGCGGGTCGTAAGGAGCTAGGTAGAATAATTGAAAATCACATTGGGGAGTAGCCAAGTGGTAAGGCAACGGGTTCTGGTCCCGTCACCGGGGGTTCGAATCCCTCCTCCCCAGCCAGGGCATTTTCGGAGAAAATGCACTGGCTAGCCAATAGGGTATAAATAAGAATCAACGTTACTAAAGCACGTTGTTTTTTGTTAGTGTGGATTCGAACGGGCAGAAGCGAGACAATCCTGAGACGAAGTCGAAGGAGCAGGCGAGCGTCGACAAATGCGAGCTTGCGTAGCATTTGGAGCTGCCCAGGACAACGAGGTCCGCGTATGCGGAACGAGGCGTAAATCCCTCCTCCCCAGCCAATCTACGCCAAGGCTTCGATTGGCAGGCCAGAGTAACAAATAGATTTTATATAGTAATTTCAGCTGACGAAGCTTTAGGCGTAGTCAGCCCCTCCTCCCCAGCCAGGGCATTTTCGGAGAAAATGCACTGGCTAGCCAATAGGGTATAAATAAGAATCAACGTTACTAAAGCACGTTGTTTTTTGTCAGTGTGGATTCGAATGGGAAATAGTAGCTTGATCTAGAATATGTGCGTGCTACAATTACCCTATAAATCCCGCTAGAAAAAACTAACGGGTCATAAGACCGATTAAATCATTTTTTCATTAATTTCTAACGGGATGAACATACACAACCAGGAATTGATCAAACGACTAGGAACCTTCCCAAATCTGTTTACGCTGGTGCCGGTTATGACCAGCTATGGTCTGATCCCAGTGGATTTTACCCGTGGTGTAGTTGGCGAGCCGATGATATTGAGGTTGCTTGCGGAGGAATTCAAACGATTGATTGATTTTAGTCAGGTCGACATTATTGCTGGAATTGAGCTATCCGGCGTTACTATGGCAGCGGCGATTTCAATGGCAACGGGTAAGCCGATGGTTATTGTGAGGGGAAAATCAAAACGAGCAGGAAGGCCGGTAATTGTTGGTGACATGGACTTTATCAAACCCGGAACACGTGTTTTGTTAGTGGATGATTCAATGGCTGCGGCGAAGTCCAAACGTGAAAGCGCAAAGAAATTGGCAGAAGTTGGAGCGATTGTAACCGGGGTAGCTGTGTTTATATATGGGGAGTATCAAATAGACCGATTTCACGAAAAATATCAGGATGTATTCGACAGTCAATTATGGTTTGATCACAGTGGTATCCGGTTATATCATCTTATAACGTGGAAGGAGCTCACGGATTTACAGTTGAAGTATGGAACTATGGATAAGGAATTAAATGCGATTGCGCGTGAATCGTTGCATTGGGATACGTGGGAGGATGATGAAGAGGGATATATTACAAGAATGGTTCAGTGTTTTAAGCAGCGAAAACTGCTGATTCCCGATTATGTTTTAGAATATTATAAATCAAAAGGAATAGATTTGGCCATGCTATAAATATTAATTTACATCTTTAGTCCGGAATAATTCGGTTTTTTTGTTTTGCTACGAATTGATAATCCGTGCGAATCTGCTATAATAAAGACCGACATAAATAATCATTAACGCTAATCGAAATGGCTAATTTAGCAGGATCTCAAACAGAAAAAAATTTGCTCAAAGCATTCGCGGGCGAATCACAGGCCAGAATGCGTTATGATTATTTTTCCAAGCAGGCAAAAAAAGAAGGACTGGAACAGATCTTCGGGTTTTTTGAGGAAACGGCAATGAACGAGCGTGAGCATGCCAAAGTATTTTTTAAATTCCTGGAAGGAAATATGGTGGAGATCACCGCAACCTATCCGGCCGGGAAAATTGGTACAACTCTAGAAAATTTAAAAGCAGCCGCTGACGGTGAAAATGAAGAATGGACAAAACTGTACCCGGAATTTGCAAAAGTTGCAGATGAAGAAGGATTTAAAGAAATTGCCAATGCATTTCGTAATATTGCCAAAGTGGAGGAGCAACACGAAAAAAGGTATCGAAAACTTTATCAGAATCTGGATGAGGGAAAAGTATTTGTCAGCGGTGATAAAATAGTTTGGAAATGCCGAAATTGCGGTTATCTGCATGAAGGTACAAAGGCACCAAATGTTTGTCCTGCATGCCAACATCCTCAGGCCCACTTTGAAATATTTAAAGAAAATTATTAATAACTAGAAAGGATTAAACCCATGAAAATTACCAAGAAGAGCGTTCCTGCTTCATCATCAGAAGGTGAAAATAAGTATTTTGATAAACTGATTGAGCACACCAATAAAATAAAAGGCAAGTACAGCTCAATGGATGATGAAACAAAAAAGAAAGTAATGCTGGGTTTGGCCGGTGCGTTTGCTATATTAACGAGCATCGCTACGGTAAAAAAAGTGAGTAAAACTCGAAGAAAAATAAAGGCTAGGAAGGATTCCAAAAGGGAAGGATAATGGCCAAAAAAAACCGAAAAGTAAGCGTTGCTTTTTTTGAGGTTGAGCAGTGGGAAAAAGAATATTTAGAAAAAAGGTTAAAAGGATTTGAGCTTAGTTTTTTCAGTAAAACTATAGACAAGCAAAGTCTGAAGGAAATTCAGAATGTCAGCATCTTGTCGCCTTTTATCTATTCCAAAATCAACAAGGATATTCTTTCTGCTCTGCCGAACCTGAAATTAGTAGCGACTCGTTCGACCGGATTTGATCACATTGATTTGAGGTCGGCGCGTAAATTAAAAATCAAAGTGGCAAATGTACCGACATATGGTGCAAATACAGTTGCGGAACACACGTTTGCTCTGATTCTTTCACTGAGCAGGAAAATCCACCTGGCATATGAGCGGACATCACGGGGAAATTTCAGCTTAGAGGGATTGCGTGGTTTTGATCTCCGAGACAAGATGATCGGCGTGGTTGGTGGTGGAAATATCGGACAACATGTTGTGCGGATCGCGCAAGGATTCAATATGAAAGTGATCGTGTATGATGTTCATCGAGATCAGAAGTTGGCAAAGAAAATGGGGTTCCAATACGTAACACTCAACCGACTAATCAGCACATCGGATATTATTACCCTACACGCGCCGTATAACAAAAAAACCCATCACATGATCAATAGGCAGAATATCAAACTGGTAAAAGACGGGGCAATGATTATCAATACTGCCCGCGGGGGCTTGATTGATACTACGGCATTAATTGACGGGTTGCGCACAGGCAAGCTGGCTGGGATAGGGCTGGATGTATTGGAAGAAGAAAAATATATTTTGAAAGAAGAAGCACAGCTTCTGTCACCGCACTTTATCAGTAAAAATCAGCAGAATATAAAAGAAAATCTGGAGACAGTTGTTGAGGGACATATGCTACTGATGTCGGATAAAGTTATAGTTACTCCGCATAATGCATTCAACAGCAAAGAAGCTCTGGAAAGAATTCTGGATACGACCATTGAAAATATTACTTCCCTTAGTAAGAAAATAAAAATGAAAAACTTGGTGAAATAAATATTTATGCAAAAAACCGCTCATTTTGTATTGTTTGGGCGGTTTTTTGATTATAAAAAAATGGACCGTTGAACCGTAAAGATCACAGTTCTCAGGTCCCTCTCAGGAACGATTGGCCGTAGTAGACGACCAGACAGATGATGTGCGTTGCGCGGTCAGGGGTTGAGCGCGCGGAGGCTCTTCGGAATGAAGAGTCCCTTGCTGCGAACCAGCTTGTCGTCGAAGTAGATCTCGCCACCGCCGGCATTCCCCCTCTGGTCACATACGATGTCCCAGTGGATTGCCGACTTGTTTCCGTTGGGCGCCACTTCGTAGCACTGGCCCGGTGTCAAGTGGAAGCTGCCGCCGACCTTCTCGTCGAACAGCGTCTCACCGATCACTCCGGTGACGAAGTTGTTGACGCCGAGAGCGAACTCCCCGAAGTAGCGAGCCCCTTCGTCGGTGTCCAGGAAGGCGTCCAGAGCCGTCTGATCACCCGTCTCGCAGGTCGCTTCCACGATCTTGCCCGCAACGACCACGAAGCGAACGTTGGTGAACTGCTGGCCACGAGCATTGACCGTGAGTGTGTTGTAGGCGATCACGCCGTTCATCGATTCGCGGACCGGCGCCGTGTAGACTTCCCCGTCGGGGATGTTGTGTCTGCCGGTGCAGGCGATCACCGGCACCCCCTCGATGCTGAACGTGAAGTTGGTTTCGCCCGGACCCACGATCTTGACTTCCTTCGTCGCCTCCATCAGGGCGACCAGCGGCTTCACGGCCTTCGCCATGGCGCTGTAGTCGGCGAGGCACGCCTCGAAGAAGAACTTCTCGAACTGCGACGTCGACATGCCGGCCAGCTGGGCATTCGCCGGCGTCGGCCAGCGGGTCAGCACCCAGCGAGTCCGTTCCACGCGCTGTTCGACGGTCAGCGGAGCGAACACCTCGCCGTGGCGCTGCATGTCCACCGCCGGCACGTCACTGCCGTCGAGCTGATTGCTGAACGGACGGAACTCGATGAAGCAGTTGGCGGCAGCCAGTTGGGTGAACTGGCCGGCACCCCAGGCGCGCAGCTGGTGAGTGGTGCTGTTCTTGAAGGCCTCGTAGTCGATGCGCGGATCGTAGCGCCAGGGAATCACGGAACCGCCCGCTTCCCGCACGGCCTGGATCACCGCGAAGATCATGTCGGGCGGTACCGCCTCCGTGCTCTTGACGATGACGATATCGCCATTTGAGACCGCGGTGGAATGTCCGACCATGACTCTCGCCAGATCGACAAATCGTTGGTCCATGCCAATACCTCCCAAAATCGGGTTTTGGTCATTTGTGCCCTGAAGCTGGGCACAGTTTTGGTTTTTACCATATTATTTTAACTCTGGCAAGTCAGGGTGATAGCACTGACAAGTCGCCAGAAGTATCAATATTTGATACAATAATCCGGTATGAATAAAGAAACCAAAATAATAATCAAAGCGGTAGAAGCCGGCGGGGAAGTATTAAGGAAATATTTCGGCCAGGATCTGAAAGTCGTTCAGAAGACTTTTCCGTCTGATGTATACACAAAGGCGGATATTGAATCAGAAGCGGCTATCTTAGATATTGTCACCAGAGATTTGCCTGGTTATAATATCTTTTCTGAAGAAACGGGAGAAATCAAGAGAAATTCCGAATATACTTTAATCATTGATCCGTTGGACGGTTCAAACAACTTTGTTTTGGGCATTCCCAATTTTTCCGCATCTATAGCACTATTAAAAAATGATGAAATAATCGCTTCCGCAATTTATGATCCGATCCAGAAAAAAATTTATCATGCAGAAAAAGGAAGCGGCGCATTCTGTAATAAGCAAAAGATTAGTGTAAATAAAATTTCCGAATGGGAAAAATCAACTGTTGTATATATCACTCATTACACTGTAAACCGTAAACCGCATAAGCTAATTATCGATCGGATTGAAAACAAAAAAGTAAAAAGAGTCTTGCGCAACTGGTCGCCTTCGCTGGATTTCTGCATGCTAGCTTCAGGAAAAGTGGAAATATTGATCAATAACTACAGTGAAATATATGACCATATTGCCGGTAAACTGATTGCCCGGGAAGCTGGGGCAAGAATTACTGATTTTGAAGGCAGAAGCGAAAAAAATGACATGAACAGCATATTCATTGCTACTAACGGCACCAAGCTTCATGGTGAAACTGTAAAATTATGTTAATTACTATTTTCTGTTATAATACCTTCACTAAATTTTGAATTATTATGAGATTAAAGCACATCGGTTACATGGGAGCACTCGCGATAATGTTTGCTGCTTTTTTGTGGGCATTCGACGGAGTTGTATTGACCCCTTGGGTGGTGGACTTGGGACTTTCCGACGTACCGACATTTGTTTTTATGTTGCATGCTGTTTCATCGATATTTCTAAGTTATTTCATATTTACCAAATCCAGTGAACTGAAGAATCTGGATAAAAAAGACTGGCTGGCCTTCGGCCTGACTGGTTTGTTCGGCGGGGCACTGGGAACTATGGCGATCATCGCAGCAATTGTACAAGTATACAGCGAGGGATTAAATATTTCCGTGGTACTTTTACTTCAGAAGCTTCAGCCGATTTTTGCCATCCTACTTGCATACCTTTGGCTGAAAGAAAGGCCAAGGAAAGTATTTTATATCTGGGCACTAGTTGCATTGGTCGGCAGTTATCTCTTGACCTTCGGTTTGAACAGTCCGAATTTTAAAGCCACCGGCATGTTTGTGCCAGCGATGCTGGCTATTCTGGCCGCTTTTTCATTCGGATCTTCTACTGTATTTTCTAAAAAAGCGGTCACTAAAGTCAGTAACGGTTTAGGGACTGCTCTGAGGTTTTTTGTCACAACCGGGATAATGCTGGTAATAATTTCAGTGATTTCGTTTTTGAATTCGGCGGGTATTGAAACAAATTACGCCGGGTTTGAAGGATTTAGGGTGGTTAACTGGAATTTAATTGGCGCGTTTGTTGTTATTGCTTTGACTACCGGCGGGACGGCAATTTTTATTTATTATTGGGGGTTAAAAAAAGTTTTGGCAACACGTTCTACAATGTACGAAATGGTATTCCCGGTCAGTGCGATTATTTTGGAATACTTTATTCATGATCAAACACTGTCATCGGGACAGTGGTTGGGCGCAGTGATCGTGTTTGGCGCAATCTGGTCAATTTTGAGTCTAAAGAAACTTGATGCGCGGGTCGAATAATAATGCTATAATAAAAACAATATGACAGAAGTTTGGCTATATACAATTGGAAGTGTCTTCGTGGTAAGCTTGGTTTCCCTAATCGGAATTTTTGCGATTTCTATTGATATGGAAAAGCTAAAGAAGAGTCTTTTATTCCTGGTCAGTTTTGCCGCCGGCTCTTTATTAGGTGATGCATTCATTCATTTGATTCCAGAAGTCTTTAAAGATTCAAAGAATATAGGAGTATACCCCTTTATTATTTTGATGGGATTTCTATTGTTTTTTATTTTAGAAAAAATATTATGCTGGCGGCATTGCCATGTGCCAACATCTGAAAATCATCCGCATCCATTAGCTATTAATAATATGGTAGGTGATGGTTTTCATAATTTGATTGACGGTATGATTATTGCCGGGAGTTATTTGGTTAATATTCCTCTGGGTATCGCAACAACTACTGCCGTGTTATTACATGAAATCCCTCAGGAAATCGGTGATTATGGCGTTCTTTTGCACGCAGGATACACGAAGAAAAAAGCTTTACTTTTTAACTATCTTTCCGCACTGACGGCAGTTATAGGTTCTGTGTTAACCTTATTTATTGGTGGGGTGTTGGAAGATAAACAGGGATTCCTTATCGCATTCACTATCGGCGGTTTTATCTATATTGCTGCAGCTGATTTAATTCCGGAAATGAAAAAAGAAACGGATTTCAGAAGATCATGGTTTCAGTTGATTTCCTTAATTCTTGGTATTGGAATTATGGCGTTAATGCTTTTGTTTGAATAAAATGCATATTCCAGACGGGTTTTTAGGGCCGAATACATCCTTTTCATTGATTGCTGTTTCACTGACTGCAATCAGTTTTGCGGTAAAGAAAGTTAAAAGTAAATTTTTTGTGAGAAAAGAAATCCCGGCTTTAGTTACGTCGGAAGGGGTACAGTTGTCATCGGGTGGAAATACAAAAGTATTGTCCCGATTTGGAAAAGAAAAACTACTGCGCATGGCCACTGTTGCTTCTTTCGTCTTTGCGGCACAAATGCTGAATTTCCCAGTGGCGGAGGGCACATCGGGTCATTTACTGGGAGGTGTTCTATCTGCCATCCTGCTCGGTCCGCTGGAAGGTTTAATCGTGATTTCAGCTGTATTGGTTGTGCAATCATTGTTTTTCGCTGATGGCGGATTGGTTGCATTAGGAGCGAATGTGTTTAATATGGGAATTATTGGGACAATAGCCGGTTTCTACGGCTATAAAGCAATAATAAAAATTCTAAAATTCAAACTGCCATCAGTTTTTTTGGCCGCCTGGTTAAGCGTGGTACTGGCCTCAATCGGCACCTCGCTTGAATTAGCAATATCGAATACTATTCCCCTCAGTGCGGTATTTCCTGCAATGGTTTCCACACATGCATTAATCGGGATCGGCGAAGGAATTATTACCTTTGCAGTCGTCTGGTATTTACGCAAGGAAGATGAACAAGAGATATAAAACATTATTTATTATATCGGTAATCTTGGCGGGGTTTTTTTCTCTGTTTGCCTCTTCAAGTCCGGATGGCTTGGAAAAAGTCGCGGAAGATAAGGGATTCATTGCCAGAGCGCTTGAGTATCCTTCCAAGGTATTCATGCCTGATTATGAACTAGATATTTTTGGCAATGATTACTTGGCTGTGGTATTTGCCGGTGTAATTGGAACAATTGTTGTATTTGGTTTCATTTATTTTGCTATGCGGCCGATCGCAATTAAGAAATAGAATAAAAGGAAAACAAAGTGGACGATATCTACTTTTTTTAATACAATGAACTTATGCAATTCACAGACAAAATATACGGGAACATCGCAATTACGGAGCCGGTAGTTTTAGCGCTGATTGAAACTCCGCAAATGCAGCGGTTGAAAAAGATACACCAATATGGCATATTCCATTACTTCGATCCACGAGCAAATACAACTCGCTTCGAACACTCTTTGGGTGTTTATTTGGTACTTAACAATTTTGGAGCAAGTTTGGAAGAACAAATTGCCGGTTTGCTGCACGACATATCGCACGGGGTATTTTCCCACGTAATGGATCGATTATATGGTAGTTTGGAGCTGGAGGATTACCAGGATAACTTACATAAACAATATTTCACAGACACCGCGGTTAATCAGGTTTTAATCAATTATGGATTTGATCCGGCCAGGATTTCGGATTTGAGCTTGTGGCCATTAGCGGATAATGAACTGCCAGAAATCTGCGCAGATCGTTTGCAGTATACTTTGGGAGATGCAGTGACAATCAATAAGATTTCTCCGCAGCAAGCAAAAAGATTTATTGATTGTTTAGTGATAGAAAAAAATCAGTTTATATTTACTAATAAGGAAATAGCCAGGGAATTTGCCGATCTTTCCCTGTGGATGTGTAAAAATTTCTGGCATCCCAATTGGGGTCATTATTGTTTCTTATGGCTTGCTGCCATCTTACGTCAGGCAATGGATAAAAAGATTATTACAAAAGAAGATCTTGCAACCGATGATGACAGCGTAATTGAGAAATTAGAAAACTGTCTTGATAAAGGAATAATTGATCAAATGGCCGCACTTAAGCATTTTAGAACAGATAAGGTGGTTGAAAATCAAGCGGATTATGATTTTTTGATTGAAAAAACAAAGCTACGTGTGATTGATCCACGGGTCAACGTAGGAGGCAAACAAAAAAGAATTACAGAACTTTATCCTGATTTTAAGGAAAAATTTGATAGTGAAAAAGCGTGGGTTAATCACGCACGATATCTCAAATATGCCAATTAAAGAAATATATAGTACATGGATATTTATCAGGGCTTAACCAGGATTGACAAGGCGGGCCTTCCCCATCCGGAGTGGGAATTTGTTTCGTCATCCAAGGATCTGAAAAAGTATTTTAAAATTAAAGATTATTGTGGCTGGACTGTCCGGACAGCAAGGTTAATTGGCGCTCCCTGGAAAAATCTCTATGTTAATTGGTTGCCAAAAAAACAAGTTCCCGCGAAAATCGATGAACTGCAGAAGATGCATAAAGGAAAAGCGTTATTTGTGATTTACCCGTCTTGGAATTGGAAAAAAAGCGGAACAATTTTAATAGAAAAAAACCGCACGGTAATTGAAGCAGCTAAGGGGTCAATTATAGATTTAATGCGTTACGGCAAAGTCGATGCCAGCTATTTCTATCAGCATGGAAAACTGGTCGGTTCGAACGGGAAAGAACAACTGTTATCACCTACTGAGAGAAGAAAGATATTGCAAGCAGAGAAAAAAATCAAACAAAAAGAAATAATTCTGGAATGGGGGATTACTACTCAAAATAAGTTTATATTCTACCGCATTGAAACTTTGAAAGAGGCGGCCAGACTTTTGATTCAGAAATATTCATAAAAATATCCGACAAAAATAATTGCTGATAAACTAAAAAGGGGCGGATAAACTGCCCCCGATATTTAAAACTTATCGACTAGCTTTTAGAAGGCCGCAGATTATAACTTTCAAATGCCGGTTTTAGGTTATTAATAAGTTTGAATTCGTCGTATTTCTTTGGATCAATCCACTCAAATTTATCGTGGTCTTCGCTCAATATTACCGAGTCAGTATCTGCTTGGCATTCAAAAAATATGCCGACAATCTGCCATTGCTCTCCGTTTTTTTCCGGTCGCCATTCGTTCACAAAAAACGGATCTCCGATTGCGATATTCAATCCGGTTTCTTCTTTGATTTCCCTCCTCAAGCTTTCATCAAATCTTTGCCCGGGTTTTACTCTTCCACCGGGGATGTCATAATATCCTTCATTGGTGCCGTCCTGATATTTGCCCGATTCACGAAGAATCAGAATTTGATTTTTATAGCGGATAAACGCTTTAGTGGCTGTAAACTGTTTTATTTCCATATTATATCTTTAAAATAAAATCAAATAAAATTCCCAAAATCAAAGCGATCCCGGAAAGTATGAAGATCGCATAGTTATTCCATTTCTCTTTTGAGGAAACCAGCGTGCCGAGAATATAACGCAGTGCTTTTTTATCATCATCAGTCAGATGGTCCAGACTGTCCATTTTTTCCCGTAATTTATGTTCGACAATCAGCTTGGAACGTTTTTTTGAAATATCGAACCGGTGAATAAAATAGATGATGAATCCAATGGTGCCGACATACCAAAATACTTTTATCCATATAGCATTATTCAAAACGATTATTGCACGGTAGGCGAATGTAGCGATAATGCCAGACCAAAAGTAAAAAAGCCTTAATGGTTTTGGGCTTACTTTAGGTTCTTCCATGATTATTAGATATCCCTTCTAGTAACATTAATTATTTACCCCAGATAGCGTTCAATAGTTTTATTCTGGTTACCATAAAAGAGGGGATTAGGCTGACCAGAATTGATACAATGATAATTGATTCCATGCGGAAAATAAAATCTGCAGGCTCAATTGCCAATGTGGCATCAACAATCGGCAATACAAAAGGATGCGCGATAAAATACGGCATGATTGCGCCGAAAAACAAAGCAGCACCAAGTCCTACGCCGATCACAGAATATATAGATGAAATTATTACATACGCAGAACGGATGATATACGGTTTCACACCAATTGCCCTCAGTATGCCGATTTGTTGTCGCTTATTGGATATGTCGATATATACCACAATAAATATTGTAACCGCTGCAATTAGCGTGGCGACTAAACTTAAAATAAAATCAATTGACAGAAAACTGGTTGTTACTGAATTCATTATCCCGGCCGCGTCCTCCCAGGTGTAATATGTCCCGTGGATCCCGCTTTCTTTTATGGCTTCAATTACCGCTTGCTCATCACCCGCCTCATTTAGCCGGACTAAAGCGGTATTCGCCTGATCAACAAACGAGGGAAAAATCGAATCCAATCCTGCATATGTGATAAATGCAGTATTGTCTACGGTCATGTATTTGGAATTGAATATCCCCCTTACTACGAACTCTTTTTCGATCCCGTTAATATTTGCTTTTATGACATCACCGACTTCCGCATGCAGGGAGAAGGCGTCCAGTTCTGCAACATCACCGCCGGCAATCTGTTTGCCGATAATGATTCCATTCTGATCGTCGGACTTTAAATATTCTCCGGCAATCATATTGTCAAAAATTTTTGTGACTTTTATTTCTTGTTCTGGATTAACCGCATTAACAATCCAATTACCGTTTTTTTCATTAAAGGCAAGATTTGCTCCAATTTCAAACTGTGTGGTTACTGATTCGACTCCTGGGATTTGTCCAATTTTTTCAATTACATTGTTTCGGTTTTCAAAAACGTCTTTTCCGCTGTTCGGTTTGATCATGATGTGCCCGGAGTACATATTAATTACCTGTTCATTTGATCCCTTAATGATTCCTTTAAAAAGCGAGGAGACAAAGACCAGATTGATAAACGCCGCCGCCATTAAAAAAATAATCAGAAAGAAAGTCCACTTACTGCCACGGGTAATCTGGCGGAATGCAAGAAAAAATGGAATTTTCAGTTCGTATTTCATAATAAAACCCCGTCTCTTAATTCAATGATTCTGCTGGCGTAGCTTTTTTCATCCTGTTCGTGAGAAATCATTACTATCGTATGACCTTCGGTGTGCAAACGTTCGAATATTTCCAGAATTCCGCCGGCGGCTATAGAATCAAGATTGGCGGTCGGCTCGTCAGCAAAAAGGATTTTCGGATTGTTGATCAGCGCCCGGGCAATCGCAACTTTCTGCTGTTCACCACCGGACATCTGTTTTGGCTGGTGCTTAAGCCGATTTTCCAGACCAACTTTTTTCAGTAAATCAATTGCTCTCGGTCTGCAAACTTTTGTCGGTTCAATCAGCATAGCTGGCAGCATGACGTTTTCAATCGCGTTTAATTCCGGAATCAGTGCGTATTCCTGAAAAATATAGCCGATCTTTTTATGGCGGATTTCTCTACGATGTTTTTCTTTCAAATGGGTAACTTCATCTCCATCCAGATATATTTGCCCGCGGTTCGGCCAGTCCAAGAGGCCAATCTGACGGAGTAGAGTTGACTTTCCTGATCCGTTTCTGCCGGTAATAATCAAAAATTCTCCTTCTTGAATGTCTAAGGAGATTTTTCTTAGTGCTTTGACCTTGATTTCGCCAAGGTTATATGTTTTCTCGATATTCTTAATCGAGATAATTGATTTCTGACCCATGCTAATTCCGTAATTATATTGATTATAGCACAAAAATGAAAAATTGTTAATGAAAAGCTTGCTATTTACGGCTTAAACAGCTAGACTTAACCAGCATTAATTATTATAAAAATCCTATGAAAAATTTTAACAGAAGTGGCAAGTCATTTGACCGAAAAAACGGACCCAGTTTTGACCGCAGGGAATCAATGAGCGGTGGGTATAATCGGGGAGGCGACTCGGATCATCATGTAATGCATAAAGCGGTCTGCTCGGAATGCGGTCAGAGTTGCGAGGTCCCGTTTAAACCGACAGGAAATAAACCTGTTTACTGCAGTAATTGCTTCAAAGGAAAGGATAAATCAAGTTCTAATCGTTCTTTTGGCAGAGATTTTAGTAAACCGAATTTTTATGAGAAGAAAATGTTCAGCGCTACTTGCTCCAAGTGCGGACAGAGCTGTGAAGTGCCATTCCGGCCAACGGGTGATAAGCCAGTGCTATGTTCCAGCTGTTTTGGCAAGGATCCGAGAAGCACTGATCGAAAACCAAGTGATGTGAACAGCGGAAGATTTGACGGTCAGTTGAAAACGATTAATGAAAAACTGGATAAAATATTAAGACAGTTATCAGCAACAGAACCGAAAGTTGCACAGGAAAAAGTGAAAACCGTTACCAAGCCGGAAGTGAAGAAAAAAATAACAGTAAAAGCGGAAATAAAAAAGAAGGTCGTTAAGGCGGTTAAAGTAAAGCCAAAAACAAATAAGAAAAAATAGGTGTTTTGGAAGTTTTGATTTGGCTTGTATTTTCAGAATATATTTGGTATTATTACAATACCTTGAGTGCTGGGGAGTGAAAAAGCAGAAAGTCCTTCCGTGGAGGGTGCTTTGGATCAATGAACTAGCATTAATTATAACCGGTTTTAAAGCCGGTTTTTTATGAATTAATTTTGTAAAAATATAATCAATTTATATGGATATTCAGACAAAATTGTTTATTCTATTTGGGGTGGTTGTTACTTTGTTTTTAATTATTGACCTGGGTTTTTTTAACCGAAAAAGCCACAAAATAGAATTTAGACCGGCATTGTATCAGTCAATATTTTGGATCGCGATTTCCGTACTTTTTGGTTTATTGATCTATACATACATGGATCATGAATTGGCCGCACAATTCATGAGTGCGTACGTCACGGAAAAGATGTTATCTGTAGACAATCTCTTTGTGATCATGCTTATTTTCAGCTATTTTAAGCTGGAGGAAAAATTCCACCATAGGGTTCTTTTCTGGGGCATCATGGGAGCGATTGTTTTCAGAGGAGTATTTATTGGTGTCGGAGCTTATATTATTCATCAATTTCACTGGGTATTATATATTTTCGGTGCTGTTCTTCTATATACCGGCATCAAACTTCTACGTGATAAGAAAGAAGAGCATGTTGATTTCAATGATAACCGGGTAATTAAAATTGCCCGCAAATATCTTCCTTTTACCGCGAATCATCATAATGGAAAATTCTTCTTCCGTGAACATGGCAAGTTTATGTTTACGTCACTGTTCATGATCATGATTTTAGTAGAAGCGACCGATATTCTTTTTGCTGTCGACTCTATTCCAGCTGTCTTTGCCATCTCGCAGAATTTTTTTATTGTATTCACTTCCAATATTTTTGCAATCCTGGGGTTAAGGGCATTATTTTTTTTAATAGAAAGCGTTCTGCATCGATTCCATCATTTACAGAAAGGTCTTGCTTTTATCCTTTTATTTATCGGATTAAAAATGCTTTCCGGGATATTCGGTCTAAATATATCATCTTTGATTTCATTTGGCATCATTATGCTTGCGCTATTTTCCTCGATTATTCTTTCTATAATATTTCCAAAGAAAATATAGCTAATAACTATTCTATTTTGCCAGAAACAGTGATACCCATTGTGGTAATGAAGACGTGAACATTTCTGGTCTCTTTTTCAATAATATTTTAATTTCCGATTTTTTAAACCATCTTACCTCAGCAACTTCTTCTGATTGAAGTTTAAATTCCTCGGCTTTTTTATCTATGACAAAAGTAAACCATTGGATAAAGAAATTGTGTTTTCCTCGGATCCTGGTTTTTTCATAGGGGATAAAAGTTTCGCCAATAATTCCAAGTTCTTCTTTTGCTTCTTTAATAATATTTTGTTTGTAAGTTTCACCTTCTTCAATCGTTCCGGCAACGGCGGTACTCCATAAACCCGGATTTGTTTTTTTTGAGAATGATCTTTTTGCCAAAAGTACTTCACCTTTTGAGTTGGTAATCCATAAGCCGGTCGCGCGAAAAATATCTTCCGGTTTGATTTGATCTCGAAATTTGTAGCCGATTTTTTTATCGTTCTCGTTTACGATCGTGACTCTTTGTTTATAATTCGGACGATATGGATTTTGGATTTTAACTCCCAATCTATTTAGTGAGTCCACGAGTGCGTCATGACCGGTAAATAGAATCCCATGAATACCCAAATTATTGGCCATCTTGATTGTTTTAGTGAGATCATCAATATAGACCGCTTCATTTGGTAGAACATGCAGTTTTGTCAAAGTATCATGAAATAATTTAGGATCAGGTTTTTTGATTCCTAACTGATAGGTTAGTGTAACGGAATCAAAAACTGAAACATCAATTATCGGCTTGAATCCGAATTCGAAATCCCACTCGCTGGTGCTGGATAAAAGTCCCAGCTTGTAATTCGGTTTTAGTTTATTAATCAGCTTGATCGTTCCCGGGATGGGAGTAAATATTTGAGTATAGGCGTCTCTAAATTGCTTTTGGCTAATTTTCAGGCTACACAATTTTACGACTTTTTCATAAAATTCATTAGAGTCGATTTCGCCCTGCTCATATTGGCTTGGCAGTTTTGATTTTTTATAAATTAATTTATTCAATTCAGAAATCGATTTACTGGTATATTTAGAAATCCTTTGCAAAAATAGACCGTTGTCAAAACTGGCTATTACATTTCCAAAATCAAATATTATTGCTTTAATCATTTTATGTATAAACTAGTAGTATAGGGCTTAAACCATTATATCTCATATCTAGATTAAAAAAAACATCAAGCGGGTGCCTGATGTAAGGAGCGAGTGGGTTCTGTTCACTTTCCGGATTCGCAGGATTGCTCAACGACATACAGCTTTTGGCCGTATTCCACCGGTTTACCGGTTTCGGCATGAATCTGCCTGATTGTTCCGGCAAATTGGGCAACGACCTTATCTCGCAGACCGTGCATTTCTATGTAACCTACGATTTCGCCCTGCGAAACAAAACTGCCCTCGACAAGCGGCGGATTTTTCTCCAGATCGGCTGCAGCCAAATACCATCCTACGGACGGCGATTCGATAGTGTACAGCTGTTTCTGTACTATCTGTCCTTCCTCAGTTGATTGCTGGGTGGTGGGAATGCCCGAGGGTGTCATGTGGACAAGAACTTTGGAAAATCCCATCCCGTTCCGTACTTCCAGCTCGGCAATAGTTGGATGCTCTTGGAGCAGGCTGACTATTTGCCGGACTTTATTCCAGTCCATGTCTGCTCCTTTCTGGTGTTGAGCCGGTGACAATGAACAAACGGGCTTTTTTAGGCCATATAGAGTTTAGGCTCAAATCTGAGACATGTCAATTTGACTGTGCTAATACTCATATAATTGCTAGAATATTTATATGGAAATTACACAAAGTATTCATAATGCCGGAAAAAAACTTGGTTTTGATTTAATAGGGATAATTCCTATTCAACCCAGTCAGCAAAATCAGCAGCTTGACCGATGGTTAAAATCCGGGATGGCGGGTGATATGGATTGGATCCGGCGTGGCCAGGAAAAGCGTAATAATCCAAAAAAAATATTCCCAGAGGCGAAAACCGTAATCATGGTCGGGGTGAATTATTATAATATGGATATTCCGGCGGATTTATTGAATGATCCTTCAAGAGGGATTATCGCTCGATATGCCTGGTTTGATGATTATCACGATGTTGTTAAGCTGTGTTTGGAAAAACTTGCTAGATTGATTTCAGGTATTTTGAAAAAAGATATCAATGCAAAAGTTTATGTAGACACCGGGCCTTTTTTGGAGCGGGAATATGCTAACCGGTCCGGACTGGGATTTATCGGCAACAACACCAATCTGATAAATTATCAAATGGGCTCATATATTTTTCTGGGTGAGGTTTTAATAGACATTGAATTGGACAGTTATGTAAATAAGCTGATTGGATCGTGCGGGACGTGTCAGCGCTGCAGAAATAATTGTCCGACGAATGCACTGGTCGATGATAAAGTACTGGACGCCCGACGCTGTATTTCATATCTTACTATTGAATTAAAAGATGCTATACCACAGGAATTGCGTCCATTGATGAAAAACAGAATATACGGTTGTGATATTTGTCAGGAAGTCTGTCCCTGGAACAGTAAGTCGAAGCTGAATTCAATAAAAGAATTTACTGCCAACAAAGATTTGATCGCACCAAAGCTTATTGACTTGGCAAAATTATCTGCAGAGGATTTTAAGGTTAGATTCAAAAACAGCCCGATTAAGCGGACAAAATACTGCGGGTTTATGAGAAATGTCGCGGTTGCTCTGGGAAACTGGGGTAGTGCGGAAGCATTACCAGCTATTGAATTATTGATAAAAAGTGAGGATGATTTGATCGCCTCCCACGCAATTTGGGCAAAAAAGCAAATTCTGCTATAATATCAAGCAAATGAATAATAATTTTTCAGATTTAAAAAACGAACTGGAGTATCGGCAGAAAAATGTCACATTTGAAACGAGCGGGAAAGGTAAAAACCGCTACACTTTATTGCGCGAAGGGAATCCTAGAAAAGTATTAATCCATGGAATCCCTTTTTTGATTACGATCAATCAGGAGGATAAACTGGAGGTTTTGTCCGGACGGTCAATTTTGATTGAAGACGGAATAATAAAAAAAGTATTAAAAGCCACCGAGCTTTCATTTGTTGATTTGACTGAGATCGATCTGATTTATGATGCAGAACAGCGCGGAGGAATTGTGGTAACCCCCGGATTAGTTAATGCACATGCCCACCCGCCGATGTATTTACTTAGGTCAACATTAACCTTTTCTGAGGCTAACCTGGAGAAGACACTGGTTGGCATGGCAAAACTGGAAGGAAAAATGAAGGAAGATGATTTCTTTCTGGGAGCGGTGGGGGATTTTACAGAACAACAGATGTTCGGCATAACCACAACGCTAAGTCACTACGGTGTGTTCGACCCGATTGACGACGCGGGAAAATTAACCGGCCACGAAGTGATCAATGCTATCAGCGCGGTAAGTAACTCCCATCCGGAAAATACACCGGCCATGGTTGAAAGATATCTGAAGAACAAAGCAAAATATCATACAGAGCCGGCAATTGCAATTCACGAACCACACAAGGCGTCGCCGGCAGTTTTTAAAAAAGTTAGGCTTCTTCAAAAAAAGTATAACGCGCTGTTTACTATCCATGTTGCGGAAACCAAGGAGTCACTGGAGAAGTCCATGAAAAAATTCGGAGAACATCCGGTGAAAGTACTGGATCGGTACGGACTATTGAATTCCAGAACCATGATGTCACATGTGGTCCACGTGGGCAGGGAAGAAGTAGAATTGATTCTGAAGAGGAAAGTTGGAGTTGTACATCTGCCGACATCCAACCTGTTGCACCGCAGTGGGCAGTTTGACTATCCGTTATTTCATAAGATTAAAGCTACCAAACAGATCGCGTTGGGAACGGACAGTGTGGTCAGTAAAAACAGGCTGGACTTGCTTACTGAAGCGCTGCAGACGAAGACAATGCATCAAAACAAGAAAATCGTTCCGTACAGTGATTTATTTAATATGATTACGGCACAAGGAGCGAAGCTTTTGGGACTGTCAAACGTCGGTAAAATATTGCCTGGGTACCGAGCGGATATTGCATTCTGGAAACTGCAGGACCGGGGATTCTTACCATATAATTCAAATGACCCGAAGACATTGGTCAGTAATATGATTACCTACGGCGGGAGAAATATCAGAGATCTGATGATTAACGGAAATTTTGTTATTTCAAATCGTAAACACAATTTTGTCGATGAGACGAATCTCCTGACGCAGTTACAGCTGGCGCACATGAAATTGAGAAAGAGAATATAATAGAGAGAATCAAAAAAGACGGATTTGAAACCCGTCTTTTTGTATATTACTTTTCCGAATGATAATTTGGTGGCTGCTTGGTTATTGTAACATCATGCGGATGACTTTCCCGCAGCCCAGCCGGGCTGATTTTAATAAACTTTGCTTTATTGTGCAGTTCCGGGATTGTTTTAGAACCGATATAGCCCATGCCGGATCTTATCCCGCCTACCAGCTGATATATGTGCCTTGAAACCAAACCTTTGTAAATGACTCTGGCTGATACCCCTTCTGGTACGAGCTTTTCACTGTCACTTTGTTCACCCTGACCGTAGCGGTCTTTCGATCCGTGGACCATGGCTTCCTTTGATCCCATTCCGCGGTAGGATTTATACATTTTACCGCCTTCATACTCTATCTCACCTGGTGTTTCATCACATCCGGCAAACAGACTGCCGATCATTACAGAATCCGCCTTTGCGCCCAGTGCTTTTACAATATCACCTGAATATCTGATACCGCCGTCAGCAATGATGGGAATATTTGATTTCCCGCGTCCTTTGACTGCCGCCAAAATCGCGCTGATTTGTGGTACGCCGATTCCTGCAACAACTCTGGTAGTACAGATCGATCCAGGGCCGACGCCCACTTTTACGGCATCTGCACCAGCGCGGATCAGGTCCCTGGTTCCTTCTTCAGTTGCAACATTTCCGGCGATAACATCAACATTGGAAAATAATTTATTTTTTTTCAGTGCCCGCACAGTATCAAGTACGCCTTTTGTGTGTCCGTGCGCAGTATCGACAACCAATACATCTACTCCGGCGGCAACCAAGTATTTGGCACGTTCCAGTGCTTCCGGTCCGACTGAGATAGCGGCACCGACACGCAGTTGTTTTTTATTGTCTTTACAGGCATTGGGATGTTGCTCGTTTTTTTCCAAATCTTTTCTGGTAACCATACTCACCAGTTTTCCCTGTTTGTTGACTATTGGTAATGCGGTAAGTTTTTTCTCGCGAATAATTGTATTTGCCTGCTGAAGGGTTATGCCGTGTTTGGCGACCACAATTTCATTCAATCTTTTCATCTTAAATTTTATCGGCAATTTCAAATCATCCGGTACAAAATAGTCCTGCTCGGTGATCATGCCGACCAATTTATTATTTTTGTCGACAACCGGGATTTTTTTGTAACCCTTCTTATCTCTAATCTCCGCCGCATCATCAATTGGGTCTTCCGGTTGCAGTGTAACAGGATTTTCGATAAAACCGTTTTCAAACCTTTTTACGTAGCTGACTTCCTGTGCCTGTTTGTCGGCCGGCATGTTTTTATGGATTATTCCAATCCCGCCGTGCAGTGCCAGGGCAATTGCCAGCCGATGTTCGGTTACAGTGTCCATTGGGGATGAGATTAATGGAATATTCAAATTTATTCTGCGTGTCAGCCTGGTCTTAATATCTGTTTCATTCGGAAGAATTGATGACTTTAATGGTACTAGAAGTACATCATCAAATGTTAGTGTTTCTTCAAACTGGGTAAACATAGTAATTAGAGTTTAGTCCCGACCGGCTTGCCTATGGCGAAGCCATGGTGGACGGGGTTGAGATATTTAGGTAAAAAGCTAAAATGTTGTTTTAATTGTAAGTATATTTTACAATAAAGACAAGTATGAAACAAAAACACATATCAATCCTGGATTTTGGTTCACAATACACCCACTTAATTGCACGAAGAATCCGCCAGTTGGGTGTTTTAGCTAATATTTATAGTCCCGAAACACCTATTAGTGAATTGAAGTCTTCCTGGGGGATAATTCTGTCCGGCGGACCGAACAGTGTTTATGACGGAAAAATAAAATTTGACCGAAAAATTCTAAGAAGCGGTATACCAATTCTTGGTGTTTGCTATGGTCACCAACTGATCAGTTATCTGCTGGGCGGAAAAGTAGAGAGGGGAGATGTGAGAGAATATGGTTTTGCCAATTTATCAGTAAATGAATCCGGCAGCCTGTTCAGGAAATTTGGAACAAAAAAGCAGGTTTGGATGAGTCACGGGGACTTGGTGTTAAATGTGCCAAAGGGATTTAAGATTATGGCAAGAACAGATGATTGCCCGATTGCGGCAATGGGTAATGTTACCAAAAAAATTTATGGTGTCCAGTTTCACCCCGAAGTGTCCCATACTGAATATGGAATGGAATTGATTAGCAATTTCGTTTTCAATATCTGTGGTGCCAAAAAAGAGTGGGACATCACACATTATTTAGACGAAATAAAAAGTGATATAGTAAAAAAGGTAGGCGATCGCAAGGTTTTTTTGCTGGTTTCCGGTGGAGTTGATTCGGCGGTATGTTTCGGGCTACTAAACAGAATTTTAGGCAAAGAAAAGGTATTCGGTTTGCATATTGATCTGGGGTTCATGAGAAAAAATGAATCAAAGGAAATTAAGGAACGATTTAACAAGTTGGGATTTACCAATCTGGAAGTTATGGACGCATCTGCATTATTTTATAAGAGATTAAAAAACGTGGTCAGTCCGGAACAAAAGCGCAAGATTATCGGCAGGACGTATTTGGATGTACAGAGAATTGCAATGAAGCAATTCAAGCTGAATCCAAAGGAATGGATTTTGGCGCAGGGCACTATTTATCCTGATACTATCGAATCGGGCGGGACAAAGCATGCGGACAAAATAAAGACGCATCATAATCGAGTAAAAGAAGTTCTGGAATTAATAAAGCGTGGGTTGGTTATTGAGCCTCTAAAGGATTTATATAAAGATGAAGTGCGGTTGCTCGGTAAGCAGATTGGCCTGCCCGAAGAAATTATCAATCGTCATCCTTTTCCCGGACCAGGATTAGCCATTAGAATGATTTGTTCAAATGGAACAAAGATCAGAATAAATTTAAACAAAGAAAATAATAACCTGGATGCAATAGTTTCACAGTTCAATTATGAAAATAAATCGAATATTAAAGGCTGGGTACTGCCGGTCAGAAGCGTGGGGGTTCAGGGTGATGAACGTACTTATGCACATCCCGCGGTATTTTCCGGGGAAATGAGTACTGTCCAGATGCAAAAACTCGGCCCGCTGGTGGCAAATCAGATCCAAAATGTTAATCGGGTGTGTCGGGTGATTTTCAGTAGGAAAAAAGATATCAGCGGGGGAAAAAATATTAAACTGCTGCTGACGAAAAATAATGTGGCACTATTGCAAGGTATTGATGATATCGTGCGATCTGAAATGAAAAAAGCCCAGCTGGATTTCAAAATTTGGCAATTTCCGGTAATCCTGGCTTCGTATTCCACCATGGGTGGTTATACTGTAATACTGCGCCCAGTGCAATCAGAAGAAGCAATGACGGTTAAATTTTTTCCACTGCCCCAGCTTTTTATTGACCGGATTGTCGGACGTTTAAAACGAATTAAAAAAATTGATCTGATTGTCTTCGATTTTACCAACAAGCCGCCAGGCACAATTGAATGGGAATGATATAAATGGTATACTTTGTTTATGAATAGTGCGGTACAAAAAACAGTAACAAAAATTGCATCTTTAGAAATACAGGGTGCAACGCAGATAACCAAAGTGATTTTGGATGCTTTACAGTTGGAAAGTAATCAGCTGTTAAAGAAGAATAAAAATCAGTTCCTTTCCGCAATTCGTAAAAGCGGCAAAGCCCTGGCGGAAGCTAGGCCGACTGAACCGCTGTCCCGTAATTCTGTCCAATTTGTTTTACATTATTTAGAAAATAATAAAGAAGGTTTGTCAGTCCCAGAGCTGGCAAAATTGCTGAAAAAAGCCTGTCATCTCTTTTTGGTTTTAATAAAATATCATGATCACAAAATTGCCGAAGCCGGAGCAAAGCTGATCAAGCCGAATATGAAAGTATTTACGCACTGCCATTCTTCTACCGTAGAGCATATCATTACTGAGGCGAGTAAACATTCGAAAGTGCCGCACGTCTTTTGCACGGAAACCCGTCCATTATTTCAGGGCAGGATAACAGCGAAGAATCTTTTGAAACAAAAGATTGATGTAACGATGGTGGCTGATTCAGCCGCCGCATTTCTGATCAGCAGAACCAGCGGTCGCGAGGTGATGGTGGATATCGCTTTTCTGGGAGCTGACTCGGTTACTTCTGGTGGTTCGGTGATCAATAAGGTCGGAAGTTACGGAATCGCTCAGGTTGCCAATCACGAAAAAATTCCGGTTTATGTCGCCGCTTCACTTTTAAAAACCGATCCAGAAACATTTATCAGCAAATATGTCGGCATCGAATTGCGTGATCGTAAAGAAATCTGGCCGAACGGACCGAAAGGTTTAAAGATAATCAATTTTGCTTTTGACCGTATTCCTTCCAAATTCATCAAAGGGATAATTTGTGAATTCGGTATTATTAAACCACGCGATGTTGCTTATTTGGTTGAAAAGCATTATCCATGGATTTTTAAGAACTTATAACATGAATAAATTCTATCAAAAATTTGTAAAGAAAAGTTACCAGCCAAAAAAAACAGAACTGGTAGCTTCTTTCCATATGGATACCAATATTGATTTTAACGATGCGGCGGGTGGAGTAGCGGCGGAATCTTCTATTGGAACCTGGACGGATCTTGCTACATTATCTAAGGCGACATTTTCGAAGCTGAGTGCGAAGGCATATGATGTTGATAAAAAAGCTCATACGTTTAAAGTTGCCTATCCTTTGGCGCTTTTTGAAAAGGGAAGTATCCCTCAGTTCTTGTCCGGTGTGGCGGGTAATGTATTCAGCATGAAGATAATTAAAAATCTCCGGCTGGTTGATGTAGACTTTCCGAAAGAATATGTCGAGAGCTTTCAAGGACCGCGTTTCGGTATCAAAGGCATCCGACGCATTACGGGAATTTATGACCGGCCGATATTGGGGTCAATTCTGAAACCAAAACTGGGTTTGTCTGCATTGCAACATGCTACGCTTTCTTACCAGGTGTTTATCGGTGGGATTGATCTGGTCAAAGATGATGAAAATTTAACCGACCTCTCTTTCAGCCGGTTTGACCAGAGGGTCCGGCTCACTTTGAAAATGAGGGATAAGGCGGAGAAAGAAACAGGCTGTAAGAAACTGTGTGTATTTAATGTAACGGCACAGCCGGACGAGATGGTTAAAAGAGCACAACTGGTCAAAAGTCTCGGCGGAGAAGTAGTGATGATCGACATGGTTTCCGTGGGGCTTGATAACGTCCAGATGTTGCGCAAGCGTGATCTGGGTCTGATAATTCACGGCCATCGGGCGGGACATTCTATGTTTACAAAAAATCACAAACATGGGATGAGCATGCTGGTGTTGTCCAAACTGGCGCGCCTAGCCGGGATTGATCAGCTGCACACCGGTACAGTTGTTGGAAAAATGGAAGGCGGGAAAGTGGACGTGGTTGAAATAGATGATTTTCTGCGCAGCAAGTGGTTTAATATTAAATCAACTTTTCCGATCGCATCGGGCGGACTGTATCCCAATCTAATACCTTCGCTTTATAAAATATTTGGTAAAGATATAATTATGAATTTCGGCGGAGGTATCCACGGCCATCCGGAAGGGACGTTCGCCGGAGCAACCGCAGTTAAGCAGGCACTAGATGCGACGCTTGCGGGAATTGATCTGGATGAGTATGCCAAGGAACATGGGGAACTAGCTATTGCGCTGAGGCATTGGAAAAAGTAGCTTGTAATTACTAATTACGAATTACCAGTTACCAATTATTACAATAAACAAAAATTATGGCTTTTTATTTGAGAGCAAAAAAGATTGATATTGAAACCGGCGAAATGCCGAAGATTCTTTTGAATGAAAAAGAAGCGCTGAATTTTGGTATTCGTGCCAATGATCATATCGGGTTGTCCTGGCATAACCGCAAAAGAATATTTGCTACGGTAAATCTGGCGGAAAATGAAATAAAGCCTGGAGAGATCGGTCTCTTTGAAGAGATTTGGGCAAAGTATCCGATGAAGAAGGATCAAATAATTGAAGTTTCAATCGTTGAGCGCCCGGAGTCCGTAAAAGCAATTAATAAAAAAATCAAGGGTGGCATTTTAAGCTATGATGAAATTCATTCGATCATTGCGGATATCGTCAGCCGTAGATTAGGACCGGTGGAGACATCGTATTTTGTCGCATCCAGTTTTGCCCGACCTTATACTCCTCAAGAACTGTATTTTCTTACAAAGTCAATCGCGGAGACTGGAGAACAATTGAGATTTTCCGGAAATAAAATAGTAGTTGATAAACATTCCGTCGGTGGGTTAGCTGGAAATAGAACAACCATGATCGTTGTGCCGATTGTTGCGGCTTTTGGTTTGTATATTCCGAAAACCTCGTCTCGGGCAATCACTTCACCGTCGGGTACTGCGGATACTATGGAGGTATTGGCCCCAGTCGGATTTTCCATGTCCAGAATCAAACAGATGGTGATGAAAAACAAAGTATGTATGATCTGGGGCGGAGGTTTGAATATCGCGCCGGCGGATGATTTGATTATTCAGGTAACCAAACCGCTTTCCTTGGAACCGTTTGATAAAATGGTGGTAAGTATCATGGCGAAAAAGGTTGCCATGGGCATCAAATACCTCGTTATTGATATGCCGGTCGGTATTACGTCAAAAATTCCGGATATGAAAACCGCGAATGAAATAGAAAAGAAGTTTATGTATTTAGGTAAACGTTTTGGAATTAAAGTTCATGTGGAAAAAATATTGGCCAATGAACCGGTGGGGAGGGGAGTTGGACCGGCATTGGAATCACGCGATGTCCTGCGGGTATTGCAGCAAAAAAGCAACCGGCCGAAAGATTTGGAAAATAAGGCGCTGATTTTGGCTGGAAAACTTCTGGAAATATCAGGGCAGGTAGCGCGCGGAAAGGGAAAGTCGGTCGCAGAAGAAATTCTAGTTTCCGGCAAAGCGTGGAAAAAAATGCAGGTGGTGATCAAAGAACAAGGCGGTGATTCAACAATTGATTCCGACGCGGTGGTTTTGGGTGGTGAATATTACCGCGTGCTTTCCTCTCAAGAAGGGAAAATAACCGCAGTCGACAATAAAGCAATCGATGAGATCGCAAGAACCTTAGGAGCTCCGTCTGAAAAGCTGGCCGGTATTTATTTGCACAAAAGAGTCGGACAGGAAGTGAAGAAAGGCAGTAAATTGTTTACCTTCTACGCAAATCGCAGGGAAAGAATTGAACTGGCAAAAAAGGCTATTGAAAAAATCAATATTTTTACCATTACCTAAGCTTTTCGACACAAATTATTGTCGACGGTAATAAACGCTAAATATAGCGTTTTTTTCTTCGAGTATTGACAGCGAGCCATGAATATGATAGTATCCAACGTTGCTGATAAATGAATAAATTAGTAAAAAAATGATTAAAAAATCAATATTAATTTTGGCAGTAATCGGATTATTTATCCCGTTCGGGGTACGTAGTGCCGAAGGTGATGCCGGCTGGTATGGCATTTATTATAATTACTCCGAATCACATCATGAAATGGCGATGCCAAGCAATCTATGGCCCGACAATGAACATGGTGATCCATTGGGTAGTTGGAATACTGACTGGTATGACAATACTTATTTTCGGTATAACCGGACAGATGAAAATTTAAATTTCGGCGGAGATTTTTTTCCATTTGATACTGCAAAAGAGGAGGATAATCTCGGTCACGACAGAAATTTTGGTGTACACTGGCAGTCATACGTAAAGACAGAATTTCCTGGTAATTATGTAATTTCAATAACAAGCGATGATGATTCCTGGGTATATTATGACGGCCAGTTGGTAATTAATAATTCCGGGTTACATGCGCCAAGAACTGAAACTGCTACTGTACTGATTACTGGGACAAATCATACTGTTGATGTTTTTTATGCTGATAGAAACGCTTACCAGGCATTTATGTCGCTAACATTTAGTAATCAGGATAAATTAATAATTACTTCCAGAATAACAGCAACTACGCCGATAGATGATAATGATCCTATAGTAGAACCACCGTCTCAAAGTGGAGAATCAAAATCAACCGGTATTGTTGTTGCCACCAGCAAATGGGAAGAACCATACGTGAAGGTTTACGGCAAAAACGGCAATTTTGTCAGAGAATTTCTGGTTTATGAAAAAGAATTTCTCGGTGGTATAAATTTAGCGGTCGGCGATATCACACTGGACGGAATAGCGGAAGTTATTGTCGGCCCGCAGGACGGCAGAAAACCGGAAGTGAGATTGTTTAGTATTGAAGGAACGCAAATTAATTCTTTTATGGCATATGACGAAAATTTCGGCGGAGGCGTAAATGTGGCGATCGGCGATGTCGACGGCAATGGAACGAAAGAAATAATCACGGGTGCCGGAGTCGGCGGGCATTTGGTGAGAGTATTTGAATATCGTGACGGAAAGTATTTTCTAATGAAAGAGTTTTCTGCGTATAACTACAACTACTTACTGGGCGTAAAAGTTGCCGCCGGTGACCTGGATGGCGACGGTAGGGCGGAAATAATCACCGGAACCGAATCCGGTGGCGGACCACATGTCCGAGTATTCGACGGCAATGGCAATCTTAAATTCTCACCGGGATTTTTCGCATATCGTGAGGATCTCCGACACGGGATTAAAGTTGCCGCCGGTGACCTGGATAAAGACGGCCGGGATGAAATAATTACCGGAACCAACGTCCGTATGGGAGCGCACGTCAGAATTTTTGACCCTTATGGTAATGTTAAATTTACTCCGGGATTTTTCGCCTATGACACCGCATTTCGCGGGGGAGTAAACGTCGGAATCGCCGATTTGGATCAGGACGGCCGGGACGAGATTATTACCGGTGCCGGACCGGGCGGAGGACCACATGTCAGGATTTTCAACCGCTACGGACAGCCGATCATCAATGCCGGATTCTTCCCGTTTGCAATCGAATACCGAAACGGCGTACAGGTCGGTGGGGGAATCATCCAATAAATTAAATTGACCAATCAAAGACTGCCCCCATTCTGATTGATGGGCAGTTTTTGATTGACCATTACCTTGAATAACACTACAATGCAGTAATATATCCGAGTTATCAAGCATTCATAACCGAATGAATATTATTTTACGTGAATGGAATCATTATCAAACGCTTCCTTTGAAGTCCAGACTGTTGATGACTTCTTTTGCCTTGCGTAGCATTGCGTCTCCGCTTTTATCTTTGTTTATTAATTCTTTTATCTGGCGGAGCACTTCATCACTACCCGATGTGGTTATTTACAACGTGGGATTTTTTATGTTTTTACCGCTTGGTTTTTATATTAACGGCCTGCTGTTGAAAAAAATTAAAATTGCCAAACTATATTTAGTCGGTTTGATCGTTTCCGCCGTTTCTATAGTAGTCACCGTATTTTTTTCCGGTAACAGTGTCTGGGATTTTTTTGCTTACGGAGGAGTTTATGGTTTCGGCGCCGGCATTTATTGGGCTAACCGTAATTTTTTGTCCTTTCAGGAAGCAAAATCCCAGCATCGGAATTATTTTTACAGCATCGCTTCCTTATTAAACTCCTTAATCTCCCTTATTGTTACATTCTTAGTGGGGTGGTTGATTGTCTTGGGCGAAGGCGGCGGGTTATACACGCCGACCACGGCCTACTGGATTCTGAGCGTGTTTGCCATGGTCGTATTGATATATTCAGGAGTAGTGGTTTTAAAGACAGATTATGCAACGCCAAAAATAAATAAAATAATCCAGTTCCATATTTCTCCAAAATGGAACAAGGTAAGATTCATCAGTTTTGCCATGGGCATTCTGGAGGGAATCGGCTTCTTCCTACCGACTTTACTGATTTTGTTTTATCTTGGTGAAGAAGGGGTTTTGGGGACGATTAGCACAATCGTAACTTTATTTGTGGTGGTTATTACTTATCTGTATGGGCGTTTGGCAAAACATAATCATCGGAAGCCGGTTTATTTTGTATCATTATCGTCGTATATAATATTTTCCGCCTTACTGCTATTACTGGAGCATCCGCTGAATATTTTAATTTTTGTTCTATTTTCAGGAATTACTACTATTTTCCAATGGCTGACGATTGAGCCGTTGCTTTTAGATATCATGGATGATGAATCAAATGAAGGTCAGGATAATCAATACATGTTTGTTTTTGATAAAGAGTTATTTTTGAACATCGGCAGGATATCCAGCGTTCTGATATTATTTTTCATTATTCAAATTACCTCGCGGGAAACAGGGTTGTTGGTTGCTCCGTTAGCGGTCGGCATTTTTCAATTGCTTTTGATGGTATATATTTTGAGGAAGAGCAAATTCTAAAGTTCGAATAATTCAGATAACACAAGAACGCCCCGAGCGAAGACGAATTATTTGCTGAGCTAGTCGAAAGGCGTTTTAGTTATGATTTTTTTAGAGTTTTTTTATTTGCAAAACAGACACTTCAGTAAAATCACTAATTGCCAATTCTATCTCATCATTAAACTCTTCTCTTTTGTGAGTTGTTTCCATAAGAATAACTTTCATCCCTGCAGCCCTAGCTGATCTTATTCCGGAAAAGGAATCCTCAAAAACAATGCAATCAGCCGGTTCAATTTTCAGTTTGCTCGCGGTCACCAAATAAATTTGCGGATCAGGTTTGGATTTCGAAATATTTTCGGCCGTTACAATAACATCAAAAAAATTACCGATTTGCATTCGCTTTATAGAATAGTTTAAAAGTTCATTTGTAGTTGAAGTGGCAATTGCCATTGGGATATTATTTCTATTAAGATCTTCCACCAAAGCATTGAACCCCTTAACAGCTCGGAAGTCCTTTTGAAAAATGTCTGTATATAGTTGTTCTTTTCTTTTAGCAATTGCCAGTAATTCATTATCAGAGAACCTACCTCTAAATAATTTTTTTAGTCCCTCAAATGTTGATCTTCCTCTAATATTCTGGCTCATTTCCTCATTTGAAATAGTAAAACCGTATTCATCAAACAATTTTTTCCATGCCAACTTTTGAGCCGGTTGATTGTCGATAATAACCCCGTCGTGATCAAAAATAACTGCTTTAGACATATTTTTCTTTATTATAATTTTCCCGCTTTGGCCAGATCAATTGATGACGCGCCAGTTTGCACTTTATAGTGAGTTTTGAATTGATCCGCAAAATAATCTTTAATCCGCTCTACTTGTTTTGGTGAAGTGTTTTTGGGAATCTGGTCCGCGGAAAAATATTCTATTATGTCCGCTTCATCAGTCAGTGTAATTTCACCGCCTGTTATTTCACAAATGAAAGAAAAGACGATTTCATTTTTATCCGGCTTACTGTACACGCCTGCCAGATGAGTAATTTTAGCATCCAGTCCCGTTTCTTCCTTTATCTCTCGAATTACAGCGTCCCAGGGAGTTTCATTTGCTTCTACCTTGCCTCCGGGCAGATTCCAGAGATCATAATCCCGGCGGTGGCAAAGTAAGACCCGCTTCTTTTCATCCACTATTATGCCGAATGCTCCGATTGTAAACATAATTGATACTTATACAACGTCGAAACCTTTTTCTCTGAGTACTTCAGTAATCTCCATACGCTTGGGATCATCTGAATTTTCAAAGCCGTTAGTGAATGATATTATAAATCCTTTACCGTCACGTCTTCGACTTGCCCTAATACCGTCAGCCCCATCTCTTGCGACCGGAAAAGGAATTCGGTAATTATCATCCCATTGTTCTCTGATTATTTCTTCCGAGTGGCAATAATCAGGGATGTTTAATCCGAGCTCCGCAAGAACTGCAATGATTTCCTGCAATTGCTGATATGCTTCTTCAAAACTTATAGGTTTATCTGAACTATCTGGTCTGAGTTTTTGTTCGTTCATGCTTGTTTAAATGATTTAAATCTGTTTCCGGCAGTTTTTACTCCCACAGTTGCATTCAAAATGAATATTCATTTTAGCTTTTGCATAATCGGAAGTTATTTCTTCACCCGCCTTGATATCCCGGATCGCAATATCGCAATTTTCTCCGGATTCGGTGTTTGGATCGCAGGAATGATTTACATATCTTTCCGGCTCCTGCTGGTGCAGAAACTGCCCGTCTTTAAAATTTGCAATATAGTGTCTTTCTTCCGGCGGAAGTTTTTTTACTTCTTCCATAGTAAGAATGGTATTTGCCTGCCACGGAAGAACTATTTCACCTTTTTTGAAATCCCTACCCGCGAAAACACCTTTGTTATTGATTTTTGATTCTTTTACAATGATATTATTGGCCATATAATATGCTTATTATTTAAAATTAGGGTTGCGATTGAAGAAATCGGTCAGGGCTCCTTCCTTGTTATCTAAATCTATTTCCTTCAGTTCGTCAAGCGAAACCCACTTATGATGCTCAGCTTCCTTTGGGTCGAGTACGGGTTCCAGGTCGGTATGTACATGAAAATACATAATCAGGCGGGAGGTCTCCAGCTTATCATCTACCTTAAACTGCTGGTCCTGGCCGAAACCGATGAATTCCGGATCGGAAAATGTTATGCCGGTTTCTTCCTGCATTTCGCGAATCAGCGTGTCTTCTATTTTTTCGCCGTGTTCCGCTCTGCCACCGGGAACCCGCCATACTTTGAATTTCGGATCCATGACAATTAGAAACCTTTTGTTTTTTTCAATAAACGCGGAACAGACTACCTGGTGCCCTTTAATTTGTGCTTTGGCCATTGCATTGATATAAATATTTAAGGATGTTAATTATTTGTTATAAATTGACGAAAAAAATTCTATTCGTATTTATTTACTTGTCTTATTCGCGAGCTGGCCACAGGCGGCATTAATATCCTGGCCGAAACTGTAACGCTGAGTGAAGGTGACGCCGGCTTTCTCTAAAACCTGCTTGAAAGCTTCAATTGTCTGTTTATCGGACGGCTTGAAAACATCTGTCGGATTATAGGCAATCAAGTTGACCATGTACAAAGGCTTAGTCATCAGCTTCGCCAGTTGTTTCGCCAGTTCTACAGAATCATTTACATCTTTAATCATCAGATATTCAAACATCACGCGCCGGCCGGTTTTGGCAATATAATTATCTACCGCTTCAAATAATTTATCCAGCGGAGTGTGGTTGCTGACCGGCATCAGTTGATCACGCAATTTCTGATTGGGCGCGTGCAGGGAGATTGCAAGATTAATTTGCAGATCAAGGTCCGCCAGCTTATTGATACCGTAAATCACTCCGCAGGTGGAGACGGAAATATGGCGGGCGCCGATACCCAAATCTTTATTCAAATAGTTAATTGCCGAAAGCACGTTGTCATAATTCAGAAACGGCTCTCCCATGCCCATAAAAACAATATTGGAAACGCGCTCATCTTTTTTCTTTAATATTCTGGAGAAAAATAAAACCTGATCCAGTATTTCACCGGTTGTCAGATTCCTTTTCAGCCCCAGTTTGCCGGTGGCGCAGAATGTACATCCCATTGGACAGCCCACCTGAGTTGATACGCAGACAGTATGACGTCCGTCTTTGTGAATCAGTAAAACGGTTTCAATCTGCAGTCCGTCTTCAAGCGTGATTAACACTTTCGTTGTCTTGTTGTCTTTGGACGCAAAAATCTCGCCATTTATTTTAAGCGGGCACTCCGCGCTTAGTCTTTCCCTGGTTTTTTTTGGAATATTGGTTGCTTCATTCCAGTCGGTGATGAGCAGTCTGAAAATTGCATCCTTAACCTGCGTTAGACGATATTTCGGCTGATCTTCCATTATCGCGTATAGCTTATCCAGATTCATGGTTATTTTACCTGTTTTTATTTAGATTAGTAATATTATACCCCACTAGCATAACACACAAATATCCAGTTTGAAATCAGCAGGCTTTCGTTTTACACCGGAATTGCTATACTTATTGCATGTCAGACTTTCTGGAAAAATACAGTAAAGACATCCGCGTTAGGGTGAAAAAGACCTGGCTGTTTTTAGGCAAGCGGGAATTTTCGGAGAAAAAGAAAGTATCTGATATCATGGACTACTATCTGCCGCGATACCAGAAGTGCGGAATTATTACCAATGCTATTGAAGAGGCGGAAAAAGATGATGAGTATTTGCCGGTCAGGCTGAAAGAAGTCTATGCGTTGGCGCAGACCAAGGTCAATGAGGATCATTTCAAAAGTTTCTATGATTATGATGACGTACCGGCGGGGGATATACTGATATTCTATCATCCAGCGAAGGAAATATATCTCGTGGTGGACGGAGTACACCGGCTGGGTAATCGTGCAATCAACCAGGATCTGGATGAGGAAATAACCTGCCATTATCTGCAGTCAAAATATCTGCCCCGAGCATCAAGAGATATTAAAATAATTCTGGAAAGAAGTTAGCATGAAAAAAGAAATCCGGATAAAAAACAAAAAAGGAAAAACAATTTACGCGGTAATTGAATGGAAAAGTAAAAAGCCGGGTCCGCTGGTTGTCTTATGTCATGGCTACCGTTCTTTTGGTGGAACCCCACAGGTTGCCAAAGTCGCACGTGCGCTCAGAGAGAAAGGTTTTACTACTGTACGTCTTGATGCGACCAACAGTACGGGCAAGAGTTCCGGCAAGCTGGTTGATTTCACAGTTGGCGGTTATGTTCAGGATATTAAACAAGTTGTTTCTCATACTTTAAAGTATTTGAATCAGAAGCAATATATTCTCGTAGGTTATTCGATCGGTGGTACAGCAGTAACAGTTATCGCGAGTAGAGACCGGCGAATCAGCAGATTGATTCTGCAAAGTCCAACATATGACGTGCCGGCGGTATTTGAAATGAGAGATAATTTTACACTGCTCCTAAAACAAGGTTGGGCTTTTGAATATTCCACAATTCAGAAGAAGCAGGTGAAAATCGGCATCGCAGTTTATAATGAGGCAAGAAAATACGATATGCCAAAGTATGTTAGCAAGATTGAATGCCCGGTATTGATGGTTTATGGGTCGGCCGAAGATCCGCGGATTTTAAAACTGAACAGAAAATTTTATAGTGATCTGAATACCAAAATAAAGAATAAGTTGGTGATTAAGGGTGCCGGACACACGCTTCATCAGGATAAGGATTCAAAGAGATTAGCGGATGGTATAATCAAATGGCTTAACCAAAAAGATAAATAAAACTAGAAGGAAAATTGAATGAACGATATTAACATACAAAAAAAGTCGTTTTATCAAAAAGTAGTATTCGGAATGAATAAAATATTTGTGAATGATTATGCAACACTGATCTTCCGGATATTGCTAGGTGCGATCTTCATTATGGCGGCCATGTCAAAGATTCCGGCACCGGATGAATTTATGGCGACAGTCAGGGGGTATAATATTCTGCCTGATCCGCTGGAAACATGGTACGGCTATACACTGCCTTGGGTTGAGCTGACGTTCGGGTTTGCTGTGCTCGCGGGGTTGTTTACCAGGTTCAGCGTTACGATTGTAAATCTGATGCTGTTAAGTTTTATGATTGCGATTCTGATTGCGCTGTACAGGGGTGGCACGCTTGCTTGTGGCTGTTTTGATTCCGAAAGTGCATTGGACTGGAGTACATATGTCAGGGATCTGCTGTTTATGATTATGGCGGGATTAGTTACTTTAAGCCATAAAAATCGGTTCAGCCTGGATAACTGGATCAGATCAAAATAAGATTTTTTGAATTAAAAGCGGGTGAAAATCACCTGTTTTTGATTTGACTTGCGCCGTTTGGAGTGATAAGTTAAAAAACCGTTTTCCAAACGGTTGTTTGGGGTAAACATTCACGTTTTGCCACGAAAGGGGCAGAAATGCGAGCAAATCAGCGCGCTCTGATCAGCGTTTCGGACAAGCGCGGCATCATCGACTTTGCCCGCGTGCATGCTGAGCACGGCTGGGAGATCGTTTCTTCCGGCGGAACTTCCAGGCACCTGACGGAAGCCGGGATTCCCGTGAGGACGGTTGAAGAAGTGACCGGCTTTCCGGAGATTCTGGGTGGTCGGGTGAAGACTCTGCATCCGAAGATCCACGGCGGAATTCTGGCGGACCAGAACGATGAAGGACACATGCAAGAGCTGTTCGAGCACAGCATCTATCCCTTCGACATGGTCGTCGTCAATCTGTATCCGTTCGAGCAGACGGTGGCGGATGGAACTGTGCTGTTCCACGACGCGATCGAGCAGATCGACATTGGTGGCGTGGCACTGATCCGCGCGGCCGCGAAGAATCACCAGCACGTTGTGGTGGTTACCTCACCCGAACAGTATGGTATGGTGCTGAAGCGAATCAACGTGTGGGGGTTTACCGATACGGAGCGCCGGCAGTTGGCCTACGAGGCGTTTCTCCACACTGCGTGGTATGACGCCGCGATCTCTGACTGGCTGGCAGGGCATCTCGGGTTCCCCGGCTTCCCCGATCGGATGGTTCAGCGTCTGCGGAAGAAGCACGACCTGCGCTACGGCGAGAATCCGCACCAGGCGGGGGCGCTCTACGAACAGCCCGGACTGGATTGCTATACTGCGGCGAACGCCAGGCAGATCTGGGGTAAGTCGCTCTCGGCCACGACGGTGCTGGACATCAACGCCGGTATCGAGACGGTACGCGAGTTGTACCCGCAATTGGCAGCTGCCATCATCAAACACGGTACGCCGTGCGGAGTGGGCGTCGGCGACAGCACGCTGTGTGCCTTCCAGAACGCAATGGCGTGTGATCCGGAATCCGCGTTCGGTGGGGTGGTAGTGATTAACACGGTGGTCACGGAGGAAGTCGCCGAGGCGATCTGCAGGCAGAAGGTGGATGCGATCGTGGCACTGGAATTCTCACCGGGTGCGCTCGAACACATCACCGCGAAGCGCGCCAAGGCCCAGACCCCGCTGTTCAAGCTGGGTGAGGTGGGTGTGCTGACTTCCAACAGCCTGCCCCCGGGCATGCTGAACTTCAAGCCGGTGACCGGTGGTATGGTGGTTCAGAGGATGGACACCGAGCCGTTCGACTGGAAGTCGTTCCGGTGCGTCACCAAGCTCGGCATCAAGGATCGCTACTGGCCGGATATTATGTTCGGCTGCAAGGTGTCGAAGCACGTCAAGTCCAACTCCGTGATCGTGGTCTGGAAGGAGCGGACGATCGGCATCGGCAACGGCCAGACCAGCCGGATCAAGTCGGCACGGCTCGCGCTGGAGCAGGCCAGCAACATCGTGGAGGGGCAGAACATGGATCTGCACCACGCTGTGCTGGTATCGGACAGCTTCTTCCCGTTCGACGACTGCGTGCGCCTGGCGGCCGAGTTCGGCATCAAGACGATCGTCCAGCAGGGCGGATCGATGCGCGACCAGGACTCAATCAAGGCCGCGGACGAGCTGGGCATCGCCATGCTCTTCACCGGCCGTCGGATGTTCTGGCACTAGTGGGCGGTTTGCACATTTTTCACTGACCCTGTCTTAACTGCGGAAGTTTTGACAGGTTTTTTTATCCCGTTAGAAGCAGGATACCTCACACCTCGCTACGGGGATGAATGGATATAAGGTATAGAGAATACGGGTTTTAATACCTCACGTAGCTTCTAACGGGATTTATTCTGTAAAATGAGATATAATAATATAATGAAAAGCAAAAAGAAACTGGTTGATTTGCAGGTGCATTCTGTTTACTCTGACGGATCATTGACGCCATCAGAGCTTTTTCGTATGGCGAAAAAGTCCGGTGTAAAAATACTGGTTGTCTGTGATCATGATTCTGCTGATGGTATGTATGAGGTCGAAAAAGCGGCTAAGCAATACGGTTTTCCGTTTATTTCCGGAATTGAGATAACAGTTACCTTTAAAGGGGAAGAATTACATTTATTAGGATACGGATTTGATTATCAGCACGTTGCGATAAAAAAAGCCGGGCAGTTTTATGTAAAAGGCAGAATTGCCCGCATTAAAAAGATGATTTCTAATCTTAACCGGCTTGGTTATGTGGTCAGTTATGTTGGGGTAAAGAAAAGGGCTGAAAAAATTATCGGACGTCCGCACCTTGCTGACCAGGTGATATTTGACAAAAGGAATAATAAAATATTGATTAAAAATTTCGGGTTTATACCTGACCGTTCTGAGTTTATTGCAAAATATTTGGTTAAGGGCGCAGTCGCATATGCAGAAAAAAAGAATCTTACCGCCAGACAGGTGATCAAACTGATCCATGATGCGGGAGGGTTTGCATTTATTTCCCATCCACTAGGCAGAAGATATTCCCCGGATTTATCCCTGTGGCCGGTAAAAGGAACATGGTCAAATAATCTGCTTGCATTAAAAAAGATGGGTTTAGATGGAGTAGAAGCTTATGCGTCGGATCATTATATAAAGGATATTAAAAATCTGCTGAAATTTGCTGAGCGTAATAATCTCCATGTTACCGGTGGCAGTGATTTTCATAATAAAAAAATTCCAGGATTACCACTAGGACATATTGCAAAGAACAGAACCGTCCCATATTCTGTGGGGGTGAAATTGTTGAAATTGGTGGCGAAATAAGCTATAATATTAAAGTTAACCATTAATAATAATTCAATGGCTGGAAAAAACAGTGTAAAAAATAATTCGACTAAAATGTTTAATAAACAGGAGGAGAATCCTGAAAGAATGCTTCCGGCAGGTCATATGTCGCTGGTAATGAAGTTTGCGTATCTGGTAGTTCTCAATATAATTGTTTTTGGCGCGATATACTACATTTCAAGAATATTTTTTGTGCAAACCAGCCCGGTGTCAATAATGTTCGCTGAACTAATTACGCTCGTAACTTTGTTCATTAGTTTTATTTTCCTGATAGTTAAAAGAAATAAATAGATGGCAAAACCAGTAATTAAGCTACATAAAATTGATAAGTCATATCAATTAGGCAAGAAAAGATTTCTTCCGGTAATTAAACGTGTTTCCCTCGAAATAGAAAAAGGGGATTTTATTGCATTTATGGGTCCGTCGGGGTCGGGTAAATCATCGTTGATGAACATTATCGGTCTATTAGACTGGCCGACAGACGGTTTATACGAACTAGATGGTCAGAATATATTGGAAATTGCCAAACGAGAATTTCCAAAAATGCGCGGAAAGAAAATCGGATTCATTTTCCAAAGCTATAACCTATTGCCGAGGTATTCGGTTTATAAAAATGTCGAGCTCCCACTAATTTATGCCAAAGAGCCAAGAGCTAAAAGAAAACAAAAAGTATTGGATGCAATAAAGTCGGTGGGAATCACCGAGCGAATGCATCATAAGCCGAATGAGCTTTCCGGTGGCGAAGCACAAAGGGCGGCAATCGCCAGAGCTTTAGTCAATCAACCGGAGATAATTTTAGCGGACGAGCCGACCGGCAATTTAGATACTAAAACAGGAAGGGAAATTATGGAACTACTGAAAGCGGCTAATCAAAAAGGAACGACATTGCTAATAGTTACTCACGATCCGGAGATAGCAAAGTGGGCGAATAAAACAATAAGAATTGTGGACGGCGAATTGGAAGGAGCAAATGTATGAACATCTTTGAAAGTATCCGCTTTGCATTATCAGCAATCTGGGCCAATCGCATGCGGTCCGTATTGACTATGCTCGGCATTATTATAGGAGTATTTTCTGTTATCACATTAGTCAGTATCGGAGACGGGGTAAAGCAAGAATTTACCGGTGCAGTTGATTCGTTAGGCGGAAATTTAGCAGCTGTGATCGCAGGGGATATTACTAATGGTGAAATGAATCCGACTTCATTTATGAGTATGTCTTCATTAACAATGGGGGATGTGGATGCAATTAGCGAGGTGGAAAATGTGAAAGCAGTTGCACCGCTCATGATTGTGCCAAGTGCTGTAACTCCTCCAGTAGGCAATCCTTATCTGCCGATGGTTTTAGCAACAAACGATCAGATGAATAAAATAGTTGATATTAAGTCTACTGAAGGAAGATATATTTCTGCAGAGGATATTAAAAATAAAGCGAAAGTAATACTTGTTGGTCGTGATGCCGCAAAGCGCGATTTTGAAGGATCGCCAATCGGACAGAAAGTAAAAGTTTTAGAAGAAGAATTTGAGGTGATTGGAGTCGTGGAAACCGAAGTGGGGTTTTTAAGCGGTGGTGGCGAGGATAGCAATATGATGACAAGTCAGATGCCGAATCTGCACGAAGCGTATACTATACCAATCAGTACGGCTGAGGATACACTTGAAGCACTGAATATTTTCAGGATAATGATCAATTTCAATTCGACCGAAGCGGTTGCCCCAGGAGTTGATATAATCAATGATCTAATGTTAGAACGCCACAAAGGAATAAAGGATTTTTCAGTATTAACAACTGACGATATGCTGGATCTCTTTGATGATTTTTTTGGCATTTTAACCAACGCGATTGTTGGCATAGCCGCGATATCATTAATTGTCGGTGGTATTGGAATCATGAATATCATGCTAGTGTCTGTAACGGAGCGGACAAGAGAGATCGGCATTCGAAAAGCACTTGGCGCATCGGGCATGAACATTCTGTCCCAGTTTTTAATAGAATCTAGCGTCTTGAGTCTACTGGGCGGATTTATAGGGGTCGGCCTTGCTTATGTGGTAACGCAACTAATTACCAAATACTACGGTATCCCGGCGTTAATTACTGTTTATTCGCTGGCTTTAGCTTTCGGCGTTTCTGTTTTTGTCGGGATAGTATTCGGTATTATGCCGGCATCAAAAGCCGCTAGAAAAAATCCGATTGATGCCTTGCGATATGAATAAGAATAAGCCCATCAAAAAGATTAAAGACAAAATAACAAAAAAAACTGCCGAAGAAGCGTTAAGGGAAGTGATGGATCCGGAATTGGGGATTAATATCGTTGATCTGGGACTTGTTTATCAACTAACTGTTCGAAATAATTCCGTTACGCTTAAGATGACTTTGACTTTTCCTGGGTGTCCGCTGGCCGGACCGATTACCAGACAAGCTCAAGATGTGCTGGAAAAGTTACCAAATGTGGATAAGGTTAAGGTGTTCTTGGTCTGGGATCCGCCTTGGACGCCAGATATGGTAAAAGAAAATGCTAAAGCTGAATTAGGATTATCATAATGACCAATAAAAAAATCATAATTATCATTGCCGTATTATCAGCACTAGTTTTGACATGGACATGGTTTGACCAGAATAATTATTTTAGGGATGAAAATAATAACAACTCGAATGTGAAGGAAGCAATTACGGTTGACGAGGAGCCTTCTGTACAAATATTGTCTCCGGCAAATAGCGCGGTTATGAATCCAGGTCCGTTAGTTGCTCAATACGTATTGTCCGGAGAAACTCAGGCAGTGCAAAGAGTTGAGCTGGAATTGATAAAAAATGGAGAAACGTTAATAATCGTGTCCGGATCATATAACGTCCTAAGCAAAGGCGGTAGCCAGATGGTCAGAACGGTCGATGAGGGCGATTATATCCTCAGAATTAGACTTGTAAATCAAGCCGGCGAATATTTTGAATCGGCCGGAGCAACCAGTACGAGCGCCTTCAGAGTTCAAAGTTCATATATCGGCCAATAATTATTAACTGAATAATCATATGTCAAACTATCTGGCGTTTCTGATGTGGTTTGCACTGTTGATTATATTCAGTTTTTTGTTGGATTTTTTGTGGAGCAGAATTTTTCCCAGACATGGCTATCGCTGGTTTATCACACTCGGGATAATCATTCATGAGTTGAGCCACGCAATCGCCTGCGTATTAGTTCGCGCACGTATTGTACGCATCAGGTTTTTTGCTCCCGAAGGGGGAGAGGTGGAGCACGGACAGCCAAGAGTGCCGATTATCGGTAAGCCCATAATTGGACTTGCTCCGCTGGTCGGCTGTTCGCTGTCATTATGGGGGCTGTTTGTCCTCTTTGGTTATCATAATGCTTTGCCGAACATTGATTTCTCCGCAACATTTTTACAAAATGTAAACGTGCTTTTTCAAAGTGCGCTGGATTTTTTCAGATCATATAGTAATGATTGGATGTTTTGGCTATTTTTATATCTGGCCACGGGCATTTCGGCCTCTATCGCTCCGAGTACCGTTGATATTAAAAACGCAATCTGGGGAATTTTGTTTCTTATAATTCTAGGCGGATTGATGATTCATTACAGTGTTGGTGAAGAAGCTCTGGCAACATTGGTTAACAAATATCTGGGTCGCGTGGTATCATTAGGTGCGTTAATGGAATTTTTTGCATTAATCGTTACTGTGCCGATATATCTGTTCAAAAAAATTATGTCTAAAAACGTGCGATATTAATATGAAAAAGATTATTCTCGCTTCAACATCTCCCCGGAGGATTGAACTGCTGAAAAAATTGAATATAAAATTTTCCGTGGAAGACAGTCAATATACTGAAGATATGGGTCTGAAACTATTACCGATTGATCTGGCTAAACATTTGGCTGTGAATAAAGCTAAAGCAGTGGCGGAAAAGCACAGCAGCGGGGTTGTGATCGGCGCGGATACATTTGTGGTTCTTGGCAAGAAACTTTTAGGCAAGCCAAAAGACAAAGCAGATGCTCGAAAAATGCTGAAAATGATCAGCGGAAAGGCCGTCAGTGTTATTACCGGATTTGCTATAGTTGACGCGAAGACGAAAAGGAAACACTCTGACTATAGTACCGCTAAGGTTTTTATCAAGAAACTGTCGCCCATGGAAATAGATTGGTATATTAGAACGCGGGAACCTTTGGATAAAGCGGGGGCGTTTGCTGTGCAGGGATATGGCGCTGTACTGATCCGTAAATTGGAAGGGGACTTTTTCAGTATTGTCGGACTGCCGATTTACAAACTAACGGGAGCGCTAAAAAAATTTGGTGTTGAGGTAATAAAATAAATATGCTAATCAATGTTTTTATATTAATTGTACTATTGGCACTCGCTGGGTTCTTTTCCGCGGCGGAAGTTGCTTTGCTTTCGGTGACCGATGTTAAGGTGCGCACGTATTTGAAACAGAAAAAAAGAGGGGCCGGAACTCTGCATAAACTTAAAAAGAATCCAAGAAGAATGATCATTGTCGTTTTGATCGGCAATAACGTGGCAAACATTTCAGCCGCCTCGCTTACGTCAATTATTGTGAATGATACTTTCGGTTCCGCCGCACTGGGCTTGGCAACCGGCTTATTGACCTTGCTTATATTGATTTTTAGTGAAATTACGCCAAAAACTTTTGCTAACAGATACGCGGGAAGAATTGCCTTATGGATCTCACGTCCCATATATTTGTTCGGAGTTATTATCTTCCCGATAACCTGGTTTTTGGAGTGGATAACAAGCATGATGCACAAGATGGTTAGGGTACAGGACCAGGAGCTGATTACTGAAACCGAAATCAAGGAGATGATTCAGTTCGGCGTGGAGAAAAACGTGATTGAGCCGCATGAGCAATATATTATGAACCGGGCGCTAAAGTTCAGTGATATATCCGCCAAGGAGATAATGGTGCCGTTAAAAAACGTGTTTATGCTTTTCGGTCAGAAGACGATTTCGGATGCGATGAGTGAAATTGTTTTGAGCGGCTATTCGCGTGTGCCGGTTTATGAATCAGATAAACGGGAAATTGCAGGGATCGCTCTAGTAAAAGATATCGCTCGGGAATTAGTGAAGAATAAGGGCAATATTCAAATTAGGCAGGTCGCAAAAAAACCGATTATTGTTGATGAGGATTTTAAGATAAAATATTTATTCAAAATTTTTCAAAGAACCCACGTCCATATTGCCGTAGTAGTTGATAAGCAACAAAAAGCGGTCGGTATCGCCACCCTGGAAGATCTGTTGGAAGAATTGGTGGGGGAGATAGAGGATGAAAGCGATAAAATCGAAAGCAAAAATATAGCTTGATATTTATCTGGCAATCAGCTAAAGTTCAGCTAATATTTTATTAAATTAGTCTGTGATAAATTATTTCTGTCGTGACAGATTGAAAGTGCCCTTAAGTATTCCTCCGGGCATAGTCACTGTCATTGAGCCGGACATAATATCGGTTGTAAAACTGCCTTGCATGGTTGCCGTGACACCGTCAACAGAAACTGTTCCAAAATCCAGAGCGCTTGAACTTACTCGGATACTGATTTCCTGTTGGCCAGTATCGGCAACACAGGTTTTGGGCACACTAATGACTCTTTCTGCGCCCGGAATGGTGACCGTGGTTTCTCCCCAACTGCAAAGATTAGTATAACGCATTGTGCCGACTGCAACATTATCTTTAACATCATTAATAATCAGTTCAATATCGCCATCTTCATAAACATCAGTGATTGCTCCGTCAGTAGTATGTCTTCCGTATAACTGCAGGCCTTTTCCTAGTAATGATGACTTCCAGCTACCACGCAGATCGCGTGCCGGCGTCAGTTCGTTATTAAGTGGCTGTTTGGGTGTAACGATGCTTCCAATCTTTTCTGCTACAAAATTAAACATCAGCGGCTTAGTTTTCACAAGATACGTCACACTAATACCTGCTACTAATATGACCGCTACGACCGCGCGCACTGCCGGCGAAGCTTTGGGAATATTCTTCATATTTTTAGTTTAATTATTAATAATCAATTATAGTTCGCGGCCTGTCCGCATTTGACGGAAACCGCATACGTGGTGTTGGGCGAAATTTTATAAATTTTCTAAAATGAGGATTATCTCTTTAATTAAAGAATCAGCTCTTTCTATATCGTCTTCAGTTGTTAAGCGATTTTTAAATTTCTCATCTCCATAATCTTGCTCAAACTGTTTTATGGTATTTGTTAATTCTTCGTAATTGCCTCCAGAAAGAAGTGGTAGAATCCTTTGGTCTAACATAACAAATAATCCTGCCCACCAGTTTTTTCTAACTTTATAATTTTTATCTGGCGATACCCCACAAAGGATCTCGTCAGGAATTTCAGGTTTATAGGCATCTTTAAGGTAGCGCAATTGATTTAGTGCTTCTAGTATATACTCATTTTTTTGATCTCTATTTAGTTGTGGTCCTTTTTCCATTTTTGTGTTAGAAAATTTATAAAATTTCTCCCAGCATCTTTCTATCGAGTATACTGCGTTAATACAACATAATTTGTGTATTATACGTAATCGGATATCTTCATTATACTTTGGCTAATCTAATATTGCAAAATGTGCTTTTAAATAAGTCACTTTATTTTATATACTAAACTGATATAATTAATACACTTAATATTAATGAAATATATATGAAAATGTTAATAAAATGGTTACTCGCAACGGTTGCTATCATGATTGCCGCATATTTATTACCGGGTGTTGAAGTTGACGGATTTTTTGCGGCGCTAATCGGAGCGCTGGTTATGGGCCTGATTAATACATTTATCAGGCCAGTACTGGTGATTTTTACATTACCGATCAATATTCTGACTCTCGGTCTGTTTACTTTGGTTATTAATGCGCTGTTGATTATATTGATGACTACAATTGTTCCCGGTTTCTTTGTCGCCAGTTTCTGGTGGGCAATGCTGTTTGGCGTGGTGCTGACAATTGTAAACTGGTTTCTGTCCAAGATGTTCAGATAGAAAGAAAAAATATATCAATAAAAAAAGCGCTGATAGAACATCAACGCGGTTTGCCGTCCCCGGATTCTTTCCAACTCATTGTGCAGTCCTGGCAGCGGTATTCCATCTGGTTTTTGCCAAATGCCAAAGCCCAGGAAAAACCCGGGTTGTCCCTCTGCCGAGTCGGGAAGATGAGATAGCGCCTGGAGTGGCAGAGGGGACAACAGCGTCTGCCGTCAGCGTCACGGGGGATGAAGCAAGGTTTCGAAGGTGCAAGGTATATAACCAATGCGATGATACTGAACAGGGGAGAGATGGTGATTCCAAGGAAAAGCATCACGCAAAACAGGACGAACCGGTTGCCTGACATTTTCACCTCCTCCGTGAAACGTGAAATCAGCCAACGAGGTAGTTTACTATGCTAATCCATTTACGTAGCGGTGTCAACATCGTAAATAAATGTTTTAAATAAAAAATGGGCGAGTCTTCAAGGCTCGCCCGGGGTGCAAATCAACGATGTTCTTCTCCCACGCTAGGCGTAGGCTGCGACGATGTCGGATGACAGGGCATCCGGACCGATCTGCCTGATCAGCGTGGCAGCCTGCCTCTTGGTCGGCTTCGCCGTGCCGGTACGCGGGTCGAGCTTCGGCATGCTCAGGAGATTGACGGGCGGCTCATAGCCTCCCGCCACGGCATCAGCAATGTCCTGCTCGAAGCACCTGTTCAGGTAGCTGTGCAGGGGTCCTGCGGGTGTCATCGGGCTGTTGGAGCTCATGCAGCTCCCGCAGGTGCACAACAAGACATTGCGCGCGCATCCGACAGGGGATTCCTTGTTCGTCGGGAAGACGGACTGAACGACGAGGACATGTTTCACATTCCACTGGGTTCTGTCGCACATGCGATGATCCTCTCATCTTAGAGCCGTGGGCATTGACTACTCAGACGGAGAAGATCGCAAGTCAACCGAACCCGTGGCGTGCGTAACTCCACGAGTACATTGGGCGTACCTCCCTGTAGAAACGGGTTGTGGGGTGGCATGTAATGCGGGCAGAAATTCCACCCGCGGGGCAAAAAAGAAGAAAAGTGGGGTAGGAGGGCGCGCACTTTAGCAATTCCCAGGGGGCAACATCTGCCCACGGACGAGCAAGCCAGTGCAGTTGCAATCAACTGCCTCTGGCAAGCTCGCCAGTCAATGTTACCCCTAGGGTAGCATTTCTGCCTGCTTATTGGTGTGGCGGTCCTCCCACCCACATCGTTGTTTCAAAGATCAACATACAAGGAAAATAGTACAAATATAGAAGATTGTCAAGTCACGGCAACTGGCAGAAAAACTGCTTGACTGATAAAATCAATTGATATATCATTATGATACTTGAGCAAGTGATAAAACGTATTATGTTAACAAAACAGCAAATATTAAGGAATCAGAACTGGCTAGGAAAAAATAGTAAACATATTAAAATCCAAAGCGATTTATGCAATGTTTTATCGGATCCAACCAGGATAAAGATATTACTGCTATTGAAGCATTACAATGAGATCTGCGTTTCAGATATCGCTTTCGTATTGAATATCAGTGTCAGTGCGGTGTCACACCAGCTAAATATGATGGAGCGCTCGAATATTATAACGAAGCATAAAATGGGCAAGCGTGTCTGTTACTTGCTTGAAACGGGAGATAAAAATCTTATCGGAATGCTGGATAATCATTTAGATAAACATATTCACTAATAAGGCCTGTAATAGTAAGCAGGCGAAAATGAAAGGAAAATACTATGACATCAGGTCCTGACTGCGGTTGCTAACAAATTAATGAAACTCCTTCCATTTAGTGGTGGGAGTTTTACTTAATGCCACGTAAAGGGAAAGTAATGGGTGAAAGATTTGAGAAAATTTTATACGGTTTATTAGTAGTTATTATATTTCTAGGTGTGTTTGTTTTTTTGCAAATTGCAAAGAGGCAGAACATTAATAGCGATATAACAATCAATAATAGTGCTTCAGTAAATTTGTGGACAGCAGATATCAGTAATGCCAATTTGAATCAGAACACTAACAGTAAAAATAGTACTGAAGATTATCAGAGTCCGTTGGATCGACCAAGTGAGCGAATCAGTAAAAAACCATTTGGCATCAGAATAACGAAGACTAATTCGCCGGTTCAGCCGGAAAGATTTTTTGGGTATCATACTGGATCTGATTTTGAGGTTTTTGCCGATGAGTTGAATAGCGATGTGGAGGTCAAGTCATTTTGCGCCGGACCGCTTAGAATGAAAACCACCGCAAACGGCTACGGAGGAGTAATCGTTCAAGAATGTGATTTGAACGGTCAGACTGTGACGGTAATTTATGGTCATCTAAGAATATCAACCGTAATACCTGAAGTTGGATCAAATATCAATAAAGGGGATATAATAGGGTTGCTGGGCGCAGACAAAAGCGCTGAAACGGACGGAGAAAGAAAACATCTGCATTTTGGGATACATAAGGGGATTGAAATTGATATCAAAGGATATGTGCAGACCAAAGAAGAGCTGGATAATTGGCTGGATCCGCGACAATATATTAATTAAGTAAGTAAATAAACATCAATTATATGACAGAAGATGTTCTATATTTGCCGATCATTCTCGGCACAACCAGAGAAGGGCGTGAAAGTGAAAAAGTTGCGAAATATATGGAAAAAAAGGTGAAAGAAAAAACGGGAATTGTAACACAAATAATTGATGTTAAAAAATTAAATTTTTCAGGCACGGAAGGGCGTGCTTTAGGAGAAAAAAATTCTGATTTCAAAAAACTGGTTGAAACAGCGGATGGTCTGATAATTGTATCTCCGGAATATAATCATAGTTTTCCAGGGAGCCTAAAGATGGCTTTAGATATGTTTTTACCCGAATACAAACATAAAACAGTCGGATTATGCGGTGTTTCTGATGGTGGTTTTGGCGGTACGAGAGCTATTGAAAGTCTGGCGTCTGTAATGAAGACAGTTCAATTATCGATGATTAAGTATGATTTGAATTTCTCAAAAGTTGATAAACTATTCGACAGTGAAGGTAACATTTTAGATACCTCATACGATGAAAGGGTGGAGAGCTTTTTACAGGAATTAATTTGGATGACAAAAACCCTTAAATGGGGGAGAGAAAATATTATTTCCTAACATTGAGGAGGAGATATGTCTATTAAAAAGTTTTACTACGCTGGCGACAGAGCGCCGGAAACAGGCGAATATCTTTGTATGCCATGTGGCTATAAATCCAGATTGAAGAAAGGAGAAAAATTTCCTGAGTGTGTTTCGTGTCTAATTCCTCAGAAAAAAATAAATATTGAGGAAGTTGCTGACGATGCGACTTGGGAAAAGGTGGATTAGTTAAATCTACGGAAAAAGTATGAATAAATTTAATCTGCTCGGGGGAAACTCCCGATTGGATGGTGGCTGAATTTGATACTAACTCAGGACTAATCAGCAGTGCACAGAACGGATCGGTGGAACTCACTGCTAATAAAACAGGAGCATTTGAATACTATTGTAGCGTTCAAAACTACCGGCAAATGGGAATGGTCGGAAATCTGATTGTAGGGTAATCAAAAAGCGACCGAACGCATGTGTTAGCGGGTCGCTATTATAATCATTATCTGCCGGACGACTTGGTGATATTTTTTATTTCGGTTGCCAGTTCATCCGATAATGCGTTTTTTTTCAAGCGCCATTGCCAATTTTTCTTCCTGGTTGAAGGTTTGTTCATGCGTGCCTCAGAACCCAGATTCAAGGCGTCCTGAATTGGAAAGATAAACCAGCACGCCCTGGAGCGCATACCCAGTTCAATTAATTTCCACGCAAAATGCTTCTTGTCGGTTTTTGTGTATGCTAGTGCAAATTTTCTCTGTGGTGTTTTACCGGACTTTGTAATCCAGCCGTAGGTTGTGTCGTTATCATGCGTGCCGGTATAAGCGACACAATCAGTCGGGAAGTTTGCTGGTAGATGAAAATTATTCCGTTTTCCGCTAAAACCGAACTGCATTACTCTCATGCCGGGAAATTTGAAATACTCTTTCAATCTAACCACGTCGCGAGTTATATACCCAAGGTCTTCAGCAATTATGGATATATCTTTGAATCTGCTTTTTACCTGTTTAAATATATCAATACCGGGAACTTGAACCCATTTGCCATTCTTAGATGTCTTGGATTTGGGATCAACATGCCATACTGCCGCGTAACCTCTGAAATGATCCAATCTGACGTCATCATAAAAATGTTCCGCTTTTTTGATCCGTCTGATAAACCAGCGGAAATCATTTTTTTTCATTTTTTCCCAGTCGTACTGCGGGTCACCCCACAGCTGTCCGCGCTTGCTGAAATAATCCGGCGGTACCCCGGATTTGGCTAGAGGCTGGTATTCGTCGTCGAGCAAGAACAAATCTCTGTCAACCCAGACATTAACACTGTCGTGAATGATAAAAAACGGAATGTCACCAAAAATTCTAATACCTTTTTTATTTGCGTATTTTTTAATCTTTGTATATTGCGTAAAAAATATCCATTGCCCATACTGGTACACTCTGATTTGACGGTGCAGTTTTTTATACCAGTACTTAATTGCTTCTGCATCTCTATTGGCGATATTCTCGGGCCAATTGAACCACCGTGCGCCTTTAAAATAGTCCTTTAGCGCCATAAACAATCCGAAATCGTCAAGCCATTTTGTGTGCCGCTCAATAAAGTCTTCAAAGTTGTTTTTTTGTTCGGCAGAGGCATGTTTATGGAAATATTCATATGAAACTTCAACAAGCTTTCTCCGCTCCTGGAATACTTTCGAATATTTGATTGCGGTCACCCTTTTTTGTTTAGGAAGTGATTTTTTATGCAGCAATCCTTCCTTTACCAGTTCTTCCGGGCTGATTAAAAGCCAATTGCCGGCGAACGCCGACGGGGACGCATATGGCGAACCGATCGAGTCCGGTATGGTCAGTGGAAGAATTTGCCAGATACTCTGCCCGGACATACTTAAGAAATCGATAAATCGAAATGCTTCCTTCCCCAAATCACCAATTCCATACGGACTGGGCAGTGATGTAATGTGTAATAATATTCCGGATCGTCTTTTCATAATAACAATCATACCATTTTATCAGGTGATATAATAGTTGCTATACAATTAATTTCTTATGCATACAGAGATTTCCAGTGTTGATGAAAAATGGCTTAAATTAGCCAAAATATCCGCATGTTGAAAAATTTATATAGGAGCGCAATTGTGCTTCCCCGATGAAAATACTTATAAACAAAGGGGAATCTATGCAAATATTGCAAAATAGTATATACTACGCATGTAATCATTAACATGTGAATAACTAATTAAGTAAGGAACGAGAATTTTATGGCATCAATGACCAAGTCTCAATTCATTGGAGCGCTGGTTGAAAAAACCGGTCTTCAAAAAAAAGAGGTTGTTTCCTTCATGGAAAACCTAAACGAGTTGGTTTACAAAGAATGTAAATCAAGCGGTGAAATCACTCTCCCAGGTTTGGGAAAGATGATCAAGAAGCATCGTGAAGCTCGCATGGGCCGAAACCCAGCCACAGGCGAACAGATTCAGATCAAAGCCAAAACAGTGCTGAAATTCAGAGTCGCCAAAGCAGCAAAAGACGCAATTCTCTAGTAAAATCGAAATTGCTAAGGAGGAAAAAGGACCCCGATCCGCTTACCGCGGTGGGGTCTTTTTGGTTGTCCAATTCTTTATTTTATGATTCAAATAGGGTATAATTTGCATAATCAAATGAAACGAGAATCAAAAAAATGGTTAGGTAAAAAAGTGAAAGTGATTATTGACCGGCCGATCGGCTCAATACATCCCGATTTTCCTCAAGCTATATACGAATTAAATTACGGATATATTCCAGGAACTATGGCGGGTGACGGGGAAGCGATTGATGCCTATGTATTAGGAATTGATAATCCGATAAATGAGTATGATGGCGTGGTTGTTGCGTTTGTGGAAAGGGACGATGATAATGAATTCAAACTGGTAGTTGCTCAGCATAAATACAGTATCAAAGAAATTAAAAGCATGATTGATTTTCAGGAAAAATATTTTAAATCAAAAACTATAATCTAATATGCCGGAACTTCCCGAAGTACAAACAATTGTTTCTGACTTGAATGTAAAATTGAAAGGACATACCTTTCAAAAAATATGGACTGATTGGCCGAAAAGTTTTTATCCTTCAGTTTTGCATGTCAGAAAGGGGGTTACAGGCCGAAAAGTGTTAGGTGTTAGAAGGCGGGCAAAAAATATTCTGATTGATTTTAATGGCGATCAGACATTGCTGATTCATCTGAAAATGACCGGCCACTTACTCTACCGCGATCATGATTGGAAGAAAAAGGAGCAGAAAGACAGCCCGTTTTATGACTCTTTTAATCAATTTATACGTACCTGCTTCTATTTGGACGATAATAAAGAGCTGGCGTTTTCAGATGTGAGAAGGTTTGGGGAAATTAAACTGTATAAAACAAGCGAGGAAAATACCGTACCACGATTAAAAAAACTTGGTCCGGAACCGCTGAGCAGCGAATTTACCTATGATATATTTAAAGCAAAGCTTCGAAATAGGAAAGGTTTTATAAAATCTATTTTACTGGATCAGAATGTTGTATCAGGAATCGGGAATATTTACGCCGATGAAATTTTGTGGGAAGCAAAGATCAATCCTAAACAGAAAACGGACAGTCTGAATACCAGGCAAAGCAAAGCTATTCACACCGCTATTGTTAAAATACTGAAAAAAGCGGTAAAGTATCGCGGTACATCCATATCTGACTACCGTGATGCGCTCGGTAAAAAAGGTAATTATCAGAATGTGAGAAAAGTATACAAACGTGACGGACAAAATTGTTTCCGCTGTAAAACTAAACTGTCCAGGACGAAAGTAAATAACCGCGGGACAACCTATTGCTCTAAATGTCAAAAATTATATGTTTAACAAACTGTCTGATTATCGCAAATATCGACTTCTGGAAATAATCCCAGGTACGCTGACCTGGACAACTTTTATTGCTGCTATTTCACTTTCATTTTTCCAGCCGATTTGGGTAATTTATTTTATAATCGTTTTTGATTTGCTATGGCTGATGCGCATACTGTATCTGCAACTGTACATGATTATTTCATATCGCCGTTTCAAAAAAGCGATCAAGGTAAATTGGCTGAATGAATGCAAGAAAAATCCCAGGTGGAACGATATGTATCATTTCATTATGTTGCCGACATACAAGGAGCCAATTGAAGTTATTCGTTCGACTTTTCAAAGTCTAGTAAATTCCAGCTACCCAAAAGATAAATTCATTGTAACTTTTGCTATTGAAGAGCGGGATAAAGAAAGAGCTAGAGGGATTGCGGAAATCATGCAAAGAGAATTCGGCAGTATGTTTCATAAATTACTGGTGGTAGAACATCCGGCAAATATTCCTGGAGAAATGCCCGGTAAAGGGTCAAATATTGCCTGGGCGGGAAGAAAAACAAAGAGTATATTGATAGCCAAAATATCCCGTATGAGAACGTTATTGTATCCTCGTTTGATGTTGATACATGCGTGCACAGTGAGTATTTTGCGTATTTGACGAACATGTATCTCAATCATCCGAATCCGACTAAAACCAGTTTCCAGCCGGTGCCATTGTTTAATAATAATATCTGGGATTCGCCGGCACTGATGCGGGTGGTGGCGAACGGCACGACATTTTGGCTGATGACTGAACAGTTGCGGCCGGAAAGATTGTTCACATTTTCATCGCACAGCATGAGCTTTCGCGCACTGGTGGATATTGATTTCTGGCAAAACGATATTGTCACAGAAGATTCCAGGATATTTCTGCAGTGTTTTCTGGAATACGACGGGGATTACACAGTAACCCCGATGTATATACCGGTTTCTATGGATACGGTTATGGGTAGTACCCTGTGGCAGAGTCTGAAGAATCAATACAAGCAGCAAAGGCGCTGGGCATACGGCATCGAACATTTTCCGTATATGCTTTGGTTTTTTAAAAAGAATAAAAAAATTAGATGGCGACAAAAATTCCACTATGTGTGGAACATGGCAGAGGGGCATTATTCCTGGGCCACCGCTCCAATTTTGATTTTTATCCTGGGCAGACTCCCGCTCGCGGTCGCCAGGTATCAGGAGTCCTCATCAATTGCCGCACAAACAGCGCCATATGTATTGGAATGGCTGATGAGCGCGGCAATGATTGGCCTGATTTTAATGGCAATCTTCAGCACGACCTTACTGCCAAAGCGGCCGGAACAAAAACATAAAATTAAGTTTGTCGAAATGCTTCTGCAATGGGTGCTTTTTCCGGTAACAATGATTTTCTTCGGTTCAATTCCGGCAATCGATGCTCAGACCAGGCTAATGCTGGGGAAATACATGGGCTTTAATGTGACGGAAAAAATCCGCAAATAATACAATAAAAATTCCGCAGTTCAAACTAATGCGGATTTTTGATTTATTTATGTAAGTTGTATTTCTTTAAAACCGGGATTTCCGTTGATAAATTCATTGGCTGTTTGCAACCTTTTGCCTTCCAGTTGTAATTTTATTACTTTTAGATTGCCCTTACCACAGCCTACAAATATTGAATTGTTTTGGTATGATACTTCGCCGGGTTTCAGACCCAAATTTGTATCAGAGATTTCTGCTGAGGAGATTTTTACTGTTTTATTATTATGTTTACAAAATGCCCCCGGCCACGGATTATATGCTCTGATGTGTCTTACAATTTCTGAAGCATCTTTTGTCCAGACAATCCTGCCGTCTTCCTTTTTGATGATTGCTGTTTTAGTCGCTCGTGAATCTTCCTGCGGTACAGGTTTCAGCTTTCCGTATAAATAATCAAGTAACGATTCCCTTAGTATATCTGCTCCGAGGGTGGCTAGTTTGTCATGCAACGATTCAAAATTATCATCATGGCTGATCGGAATCATTTTTTGTTTTATGATGGCCCCGGTATCCAGGCCGGCGTCAATTTTCATTAGAGTTACTCCGGTTTCTTTTTCATCGTTTAATATTGCCGCCTGAATTGGCGAAGCGCCACGGTATCTCGGCAATAGCGATCCATGAATATTCAGCCACCCGTATCTGGGTATGTCGAGAACTTTTTCCGGAATAATTTTTCCGTAAGCAACAACAATCGCTAAATCCAAATTGACATTCCGCAAGCACTGTTCGAATTTTACCGATTTTATCCGTTCCGGCTGACAGACCGGTAGTTTATATTTTTCCGCCAATTTTTTTACCGGTGGGGCAGTCAGCTCCTGCTTTCGTCCAACCGGCTTGTCCGGCTGGGTAACAGCGGCAACCATATATATTTCTGGCATGGAAAGCAGTGTTTGCAAAGCAGGAACGGCAAAATCCGGCGTGCCGAAAAACGCTATTCTGAATTTATTGTCCGTTTCACTTCTTTCAGTGGTCATGATTGAATGAATAAATATATGATATACTGTGTTTACAGTATGACTTATGTAGGAATAATATTCAAGAAAATAGCATTAACCGCTAGAATCGAGAGCAATTGATATGGACAAAAAAGCGCAAGGCAATATCCTTCTGCTTGATCGAGTCATGTATTTCATGGGTATTGCAATACCGGTATTGACCTCGTCGCAGGTAATCAAAATTTGGATTAACAAAACTGCGGAGGGGGTCTCGCTAATTGCTTGGGGAGCATATGCCGTTAACTCAATCCTGTGGATTATATACGGTGAACTGCATAAAAAGAAGCCACTTGTCTTTATGAATGCAGTTAACTTATTTATCAATACACTGGTTGTTATCGGGACAATAATCTATGGTTAAAATTCCTGGGCTTGACAAAATGAAAATAGCATGATAGACTCCTCTGAAGCTCATTTTCTTCGCCCCGAAGTCTAACCTGCCCAACAGAAGGGAACGGGAATCACATGACGGAACCGCTCGAAGCAAAGACAGAGTCAGAACAGCCTGTTCTGACCTTTGAAGAGGCATGTTCTGCGTACTGGAGAGGCGAGTGGCGTGCAATGCCACTGCTCATGAAGATCGGCGTTGTCGCCGGTGTCCTGATCGGGGTCGGGTTGATCGTGCACGGTGTGTACACCGGTACTCACCAAGTGAATACTGGAATCAAGAGCGTCTAAAATGAGCTCTTTTTTTATACCAAATATTTTATCCATTTCTAAAAAAGTGATATGCTTACTTTGTTAATGATATATTTATGATTGTCAGAGAACTGAAAAATTGTAATGCGATTGTTGCCGGAGATGGTGCTGTTCTTCGTGAGCTTTTTAATCCCAACAAAGACGATATCGACATTGGCTACAGCTTAGCGGAGGCAGTAATCAAGGTTGGAACAGCATCAAAACCGCATATCATGAAAACATCGGAAGTCTATTATATTATGGAAGGTAATGGCGAAATGCATGTTAATGAAGAAGTGGAAAATGTCAGTGCCGGGCAGGCTGTATATATTCCACCAAATTCCAAACAGTATATTAAAAATACCGGAAATGTAGATTTAAAATTTATGTGTATTGTAGATCCGGCCTGGAAACAGGAGGATGAGGAATTAGTTTAGTATTAATATATTTATTTATGAATTATCTGAGCATATTGGTTATAATTTTGTTGATCAGTGTATTTTTGCAATGGAAATTCAAATTTCGTATTTATAATTCATGGAAGCAAAGAATTATTACGATTTTGATTTTACTGATCGTCGGGATTGCATGGGACAGCTTTGCCGTTTATAGTCATCATTGGTATTTTGATTATAGCGGTTCCGGTTTATCCGGGATTAAAATTGGTAATCTGCCGATTGAAGAATACATATTTATGTTTATTCAGCCGTATTTTATTTTTACTGTTTACAAAAGTCTAAATAGAAGTAAGTAAATAAGATTAATGGAAATAAAAAAATACGTATTTAAGAAATATAATCAGAGCTACAAAGAATATTTTCAGTATGAAAAAAATAAAATACGTAAGGCACTCGGCAATCAAGCACAAATTGAACATGTCGGCAGTACGGCAGTAAACGGGTTAGGTGGAAAGGGGATTGTCGATATTGTTGTTGGTGTTAAAAAAAATCATATGGATAAAACAAAATCAAAGCTGGAAAATGCGGGTTACGAATACCGGGCAGTAGCCAGCGTTCCAGGAAGAATTTTTTTTCGGAAAGATTACGTCAGAAAGAATAAAATCAGGCGTGTGCATATTCATCTAGTAAATATTGAAGCTCAGGAATGGCAACAGATAATTGTGTTCCGGAATTACTTAATAAATAATCCTGAGGCGGTAAAAGAATATGCAGCATTAAAAAAACAAGCTGTTAAAACAGCTAATGGTGACGGAAAATTGTATCGGAAATTAAAGAATAAATTTATAAAAAAAGTTATTGAAAATAATTAGAGAATATTATCTTCTTCTGGATCCCGGGTTTTTTTAACCATCTTGTCGATAAAAAGTATACCATTCAAATGGTCAATTTCATGTTGCATTACTCTGGCCAACAGACCCTCCGCTTTTATTGTAAACTGCTTTCCCGAGCTATCTAGCGCATTGACTTTAACCTTTTTGGATCTTTTAACCATGCCAAAAATTCCGGGTACGCTTAGGCATCCCTCCTCTGCAATTTCGGTACGGATTGATTTTGTTAATATTTTTGGATTAATCATTACCAATGGTCTGTCTTTCTGATTGATAATAATCATCTGAATCGATTCGCCGACCTGCGGAGCGGCGATACCAATCCCGTCTTCCTGAATCATAGTTTCTGTGAGTTTTGGAATAAGTTCCTGGACAGCCGAAAATAATGGATTCTTAATGATTTCCGCTTTTTTTCTTAATATTGGATTTGGTTCGGTAACTATTGGGAGTGTGGGCATAGTGTTTTGCAGATCATGTTAAATACAAATACTCAATTATTATCAGACTACTCCATGTTCGCTGAAAGTGCAAATTTGTGAGGAATACCGGCTAACAATTAGAAATAATTTAGATTGTGTACTAATTTTATTTTTGATATAATTCTACAACTGCCGCTTGTTCGGCAATTCTGACATTCTGTCCTGCTAGGGGCAGAATTCACTTAATGTTAATTGAGAGAATTTGTATTTTGAGAAATTTATTACCGGGGATAATTATGTCTTTCAGAGAAGGGCTGGAAGCATGTTTAATTGTCGTATTAATTTTTAAGTTTTTAGCAAAAACAGGCAATCAACATTTGAATCGGAATGTGATTAACGGAGCTATTGTGGCCGTTTTATTTTCTCTAGTCGTTGGTTACTTGTTGTTTTCAATCAGCATCCAGTTAGACCTATTGGATGAAATCGGAAAACTGTGGGAAAGTGTAGCAAGTTTGATTGCGGTAGGTACCGTGTCTGTATTCATCGTTTGGATGATCCGTAATGGTAATGGCATAAAACAATATGTTGAAGATAAGACAGCAGTTGCTTTGACTAAGTCTGGTTTGCTTACTGTGTCTTTTTTACTTATCGCCAGAGAGGGGGTAGAAATTGTATTATTTTCATTTGCGGGAAAATACGACTACATTTCGATTGTTATTGGATTGGTTTTTTCCGCTACAATTGCTTTAGCTATCTATTATTCCCTGGTCAAAATTAACATCATAGCTCTGTTCAAGATCACTCTGGTGTATATCATAGTTCAGGCGGGATATCTATTAGGATACGGAGTTCATGAGGGTTTTTCAGCTTTACATTCCGCCGGGTACATCCAGTCTGAAAATATATTGTTATCAAAGGTATTTGATTATTCTGAAACATTTATGAATCATAAGGAGGGGATAGTCGGTTTGCCGTTGAATGTATTATTTGGCTGGTATTCCAAACCGGAATGGCTACAATTCATTATCCAATATATATTTACCCTTTCATTATTTGCGTATTGGCGGTTTTACAGTAAAAATAGAAGACATAGTGCTGATTATTCGTAGGCGGACTCGACTGCTTTGACTATTGATCAGATTGGATGTAAATTCAATATGAATTAACATTAATCACTCACATATTATCTTGCATGCCCAAAAGAGATTATTATCACATATCGCTAAAACTGATTTTGAAAAATGATAAAGATGAAGTTTTGGTATTGGGTTCCGACCCGAAGGGGAGTCTCTTGGGAATGTATGATTTGCCTGGTGGTAGAATTGATGAATCAGAATTCGGTATTCCATATGAGCAAATTATCAGACGCGAGGTAGCTGAAGAGATTGGAGATATTGAACTGACTATAAATGTAAAACCCGTCGGAATCGGTCGCCATTTAATTCCGAAAAATATGACGAGTAAGAATAAAGAAATACACATCATGTACATATTTTTTGAAGCAAGGATGATTAGCGGCAAAATAAAAATAAGTTCGGAACACAGCGGGTATAAATGGGTTAAACTTGAAGAACATGATCCAGCCAAGCTTTTCACATCAGGTATTCTGGAGGGGATAAATATGTATCTAAATAAATACTAGGATACTTGACTGAATATTTTAGTTGATATATACTTGATATGTGAAGTAAATATTAATTGACCATTATGACAACTGTGAACCCATCACTAAAGCTTTTCATTAATTTGTCCCGGGTTTTGACCGAAAACAGCCGCCGGTTTAACGGCGGATTGGACGGGATCGGGTTTAATGAATTCGTAATACTGTTTCATCTGAACCGAGCTGCAGGCAAAAAAATGCGCCGGATCGATTTGGCGGAAAAAATGGGACTAACCGCATCCGGAGTGACCAGGATTTTGGCACCGATGGAGAAAATCGGATTAGTGAAAAGGGAGGCTTCAACCGGCGATGCCCGCGTAAGTTTTGTGGCTATAACAGCAAGCGGGCTACGCAATTTGAAGGAGACCCTAGTGCATTCTGAACCATTTTTTGAGGAAATATTTCCAAATGATAAAATTAAAAGACTTTCCGGATTATCGGATCTGCTAATCGAACTTGGTGGGTCAGTAAAATAATAATATATAACAGAAAATTATGAAACGAATTATCGTTACCGGCGCAACCGGACAAATTGGATCAGAACTTGTTTTTGAATTAAGAAAAAAATATGGCAAGAATGAAGTTGTAGCGGTCGGCCATTCCAAAAAGGAACCAGTTGATCAGGATAGTGGGCCCTTTGAAAGTGTGGATGTTACAGATAAAAACGCTCTGGATGAACTCGTAAAAAAGTATCAGCCGGATACAATTTTTCATTTAGTCGGGATTTTGTCGGCAACCGGAGAGAAAAATCCGGAATTGGCCTGGAATGTAAACATGAACGGTTTGAAAAATATATTGGATATTTCCATCGCACGCGGAGTGAAACAGATTTTTTGGCCGAGTTCAATCGCGGCATTCGGCCCAAGTACTCCGCGCGAAAATACTCCACAACATACCATTCTTGAGCCAACAACGATGTATGGTGTAACCAAGGTTGCCGGCGAATTGTTGTGTCAGTATTATCACAAAAAATTCGGACTGGATATTCGCAGTCTGCGCTATCCGGGATTAATCAGCTATAAAACTCCTCCGGGTGGTGGAACTACCGACTACGCGGTAGCGATATATTTCGAAGCACTAAAAAATAACAGCTATGAATGTTTTGTCAGTCCGGAAACCGTATTGCCAATGATGTATATGCCTGACGGTGTACGAGCTACAATAGAACTGATGGAGACACCGGCGGAAAATATTAAAGTACGAACCAGCTATAATCTGACTGCCATGAGTTTTTCAGCAAAGGAACTGGCGGAATCAGTTGCTAAAAGTGTGTCCGGGTTTAAATGCACTTATAATCCAGACGATCGGCAAAGAATAGCCGACTCGTGGCCGAAATCGATTGATGACAGCGCGGCGAGGGCGGACTGGGGATGGAAGCACGAATTTGACCTGGATAAAATGACGAAGGATATGCTTAAAAATATCAAAGTATAGATTAATATTTATACAAAGAAATGAATTCATCCAGTAGAAAATTTGTGAACATTGATGAGTACATTGCTTTGCATCCGAAAAATGTTCAGATTGAATTGAAAAAGCTACGTCAGATTATCATAAAAGCGGCACCAGGTGCTGAAGAGGCGATCAGATATGATATGCCGACATTTCGAATTAATGATGCTAGCCTGGTACATTTCGCGGCATATGCCAAACACATCGGGTTTTATCCGACGCCGAGCGGGGTCTCTGCTTTTAAAAAAGAATTGTCAAAATTCAGAACTTCAAAGGGAGCGATTCAGTTCCCAATTGAAAAGGCACTGCCTTTAGGTTTGATCGCTAAAATTGTACGATATCGGGTGAAGGAAAGCTTATTAATTAAATAATATTGATTTATGCGAATAGGTTTAATGCATAGTCTAGATTTTAGTAGAGAAGCTATTGAGATTAAAAATAGGTTAGAGGAAAAAGGATATGTAGTTTCACAATGCTATTCCGTTACCAAAATGGAAGAAGGCAAGTTTAGTGTTGAAGAAGTCAAACGTTTGAAAAAAGGTGGTGAGTTTTCAGAATATACAATTTCTAAGGATTTGATCAGATGGAATTGGGAACGGATGAAAAAGGATGATGCAGTTCTGGTTATTAATATCAGTAAAAATGGGATTGAAAACTATATTGGTGGCAATACATTTTTAGAAATGGGATTTGCTCATGTTTTGAACAAAAAGATATTTTTATGGAATGATATTCCGCAAATGCATTATACTGACGAGATTAAAGCGATGAAGCCGATTATTATCCGTCAAAATATAGATTTGCTTGAATAGAAATGGTATGCTGGATTTGTTCAGCTTGAAAGATAATAATTATGTTAAATTTGATGCAGTGCATCCGAGAGTTGACAGAAACATCGTAATCAGGCATACTGTACAAGTTAATCAACTTAGTCGCAGTTTGCGCGACTTTTTTTAGTAAGATATGGAAATAAGAAATATCGCAATCATTGCTCACGTAGATCACGGAAAAACCGCTTTGACGGATGCTTTAATGCGTCAATGTAATATGGTGGAAGAAGGTGTGAGTATGGACAGTAATGATTTGGAGCTAGAAAGGGGAATTACAATCTATTCCAAAAACACATCAGTTTTTTATAAGGACACAAAGATTAATATTGTGGATACTCCCGGCCATGCAGATTTTGGTTCCGAAGTAGAGCGGGTATTGCGTTCAATTGACTCTGTACTTCTGGTTGTTGATGCGCAGGAAGGCCCGATGCCACAGACAACCTTCGTATTGAGAAAATCACTAGAGCTAGGACTGAAACCGATTGTCGTCTTGAATAAAATTGATAAGCCGGCATCAAGACCGGACTGGGCACATGATGCTGTATTTGAATTATTTATGAATCTTGGTGCATCTGACGAACAGCTGGATTTTGCCGTAATTTATACGATCGGCAGGGATGGGTTAGCAAAACTGCATATGGAAGATGAGGCAAAAGACTTAACTCCGCTTTTGGATTTGATTCTCCGTGAAGTGCCTCCGGCATCTTCAGAAGTATTTGAAGAAAAAGATTTAACAGCACAAGTTTTTAACCTCGGCTATGATAATTTTTTGGGTCGTATGGCGGTATCCCGCATTTATACCGGCAAATTGAAGGTGGGTGATAATGTTTTTATTAAAAAAATTAATGGTGATACCAACTCGAATAAGATCACTAAGATTTATACATTTGAAGGTCTGAAAAAGAAGGAAGTGCCGGAAGCAACGGCGGGTGATATCGTAATGATTGCCGGAATCCCGGACATATTTATTGGTGAAACGATCTGTGAAAAGGAAGACCGTGAAGCACTGCCTGCCATTAAAGTGGACGAACCGACAATTTCTTTGGACTTTTTGGCCAACAACTCTCCGTTCGCCGGAAAAGACGGCAAATATGTCACCACCAGGCAGATCAAAGAAAGATTGCAGAAAGAGCTGGAAGTTAATGTCGGCTTAAGGATTGATTTTTCATCCACTGATCATTACAAAGTTTTCGGCCGTGGTGAACTACATATTGCGATTCTGCTGGAAAACATGCGCAGAGAAGGATATGAACTGCAGGTTTCCCAACCGCAGGTTATCATCAAAGAAATCGATGGAGTAAAATGCGAGCCGTTTGAAGAAATAACCGTGGATGTTCCGGTAGACTATTCCGGTGTTGTGATTGAAAAACTATCCAAGCGCAAAGCGAACATGCTTGAGATGCGACCGGAGCTGAGCCACATCCGAATAATCTTTGAAATACCGACCAGAGGCTATCTCGGCTATCGTAATGAATTTGTGATTGATACCAAAGGTGAAGGTATTATCAGCTCCCGCATAACGGGTTTCAAACCTTATGTTGAGGGAATTGAAAAGCACAGTTTCGGATCCATGATTTCCATGGCGACCGGCAAAGCGCTCGGGTTTTCACTATCAAATTTACAGGAACGCGGGACACTGTACATCGGGCCCGGCGTAGATGTGTATGAAGGAATGATTATCGGCAGTGCCGCAAAGGGATATAATATGGATGTGAACCCGATCAAAGGAAAACACCTGACCAATATGCGCGCGGCGGCGGCTGATGATGCACTGAATCTCGCACCGCCAATGGAGCTGACTTTAGAGCGCGGACTGGAGATAATCAAAGAAGACGAATATTTGGAAATCACGCCCAAAAATGTTCGGTTACGGATTAATAAGCAGAAATAAGTAATTTCTAGATCGAACTTACATAAACCGATTTTGGATATTTATGCTAAAAAACAAAGTCGTATTTGGCGAAAAGATTGCCGGTCAAAAGTATAAAACACGCATCGGCGTCTATGCGCTGATTTTTGATAAAGATAAAAATAATTTGGCAATAATTCAAACAAGAACTGGATATTTTCTTCCCGGCGGTGGGTTGGACGGCAAAGAAAGCCACAGTGAATGTTTGTATCGTGAGGCAAACGAAGAAATGGGCTGGGAGATTGAAGTCGGAAAATATTTAGGAAATAGTGCCGTGTATCATTATTCAACAACCAAAAATGATTACATCTATAATGACGGGTACTTTTATTTTGCAAAAATGGTCAGAAAGATCGGCATTCCCACCGCACCGGATCATGAAGTGGTATGGTTGACACCGGCTGATGCGTTAAAGAAATTGTATCATAAAAACCAGGCGTGGGCGGTGGAGCAGGTAATTGGTAATAAGTAATTTGTGAAAATTATATATTGTATATTATAATGCAAATATGATAAGAAAATCCGAAATGGAAAATATCGGGGAAATATTCAAGAAAAAAGTCCCCGGCAAGAAACCGCCCGCTTACCAGTGGCAGGACTTAGCTTTGCGGGTAATTGAAGAACTGCATATACCCAGTTTCAAGAGGAATTCCGTATTCAAGGCGTGTCGGGATCATGATAAATATTTCATCCAGAAATGCGTGTCAGATACCAAGGAACTGGCAGATGAGGGTGAAAAGTGGAAATACTTCTTCAAATTGGTGGGGAAGAAACCGGAAGAAAAATAAAAAAGAGTTTAGTAAGTAAGCTCTTTTTTTGTTTGATTATTCAAGTGAAAAATTGCAGGTCAGATAGCCGACGCCGAACGGATGTTCGTACGCCAAAACATTCGCGCGGTAATTAATACCTTTTAAAATTCCCAGCAGGATGACCATTGACCGAAAGCCGCATTCCGCCGCTTCTTCCACGAATTTCGGATCCATTTTTACAATATTTTGTTCCTGCTTATTTTTCAACATGTCCACAACCATTTCATCAAACTCTTTCCCTTTTTCATTGAAGCCAGCCGGTGCTTCGGGAGTAATGGCATGGGAAAGGTCACCGGAAGCAATGACTGCGACGCGTTTGTTGGTTTTCATTATCTCTCTCTGAAGAATTTTGCCGAATTCAAAGTGTGTTTTAATATCCAGGAAACTGAAACTGATCGGCACGATCGGAACTTCTTTCAGATTTTTCATCAGATAGAATAGTGGCACCGCACTGCCGTGATCCAGTTTAGATTCACAGATCAAGTTGAGCGGGATGTTTTCATCCTGGGTGCGCATTTTTATATTGGCGGAGAGTTCCAGGTCCGGTTTGAAACTAAAGGATGTCTCAAAATCACCGAAATCCTCAAAATCGCAGTTAAACTTTTCGCAAGCATTGATAAAGAAGGTGTCCTCGGAAATCGGGGCATGTGGCGAAATAATAATTACTGTATCCGGTTTGGATGCGTATAAGTCGTTGGCCAAACTGGTCAGTGCCTGTTCGGTTTTTTTTACGCGCGTTAAATTCTCCCGTCCGACGTTCGGGATAAGCAGTGGAGGATGGGGAGTAATGGCGCTGAAGATTAGCGACATAACTTTTGGGTTAGTTGCTTATTGCACCTTAATTGTAGCCCCTGTAGGATGAATGTCCAGTGATCTTTGATTTGTCCAGATTATATTATCCCAATTATAACCAAGGCTTATAAATGCATCGGAATTTTGGAAGGGTCTTTTTTGCCCGTTTGAGATCACGTAAACAATCCCAGTCTGTTCGGAAGTTACCAGTTCACCGTCTTTGAACTTAACATAATCGCCCTTGGGATATTTTTCCAGCTCCGACTGGTCAACCGGGGTAAGGATTCTGTTTCTGAAACGTGACTGTAGAATTTGTTTGGACATAATCGGGTGCCAGATACCATTTTCCACATAGCCGACCCCGCCGGTCTGTCTGGACTGCAGAAGTATTCCGGTCGGGAAGAGGGAATCAGTAGTAATCGGTTCACCTTCCGGCACGGAATTTACCTCGCTCCAGCTGGCCGGGATTACTTCCTCCGGATTGAAACCCAGATAGGAAAATACTTCCTTGGAGGACATGCCACGCTTCACGCCGTCAATAATAATATAGACTGTTCCTTTTGGCGACTGAATCAGAACATTATCCGGAAACCGGATGTCCGGTCCCAGTTCATATGCATCCAGTTCATTCGGACTGATGATGATAATTTTATTCGGATCGTAGTTGGCCAGCAGGGTGGTTTTATTCCGGAAAGGATATTTTTTACCATTCTTGATCAGGTAAACGCCATTCTGTCCTTCCGCCTGAACCAGTGTGCCGTCAATGTAGTGCCGGATAAACCATTCTTGGAAAAGCTTTCCAACCAGAGATGTTCCACCCCATTGTTGATTACCTCCACCATATTTGCCGACCCATGGTGTATACGTATATAGAACAGCTGTCGCAGCATTTTCTGGTGTAATAAAAATTTCGTCTAAAGTTTTTTTAGTTATTCCAGGCCCCCAGCCGGAAATTGTATATCCTCTGTCTCTAATACCCTGTAAATATTTAGATCCTTGCAGTGCTTCTGCTGATTTGTAGATCTGGTTATAGAAGCCTGAATACTCCGGATTACAACTACCGCCGTCCGGACAACCATATCCCATTGCTCTTTGTAACTGGGTATCCATCGGAGAAGAATCATATATTAAACTTTGTTCCACCTGGAGTCTAACCAGTATATATTTTGGGTTGATATGATAATAATTAGCAGCATCGAAAATTATTTCTGCCGCAGTTTTTCCTCCAGTTGAGTAGTTGGTGAGATAACTGCCCTTATCTTTCAGAAAACTCTGAATTCTGGTCAGAGACATAGAGCTCGAATCTAAAAGCTCCGTATCGGTTATGATGTTATTGATATTGATGGAATAAGCTTGTGCAAAAGTGGGCAAGATTAGCGAAAATATTACAGATAGGACCGCTAGCTTTTTGATCATATTTTATGTGTATTTTAATCTTTTTCAGGTTTAAGTATATCATAAAATGTGATATGATTCAACCGGAGACAACGAAAGAATCAATGAAATATCGCGCATTTTTAGCAATTTATCCAAGTAGCGAGGTAATTAAATTACTGGGCAGGGTGCTTGCGGACTTGAAAAACAGCCCGCTCCCGGTAAAGTGGGTGGAAAAACAAAATCTGCACCTTACTTTGAAATTCTTCGGTGCACAAGCAGATGACCGGATATATGATATTGAGCAGGTGTTGGAAAATGTTTTGTCCGGATTTGACCCGTTTACTTTACGGCTAAATGGTATATCCCTCTTTCCTGAAGACAAGCCGAAAATTATCAGCGCGGATTTGGATGTTTCACCGGAACTTACAAAGCTGAAAAGGGCAATTGACTCGGAGGTTTCGCAACTACCGTTTGTGCAGGGCGACCGGCGGTCATTTCTAACTCATATCACTTTGGGCAGAATCAGTTCGTCGTTGTCAGATGATCATAAAAAAATATTAAACAAAGTAGTACTTAATGACAGTTGGGATGTGTCAGCTGTGCATCTGATGGAAAGCGATCTGACCGGCAATTCGCCTAATTATTCCGTATTGCAATCATATCAATTATGAAACAAGAAATATTGGGGGTACAAGTCAGTAAAATCAATATGCGTGAAGCACTGGATGTCGTAAAGCAGTGCGTAGTCTTTCCGCGTTTGAATTATATTGTCACTCCTAACCCGGAGTTTATCGTCCGCGCGCAGAAAGATAAAATATTCCGGGACATTTTAAATAACGCTGTGATTGCTCTTCCGGACGGATTCGGCCTGATGCTTGCCGCTAAGTTTTTAAAACGCTCGCTCGACCAGCGCATTACCGGTGTGGATTTTATCTGGCATGTTGCTGAACTGGCTGAACAAGAAGAGTATTCAATATACTTATATGGCGCTGGAAAGGGAATTGCGAAAAAGACAGCCGAAAAATTGATGACGAAATATCCGCATTTAAAAATAGTTGGGGCGGAAAGCGGATATGACAAAAATGGAAAAATGAATGATGCTTTGTTCGTGGAAGATATTAGAAAAAAATCCCCGGATATATTATTGGTTGCGCTGGGAGCGCCGAAGCAGGAAAAATGGATTGTTACGCACCTTCCTGATTTTACCGGAGTAAAGGTGGCGATGGGTGTCGGCGGAGCGTTCGATTATATCTCCGGCAGTATCAAACGTGCACCGGAATTTATCCGGAAGATGGGATTAGAGTGGCTGTATCGGTTAATTATCCAGCCGTGGCGCATTAAGCGGATTTTTACCGCAACAATTCATTTTAGTTATTTAGTTATTAAGGTAAAAATAATGGATTCCCGCCTTCGCGGGAATGACAAACAATAACAAATCAATAGTGTCATCTTCGAACTTGCCTGCCCCACTGCCTAACAGCAGTTAGGCGGCCGGGGGCCCGGGAATCCATAAAAAGTAACAAATAAAATAAGTAATAAAACAGCATGAAAAATAAAGAAGTCAGAGTCCGAATTGCTCCATCACCAACCGGCTCCTTGCATTTAGGAACGGCAAGGTCCGCTTTGTACAATTATCTGTTCGCCAAAAGAGAAGGCGGAACCTTTGTCCTGCGGATTGAAGATACCGACCTCGAACGCTCTGAAGAAAGGTTCACCAAGCAGATCATAGATGGTCTGGAGTGGCTGGGAATAGAGTGGGATGAAGGTCCGACATCGGACGGCAAAGAAAAAGGCAAATACGGCCCGTATTTCCAGACCAAACGAACCGCTACTTATGAAAAATACATCAAGCAGCTTCTGGACGAGGACAAGGCGTATTATTGCTATTGCAGTAAAGAAGAACTGGAGGCGGAAAGAAAAGCGATGGAGGAGAAAGGCGTGGCGCCGGTTTACAGTGGAAAATGCTGTAAACTCACTGAGGAAGAAAAAAAAGCGTACGAAAAAAAAGGAAGGAATTCCATCATCCGCTACCGCGTGCCGGAAAAGATTATTACCTTTAAAGACATGATTCGCGGTGAAGTTACTTTTGACACTGGACTGCTTGGTGATATTGCTGTGGCGCGTGACGTGAAAACCCCGCTCTACAACTTGGCCGTAGTGATTGACGACTACATGATGAAAATATCTCACGTGATCCGCGGGGAGGATCATTTGTCTAACACACCGAAGCAGATTTTGATGACCGAGGCGCTGGGTTTTCCGGTGCCGGAATTCGGGCATCTGCCACTGATTCTCAATGAAGATAAAACCAAACTTTCCAAGCGCAAAACCAAAGTAACGATAGATGACTATAAAGAAGATGGATATCTGCCGGAAGCGATCTTAAACTTTGTCTTACTCCTCGGTTGGAATCCGAAAACCGAACAGGAAATGTTTACTCTGCCTGATATGGTTCATGTGTTTAATATTGGCGGTGTGCACAAAGGCGGTGCGGTTTTCGCCAAGGATAAACTGGACTGGATCAATTCCCAATATCTGCGCAAACTTTCGCCTGATGAATTTTTGAAACTTGCCTTGCCGTTTTTGGAAAAAGCGGGGATTAATACCAGCGACAAAGAATATGTGAAGAAAGCAATCGTGCTGGAACAGGAGCGGATAAAAAAACTCTCCGACTTGCCTGATATGGTGAAATTCTTTTTCAACGACATTTCTTATGACCCCGCGCTTTTGGTCTGGAAAAAATCCGATCCAGAAGTGATTAAAGCCAATTTAAAATTGGCCTTGGAATTCTTTGAAAGTCTGGATGAGAAAGAATGGTCCGAGGAGAATATAGAAAAGGGACTGATGAAACTCATCGAAGAAAGAGGATTAAAAAACGGCGAAATCCTCTGGCCGATCCGCGTAGCTTTGACAGGGGAAGAAAAATCCCCGAGTCCTTTTGAAGTCGCGGGGGTTTTGGGGAAGGAGAGGGTTATTGAGAGAATTCGAAAAGCGAATATTTTATAAAATTTATATTTTCATTTATGCAAAAAAGGGCTGATGAAAAAGTTATAAAATCACCCGTCGTCTCGGAGGGATTTAAGAAGTTCATGGAAGCAATAAAAATGCCATTTCCAGATATTTCTAAAATTCTTCGTTGCCATTTAATTGTTGAGTATTTTTTGGATCAAATTATTATTGCAACACATAGGAGAGGAGATATTATTAGTACAAATAGTAGATTTACTTTTTCATATAAACTTACTGTTGTACAATCAATAGATTTCGTAGATAATAATATACTAATATCAATTAAACACTTGAATGAAGTTAGAAATAAATGTTCCCATAAAATGGACTACAAGATATCTAAAGAAGATGCAGATTTAATTGGAAGACCGTTTGGAACAAAATATACAAAAATTAAATCAAATAGTAAAAGTACTAGTGCATTAATAACTGACATTCTTATGATGCTAATCGCTATGTTAGAAGGTAACTATATTGCAATTCTAGATGCACAGAAAAAAGATAACAATTGATACGAATGTATTACCACTAAGCGAAATTGATGAAAAACTTTTAAATCAATATTTTGAAGTTGCGTATACATCTGTTACAGAAAGAGAGGTTAATGGTACATCGTTTGAAAAAGAAATTATAAAATTAAAAAAAATATTTGAATCAGGAATTTGGGGTGAATCAACGTGGGGTAATGCGGTATTTGCTGGAGAAGAAAATAAATTAAATGATATAATTCAAATTATTTCTTCATCATCTTTTCCGATAGAGAGAGAAAATCTAACTGCTATTCAAAAAAAGCAATTAAGAGATGCAATGATATTAGAAGCCCATTTTAGAGAAAAGAGAAATATTTTTGTAACTAATGATAACAAGGCTTTTATAAATTATGAGAAAAGAGAAAAATTGGAGAAGTTGTTACATACAAAGATTATGACTAAAAGAGAATTTATTAATTTATTAAATAAATTAAATGAATAAGAAAATCAAAATATTAAAAGAACAATTAATTTTAGTTCTTCCTGTGATTATTGTATTTCTTTATTCATTTACTTCATATTGGGAGAATGATTCATTTATAAGTAGAATATTCATGTCTATATTTTGGGCGTTAACTGTGGAAGTAGTTGCTTTCATCTTGTATTGTTTAGTTTTTTATTTTGTATCGTATATGTCAGGAAAAAAGGAATTTGATAAGCTAGATATAGCCATTAACAAAGCTGAAGTAATATCTGCAATTATTTTAGTAGTTGTTGTATATTTATTTGGTCAAACCAATGTAAGAAAAAAAGTTAATGAGATAAAAGCATGTGCGGATGAATATCAGTTGAGTGAGGAATTTGGAAAAGTCAGTGAGTTAATTGATTATTGTGATGATATAAATAACGATCAGGATGAAAGCTATGATAGTTATTAGCATATGATCAAATTAGAAAACATTTTCTAAAATAATTAACAAAAACAATGCTCAGAACCTGGAAAAAATTGAATTCAAAAATCGTATATAGTAATCCTTGGATTAAAGTCCATGAGGATCAAGTTTTGATGCCGAACGGTAAGGAAAGTATCTATGGATATCTGGAAAAAAACCAGGGTTGCTTTGTAATTGCGCTGGATAATGAGGAAAATATCTATCTGGTAAAGCAGTTCAGATATGCCTTACAAAAAGCTATTTTGGAACTGCCGGCCGGAACAGCGGGTGATGAAGATATGCTGGAAAGAGCAAAGGCGGAACTTTTGGAAGAAACAGGAATAGAAGCAAAAGAATGGAAAAAGCTGGGTGGTTTCTTTGTGGCGCCCGGCCATGAATCTACATATATTAATGTTTACCTGGCTACCGATTTGGATTTGTCCAAACTATCTACCAGTGGGCAAGATGATGAAGAATCGATATTGGATATAGTTAAAGTAAGCCTGCCTGAATTAATGAAAATGTTAATAGAGGGAAAGATAGAATGTGGGATATCTATTGCCGCTTTGAATTTATTTTTTATAAGTTATGATAAATAGAAATTTATGGCATTAATTTACGAGTCAATAAACTTTATAGTAGAAGCAGTAGAGAGACCTCATGTAGATAGAAATGATGGCGGTCATATTAAGATATATCCGAAAGTCAGAGTCTTAGATAGACAACAGCTTTCTCCTAGAGCAGCTATTGAATTGATGAGATTGACTATTATTACTGGTGAGGCGATGAGAAAAGTGATGAATGAACACGGGGTTGATATTAAGAGGATCAATTACCAAGATAATGGTAATTGGTCTGTATTCAAGCCAGAAGGTCCATATTTACATGTTCATTTATATGGAAGGGCAGAAAGTGCAAAAATTCAAAAATTCGGTCAAGCATTAAATTTCCCACATAGAGAAGAGCAACCGGAATTTTATGAAAATTTAAAACCTCTTAACACAGATGACGTTAAAGATATTAGAGCAGATATTGAAAAGTTAATAAAAGAAAATAAATATTCTGACTCTGAGTGGGGACTATAATGAAATTCAGATGAATAATAACTATATGCTCAAAATCCGAAAACATTTACCAAAAGATATTGCGTACCGTGTTTTGTGGTTGAATGATCATAAAGTAAACAAATTTACCGGTGACGAAGCATGGGAAGAAACTACATTGAAAAAAGAAAAAAAGTGGTTTGCAGAATATCAAAAATCTGATAATAAAAGATTTTTCACAATCTGTGACGACGTTAAGCCAATTGGATTCATGGGGTTGTCAAAAATATCCAAAAAAAGCAAAAATGCCGATTTATTTATTGCCATTGGAGATGCTGAATATAGAGGAAAAGGAATAGGAAAAAAAGCCATGCTGTGGATTATTGATTATGGGTTTAATAAACTTAAACTGCACAAAATATATCTGAATGTTTATGAAAATAATGTCCCCGCAGTTAAATTATACAAGTCTTTGGGATTTGTCGTAGAGGGGAAAATAAAAGATGACGTATTTTTTAGTGGAAGGTTCCATAGCACTTTATACATGGCTAAATTTCATAAATCGTCTAAATATAATTAATCATTATTCCATGCCACAAAAAGCATTCTCTTCAATCGCCAATATACTAACGCTATGTATCATAATCGGTGCTGTTAGCTTCTATACGATTGATAATTCTAGTTGGACAGGATTAATACTGATACTGCTCTCAGCACTTTGCGTAGTTTCCTTGGTGCCTTTTAAAATAAAAATGAAAACATTGAAACCGGATATCATCTTTGGGTTGATCGATAACGGAATTCTGGCAATCATGGCGATATTCGGCGGGCATTTTGCCGGGGTAGCCGGAGCGGTGTTGGGCGGGGTGGTCGGCAATGCGATAACCGATGGGATAGCCGGAATCTTTGAAGGACGCTCAGCGGAAAAACTGCGCCAACAGCTGATACCGGAGGAGCGCACAATGCTGAAATCAGCGGTCGGTAAAATGGCAGGGTGTCTTTTAGGTGCGGGGGTTGTAATGACCGTTGCAAGTCTATTTAGTTTCTAAATGAATATGTACGATATTAAAGTGTTAATTCAAGGATATGTGCGGGCGGAAGGTGAGGATGAATACGCTTCGTCTTCTGTTACACTGATTCGCCAGGGTGATCTGAATATTCTGGTGGATGTCGGCATGGATCGTGAACGTTTACTTGATGCACTAAATAATGAAGATCTGATGCCGGTTGATATTGATTTCGTAGTCTTGACCCATACGCATTTGGATCATTGTCTGCTCGCAGGAATATTTGAAAACGCAAAAATAATGGATGACTCAGCTATCTATTCTTTTGACGGTAAAATAACCGAGCATAAAGGTAAAATTCCGGGAACGGATATCGAAATTATTCCCACACCCGGCCATGACCAGCATCATTGTGCGGTGCTTGTTAAGACTGAAGAATTCGGCAACGTAGCGATTGTCGCGGATCTTTTCTGGTGGGAGGATTGTCAGGAACAGAAGACCGACCGCATGAGTCTATTGAATCTGAAAGACCCGTATCTGAATGACGGGCTGATCTTAAAAAAGAGCCGGGAGAAAGTTTTAAAAAGGGCTGACTATATCGTTCCTGGTCACGGCAAACCATTTAAGCTACAATAGACTTGAAGGGGAGGAAATCGCAATGAATTCAGTAAAAACAGCCTATATGAAGTCAAATAAGAAAAATGAACCACTTAGCGCATTAACCCACTTAATCGGGGCGGTGTTGTCGGTTGCCGCGTTGGTTCTGATGGTAATTTTTGCGGCAACGAAAGGAACAGCGGTTCACGTTGTCGGTGTTTCTGTTTTCGGCGCCAGTCTGATAATTCTTTATACAACCAGCACGCTGTATCACTTCTTTCCGCAGGAGACAAAAGTTAAAACGATTTTTCAGCGTTTAGACCACGCGATGATCTATTTCTTAATCGCCGGGTCTTATACGCCAATAACATTGCTGATGCCGCAGCGAGCGTGGGGCTGGAGTATTTTTGGCGTGGTCTGGGCGATCGCAATTGCGGGAATAATTATGAAGAGCTTCGGCATTAAAATGACCGGCTGGCTTTCTGTGGTCATGTATATCGGCATGGGTTGGATGATTTTAATCGCCATTCATCCACTGGCAGCGTGGCTTTCTCCCGATGCTTTGAAGTGGCTGTTTGTTGGAGGAGTGATGTATACGGCCGGATGTTTGTTTTACGCGCTGGATAAATATGTTCCGCGCACCAGGTGGTTTGGGATGCACGAAATATTTCACGTCTTTGTGATTGCCGGAAGCTTCAGTCATTTTTGGATGATGATTAAGTATGTAGTGTAGTTTTAATATTTCTCTGGTGGGGAAGATAGCTTGAAGAAAAATATGGACAATGTTTGGATAATTTACGCATTGCTATCTGCTTTTACAGCGGCGCTGGTGGCAATTTTTGGCAAAATAGGATTGCAGGGAATTGATACTAATGTGGCAACCGCGATCCGCGCTGTGGTGATGGCGCTTTTTTTGATTGGTATAATTTTTATTCAAGGCAAATTAGTTGATATCAAACCGGTATTTACCAATCACAAAGCCCTGCTTTATATTGTATTAAGCGGAGTAGCCGGTGCTGTTTCGTGGCTTTTTTATTTTATCGCTTTAAAAAATGCCAAGGTGTCGCAGATTGTCCCAATTGACCGCCTGAGTGTGGTGTTCGCATTACTGCTGGCGTTTATCATATTGGGCGAAAAGATATCTCTACAGGCATGGATCGGCGCGGTGCTCGCAGTGATTGGCGGAATACTGATAGCACTTGGATAATTAATTAGATAAATACAAAAATAAAATGCTGAATATCTATGTTGCACGGCATGGGCAGGATGAGGATAACAGAAGGGGGATCCTGAACGGCAGGAGAAATATGGGACTTACCAGTCTGGGGATTGAGGAGGCGATATCGGTCGGTAAGAAAATCGCTAAACACAAAATTAGTTTTGATGGGATTTATTCTTCCCCTTTAAGAAGGGCTCTGCATACGGCTGAACTGATCGCAGAAGAAGCCAGCGGTCCTGAGCCTATTATAATGGATGATCTGATCGAGCGGGATTTCGGCGTGATGACCGGACTACCACATTCCAGTATTATCCCGATGTGTTCGCCGGATGTGATCATATCGGAGTATGTGGATTACTTTCTTAATCCGGAAAACGGCGAAACATTTCCTCAGCTGATTGAAAGAGGGAAGAGGGTAATAAGTGATTTACATGTATCCCATCCGGAAGGTAATATATTGCTAGTAACTCATGGCGACACAGGCATGATGATGTACAATGAATATTATGGTTTGGAGTGGATGAAGACTTTGAAAGACTTCTATTTTCATAATGCGGAGCTGATTTTGCTTTCAAAAAATATTATATCTGCAAATACGCATGTTTTCCGAAACAGTAATAAATAAATTATTAACTGATAAATTTATGTGGACCTGTCCCAAATGCAAAAGAGTGTTTCAGCGCGCCGGACAACAACACTCCTGTGCGACAAAACCACTGAGCGAACATTTTAAAAATAAGCCCGAAGCTTTCAATTTGTTTAGAACTCTTTTGAAAATAATTGAAAATAAAGTTGGAAAATTCAAGGTAATATCAATTCCTTGTTGCATCCACTTATTTGGTAAATATGATTTTTTAGTAATACTGCCAAAAAAAGACGGTGTAATAGAAATACGGCTTGCATTGGATCATGCTATTAAGGACGAGTGTATTGTTAATTGTATTCCACTTTCCTCTACCTGCTACAAGAATTGCCTGAATATTAAATCATATGCGGATATTGATTCTAAACTGATCGGCTGGCTGAAAGAATCGTATAATTTAAGACAATAACCAATAAAAATAAAATATGCTATAATTGACAATAGAAGTAAATTTTAACCCAAAATTTTATGCCTGAAAATAACCAAGCTCCTGTTCAGCCGGTCAAGCCAAAATGGAGTTACAACTGGCTGATCGCGACATTCGCGTTTGTTATATTGGTTGCCGTAATTTTGTACGGCATTTTTTATTTTTTTGGCGATGAAAAGAAAAAGGAGCCGGCCTTTGTTCCGGTAAGCCTGCAGTTTGCCGATAACAATTTTAACCTGACGGCGGACAACCAGGATCGGCTTGGCGTAACTAAGGATACTCAGTTTACGCTGACCAGCGAAGAATCAATAACAAAGGACCTGGTTGAAAAAAGCCTGACTGTTACTCCGCAGGTGGAATTTGCCGTTCAGGAAATCAGTGCCAATGAATTTAAAATCGTGCCGGATGCCCAGTTGGAAGATGGAGCGATTTACCAGTTCAAAGTGGCAACGGCGGTAAGTACTGACACGGGCGTGAGTGAAGCACAGGGTCGAGAGTACAACTGGGCATATCAGATTAAAACACCACTGAAAATTTTGAATACACTGCCCGGTGACCAGACTACTTCCGTGCCAGCTGATTCAGGAATTGAAATAACTTTTTTAACTGATACTTATTATGACTTTGATAAATATTTCGAGATCAGTCCGGCGGTTGAAGGAACGTTCGAACAGCATAAAAGAACAATGGTGTTTGTACCGAAACAGCTCGATTATGAAACACTGTATCGCGTTACTATAAAAGCCGGTCTGCCTTTTGCGGGGACGGATGACGTATTGGCGGAAGATTATATATTTCAATTTGAAACCAGTGATAAAAGTTCCTTCTCGGAGCAGTATTTCAGCTTTAGCAGGACATTGAACAGTTTTGGTACGGAATCAGCCCCGGTATTTGAAGTTTATAATTATCCGCAGGCAACGGAACGCGAATTTGTCCTGTATCAGTTCCCGGATTTTGATCAATTTAAGGAGTCGTTTAATTCATATTTAGCTTATCCCGGCTGGGCGTATTATGCACGCCGTAACCAGCAATATCCCGTTGACGGGCTGACAGAAGTAGCGCGTTTTTCCGCAAAACCGGAAGAGTATTCGTATAAAAATTATCTGGTTTTTCCGGAAAGTGTAAGTACCGGTTACTATATCATTCAAACTATCGTGGACGATCAACCGGTCCAGGCGTGGGTTCAGATCAGCAACCAGGCGGCGTACAGCACGGTTAGTGAAACTCAGACTCTATTATGGATCAATGATATAGCAACACACGCGCCGGTGGTCGGAGCGGTTGTCACCCTGTCGGAAAATGATCTCTCAGAAGTTACCAATGAACAGGGTGTGGCGTATTTTTCCACGCCGGATCAGATAAAAACGAGCCAACCTGACAAGTCTTATTATTTTACAATCACGGGTCCGAATGGTGATCGTACAATCGTGCCGGCAACCAGTGAAAGCGGATACTATGGCTACGGTGACTGGTACGGTGAGAGTTCAATATCCAAATATTGGGACTACTTATACATAGATCGGCCGTTGTATAAAAAAACTGATACGGTGAAATTCTGGGGGCTGGCAAAACCGCGGGACGGTCAGAACCAGCCGAGTACTGTTACAGCCAAATTAACCGGATATGATTATCAGCCGTATAGTTATGAACAAGTCAGCATTGCAGAAAAAAATATTGCGGTTAATGCCAGCGGTACCTATATCGGAGAAATTCCATTTGAAAATCTGGAGCCGGGTTATTACCAGCTGAGCATTTATCTCAGTGATGTGATGTTAAGTACCAAGCAGGTGTATATAGAGGACTATGTAAAACCGCATTATACTTTAGCTACGACAATTGAAAAGAAAGTGGCAATTATTGATGAGCCGAATACAATCAGCGTAAACTCACAGTTTTTTGACGGAACGGCTGTGCCGAATATTGTTGCAAATTATAACAGCATGTTCGGTTCCGGTACAACCACCACGGATGAAGCCGGTAATGCTTCATTTCAGATCACGCCGACCGCACAGCCGGACAACCCCCATGTCGACTATATATCGGTTTCCGCATCGGGAGCGGAAAATGCCGAAATTTCCAGCTCACTGAGATATAAGATATACAATTCGGATTTATGGCTAAATGTTGAAACCGATACAGTCGACCAGACAGCAACTATTAATACTGATTTGCACTATCTGGATTTTGCCGGAATGAACGCGGATGATTATGATATCTGGTCCGAACAGCTACTCAGCGATCCGGTGGCAAACCATCAAATTACCGGATCAGTTAAAAAAGTAATCTACGATAAAGTTGAGTCCGGGCAGTATTATGACTTCATCAATAAAGTCACCAGAAAAACATATACGTATAACCGACGTCTGGAACCGCTGCAGGATATTAATATAACTACAAATGCGCAGGGTGAAGCGAGTTATACATTTACGATGGAAGAAAACCAGGAATACGAAATAGATCTGCAGTATACTGATTTTGCTAACCGGACGATCGGTATTAACCGAGGAGTGTGGAACGGCGTCCATTACTACGGTTCATCGGAAACTGGGCTCATGCTTCAGAATACCGATGATAAAAACTATCAGCTAGGCGAACAGGCGAATTTTTCCCTGTATAAGCAGGATGTCACGTTACCGGTAGATGACCCGACCAATACGTACCTTTTTTATCAGGCCAGACAGGGAGTTCGTGAATATGCCGTGCAGAATAATTCTGAATACGCTTTTGATTTCCAGGAACAGAATATCCCGAACACTTATGTATACGGTATTTGGTTTGACGGAAAAAATTATGAGACATCTAACCAATATTATTACAATACTGTACAAGCTGTCTTCGACACGTCTAGTCGGGTGTTGGATATTGCAGTTCAGTCCGATAAAACAAAATACGAACCGGGTGAAGAGGCGGTGCTGACAATTAATACAAAAGATGCCGACGGACAGCCGGTGTCAGCCAAGGTAAATGTGAATCTGGTGGATGAAGCAATTTACAATTTGCGTGAGGATATTGCCAATCCGATAAATGAAATATACGAAACAGTCGACAGCGGCATTTACCAGTCATATGTTTCCCACGAGGCAGTATCATATGATCTTGCTGCGGAACGGGGTGGCTGTTTTGTCCAGGGCACGCCGGTATTGATGGCGGACGGTTCAACCAAGGCGATTGAACAAATAAATGAGTCCGATCAAATCTTAACGCGTTCTTCTGAAAATAATCCAAGGATGGTTCCGGCACGCGTCAGTAAGACATTTGAGCATCTAGTTGATGAGTATCTGATTATCAATAATGAACTGAAAATAACGCCGAATCATATACTGTGGGTGAATGATAGCTGGCAGCCGGCGGGTAATATCGTAAGGGGTGATTGGCTTCTGAACGCAGAAAACCAGCGGGTGCAGGTTGAAACGATCACAAAAAAAACCAATCCAGTTTTTGTTTATAACCTTAGTGTTGACCGGTATCATACTTTTATTGCCTCCGATATCTATGTGCACAATGATAAAGGCGGGGCACGCAAAAATTTTCAGGACGCTGTTTTGTTCTCCGAAGTTGAAACAAACAATCAGGGTAAAGCGACCGTGAAATTTACATTGCCTGATGATATTACGTCATGGAGGGTGACGGCCCAGGCAGTCACGGATAATCTGCAGGTCGGAGTAACCACGGAAAAGATTCCGGTATCACTACCGTTCTTTGTGGAAACCAATCTATCGAATGAGTACCTGGCCAATGACCGTCCAGTTATTGAACTTTTAGCATACGGTGACGGTTTAGCCAGCGGAGACGGCGTGGAATTCAAAATAAAAAATGAAGCGCTGGGTCTTGACGAGACAGTAAACGGCACGGCTTTCACCCCGTCTGAAATAAATCTGCCGACAATGCCGGTTGGTACTTATGACATTGAGATTAAAGGCAAGATTGGTGATAATCAGGATTCGATTATAAAAACGGTAAATGTAGTTGAAGGACATTGGCAGCAGGAAAAAGTGAGTTTCAGCACGCTGTCAGAAAATATGGACATTGCAGGCAATACTGGTGGCCAGACGATATTGGAATTCATGGATAAAAATAGAGGGTACTTCTACCAGGATTTGATTGAGCTGTATTATTCGTGGGGAGAGCGGGTAGACCAAGGTTATGCAAAATATATGGCGGCATCCCTTATGAATCAGTATTACGGCGACCAGCAACCGCTTCCGGAATTTGACGGCGGACTGTACCAGAGATCTGACGGCGGAATTGCAATATTGCCTTATGCTTCGTCGGAAATATTATTGTCCGCGCATCTTTCTGGGCTGGCGCCGGATGAGTTTGATCGGAGTGCTTTGATAAACTATTTCAACCTGAAGCTTGCGGATCAGGCGGCTGGGATGGATGAAATAGTCTGGTCGCTGTATGGCCTTGCCAATCTTGGTGAGCCGGTTTTGAACAGTATTATTGATGTATTGAATAATCAGAATGTAAATCAGCAACAGACACTGTATCTGGCGCTGGGTGCGGAAAGTCTGGGTGCCGGTGAATATGCACGTTCACTGTACAAAAAGATTGTTGATGAAACTGCGGAGGAATTTGACTCATACATCAGGCTGAAAATCGGCGAGGATGAGGATGACTATCTGCAATACACAATGCTGGGCGCTCTTTTGGCCAGCAGAATCAACGAGGACAGCGACGAGCAGTTGTTTTCCTACGTCCGTGCCAATTGGCCGGAAGACATTTTGATCAATGTTGAAAAATTGATGTACCTGCAATCGGCAATTCCGAAATTGCCAACCGGTCCGGTAAACTTCACCTATACAGTGGGTGGGCGAACAGAGAATGTTTCTCTGGAAAAAAGCGAGCGTTATGCTGTATCTGTCTCACCGGACGAGCTCAAGGAAATAAGTTTCAGCAATATTACCGGGACTGTTGGAGTGATCAGTTATTATAAACAGATCGCTGATCCGGCAAATTTGACAGTAGATCCGCAGGTTGGCATCAGTCGGTCATATTCAGTGGTCGGCAAAGCGGAGGCGACAACTTTTGCTGAGGGTGACATTGTACGGGTTACGCTGAACGGTACAATCAATGCCAACGCGATTGATGATGCATATCAGGTTACTGACTATGTGCCGGCCGGGCTGGCGATTGTCACTAATCCCTATCAGAGCATGTTCAACGGAGATTATGATGCCAGTTGGCCGTACCGCATTGACGGTCAGAAAATCAGCTTTCTGCTCTGGAAAGACTGGAACAAGCCGATTGTGTATTATGCCCGTGTGCGTAATAAAGGTGTGTTTCAGGCAGAACCGGCGATGATTCAAGGCTTCCGTGTGAAAAGCAGTATTAACATGCTATTTGCGTCCACTCAAATTGATATTCAGTAAGTATAAGATATCAAAAATTTATCCGGCAGTAATACTGATTATTATTGCAGGTCTTGTTTGGTTTATCGCTGATTCGCAGGCTGAACAAAAATACACAACTGATCAGAAATTGAACTCATCTCAATTTTTCGCTGATGACTTTTATTCTTCGTTAAACAAACTGCCGATTGCCGGTGAATGTGACAAAAAATTCAGTGCCGGAATTACTACCCACCACCGTTTGGCCAGCAATTTGGTTGATCAATTTTTCCGTTGTATTCAAAAAAACACATCACCCAAAACTGTTATCCTGATCGGACCGAACCACTATTTGGGAGGAAGTAGGGGAGTAGTGACCGCGCAAAATGATTGGCAGACGCCGTTCGGAAATCTGGCCGCCGATACGGAAGAAATACTGGATCTGTTATCCAGCATATCAGTGGAAATAAATGACCAGGCAGTGGAGCGCGATCATGCTGTTTCCTTTATCATCCCGTATATTAAATACTATCTACCGCAAGTGAAAATCGTCCCCCTGTTACTGCGTTATGATTTTACCGAACGAGAGCTTGATGGATTCATCGGAAAACTTTCCGCGAATTTAAATGCTGAAACAATAATTATCGGGTCAATTGATTTCTCACATTATCTTACCTCTGAGCAGGCATTAATCAACGATGAGGAAACAAAACAAATTATTGCAACAAGGGATTTGGTAAAAGTATATCAAAATGGTGATGAACATTATGATTCGGCGCCCGGTATTTATTTGATACTTTCGCTGTTAAATAAAATAAATGTTGCGTCAACATATGAACTGAATCATGCTTCATCTTCAGAATTTACTGGAGCCGAGCAGAACATTACCACATATTTTAATTGGTTATTTTATTAATACAAATATATGAAAGTTGTACCGGGGAAGTATACTCACTATAAAGGCGGTCAATATGAAGTGATCGGAATCGCCAGACATAGTGAAACGTTAGAAGACTACGTTGCTTACAAGGCACTATACAATTCCAAGAAGTTTGGCAGTAATGCTTTATGGATCAGACCGCTGTCCATGTTTATTGATGAGGTGCAAATAGATGGAAAAATGGTTCATCGGTTTGTGCCCGAAATATAATAAATAAGCTAACATAAGGTCATTTTTCTGACTCGGTTTTAATATTGCAAAATAATCCTAAATGATGTGCTATACTGCCATTACTCAAAGTGGGTAATCGGGCGTTGAAAACAACAGCAAACACGAAGGAGGTGAAGGCGTGGAAATCATGCAGCCGCTCCGGATTGGAGAATATCTGGCAAAGTTCCCAGTAATCCAAGGAGCAATGGGTCTCTACGTCTCACGGCATCCGCTTCCCGGTGCTGTGATTAAGGAAGGTGGTATCGGTACCGTCTCCAGTATCTGTTTTCTTGCTCATGCGAGGAGCTTTGTTGAGCTGGCCAATGAAGCGCTAGCCAAAGAGATCCGAGCGTGCAGAGAGGGTGGTGCAACCGGTACTCCGTTGGCGGTCAACGTGATGGAAGTCCTTGGCAACGCACTTGAGCTGATCAAGACAGCGGTGGCGGAAAAAATCCGCATGCTGGTAGTCGGAGCCGGGTTGTGGATTGATCTTCCTCGTCATGTGGAAGATCCGGGTGTTGCACTGGTCCCGATGTTCGGTAATGTGCGCGCTGCCAGTCTGGTTCTGCGCAATTGGGACCGCAAATACGGCCGGATACCTGGTGCAGTGATCGTGGAAGGACCTCTGGCTGGAGGACATCTGGGTCATTCGCTTGAGGATCTGGCTGATCCCGCAAATGTCTGTCTTGAAAGAATTCTTCCTGCTGTTCTGCGGGTGATTGAGCCATATGAGCAAAAATATGGCATCAAAATCCCGGTTATAGCGGCGGGTGGGGTTCATGACGGACACGACATTGCCCGCATGCTTCGTCTGGGAGCGTCCGGTGTGCAGATGGCCACCAATTTCGTCGTTTGCGATGAATGTTCAGTACATCCCAATTTCAAGAAGATGTATCTGGACTGCAGAGAAGAAGATCTGCGAATCATCAAAAGCCCGGTTGGAATGCCGGGTAGAGCAATCGACAATCCGTTCCTGCGCGGGATGGCGGATGGTACCGCTACAAAAGTTGTGTGTCCTTTCCACTGCCTCAAATCTTGCAAGAGAGAACAAGCGCTCTACTGCATTGCTGAGAGGCTGTTGATGGCATACGACGGCGACGTAACCAACGGATTGGTTTTCGCCGGTGCCAAGGCTCATCTGCTGAAGCAGACTACGACCGTTCGGGGGTTGTTCCGGAATTTGCTGGACGATCTCATGCGGGAGGGATTTGTTCCTTCGGTTCAATTGACATGATTACTCGCGCCGTATACCAGGTTGGTCGTCCGGCGCATTTTTTTTCAGAGTATATTTTCAATTTACGCTGATATTTGCTAAAATAGCAGCATGAATATCAGTAAAATAGAAGTGGTCAAATCCGATAAACGCGGTGTAATTTTAAACTGCGGAAAGTCCAATTTTATCGCCCGTAGAAAGGGGTCTGTAAGTGCTGACCATTCTCATAAAGAAAATGAAATAATCTATTTAGTTAAAGGGGAAATCGAACTGACCATTGCGAATAAAACTCAAACCGTTAAGTCACCGTCAATGTTTGTAATATCTCCTGATGTATATCATAAATTAATCGCATTAACAGATATTGAATTAATTATTGACCGTAGCTGATTATGCATCACTGGAAATTTAACAAAATTATTCGATATATAATCGAGCGCGGTATTGAGGCGGTAAATGCCAACACCGATGAGTTTCCGGTTACAATTGACTACTTGTCGGTTTTTGCCAAGGATGAGGCGGAGTATCAGGATATGATCGAGTATACCCGGGAATTAGGAAGATCTACCGACAGTAAAATGTCAAAGACAGGTAAAACAATTCTTTTGAAAAGTCCCATTGAAACTGAAGCGGGGCTTTTGAAAGTCATAAAAATAAGGAAACCGGATGCCACTCGTCCGCAGCGCGGAGCACCGGATTTTAAAGTTGGTGATTACCAGGAATTCAAGAATAAATATTTAATGGCAAATGGCAATTTTACTCTGATGTTGCGTGCGGATTATGAAATGATTGAACTGAAGGGGGTTGATGTACTGGTATATTTCCCAAGTAAATTATTTAAGGAAAGGGCAGGCTAAATGGAAAAGATATTAGAACAATTAGAAAAACGCGTACGTGAAATGTTTCATAAAGAGAGTAGCGGACATGATATCCATCATCTTAAACGAACCTTAAATCTTGCTTTGAAACTGCAGGAAAATGAAGGAGGGGATCGCACTGTGATCGGCATCGCGGCATTCTTGCACGATGTGCATCGGATAATTCAGAATGAAACCGGAAGACTTTGTTTACCCAAGGATTCATTACATAAGGTTGAGGAACTTTTAGAAGGAGTTGAAATTACAGATGAACAGAAGGATAAAATTCTCCATTGTGTTGAATTTCACGAAGAATACGCATTTTCGAAAGAGGGTGTCACTGTCCAGGATGTAGAAGCAAAAATTGTTCAGGATGCGGATAATCTGGACGGATTAGGCGCAATTGGGATCGGCAGAACGTTCGCTTATAATGGCGCGCATGGAATTCCCATGTGGGAACCGGATATACCGTTTGCTGACGGAGAAGAATATGACGATACAATACATGATCCTTCCGCCGTGCATCATTGCAAAAATAAACTACTAAGATTAGCAGGTCATATGAATACGGAAACTGCTAAAGGAATGGCGTTGCATCGGCATGAATTTATGAAAAGTTTTTTGGAGGAATTTTTTGCCGAATGGAATGGTAAAAAATAATATAACAATTAAAAATAATTTATGTTAAACTTAAAAGAACAGCCGACGCTAGAGGATTTTCAGCAATATGTAAGGGATTTAGTGATAGAGCGAGGATTTAGTGATGAATCCAAAATTCAAAAATGCTTGATGCTTGGCGAAGAGGTCGGTGAGTTATTCAAAGCGGTGAGAAAAGCTGAAAATATAAAAATTGACCGTAATTCTAATGTTGATTCAGTTGAAAACGAATTGGCGGATGTTTTGATTTTCGTGCTGGAAATCGCAAATATGTATAGTATTGATTTGGAAAAGGCATTTCGTGCAAAAGAAGTGATAAATTGTAAAAGAATCTGGAATTAAATCGCCAATCATGACGCCCAAACTATCCAAAATTAATCTGAAACTAATTTCCCCTTGCGGAATGAACTGTGGAATTTGCCTGGGGTTTTTGCGGAAAGATAATACCTGCCATGGTTGCAGGGACATGAACAGAAATAAATATTGCAGAAAATGCATTATCAGAAACTGTGCTATTTTAAAAAAGAATAATTGGATGTATTGTTCTAATAAATGTGAAAAATATCCATGCCGACGGTTGAAAAACCTTGATTTGAGATATAAGACCAGATATGGAATGAGCATGATTGAAAACCTAGAATATGTTAGCGGAAAAGGGATTAATAAATTTGTCGCCAGTGAAAAAAGGCGTTGGACATGCACAAAATGTCACGAAGTCGCGTGTGTTCACCGGCCGAATTGCCTTAATTGTGGTAAAAAAGTATTAAAGAAAAAATATGATGAAAAATAATGGCTCTGCAAACCTGAATAATCATTACTTTATGCCAGAAGATGTGAGGCTTTTTGATTATAATCAAATATTTTCCGTTTCTTCTATGTGGGTTGAACTGGGTATGAAAGATATAATCGCTACATATGATTTGATGGTTCGTGGACTGCCGGAAAATAGAAATTTTCTGCTGTTCGGCGGATTGGAAGAAATTCTAGAAAATATTGTCAACTGGAAATATACAAAATCAGAGGTGGATTTTTTAGTGAAAATAAAAAGTATAACGCCGAAAATGGCGAAGCTAATGCGGAACTTCAAATTTACTGGTGATATTCATGCCATGAAAGAGGGGACAGTGTTTTTTTCTAATGAACCAGTTGTCCGGTTGGATGGACCGATCTGGCAAATTAATTTATTCACTTTCTTTTTAATAAACGCACTTACATCCAACACAATATTTCTCTCAAAAATTGCCAGAAATGTATTGGCAACCCAGGGGAAATATGATCTGATTGTGTGTTCCTCAACGCGTGCACATTCAAACGAATCTTCTCTGAAATTTGGCCGAGCAGCCTATCTTCTTGGTGGTCCTTCTGCTTTAATTCCGGCCTTTGCCAG
>JBAYGC010000001.1:0-126500 GCA_041666845.1 Patescibacteria group bacterium | reverse complement strand
CATATATATCAAATATTCTAATATGCGGACCGCCACCAGGGCCTGAACCAGTCACTATTTCAACTTTACCGTCGCCGTTTAAATCCCCGCAGGCTACAGTAATTCCGTCTCTAAAAGATTCCGCGTAGGCCAAAAAACCGGTTACTTTAAATGAGTACGGCCAGATTATTTTTACATTCGGACCGCCACCCGGTCCGGCACCGACAATTATTTCATTTTTTCCGTTACCGTCGACATCACAAGTTGCAACTGATACACCACCCTCAAAACCTTGTGGATATACATTCAAACTCCTTCTAATCTCTCCCCTTACATCAAAAACACGTACTTCCGGAGCACGAGTTTTGGTGTAAGCTAAAGATACAGATGGAACCGCTATCAAAATAGTTATAATTAATACTATTTTCTTCAACATATCTGTATTGTACCAAAGTTGCCAAAAATAAAGAAGAAGTGGCAAACACCCCTTCTTTACACTTGACTATTCTATCTCTTCCTACGCCATTTCTCTACATTAATAGTTTATCTTTAATGTCCTTTAAAATAATTATTACGTTACCATTATCAAACATGCTTATTGCCTCTTTTACTGAATCAAGAAGCTCTGGGTTCTGCTCAGCTGATATATCAGCCTCCAACAGTTGTTTCAATTGTGGAACAAGTTCTGCCTCAAGTCTCCTCAGTTCAAATTCATTCCTTAACGCCGGATCCTCTATATTCCAACCAGTACAAATTTCATTCAACTTATTACCTACTTCATCTATATCAACACCTGGTTTTGACATATCTGATCTCGGATCCCCTGGCATATTTTTAGCTTAATATTTAGACTTATCAGTTATCAGTCTTTTACAATAACAGTTGTGCCGACCTCTGCCCAGTTATATAATTTTTCTGCCGGGCCGACACCAAGTCGAACGCAACCATGTGATACTCTGACACCGAGATGATTCTGTCCTTCCTTATAACCATTGGCCCACTCGGGTAATTCATGCAGACCATATCCCCTTGCATCAAACTGCATCCAAAACGGCATGTACAAATTATATGCACCGGAATATGCTTTGCGGTTTTTATTTTGAATGTTAAATGTCCCGAGTGGAGTCGGCATGGACCACTTACCGGTTGAAACCTGCGCGGTATCAACCAGATAACCGTTTTCATAATATTTCAGTACTTGATCCGAAATATCAACTTCAATATATTTTTTCAAATCAGTCCGTCCTTCGGTTGAACGTTTACCCGGAGCAACAAGAATCTCGTCAACTGAATCATTGTCAACGTCCCCGGCAGCCAGTAGCACACCTCCTCTGAATTCGTTTTCAAACGCAAAAATAGAATTGGGATGAGCAGAACCATATGCTTCAAAAAAACGGACATGCGGTCCACCACCAGTGTTAGCTGCGACAACAATTTCATCTAGACCGTCCTGATCGATATCCGCATTGGTAAGATTAATACCTTTTTTGAATGTTTCCGGGAAAGCTCTGAACATTCCTAGCACAGTTTTTTCTTGATTTGTTTTATAAACCTTTACCCAGGCTTCATCTGAAGACTGAACACCAAAAATTAATTCATCCTCAACACCGCCATCCACGTTGCCACAAGCAACGCTAACACCGCCATGATAGGTTGATGCAAACGGAAAATAATCAATTCCCATATAAGTTCCGTCTTTTTCAAAAACACGCACATGAGGCCCACCCCCAAATCCTGCACCGGTGACAATCTCTTTGTCACCATCGCCGTTAACATCACAAGTTGCAATATTAACTCCTCCCATAAAACTTTCCTGATAGGCAAAAAATCCCCAGGTAAATTTTGGAACACCATTGCCGTCAAAAACCCGCACATGGGGTGTGGCGCCAAAACGGGTACTAACAATAATTTCATCTTTCCCGTCCCCATCCAGATCACCGGATGCCACATTAACACCCTTGCTGTAGCTTGCAGCATATGCAAAAAAACCGGAGACAAATGTTCCGTTTGAATTAAATATTTTTACGTGCGGACCGCCACCAGGTCCGGGTGCGACGATTATTTCTTTTTTGCCGTCGCCATTTACATCTCCCACAGCTAATGACGCCCCGCCCTTAAAATTTTCATCATAAGCGAGAAATGATTTTTCCTGAAGATCTTTGTCCGATGAGAATATTCGGACATTAGGTGCACGATACTCCGTGGCCGACGCTATCTTCGGCAACAAAAAAACAGTACCAGCAAGTACTGCCAACATAAATAATTTATTTTTTAGATATGGTATTTTCATTTTGTTTTTGTTTTGACTATTTCGATATATAGAAATAGGCCAGAGATGGCCCAATATTTTTCGATTATTATTTCGAAATTATTATTTTTTTTGAGGTCATCTCTAGCCTCTGTTTTTGTTTTTTTGTTTGTTTTATAAAGAACTAATTACTATATTAGCACATTTTTCGCCTTCTGTCAACACTTTTTTCCGATATATACTCCGTTAAATCCGATATTCGATTTTACTTGTCTCCCCTTTTTCATATAATATTTTTCTACGGTTCTGATATGATTATTTTTTGCCATTTTTTCTATCTCGCCTAATCTGAATGCATGACAATAACGATTAACAACAACTTCACCGTCGGGATTTTTCCACGGTTTTTCCGTATCAAAAAAATCCAGCTTTGATTTTCCAATTACTTTTTTTAAAACATTTTTTGCTACTAATTGTCTTCTGCTTTTTTCCCACATATTCCAATATGTCATAATAAATATTCCGCTAGGCTTCAATACTCGTGCTATTTCTTTAACCGCTTGATTACGTAGTTCGTGCGATGGGATGTGATATAAACTGGCCACGGCAAAAACGATATGAAATGATTGATCAGCAAACGGCAATTCAGTTGCTGATGCTTTAAGGAAGCTATAGCTAGAAAGTGAACTGGTGATTTTTTCATCAGCAATTTTTTTGGCAATTTGAATCAGTTTGGCGGATGCATCAATACCCACATAGCTAATTCCATACTTTGTCAGAAAATTCAAAAGTCGGCCGTTGCCGCACCCGACATCTAATACTGATAATCCTGTTTTTAAGTATTTTTCAAAATCATAAAACTCATCCCAATCTCTGTAACGGGTTTGGGAGAAACGATCCGCTATGCTATCATAGTCGGACGCCACTTTTTCTAATATCAAATTTGCTGTATTCTTATTCATATGAATCGAAATCTATTAACACAATTTATTACAGAAGCGCTTAAATCCGGCCTGAAGGATAAAAGCGATTTTTATCTGTTTAAAAGGCAGTTTTCAAAAACACACAAACTCCCCTTTTATACCAACAATGTCATTCTAGCGCATTACCGTAAATTGGTTAATGATGGCATGTTTAAGGAGAACAATAAATTTGTTCGCCTATTGCGAATCCGTGACATTAGAACTTTGTCCGGGATAGCATCAATTGGTGTCCACACCAAGCCTCTTCCTTGTCCGGGTAAATGTATATACTGCCCCACTGAAAAAGGGATGCCAAAGAGTTATCTTTCAACCCAGCCGGCGGTCATGCGATCCATGGGACAAAAGTTTGATCCATACAAAATGGTGAAAGCGAGATTACGGGCATATTACGAAAATGGTCATCCGACGGATAAATGTGAACTGATTGTAATGGGCGGAACGTGGTCTTTTCATAACAAGCTTTATCAGGTCTGGTATTTGAAAAGATGCATGGATGCATTTAATGACGGAATCAAAAGTAAACGAAGAAGTAAAATTGATCTTAAGGAAGTTAAGGAACCGAGAAATTATGACGATGCCAAAAAAGCATACAAGATTTTGATTACTAAACTGAAGCGTACTCAAGCTCAAAATGAAAAAGCATATAACCGAGTTGTCGGCATCACACTTGAAACCAGACCGGATTTTGTCAGTACGAAAGAAGTACGCATGATGCGAGAACTCGGAGCGACTAGAGTGGAGATGGGCGTGCAAAGTGTCCATGATCACATCCTGGATATCAATAAAAGAGGCCATAAGGTAAAAGCAACCATTCGAGCTACACAATTGTATAAAGATGCCGGTTTTAAAATTACCTACCATCTGATGCCAGGTCTATATAAAGCTACTTTGAAGAATGATTTAGAAATGTTTCACGAGATATTTGAGAATCAGAATTTTCAGCCCGATCAGATTAAAATTTATCCGACAATTGTGTCAGAGTTTTCCAAGCTTTATGATTTATGGAAAAACGGCAAATACAAACCCTATTCAGATAAAAAACTTAAACTACTACTCAAAGAGATTAAACTGCTCTGTCCGCCATATATTCGCATTGCGAGACTATTCCGGGATATTCCCAAACAAAGTATTGCCGGTGGGATGCAGATCACCAATATCCGCCAGATTATCCTAAACGAACTGAAACATGAGGGTAAATCTTGCAAATGTATCAGATGCCGCGAAGCAGGAGGAATCCGTGTTTCACAAAAAGACGTCCGTCTGGTGAAACGGACATATAAAGCTTCCGGCGGTACAGAAATATTTTTAAGCTATGAATCAAAGGATTATTCAACAATTTTTGCTTTTTGCCGGCTGAGATTCCCCAAAAACAGGAATAAAGACCATTATATCGGTGCGCTGCAGAACTCCGCTTTGATCAGAGAACTTCACACATACGGGGAAATGATCCCATTAGCAACCAAAAAAGGGAAAACGCAACATATTGGTTTCGGTAAACAGCTGATGCGTGAAGCGGAAAAGCTTGCCAAGAATAAAAGATATAAAAAAATAGCCGTTATTTCCGGCATTGGAGTACGGGGTTATTATCGGAAAATGGGTTATCGGTTAGAAGATGAGTATATGGTGAAAAACATCTAGGACCTGACCCTATTTAACTAGTTTTGTAATTGCTTGTTTTCCAAATTTCTTAATACTGGAAATCAGAGTATTGTATACGGTTTTGTTTACAGCAAGAATCACGCTTTTGGAATCTATCCCCCATTTCGTCCCGTCAAAGTTTCTTACAATCCCCCCATTCTGTTCAACAAGAAAGCATGCTGCTAACAGATCCCATGTTTTTACATAAAAAGCGACAGCTCCTTCATATTGCCCAGTCGCAACATAGGCAAATGTCAACGAACTGCCTGAGTTACCGAGATAAGTATATTTTCTTGCTGATATTGAATTAAGAAATCGCCCATATAGACTACGGTACTTCCCAGTAAGTTGGTCTAGATATCCTTTACTGGCCTCAATATGCCAAACTGTAACCTTCTTCCCAAGTCTTTTAATTCGCTTATTACCGTCATATACAACCTTATTGCCGGTACTCCATAAAACACGCTGGCGTGGATAATCAAAAACCCACGCTGCCCTCACCTTGCCTTTAACAAGCAGGATCACATTGGTTGCAGCAATATTGATTCCTCTTTTTACATTCAATGAACCACAAATCGGATCCAGCACCCAAACTCTGGTGGATTCGCTGATCATTTTATCTAAAACCCCATTACCTTCTTCACTGAATATTACGTCATTTGGAAATTCTTTTTTTATCATGTCATTCAGTAGTTGATCAATGACAATATCCATTTGTGAAACAACATCAGATGGCCCACTTTTTGTTGCTATGAGCTTTACGCTGTCGAAGATTTCATAATACTTTTTAAAAGATGCCTTCGCAATTGACTGAATAAGCTTATTCTCTTGAAAATATCTTTTTCTATTACCCATTAATATATTTGTTATTATTAGATAATTTATTTTAAGGGATTGAAATTTGTACTAATATCGAAGAAATCTTCATTCTCCGATATTTTCAGATAGTTTACCACTTTATAAGTGACAGGCGTTAAAACCACCTCAAAACCCAGTTTGAATACGTAATTAGAGATTATTATACTAATCAGCAACTCCATCGGCAGAATGCCATAAAATGCTATGAGGATAAACAACAGACTATCAACCAACTCACCAACAATTGTTGAACCGATCGTTCTGGACCAGAGCCACCTGCCTTTAGTCATAACTTTCAGCTTGGCAAGAATAATTGCGTTAGAAAACTCCCCTGCAAAATAAGCGATTAAACTGGCAATCACTAATCTTGGTGTTAAGCCGAGGATCACGTCATATGCATTTTGGTTTGGCCAGCTCGGATCGGCCGGCAACTTGCCAATCACAATAATCGTTACTGACATCAATAGCGCACAGACGAAGCCAAGCCAAATTACTTTGCGTGACTGGCGATAACCATAGACCTCCGTCAGAATATCACCAAAAATGTAGCTCAAAGGAAAAATCAGTGTACCTCCGTCGAAACTGAAAAAACCAAGGTCAATAATCTTGGTGGAAACAATATTGGAAATCAGCAAAACCGAAACGAATAAAACACTGATTGTTCCCAAGTGTTTATAGCGTTTCTCATTATTTTTTGATATATTTTCCTGACGATCAAATATCTGCATAAAATCAGATTATACCTTCACTTTTTCTAATCTCCATCCAAATCTTCCCAACCTCATTTCGTCCATTTCCATCTTTGCCACAACCCCAGTATGAATCTACCGGGGAATTCTCGATTAATTCCCTCCCGGAAGAACGCTGTAATGCTTCACGAACATCATTATGCTGAAGCATTTTAGCTATAAGAATTTCTTTCATGACCCTCCTTTTGATATCATACCAACGTTTTTCAATCATATTCTTGTTCTCATCGGCAATTTGTTTTGCAATTTCCGGACTTTGTGCATGGTAGATTCGTTCTGCAATCTCTTCTTCTGATTCAAACTTTTTCCACTGATAGGCATGTTCCGCCGTCGGAAATGTTTTATGCCAGATATTTATGGTATGCGCGGAATAATTATCCAGCGGATAAAAAGCAGTCGTAAAAAAGAAGACTTGTGTTTCTGTTTCTTTATTTAGTTCTGCGCTGGAATTTGGATACATTATTTTACGCTCCGTGGCACTTCTTGAATTTCTTCCCGGAACCACACGGACACATGTCATTGCGTCCGACTTTTTCACCTTCTATCGTCTTCAATTTTCCTCCCGCAGTTACCTTGGTGCCCGGTAATGCACTTGTCTTAGTTTCAGAAAATGTGTCATTTGCTGCCTGGGATTTATCACTAGGAAAGGTAAAATGCTGGTGCTGATCATTCATCGTTTTTGAAGGCGCCTGAATGATTTGTTTTGCCTGCATCATGGAAGGCGCGATTTCTTTGGCGATGCCTATTTTGTACATTGTATGCGCAACATCACTTTGCAGACTGGCCATCATTGTGATAAAGAGCTGGTATGCTTCACGCTTATATTCAATCAGCGGGTCACGCTGACCATATCCGCGCAAACCGATACCGGTTCTTAAATGCTCCATCTGCGATAAATGGTCAATCCATAAGCGATCAATTACTCTTAATACAACTCCCCGCTCCAAACTTCTCATCAACTGAAGATCACCGACTCTTTCCTCAAGATTTTTGTATTCTTTATGCGCCAGTCCGATCAGATATTTTATCAGATGTGTCCGGCTTTTGGCATCTTCGAATTTTGTGCCGGCTTCCTTATGAATATCTTCCATTTTTACTCGCGTTTCCATGGAAACTGGGAAAATAGTATCCACAACTTCATATATTTCCTCAATATTCCACACATTTTCATCTTCTGATGCAGTATGAAAAGACACAACCTGTTCGATTTCAGATTCGATCAGTTTCAAAACTTCACCTTTATATCCCTGTTCACTTTCTTCTGAGAATAATGCTTCTTTGCGTTTTTTATAGATTACTTCCCGATGCTTATTTATAACGTCATCGTATTCCACCAGATGCTTACGGATGTCGAAATTATTACCTTCGACTTTCTTCTGTGCAGATTCCAAAGATTTACTGATCATTTTATTTTGAATCGGCATGTCATCCGGGATTCCCAATTTCTCCATAATACCTTTCATGCGGTCCGAACCGAAGATTCGCATCAGATCATCTTCCATTGATACAAAGAACTGCGTTTCTCCCGGATCACCCTGTCTGCCCGCACGACCGCGCAATTGGTTATCAATGCGTCTGGATTCGTGCCGTTCGGTACCGATGACTAGAAGCCCACCGGCTGTAACAATTTCTTTTGTCTCATCCGCAATAGGAGGATTTCCTCCTAAAATAATATCAACACCTCTGCCCGCCATATTGGTTGCCACTGTAACAGCGCCTTTCTTGCCGGCCTGAGCGATAATATTCGCTTCCTGTTCGTGTTGCTTAGCGTTCAACATCTTGTGCGGAATGCCTTCCATTTCCAGCAATTGACCAAGTAACTCATTTTTTTCAATCGAAATAGTTCCGATCAGCACCGGCTGACCAATGTCATTCCGCTTTTTTACTTCTTTCACAATCGCCTTGAACTTGGCTTCTTCCGATTTGAATATTTGGTCTGTTCTGTCTTCACGGACTAATGGTTTGTTGGTCGGAATTACTACTACTTCAAGACCGTATATTTTAGAAAATTCTTCGGCTTCTGTTGCGGCTGTACCTGTCATACCGGCAAGTTTTTCAAACATTCTGAAATAGTTCTGGAAAGTGATTGATGCCAATGTCCTACTCTCTTTCATGACCTCCACATTTTCTTTCGCCTCGATCGCCTGATGTAACCCTTCCGAATATCTCCGACCAGGCATTAGTCGTCCGGTAAATTCATCAACAATAATAATCTCACCGTCTTTAATCACATAGTCACGGTCCAATTTAAACAAAGCTTTTGCCTTCAGGGATTGCTCGATATGATGGACCATGTTAATTCCGCCTTCCGCATACAGATTCTCAATGCCCAATGCTTTTTCAACATGCGTAATCCCTTGTTCGGTCAGCGTAGCAGCGCGCATTTTCTCATCAATATTATAATCCCCGTTGACCTCTAATGTTTCCACTAACTGCGCAAATTTATAATACTGATCAGTCGCCTCTTCGTCCGGAGCGGAGATGATTAACGGAGTTCTTGCCTCATCAATCAGAATACTATCAACCTCATCAACTATCGCATAAGCCAAGCCTCTTTGAACCATTTGTGATCTACTTTGGACCATGTTATCCCTCAAATAATCGAAACCAAATTCGTTATTTGTACCATAAGTAATATCCGCCTGATATGCTTCCCTCCTGGTGACAGGTCGAAGCAATTCAACATCAACCTGCGTGGAATCCTTAGTAGCTTCTTTTGATTTTATTGACGGATCAAACAAAAACGCCTCATCATGCTGAATGCAGCCGACCGAAACGCCCAACAAATTATAAATTTTACCCATCCAGGCGGTGTCTCTTTTCGCCAAATAGTCATTTACAGTGACTAAATGCGCACCATTACCTGTAAGCGCATTCAAATACATCGGCATGGTCGCTGAAAGAGTTTTTCCTTCACCGGTTTTCATCTCAGAAATTCGGCCCTGATGTAATACCAACCCGCCCATTACCTGCGTTTTATACGGAAACTGATTAATCGTTCTCTTAGCGGCTTCCCTGGCCAGAGCAAACGCCTCCGGTAAAATATCGTCCAAAGTTTTACCGGATTTCAGTTCATTTTTAAACTTTTCCGTCTTTTGTGAAAATGCCTCTAGCGGGATTTTTTCAAATTCTTCTCGATATTTTTCCACTTCTTCAACTCGTTCTTCAAGTTTGGAAATAGTTTTTTTATTTGGATCTCCAAAAAGCTTGCCTAGCATTGCCATTTCAATTTATCAATTAATAATTATCAAATCCGACTAGTTGTATTTCCTCCTGCAATTGAATACTGTACTTATCCCGGACTTTTTGCTTAATGACGCCGATCAGCATAACAATTTGCTCCGCTGTGGCACCCCCTTTGTTGATTATAAAATTTGCATGAACGTTTGAAATCATAGCGTCTCCTATCGCGAATCCCTTCAGACCCAGTTGGTCGATCAGATAACCTGACGAAACAAGCCCGTTGTTTACCGCGGTAAGTTCAATTCCTTTCTTCTTTAGTTCCTCTTGTGTAAGATCTACTTTAGTGTTTTTAAAAACACATCCGGCACTGGGCGACTCAAATTCCTGCTGAGTCTTTTTCTTGTTGACAATTTCCATTGTTTTCGCCTGCACCGCTTCTTTAGTTGATTTCTCCAGATTGAAGTAAGCGGTCAAAATAATTTCTTTATTAGTTTTGAATACACTCTCCCGATAGCCAAAATTGCATTGCTGATTCATTCTCTCTTCAATAGTACCATTTTCAGTAATGATTATAACTTTTGATAACACATCTTTAATCTCAGTACCCCATGCACCAGCGTTTCCGCGTACAGCTCCTCCGACACTGCCTGGTATGCCAGCAGCAAATTCAACACCGGACAATCCGTGCTCTTTTGCAACATTGGCGAGCAGACTCAAATTAACTCCGGCATCCGCCTGCATCTCAGTATCAACAACTGAAATACTTTTAGATTTATTGTGAATCACTAAACCTTTAAAACCTCTGTCAGAAATTAATACATTACTGCCACGCGCTAAAATAAATATCGACAAATGTAGATCATGTGCCACAGCAACCGCATTTTGAACATCATCCGTATTTTCCGCCAGAAAGTAGTATTCAGCCGGACCGCCGATTTTGTACCCAGTCAGCGGAGCTAGCGGAAAATCTTTCGTGACACGCCCTCCTAATTTGCTATTTAACTGTTCAATAATTTGCATATTATAGTTTATCAATCAATTCCAGTGCAATTTTATTAAAACCACCCACCGCCATGATCACTACAACATCCCCTGCTTTTGCATTAGCAACTAGGTAAGCTAATACCTTTTCTTTATCTGGAATATAAGATGCATTTTGGTGGTTTTTGCTGATTTCGTCAACCAAATCCTTACTGGATATCCTGTAATCACCCGCTTTTTCACGTGCAGGATAAATATCCGGAATTACCACTTCATCAGCATAATTGAAAACCTCACCAAGCTCCTTTATTGTTGCTTTGGTTCTGCTGAAAGTATGTGGTTCAAATATCGCCCAAATCTTTTGCTTCGGATATTTGGAACGTGCCGCCTGCAACGTTGCCTTCACCGCCGTAGGATGATGTGCATAGTCATCAATCACTGTGATACCCCTAGCTACACCCTTCAATTCAAAACGTCTGCTCGGACCCCTGAATTCGGGGAGTTTTTTTACGTATTTTGTTAAGTCACACTTAAGATAATCGATTACCGCTATACTGGCCAGCACGTTAAGCACATTATGGTCGCCGGAAAGTGAAGAAATGATTTGGTGTTTGGTTGTTGTTCCTATCTTTTTTATTACAAAACTAGTTTGTCCGTCAATCTGCTCAATTCTTTCTCCTTTCCATTCAAGATTGTCCCCCTTCAAACCATACCAAATTACTTTTTTATCTGTATCTTTCAGTAATCTTTTCACATTTGTATTATCATGGCATGCAATAATCACACCATCCGGAGGCATGGTTTTGATTAATTTCTTGAATTTATCCATCAGGTCATCGATGTTTTTATAGTAGTCAAAATGATCCATTTCAATATTAGTGATTACCAATATTTTCGGATGATAATAAAGAAATTTCGGTCGCTTATCGGAAAACAGGGAATAATATTCATCGCCTTCAAAGAGTACAATATCAGAATCATTAAGTTCAAAGTTTGTATTAAAATCCTGAACATAACCACCGATAATAAAATTGATCGGCATTAATGCCGATTTCAAGCCATAGGCGATCAAGGAGCTCGTTGTTGTTTTTCCATGCGTACCTGAAACGACGATCCTTTGATGAGCAATAAACAGATAATAAATCAATTCGGCAAAGGAAGTGTAAGGTATTTTTCTTTTCAATACTTCCGCTACCTCCGGATTTTTTTTAGGTGTTTCTCCCGCACTGATAATCACTAAATCCGGTTCTTCAATATTATTTTTACTATAACCTGCTTTACACGTAATATTGTTTTGCTGCAACACGGTTGACGAAGGCGGGTATATTTTTTCAGCATCACTACCAGTAACAATAAATCCGCGCTGTTTTGCAACTGCGGCGACGGCACTCATGGCAACTCCGCCGATACCGATAAAATGAATTTTCTTTATTCTATTTAGATCCATTCTGTTTTAAAATGCTAATAATTTCCTCAGAAATCGTCTTACTGGCATTCTTATTCATTATCTGCGATATATTTTTCCCAAGCTCAATCCGTTTTGATTCACTGTGTAACAAATCATAAATAAAATTCGTAAACAATTCAGGATTAATAATCTTTTGATTGAGTGTTAATGCCGCATTCCGCGAAGCAAAGTAATCAGCGTTTTTTTCCTGGTGTGAACCGGCAAGCGGAACAATAATAACCGGCTTACCCAGTACAGCGAGTTCCGAAAGAGTGGAGATCCCCGCCCGTGTAACAATAATATCCGCAATATTAAAGGCGTGTTTTAATTCATCAATATGCAAAAATTCATGGGCATGATAACGGTCAAGATTATTATTTTTATATTGCGTTGTTTCTTTTTTGCCGAGCATTTCTTCGACGGAATCCGGCCGATAGAGATCCTTCAGATTTTTATCCTGGAAAATATTCTTTCCTTTTCCGGCGATATGGATAATCTGGCAAAATTCTAATAATCTTGGTAATGAATCAGTAACAATTTTATTCAGTGTTAGCGCACCTGTACCGCCTCCCAAAATCAAGATAACCGGGATGTTATCCGAGAGTGAGAATATGTGCATTGCTGTTTCACGATTTCCGGATAAAATACTTTCCCTGATCGGATTGCCAGTATGGATTGTTTTACCGCGCGGAAAGTCAGCAAGTGACTCGGGAAATGTAACGGTAATCTTTGTGGCAAACGGGGTCATTAACTTATTAGCCAGTCCTTTTCGTAAATCCTGTTGGTGAATTATTACCGGCTTTCTTAAAAGCCACGCCGCCCAAACCACCGGCACTGCAACAAAACTTCCGGCGGATAAAATTATATCCGGTCGCCATTTTTTCAATATCCTTATAGCATGAAAAAAACCAAGTATCACAGCAAATGGCGTAAGAAAATTTCTGGGATCAAAATACCTCCTAAGCTTTCCGGATATAATTGATTCAAATCGGATACCGTTTTCTTCAGCTAAATCCTTTTCGATCGAATTATTACCTCCAATAAACAAAAACTCAGTATTTTCAACCTTCACTAGCTGCTGATATATGGCTAATAACGGCGCAACCGATCCGCCGGTTCCGCCGCCTGATAAAACTATTTTCATGACAAAACTATACCCCAAAACGGGGTTTTAGTAAAGACATTTAAAGTGTATTTTTATCGGCGGGAACGGGTATTTACTGCACTAGTCAACGCAGAATGTTTAGAAATATTTATTAATATACCAACGGCGATCATGGATATAACAATGGCTGAACTCCCATAACTGACAAAAGGCAGAGGAATCCCGGTCAACGGCAGAATAGACACCATTGCACCAATATTAATTATTACCTGTATCGTAAACCAGCAGGTTATTCCAGCGGCAAGCAGTTTGCCGAATTGATCCGGAGCATTTCTTGCGATTCTGAAACCACGGATCATCAGAATCACAAATAATACTATAAGTAAGACTGAAATTATTAAACCCAGCTCCTCCGCTATGATCGCAAAAATTGAGTCCGTAGTTGCTTCCGGTAAAAAATTGTATTTCTGCCTCGACATCCCCAAACCCAAACCTAATATTCCGCCGGAGCCAATTGCCAGTAATGCTTGATTAATATGATATCCGATTCCGAGCGGATCCAGTTCAGGATTTAAAAAAACTGACAACCTAGCTGCGCGATACGGGGCAATTTGTATTAAAATTGCAAAAAGTGAAACCCCGCCGACAATAATCAGCGAAATATTTTTGATACTTCCTCCCGCAATAAAAAATACCGCTACAGAGACAAGCGCGATAACCGTCATTGTCCCCAGATCCGGCTGCATCATAATCAACAATGTGACAATTCCTAATAAAACCAGGAAGGGTACAAAACCATAAGCAAAATCATTCATTACTTTGCCTTTTTTTGAAAACCAGGTAGCCAAATATATTATAAACGTCAATTTGGCTAATTCGGACGGCTGGAAAGAGAAAAAACCAAGGTCAATCCAACGTGTCGCCCCGCCGCTGGAGATGCCGGCGCTTGATACTAAAACCATAAACAGCGTGAAGATGGTCAGTGCTAACATCGGTATCGCGAATTTTTGCCAATTCAAATATTGTATTTTTGAGACAATAAACATCGCCGCCAGACCCAATAGTACTCCGTTAAACAACTGATGCTTCCATAAATAATTACTATCATGATAATTCTGATACGCGATTACTGAACTGGCCGATGACAGCATTATTAAACCAAAAATGATAATTACCAGAACAACTGCAATTAAAGTGTAATCAGGTTGGTTATTTTTAGCGGATTTCATTTAAGTTTTCTCACAATCTGTCTGAATTTTTCACCACGATCGAATTCATTTTTAAATAAATTAAAACTCGCGGCACCCGGCGAGAATAGTACGATGTGCGATTTACTCTTAATATGATACGCCTCACTTACTGCTGATTTTAAATCCTTTACCTCCAGATACTGGTATTTGTTTTTATTTAGAGCAATTTTAAGTTTATCCGTTGCAGTACCCGGCAGCAATATTGCCAATTCAACACGTTTTATTATCTCGCGTGCCAGCATATTATATGACACTTTTTTATCAACGCCCCCCGCTATCAAAATTACCTTTTCAGAAAATGACCTCAAAGCGACAACAGTTGCTTCGGGAATTGTTGCGGCTGTGTCATTGTAAAATGTTTTTCCATTCAATGTGCGTACAAATTCCATCCGATCCTGCAAACCGGCAAAACTCGACAATGATTTAATTATATATTTATTTTGAACCTTTAATATTTTGGCTATCAGTATAGCTGCCAGAGCATTTTCTACGTTATGATCCCCTTTTATCTTCAAAGCGCTCACTTTGGCAATGGTATACTCCTGACCCATATTTCTAAAAATAAATTTGTCGTTTTTTACATAGATTCCGTTTTGCTCCGGAAAATATTTTTTTGAAAACCAGAATCTTTTTGCTCTTACTGATCTGCCGAATTTCTGTGTATATGAATTCTCTTTATTCAAAAATACAAAATCATTATTTTTCTGAAAAGCAAAAATATTACTCTTTGCTTCTACATAATCAGTCATTCCGTGATACGTATTCAAATGGTCTTCGGCAATATTCGTGATAACTGCAATATGGGGGCTGATCTTATGTTCTTTCAAAATTTCCAATCTCCAACTGGAAAGTTCAAAAATTACAATTGAATTTTTTTTAACTAAATTCAGCCGATCCAAAACAGAAATCTGGTTGTGTCCGACCAACACAACGTGCCGGCCGGCCTTCTTCAAAATATCCGCTAAAAGCGCAACGGTAGTTGTCTTACCCTTGGTACCAGTGACTCCTATTATCGGCGCATTACACAACTGAAAAAATAAAGAAGCGTCACTCTCGATTGGTACGTTGTTCTTTTTTGCAATTTTCAAATATTTTGATTCTTTTGAAACCGCCGGATTTTTTATCACCAAATCAGAATTTTTGAAATCCTGTTCCCTGTGTTTGCCCAAAACATAATTTATATTCTTCGATCCTATTTTATTTATTGCCAGCATCAATTGTTTTCGGGAACGCAGGTCAGTTATGGTAAGAATCGCGCCCTGTTTCAGCAAATACCGCGCAACACCAACCCCACCTCCGAGCGTACCGAGTCCCATGATCGTAATTTTTTTTCCCTTAAAATTGGATGGATTCATATCTCTAGCAGTATATCATCTCAGACTAAATCATTCCAATAATCGCACCTTGTGCAATATACTTATCAGCATCCCTCCGATAGGAAGAAAATTTTGTTTCTGCACAGTACGTGCAATATTCCGAGATTTCAATATTGCCTTCATCCAACCCGGCGCTAATCAGCTGGCTTTTTATCGCGAGGGTAAGGTCAACAGATTTGTGCCGTCCGTTTACCGCAACGACATTTGATCCAAACATTTCCGTAAACTGCTCCGCCAAATTATCACCAACCTCAAAATGGCAGGTATGGATCCCCGGTCCGACAAATACAACCAGGTCGCTTGGTATGCTCCCGGCCTTTTTCTTCAATGTTTCAACCCCATTAGCGGCAATATTTTTAACAACTCCCCGCCAACCGGCATGCAGTACGGCAATACACTTTTTTTTCGGATCATAAATGAATATTGGAAAACAATCCGCCATTGTTATCATTAAAAATACTCCGCGTTGCAACGTTGCCAACCCGTCAAATTTTTTAACAAATGACTTTTTTTCAATAAACTCCTTATTTTGATTTTGATCCTGAACCCAATAAATCCTTTTACCATGGCACAATTCGGCATTCACGACAGTATCGGATTTAATATTTAACGCATCAAAAAAACAACTTCTATTCAGAATCGTTTCTTTTTCATTGATCCATGGGTGTTGCAGCGACTGATTGCCGAAGCTTTTTGTCGATACCGCAATTTTAATTTCGGGAAAAATACCCAGCTTCTTAGAAGTAATAATTTTTGACATAAAACTAGGTATGGTCAATCAGCACCAGAATCAGGCCAAGCACGGATGTCACTCCCGAAATTATCCAAAACCGCATCACAATTTTCGACTCCGGCCAGCCGATCGCTTCCAAGTGATGATGAATTGGCGAAGATATAAAAACTTTTTTTCCTTTGCGTAGTTTCTTGGAGGTCAGCTGGATAATGACTGACATTGATTCCAGTACCAGGACAAATCCGATAATTGGCAAGACAATTACTGAATTAGTCAGCATTGCCACAATACCCAAAGTGGTTCCTAGCGCCATCGCACCGGTGTCCCCCATAAAAAATCTAGCCGGCGGAATATTAAACCATAAAAATGCCAGAAGACTTCCGACAATTACAATACAAAAGGTAGCTAAATTGAACCTGCCCTGGATAAATGCTATTACCGCAAATGATGCAAAGGCTGACAGCAGAGCGCCGCCCGCCAAGCCATCGAGTCCGTCTGTTTCATTAACGGAAAATGAGGTAGCCACTATTACAAAAATTGCTAAAGGAATATACCATAAGCCAATTTCGAAATTACCCATAAACGGTATGTGGACAACATCCCAATCCAGTTTTGCATAAAACCAATAAGCGCCGAAGATGGCAATAATGGTATAAAACAGTAAGCGGTGTTTAACAGTCAACCCGCCACCGTGCGGTCCGACCTTGCGTATGTTAAAAACATCATCGAGCAATCCAACGATTGCCGATGCAACAAGTGCGCCCAGTGGCAAGAGAGTTTCGCCACGGGTTAAAAAGTTCAGTTTTTCAATAAATGAAATACCGGTAACTTTCGCCAAATAGAAGAAGAACAGCGCCAGCATCAGTGTGGTAAACCAAATCAAAATTCCGCCCATCGTCGGGGTGCCGGATTTTTTTGCATGTAATTTAGAATAAACCGGTGCCTGATCACTCGTTCTGATCTGTTTTCCCAGTTTATATTTGTATAAATAGTGTGTCAGAATCGGTGTCAGCGCGATGGTCATGATAAAAGCCACTGTTCCGAGAAAAAGTATTTTTATTATGTCGAAGTTTGCTGAAAAATCCATATATTATCTGTTAATAAACGCAAGCAGTACGGCCGCCAAGGCAAGAAACATATTCACTGGTATCGTAAATATTACAATCAAATAGCTTAAAATCCTTTTAGATGAGTACATTATAACACCCACGAAATAGTTTACCAAAATTATCAATAACCCGCTCAAAGGGATAATATAGATCCTGTACCAATCGCCGATTAGATCGATGCCGAAGTAAATGTTATAATGAAGAAAGACCGGATCTGGTGACGGTTTGATATTCATATATAAAAGTATCCATATTCCCAAATTGAGGAATAATGCAATCAACAAAGCTACGCCAATAATTTTATTGCGCAGCGGAGCATGCAGTTTTTGTAAAAATGAAACTTTACCCATAACCGCCGTTTCTTTTTCATTTTCGTAAGCTGAATTGGTTTTTTTTCTTAATGAAAACATCTTTCTTTAACTCAAATAAATTTTATATACCGCTTGTAGTGTTGTTGCTTGTGGTAATGTTTTTTATGGAATTTACTTCCGCGCTCCAGGAAAGCCAGACCATTGATGAAGGATCTCATCTTTCAAGCGGGTATTCATATATTACCACGGGTGATTTCCGAATGAACCCCGAGCATCCTCCACTGATCAAGGAGTTAAGTGCTTTACCGCTATTGTTTCTTGATATCAAGGCTCCGCTTAACAACCCCTCCTGGAGAGAACAGAACCAGTGGGAATTCGGCCGCCAGTTTCTCTATAATAATACAGTAGATGCGGATTTAATTCTACTGCTCGGTCGAATTCCAATAATGCTCCTAAGTTTACTACTTGGTGTACTGGTCTACAAGTGGACGGCAAAACTATGGGGTCGTAATACCGGGCTAGTAGCCTTATTATTATATGTATTTGAACCAAACATTCTGGCACACTCCCACTACGTTACTACAGACCTTGGCGCCACATTACTTTTCTTTCTCACAATTTATTTGTTGGACAGATATTTTACCAAATTTTCAAAAAAAAGCCTGGTCTTCTTTGTCATCTCGATTTCGATTGCACAATTAGTTAAATTCTCCGCATTGATTCTTTATGTTTTTTTCCTGATTTTTGCTGTTTTGAAAATTTTGCATCACAAAACACCTCAATTGACATTTGCCAGTATTACAAAAACTGTATTACTAATGCTGTTATTTTTAATCATCATCGGCACAGCGGTCTACGGATTTTCCAGCACGGTACCTATAAAGGATGTCGATGTACAGTATTTTTACAACAACCACCTATCCAATGAAGAACTGCTTGCTTTTAAAAATGACAGCCCGTTAATCTATAAACTAAGGTCCTTCGCAGATCCGCAGACAAAATCCGGAGAAATTATTTATAATATCGCAAATAATGTAGCAATCCCCAGTTTTTATTTCTTGAAAGGACTCTTCACATTAATTTCACACAATTACTGGGGACACATGTCCTACTTGCACGGCGTATACTCGAATTTTGGCTTTTGGTATTATTTCCCAACCACATTTCTGATCAAGACACCGCTGCCGATGATTATACTCCTTATTTTGGGTTTTTTCGTTTTTTCATTTCCGCTGTACAAAAAGAGGAGGATTGCACAGACCAAAAATAGCGCCGTTAATCTCCTGCCCTCAAAACATTTAAGAGCAAAGATGCATTTACGCATATTACTGCGCCGTATTTTTTCTTTTTACAGAAATATACCGTTTACATATTGGTTAATTATTCTAACACCAATTTTATATTTCTTATGGGCGATGACCAGTAAAATAAACATCGGCCATCGGCATGTACTAGTGATTTATCCGTTTTTAATCCTGCTTTCAGCAAGGGTCATTACAAAATTATTCTCCAGCAAACGGATCTGGATAAAACTATTTGCTGGGGGGTTAATAACCTGGTATGTACTCGGTTCGATACTAATTTATCCAAATTTTCTCAGCTACTTTAATGAATCAATCGGCGGGCCGAAAAACGGTGCAAAATTTGTTACGGATTCAAACCTTGATTGGGGTCAGGATGTGATTAAATTCAAAAAATACCTTGATGACAATCACATTACGGAGTACTACTTTACCTACTTTGGTTCACTTTGGACGTCGTATTACGGAATTCCCTTTCAGCCGGTGCCGAGAGCGACTGACCAACAAGATTTGGATAAGCTGGACCGCATGGTGGCAATCAGTGTCTCAGCGCTTTATTCAGAAGACGGGACATACAAAGCGCTTCGAAGTATTGAACCGGATGCCAGAGTAGGATTTTCAATAAATATTTATAACTTCCCAAAATCGGATTAACCATTTGATTGACTTTCCGTCAATTCTGTGATATAATTTCAGCAAGTTTAGGACTAAAAATAGCTTATGCTAACAGAAAAACAAATACAAGAACTTTTGCTTGCAAATAGATTACTTTCGAAGAAGGAAATTACGGATTCATTGGCAGAAGCAAAAAAGCAGAACCGGGAATGGATTGACCATCTTTACAAGGAAAAGATTGTCAGCGACAAGTCATTATATGAGTTGTATGCCAAATCGCTCAATGTCCCATTCATTAATCTGGAAACACTTACCATCCGTAAAGATATACTGAATTTACTGCCTGAAACAATTGCGCAAACTCATAATATAATTGCATTTGATCAGACCGACGAGCAAATTAAAATTGCATCTCTGGATCCCAGTGATTTAGAGATTTTTGATTTCATTAAAAAGAAAACAGGTAAAACTCCCGCGGTTCACGTCGCGACCCCGCAAATGATCAGTGAATCGCTAAAAATGTATCACAAAGGTTTAAAAGCCACAGTTGACGCCATGACAAAGGAAAAGGACGATCAGCAGACAGAAACAGAAAAAGGATCGCTTAAAGAACTAGCGAAAGACCTACCAGTTATCCGGATTGTTGACACAATTTTGGAATATGCAATTTTTGAGGATGCATCCGACATTCACATTGAACCAGCTGAGAAGGAAGTGATTGTACGCTACCGAATTGACGGCGTATTGAGGGATGCGATGACCTTGCCAAAACAGATTCATTCCGGCATTGTCGCCCGTATAAAGATCCTGTCGGACCTGAAATTGGATGAACATCGCCTACCGCAGGACGGCAGATTTAAGATTAAGTCAAAAGAGTACAAAGTATCATTTCGTGTTTCGATAATTCCTATTTTTGACGGCGAAAAAATAGTATTACGCCTTCTGGACCAGTCATCACAGATTCTGACACTGGAACAGTTAGGGTTCCAGCCGAAACCTTTGAAGATTATTAAGCGGGCAATAACTAAGCCACACGGCATGATCCTGGTTACCGGACCAACCGGTTCCGGCAAAACCACAACCCTATATACAATTTTGAACATCCTGAATAATCCGAAGGTTAATATTTCAACTATCGAAGATCCGATTGAGTATCGGATGCCCAGGATTAATCAGACGCAGGTGAATCCGAGAATTGGACTAACTTTTGCTCAAGGATTAAGGGCATTACTCAGACAAGACCCTAACATAATCATGGTCGGTGAAATCCGGGATCAGGAAACTGCAGAAATTGGGGTGCACTCGGCAATGACCGGACATTTAGTGCTGTCAACATTGCACACCAATGATGCAGTCGGCGCACTGCCAAGAATCAAGGAAATGGGAATTCCTCCGTTTCTAATTGCCTCAACAACAAACATTATTGTCGCCCAGCGTTTAGTCAGGAAAATTTGCATTCATTGTATTGAAAGTTATGAACTGACAAAAAAGGTAATAACCGAGCTTGAGTCCGAGTTGAATATGAAGGATATATTGAAAGCAATGGAGCGCGAGCAAGTTATTGAATCTGCCGACGCATCACTTGATTCCCTACTCTTCTACCGCGGACACGGCTGCAAAGAATGCAACCATGAAGGATATAAAGGAAGAATGGGTATTTATGAAATACTGGAAATAAATAAAAAAATGGCAGATCTGATTATCAATCAAGCAAGCCCAGAAAAGCTTTATGAAGAGGCAAATAAGCAGGGATTCATCAGCTTGGTTCAGGATGGGTTTATTAAAGCAAAAAGCGGAATAACAACCATCGAGGAAGTACTCCGCGTAACAAAAGATTAAAATGGCAGATGATAAAAATAAAACGAAGGATAAAAAGTTAAGCTATTTTCAAAAGCGTAAAAGAATTACACTTGTTCAAAGGCTTTTCTTTGTCCAACAATTAGAGATCATGGTAAGAACCGGATTCTCACTTGCTAAAGCTCTGGAAACTATCAGTTTACAGATTGAGCATCCCGGATTCAAACAGACAGTTCTGCAAATGCGCGAAGATGTGGAAAAAGGCACTACCCTGTCAAAAGCATCCGCAAAATACCCTAAAATTTTCTCGGAAACATTTGTCAGTATGCTAGAAGCAGGAGAAGTTAGCGGTAAATTGGATGAAGTACTACGCAGGCTTACCATACAGCTGAAAAAGAGTCACGAGCTCAGATCAAAAGTAAAAAACGCTTTAACCTACCCAATTATTGTAACGATAGCAATGGTACTGATCGGACTGGCAATGATGATTTTCGTACTGCCGAATATCACATCGCTTTATACGGACGCACAAGCTAATTTGCCTCTGCCGACGAAAATTCTGATTGGTTTCAGTGATTTTATGGCCGCCTACGCTATTTATGTCATTGTGGGTATTGCACTGGTGGTTTTCCTACTGATGCGTTATGTTAAAACACAAAAAGGCAAAAGAATATTTCATACTTTGCTGATGAAAATACCGATTGCATCACCGATCATAAAGAAAATTAACCTGGCTAATTTTACCAGAACCTTAAGTTCTCTGTTAAAAACAGATATTCCGATTGTTGAAACTTTTTTAATTATTTCCAGATCTTCAAAAAATGTCATATACAAAGAAGCCCTGAATAAGGCAGCGGAAGAATTAAAAAAGGGTGTTTCCGTGTGCCAGACTTTGGAGAAAAGTCCAGAACTTTTCCCTCCATTAATCACTCAGATCATCAATATTGGAGAGGAATCGGGTACATTGGACGCAACCACTGAAGATATGGCAGTATTCTATGAAGAAGAAGTGTCAAACACTATGGAAAACCTGGCGGCAATTATCGAACCTGTGTTGATGCTGGTTATCGGGGTGGCCGTGGGTGGTGTCGCACTCGCGGTAATTATGCCTATTTATTCATTAGTCGGACAAATTTAAAATATGCTTGGTTTAGATATCAGCGACAGAATGCTCAGACTTGTAGCCTTAAAGAAAAAAAGAGGCGGTATTAGCATTGAATCGGCAAATGAAATCGCAGTGCCTCCCGGCATTATTAATGAGGGCGAAATTAGTAAACCAGAATTACTGCATCCAATTATATCCACGCTGATTCAAACAGCCAAACCGAAAAAAGATCATTCAAAAAAAATCGTGGCTTGTCTGCCGGAAAGAAAAAGCTTTATCAAGGTTCTAAACTTATCAACTGATTCGGAAATAACTGATGATACTATAAACACTGAACTGGCCAACCATATCCCTGAGGATTTAAACACAATGTACCTTGACTGGAAGAAAATATATTCAAGCTCAGAGAATGAATCGGTTCTGGTCGGCGCTGTACCGAAATCAATTGTTGAGTCATATCAGGAAGTAATAAACAAAGCAAATTTAGTGCCGTATGTCCTGGAAATTGAATCAGCTGCAATTGTGCGATCAATTATCCCGGAGGTATCTGAAAATCAGAACGAAGGGATCTTAGTAATTGATATCGGGCTGGACCGCACAAGTTTCATTATCTACGACCACGGAACTATTCAATTTACCTCCGCCGTCCCTGAGATTTCCGGCAATTTAATGACCAGTTTAATTATGAAAAGCCTGTCACTCTCATATGATAAAGCTGAAAAAGCCAAAAAGCTTGGTGGACTCAGTAAAACTATCGGTAAGGGCGCTGTAGCAAAAGTACTCAATGATCAATTAACATCATTAATCGAAAAAATCAAGCAAGTGGTCGAGTATTATCAGGAGCACCATTCGGATCAGAGCCGTATCTCAAATATAATATTAACAGGTGGTGGCGCAAATTTGATTGATATTGAGAATCAGCTGTTTTTAAAACTAAAAATTAAAGTATCAAAAGCAAATTCATTTTTGAAAATTGCAAAAAATAATACCGACCTAATTACCGCAAAAAACCAATCTTCATTCGCAACGGCAATCGGCCTTGCTTTAAGAGCGCAAGAATATGATAAATCTTAATTTCATATCCCCTAATCAAAGGGCAGTCAATCAATTTCAAAAAAACTACCGGCTTGTTCAGTCATTGGTAATATTCTCCGTGGGAGCATTACTGCTTATTGTGGCGTCGCTTTTTGCCTCTCAAATGATTTTAGAAAACAAACTCAAAACCATTACCGAAGACACACTGGCTTTAAAGGAGCAGACTGAAAATGATAATTCCTTGAACCTGGGACAGACTATACAGAACTTCAATACTCTGATCAGCAATGTCGCCGCAATACAGTCAGAATACGCCAAATGGTCATATATTTTGTTGGAAGCGGGAGAAAGCGTTAATGATGGCATCGTTTTGACCTCTTTTGATATCCAAAAAGCAAATTCTTCATTTCAATTTACCGGAAGTGCAAATACAAGAGATGCTTTGCTTGAATTCAAAAACAACCTTGACGCCTCTCCGTATTTTGAAAATATTGAGTCCCCCATTTCCAATCTGCTTTCTAAAGAAAATATATCCTTTACGTTGAGTGGACAAATAGTTTTAAACCCTCCAGTCGATAAAATTTCAGAATGAAAATTACACCAAAAATTAAACTACTAATAATTGCCTCATTGGGGGTAACTTCAATTATTTTAATTATTGTTTTTGTCATTCTGCCTCAGCAAAGATCGATTATTAATACTGGAAAAGATATCTATGACCAAAGGGTAAACTACGAATTTATTTCACAACAGAGACTAGATTTAGTGCACCTAGAAAGACAAATAAAGGAAATTGGTTCTAACTACACAAGAGTATCATCCGCGCTTTTTTCCCAAGCAGATACCCTTGAACTGATTACAGTACTTGAAAATACCGCAAAGGTTTACGGCATCGACAACCAGGATTTGGTATTATCTAATCCAGTAGCCCAAAGTACCGGACTATTCTTGAGTACCATCAACATAAGTTTTACATCAACATATCAGAATATTATCAACTGGGCTTTTGCGATTGAGCAGCAACCTTTTTATCTGATTATTGATTCGATGACTTTGTCTAATGCAAGTTCTATCCGGGATTCAGAAGGTATGATTAACGTACAGATTACAGCAAAAGTATACTGGCAATAATATGAAAATGAATAAATCCATTTCTTTAGCCAAATATCTCCCCTATTTAAAACATAGGGCACATCGATTTGCGTACGTAGCAATTCTTGCTTATTGTTTTTATATGCTATTTTTCTTATACCAAAACCTATTTATTCCGTTTTTTGACAAGAATACTATCGACCCAGCCTTGATACAAAGAAAAAAAGAAGTCGTAAACCAGACCCTCTTTGACCAAGTCCTTAACAGCTCAACCGAAAAAGTCGGCAAGCCTACCAGAATAAACCGTCCTACGTCAAACCCTTTTCAGTAGCTTCTTTTAGTTTTTCAACAGCCTTGATATAGGCCGTAACAAATCTGGTCATCTGGAATTTAGTTGTTTGTCGACCAATGCTCACGCGAATTCCTTCGCGTGATTTTTTTTCATTCATTCCCATAGCCTTAAGAACTTTTGACGGTTCCGGAGCGCCGGCTGAACAGGCAGAGCCCGTTGATATTTCGATTTGCGACACGGAATCCAAAATAAACATAATATCATTTCCATCAATTCCATCTATCCGTAAATGTAGATTGTTGGCCAGTCTCAATTCTCCAATAGCTCCAGTGATTTTTAATGCCGGCAGTTTTTCCACCAACTGATGCATAGTCCAATCACGAAGCTTTGTCATATTTCTTCGATCTTCGTCCTGCCTTAAATTACATAATTCAACCGCTTTTCCCATACCGACAATCATCGGAACCGGCAGTGTTCCGGCACGAAGGGCATATTCCTGATCCCCGCCTGTTTGCATGGCAGCAACGGACGTACCCTTTTTTACATACAACACCCCAATCCCCTTTGGTCCGTATATTTTGTGCCCGGAAAATGACATCAAATCAACATGGAGATGCTGAACATCACAGCTCAATGTTCCCGCTGCCTGCACCGCATCAGTATGGAAAACAATCGGATATTTGCGGTCTTTGTTTATTTTGGAAATTGCCTTTCCTATCTCTCTAATCGGCTGAATCGTGCCAATTTCGTTATTTGCATACATTATGGTGACAAGCACCGTGGAATCTGATATCAGATTATTAAACTCACTAATATCAATAATACCTTTATCATTTATTTTAAGATACTTAATAATAGTCCCCTCCTGCTCTAAATCAAGACATGTATTCAGTACGGATGGATGCTCAATTTCCGTCGTAATAATTTCCGGATTTTTGATTACCCGCCGGTAACTTTTAATCACCCCTCTAATCGCCAGGTTGTTGCTTTCTGTTGCTCCGGAGGTAAACACGACTTCCCTTGTAATACAATTAGCAAATTGCGCGATCTTTTCCCGCGCCTGATCTACGGCCTGCAGTGCTTCCTGACCGATTAAATGAGAGCTGTTCGGATTCCCGAATTTTGAAATGAAATACGGCTCCATAGTTTTCAAAACCAAAGGATCCATGGGTGTGGTAGCCGCATAATCAAGATATATTTTTTCTTTTTTTTGCATATTCTTCATAATTGATATAGATAAAATATCTTTTTATCACCTAAGTGTCAATTTGTACGTTTATTGCCGAATTATGGTATAATATTAATCAATGAATGGAGAGAATTCTAACATAAAACATAAGAACGGTTTTACACTTGTCGAACTATTGGTTGTAATAGCAATTTTTACTACATCCAGTATTTTTATTATCGCCGGATTCGACCAGGGAATCAGATCATTGGCCGTATCAAGGTCAAAGATAACCGCAACCGCTATTGCTAATGAAAAGCTTGAGATCATACGTAACATGCCGTATGCGGATGTTGGGACAACTACCGGATGGCCGGTTGGAGCTTTGCTTTCATCTCAAACAATCACCCGAAATACTTTTGAATTCATTATTGAAACACGCGTTGATTACTACGACGATCCTTTTGACGGGAATGCCGCTGGGACAATCGTGGGAAAACCGCGGGACACCACCCCTAACGATTATAAAAAGGCGGAAATCAGCGTCAGGTGGAATAAAGATTCAGTAGATCCTGTTTTACTATCCACCTTGATTTCTCCAAAAGGCCTGGAATCTGCGGAAAATACCGGATCATTGCTGATTCAGGTTTTTGATGCTTCCGGCCAGCCGGTTCCCCAGGCTACTGTTCATATAACCAACAGCCTTGTTACTCCTTCGATTAATATCACAAATACGACTGACAACGAGGGCAATTTACAAGTATTAAGCCTGCCTCCAAGCATAGCGGGTTATAATGTGGAAGTGACAAAAGACGGCTACAGCCGTGATTCAACCTATGCGATTGACTTAGTCAGCCTACCGCATCCGGTAAAACCGAATTTAACAATTGTTATTGAAGACGTAACGGAAGCAAGCTTTGCCATCGACCGCGTCAGCTCTCTTACTATCAATACAGTAGATGACACCTGTCAACCGATCCCCAATATTTCTCTTTCTATTTGGGGTGAAAAACTGATTGGCACAGATCCGGACGTACTAAAATATTCGTCAGAACCGCCAACCAACGAAGCCGGCACGCTTTTATTGAATAATTTAGAATGGGATAATTACACACTACTTGAAACCTCCACGGACTATGATATTGCCGGAATTATCCCCCCGGTTTTGTTGAGTGTCTTGCCAAATACTTCACAAACGACTTCCTTTGTATTGGCACCCCACACCACTAATTCATTACGGGTTTCAGTTAAGGATGCCGGAACCGATATAGCACTAACCTCGGCAAATGTCAGACTGACTAAAACCGGATATGATGAGGCTAAGCTTACGGGTTATGGTTTTTTCCTGCAAAATGACTGGTCGGGCGGAGATGGACAATCCGATTATACTGATCCGACTAAATACGACACTGATAGCGGAACGATCGATACCACATCAACCTCCGGTAGTATTACACTGGATTCTTTTACAACGACCGGCAGTTTCTTTGATGATATTTCCACAGAAAATAATAGAGATGCGCTAGCCACGTCAGCTGATTGGAATACTGGATTACAGCAGATTCAGCTGGCAGACAATTCCGGTGAATTCATGCTGACCGGAATTGCCCAGACGACTAAACTGAACTCAGAATTAGGCCGGTTAACCAAAGCAACCATTACGGTGTCGGAAACACTGAATGGTCAGGCCGTTGCCTATTATTTGTCGGCCGACGGAGGAATAAATTTTGAGCCTGTTTTACCAGGAACTGAACATGTATTTATCGCGACCGGCGGAGACTTAATCTTCAAGACTGAACTTTCAACTGCCGATCCTATGATTACGCCATCAATACAAGACATTACGATTTCATACAGTATTGACGCCTATCAGACTTCCGGCTCAATTACTTCGTCATCTTTCAATACCGGAACTGCGAGCACATTTGGCACTTTGACCTGGACCCCTTTTGCTCAACAGCCGGAAACTGGAACTGAAAGTGTCAGAGTGCAAATTGCCACAAATAATGACAATGCGACCTGGAATTTTGTCGGTCCGGACGGTACAAGCGGAACATATTATACTACCAGTGGAACCCAAGTTCACGAAAGCCATAATGACAATCAGTATGTTAAATATAAAATCCTACTATCTACCGAGGATGTCGCCTATTCTCCAATAGTTTCCAATATCCAACTTGGGTATACATCAGCTTGCATCCCGCCGGGCCAGGTATTTTTCAGCAGTCTGGATGCCACTACTTATTCAATCGATATCTCCTTGACCGGTTATCAGACGCTGAGTACGTCTGTTACCGTCAACGGCACTACCCAATCAGAGTATTTCCTTAACGCATTGTAAATGATCAACAATCAACTAAAGCATAACTTCGGATTCACGCTCATTGAGATAATCATTGTGATCGGCATAATGGGTATGTTAACAACCATTATTTATCAGTTTGTCGTACAGGGCAATGATATGTTCAACCAATCGCGTGATCAGGCCTTAGCGCAAGATACTCTGCGTAAAGTTACAAAGTCAATTGCAAAAGAGCTACGTGCGGCACAAAATGCCGATACGGGCGCCTACCTTTTGGCCAGCGCCCAGGAAAAATCCATAATATTTTATTCAAATATTGACAGTGATCCAAGCAGGGAGAGATTGAGATATTTTCTGTCCGGTACCAGTTTTCAAAGAGGAGTTATTGATCTGCCTAGTACAGACGAGGTGGTTGAAACTATTGTTGAACATGTTGTTGATTCCGGGCCAATATTTACATATTTTGATGAAAATTATACCGGCACGGAAGCTTCTCTGGCACAGCCAGTAAATCTGGCCGCAGTTCGGCTGGTGCATATGAAATTTAACGTTGATATTGATCCGAACCAACCGCCAGACCCCATATCAATTGAAACCAGTATCATGATCAGAAACCTAAAAACAAATTTTTAATCATACATGAATCCCAAACGCGTCAATAGTAATCTATCAGACAATAATCAAGGTTTTGCGTTAGTAATGCTTTTGGTATTTTCAACCATCTTCATCATGTTACTGGTTGCCGCATCAGCTTATGTAGTCAGCCAGGCAAAAGTTACAAATGCAAAAATTAGGGAGCAAAAAACACTGGAAATAGCCGAAGCTGGTGTAACTTACTACCGCTGGCATTTAGCACATGTTACTGATGATTTTACCGATGGTACTGGAGAGCCCGGTCCGTATGTTCATGACTACTACGACCTTGATGGAAATGTCATCGGGCAGTATTCACTGAATATTATCCCACCAATCAGCGGTTCAAATATTGTAACTGTCGAATCTACCGGCTATTTAAATGAAAGTCCGGATATCAAAAGGACAATCGCGTTGAAACTAGGTAATCCTTCTTTTTCCAGTTATGCTGTTGTAGCGAATGATGAAATGCGTTTTGGCGAGGGCACAGAGATATGGGGACCAGTTCACTCTAACGATGGTATCAGATTTGACGGATATGCTCATAATATTGTTTCATCAACTAAGGACAAATACGACGATCCGGATCATATGGGACCAGATGAATTTGGTGTACACACGCATGTTTCACCAACCGATCCGCTCCCGCCCGCTTCCGTACCAGCTCGCTCGGATGTCTTCGGAGCTGGCAGGCTGTTTCCGGTTGCCCCGGTTGATTTTGAAGGAGTCACTGCGGACTTATCTGATCTAAAAACGAGAGCAATTGACAATGGTATCTATCTTGGTGCCTCGGGCGCCCAGGGTTATCACATAAAATTCAATGCAAATGATACGGTTGATATAACACGGGTTACCGCGCAAAGCCAATGCAGCTACCGGTGGTGGTTCTGGTGGTATTCCTATTCTGACATGTGGTCAATCGGTACCGAAAGCTCATTTACCTATAACGGCAGGAGCTCGATCGGACTACCCATGCCCACGAATCAAATAATTTTTGTTGAAGATGATACCTGGATTGACGGAAAAATTGACGGGCAGAGAGTAACAGTTGTCGCCGCCAGAGAACCGCTTGCTTCCGGTTCAGCCACAATAGTCGTAAACAACGATTTAACCTATACCAACTACGACGGTAGCGATGTCATTGGTCTAATCGCACAAACGGACATATCTGTGGGATTTTACAGTGAAGACAACTTGAGGATAGATGCCGCTGTAATCGCTCAAAATGGCCGTGTAGGGCGTTATTATTACGCAGACCGTTCTGGATACACCCAAAACCCTGTCGGATGCGCCAGTAATGCTTACCGTGACACGCTCACGTTGTTTGGCTCGCTCGCTTCCAATGAGCGCTACGGATTCGCTTATACAGACGGAACCGGATATGAATTCAGAAACCTGGATTTTGATTCCAATCTGTACTATGCACCGCCGCCAAACTTTCCAACCGTCGGCGAATACACAATTATTTCTTGGGAGGAAAAGTAAATATGAAGTTACTAAAGACAATCACACTGCCGTCTCTGGCGATCCTATTAATCACTGTTTGCGGATTTCTGTTTATTAATTTATTCGTGGCAATTCAGGCAGACGGAGCCGAAATAATAGTCCAACTGACTAATCCGCCGAACGGGTCGGTATTAAGCGGAAATATATATACCAGCGCCCGCACTAGCTCCACTGTTTCCAAAGTTGAGTTCTATTTTTTGGATGATAGCGGTAGATTTACGTTTACATATGAAGGGGTAAATACCGGCGATAATTCCTGGGAATATACCTGGAGCACTGACGAATCAATTGACGGAGTATACATGGTTTATGCCATCGCCGTCGATGCGAGCAATTTAACATACATCAGTGACATCAACAGAATATATGTTGACAATGCCGGCGGTGGTGACAGTATTCCGGATTTTGATCAAAATTCAAACAGTACCCCAATTCTAAATTATAACGTTAATCAAAATGAAAATGTTAATGTAAATATTATTCCGAATAACAATACGAATCTTGACTTCAATTCAAATATAAATATTAATACTAATGTTAATCAGAATCAAAACACTAATTCCATTATCGAAAATACTAATGTTCCAGCCAATACTAATTTAAATATTATCGAAAATATTAATTATTCACCGCCAATAAACGGCAATAGTAACTTAAACCAAAATACTAATACACCGACCATAGATGCTCCGGATGATGATAAAGACGGTCTGAATAATGATGAAGAAACAGAGGCGGGAACAGATGAAAATAATCCTGACACTGACAATGATGGGCTGATTGACGGTTTTGAGGAGGAACATGGTTTTAACCCGCTGATTGATGACAATAACACACCCGCCCGCACCCCTGATCAGAAGATTATCCAAGCAATTACCGATGCCAGATTTGGCGGACAGGAACAATCGAAAGATACAGACCGGGACGGACTACCAGATGTAGTCGAAATTGCGTTTGGCTCGGACCCATTACGTCCGGACAGCAGTAATGACGGCTTAACGGACGGGTTTAAGGCTACTAATGGCTACTCGCTATTTGAGGATAATTCCGAGCAAATTGCAAAGAAGCAAATTGAGCTACCAAATCCCAACATCAATTCTGTGGAGAAAGGATCACTGACATCCACAATTGCAATTTTTGGAGCGCTTGTACTAATCATCTTCATTGTATTGATTGTGTTTCGGCCAAAAACATTGAAATAACCCCGGACTATTGACACAATCGACGTAATTATTTAGAATGATGAGGTTAATAAATATTAAAGTATTGATTCATGTCGCATACTAAATCAGGTGGTTCTACCCAATATGGCAGGGATTCACAATCCAAGAGACTGGGAATAAAAAAATCAGGCGGACAAGTAACAAGCGCCGGACAGATCATTGTCAGACAACGCGGTACTAAAGTGCACGCGGGAAAAAATGTAAAAAGAGGTTCTGATGACACGCTTTACGCCACCATTGACGGTACTGTAAAATTCAAATCCAAAAAACTATTAAAATACACCGGCAAATTGAAGAGCTCCAAAGTTGTTGAAGTAGTACCACAGAAGTAATATTAGCAATTATTCAAAAGACCCCGTTCTCTGGGGTCTTTTTGTATACTTATTTCCCTGCACTCTTTTGCCGCCTTATGCTCGCAGCAATGAAATCTCTATAGAGCGGATGTGGATCCAATGGCCTTGATTTGAACTCTGGATGGAATTGGACTCCAACAAACCACGGATGGTCTTTTAACTCAATTATTTCGACCAGTTTGTTCTCAGGATATATTCCGGCAAATCTGACACCGGCATTTTCCAATTTGGATTTATAGGCATTGTTGAATTCATATCGATGCCTGTGGCGTTCCGTAATATTCTTTGTCTTATACGCGGCGTAGCTCAATGAATCTTTATCAAGAACGCACGGATAAGATCCAAGCCTCATAGTTGCTCCATAACTTTTTTCCTTGATATTCTTCTTCTGATACGGGTTAAGGTGAATTACCGGATGCGGGGTATTTTTATCAATTTCAACTGTATTGGCCTTGTGCAAACCCAAGACATTTCTGGTAATTTCAATTGTTGCTAATTGCATACCGTAACACAAGCCCAAGTATGGTATATTATTTTCTCTGACAAATTTGATTGCTTTGATAATACCTTCAATCCCCCTTGAACCAAACCCGCCGGGCACTATTATTCCGTCATACTGCTTCAATTCTGTAACTTTTTTCGGATTTCTTTCGTACTCCTCCGAATCAATCCAAGTTAAAACCGGTTTTCGGTTGTGAAACCAGGATGCGTGCTTGATCGCTTCAATTACTGATATATAGGAATCTGCCAGTGTAAAATTACCCGTGCCGAAGTATTTTCCGACCACTCCGATTTTTATTTCGTTTTTTGAACTTTTAATCCTCTGCACCATCTTCTTCCACTCGATCATATCATTCTTCTTTTCTTTAAGATTGAGTGTTTTCAGTATTTTAGCTCCTAGCTGTTCTTTTTCAAATACCATTGGTACTTCATAGACGCTTTCCATATCAGGTGCTGAAATTGCATGATCCTTCGGAATACTGCAAAAGGTCGCTAAGCGTTCTCTGCGCGGTTTATCTAAAACTCTTTCTGATCTGCAAATAATAAAATCCGCCTGAATCCCCGCGGAATTCAGCGTTCTGGCCGCGTACTGGGTCGGCTTGGTTTTCATTTCACCAATTACGCTTGGTATCGGCAAGTAGCTTACCAGCACGAATGCCACATCACCGGGATGTTTTAACCTTAACATCCTTCCTGCCTCTAAAAATAGCATTATTTGGTATTCGCCAACCGTTCCTCCGATCTCCACGACTACTATGTCAGCTTTATTCTTTCTTGCAGCAACATTTATCCTGCGGATTATCTCATTAGGGATATCCGGAACAACTTCCACATCCTCACCGGCATACTCCAGGTTTCTTTCTTTTCTGATAACTTCACGGTACACCTGGCCGGTTGTGATGTAATTATCCGCAGTGCAGTTTACACCGGTAAATCTTTCATAATTACCCAAATCCTGGTCTGCCTCAATCCCGTCTTCGCCGACAAAAACTTCACCGTGCTCCGTCGGACGGATGGTTCCCGCGTCGATGTTGATATACATATCGCACTTGATTGTGGCTATATTATATCCCCTACTTTGTAATATTCTACCGATGGACGCCGTAGTAACACCTTTACCCACGGACGACATTACCCCACCAACTACGAATATATATTTAGTTTTCTTTTTTGATTTCGGCATAGATTTTTTCCAAATAAACATGCGCCAAATGAGTCGTGTTTATTCTTTATTAATTGTTACCAATAAGTTAAATTGTTTTTTTGCATCTGCCATAACAACCACCTCATGATTACCGATTGTCTTTATCGGCTTCTCCAAAACTATTTGATCTTCAGACAAAGCTGTTTTATACGCAGTTAACACCTGCTGAATAATTTCCTTTTTCCCGATTCCGGCATACAACGTTCCATCTTCACTGGCTTTCGCTTTGATGATTACTTTTTTACCACTTAGATTATCCAGAATATTTTCCGCTTTTTTTACCTTTTTTATTTCATTCCGTTCCGCCTTTTCTTTTGCAATCTGTAACTGTGCTTCTACAATTTTCGTATAAGGAGCTGCGATTTTTTTTGCAAATAAATAATTACGGGCGTAACCGTCCGCCACATTTTTCACCTGTCCTTTTTTCACATTTGGTTTTACATCCTTTAAAAATACTACTTTCATACAGTATTGCCTTATTATTTAAATAACAGTTAAATTGCTACTATTTTCCAGCCCATTATATAGTAAAATTCCACATCATACAATGCCGAATAACCATATTCTGCGTATTTATTCCTGTTTGAGTATATCAGAAAAAGCCGGAATTGTTTACTGCTCGGTTAATATTTTAACCGCCTGGTTTAACTGGGCATCGATACCGGCCTCAACGTCCGCCTGAGTATTTTCTACAATTACATCCGGTGTAATTCCTGCTTTATTGATCGAACGTCCATCCGGTGTCAGCCACTGTGCCACGGTGATTTTAAGCGACGAACCATCAGCAAACTCCTTCAGTTCCTGAACAGTTCCTTTACCGAAGCTTTGTTCACCAAGAACAGTGGCTACTTTGTGATCCTGGATAGCTCCGGCTACAATTTCCGATGCTGAGGCCGTACCGCCGTTAACCAGTACAACCATCGTGTAGTCGACAAAATTATCGCCATTCTCAACAGTATACTCGTGCTTGTTTCCGTTCCCGAAATCCTCAATCAAAACCACTCCGTCCTTCGGGATAAAATACCCGGCTACATTCACAGCAGTTGTCAGGAATCCGCCCGGGTTATTCCTTAAATCAAAGATAATACCTTTAGGCTGCGCAAGTGTAATCTCACGGATTGCCTTTTCAAAACCGGCATCGGTATTTTCGTTGAAATCGGAAAGTACCAAGTGCGCGATATTTCCATCTAACATCTCCCAGTGCACTGATTCAACTACTATTGTATCCCTGATAATAGATAAATTAACTACTTCCTCGCTTCCTTCCTTAATTATACCCAAATCGACACTTGTCCCCTTTTCACCACGAATCATAGTTACCGCCGCATCCAAAGTCATTCCCGTCGTGTCGTTACCATTAATACTTGCGATATGGTCGCCGGCCACAATACCCGCCTTAGCCGCCGGAGTTTCCGGCAACGGTGCAATCACCACCAGTTTTTCATCTTTTATACCGATCTCAATCCCGATACCGTCAAAAGTTCCATTAATTTGCGCAGTAAAATCTTTGCTGATTTCCGGATCAAAGAAAACTGTGTACGGATCGCCAACACTCGCAGACATTCCGGCCAGCGCTCCGTAGAATAGATCACTCTCGCTTACTGGGCGGGCATAATATTTATTCTGTAATGTCTTCCACGTTTCCCAAAATATATCAAAATCAATCTGTTTAGTTTCCGGGTCATTGGCAAACTTATTGACGACTACATCACCGACCTGCGATATTGCAACACCGTTAATCTTCCAGGCACCGACCACCATTCCGCCCATAAAAGTGATCACAAGTAGTAATACCCCGATGTAAAATCTGAAATACTTTTGCAGGTGTGATTTTCTATTTATATTGTTTTCCATTTATTCGTTTACTCTTTTTATATTAACGCCGATATTTCTCAGTCGTTCCTCAATTTTTTCGTAACCTCGGTCAATCTGATAAATATTGTCAATTTCGGTCTTGCCCTCCGCAATCGCCGCGGCGATCACAATCGCAATACCGGCGCGCAGATCCGGACTGGTTAATTTCCTGCCATACAGTTTCGTCGGACCACTGATTACCACGCGGTGCGGATCACACATGATAATGTCCGCTCCCATTTGCACAAGCATATCAGTGAATAGCAGACGCCGGTCATAGATCACCTCGTGAATTGTCGACCTACCAGAGGCCTGAGTCATCAACACGGTATAGGGCGACTGCAGATCCGTCGGAAAACCCGGATATTCGTGTGTTTTTATGTCGTACGGGTTTATCTTTTTAGCGGCTTTAATTTTGAGCCAATCATCACCCTTTTCAAACGTAACGCCCGTTTTACTGAGTACACTCAATAATGATTCGATGTGATTCGGATTGCATTTGGTAATCATTAGTTCCGATTTAGCTGCCGCCGCCAGTATCGCAAAAGTACCTGTTTCAATGCGGTCCGGGATGATTGTATACTCACCAGCGGATAATTTCGCGACTCCTTCTATGGTAATAGTCGGCGAACCTGCACCCTTAATCTTAGCTCCATTCAAATTTAAATATTCGCTTAATGCCACAATCTCCGGTTCCATAGCGCAATTCTTCAGCGTCGTGACACCTTCCGCCAATACTGCGGTTAAAATCATTCCTTCTGTTCCGGTAACACTGACTGTGGTGAAAAAATAATCACAGCCTTTAAGTTTTTTGGCTTTTATGACATACATATCATCTTTTTCCTGTACCTCGGCACCCAATGCCTTAAAACCTTCAAGAAATAAATCAATCGGTCTCTTGCCCGCGCCAATTACACAACCACCCGGATGTGGAAATCGAACTTCCCCAGTTCTGGCCAGCATCGGCCCGACAAACATAATTGAAGCGCGGAATTTATTGACAAACTCCGGCTCTAGAATGTTTTTCTTAATTTCCGGTATACTTACCGTGCAGCTTCTGCCGTTCATATCAACCGACGCCCCTAAATCCTTTAATAAATCGGAGGCTCTATGAATATCTTCAATCAATGGAAAATTCCTTATCGTAAGAGTTTCGCTGGACAATAAAGCAGCCGGCAGTATCTTAAGTACCGCATTTTTTGCTCCGCCAACTTCAATCTCGCCTGAAAGTTGACTGCCGCCGTTGATAATAAATTTTTCCATAAAAAAATTCCTATAATTTAAAAATATGGTAGAATAAGATATCCTACATGATGTATATTACCTACTAATTTCATTCTGGTCAAAATGAAGAAGAAATACCGCAGAATATACGCATTAAGCCTGGTTTTTGTGTTTATCATCGTTGCTCCCCTACTGATATTATACGCAACCGGTTTTCGATATGATTTCAATGAATATAAAGTAATTAAAACCGGTGTTTTAGCTGTTGATTCAGATCCGCGCAATGCGCAAATAGAAATTAATGGCGAAGCCACCGGGTCAAAAACCCCCAAGGTGATAAAAAATCTGTTTCCCGGTGAATACTCCGTTTCAATTGAAAAACTGGGGTATTTTCCGTGGGAGAAAACGCTACCTGTCTTTGCCAATCAATCAACCACAACAGAAAGAGTTGGTCTTTTAAAAACAGACAGTCCGACACTAGTTGCGGAAGAGAAAGTTACGGATCTGATTTTTTCGGCAGACAATTCATATTTTGCCTATGTCACAAATACAAACGATACTAATCCGGCGCTGACAGTTAAACAACAAAATACTCTGCGAACCGTTTTATCCATCAGTAAAATAGAAAGTGGTCAGCAACCGGTATTTTCAGAAGATGAACGGTTCATTTTTTTACAGGACATTAAAACGAATTACATTTCTAGAATCCTTTCACTATCCGGACAGTATGATATTCTGCTGAAAGACATTACTGGGTTTTCAATATCCGACCTTATTGCGACGGGTACGGACTCTGCGCTGTACACAGTATCGGAAAATGGATTAAGTCGGCTCAATCTTGCAGAAAATTCGATTCAGCTGTTAATTGCTGGTCAGATTCAGGATGCCTTAGTGATCAACGAATCAGTCTACTACATACAAAATAAGGACAATTATCCCGTACTATATCAATCGAGTGCGATAAATTTTAATAGTGCTGAAGAAATATCAACATTTTCAAGCAATGATCAATACCAATTATCGCATTCAGCCCAGGGTTACTTAACAGTTCATGATCAAAAAAATAAGGAGTTATCATTAATAAAAATTCAGAACCAGTTTTCAATCACATTGGATAAACTCAACCCGGATGTTATTGGTTTTAGTTGGTCGCCGGATGCCAGTAATTTATTGCTGTATAATGATTTCGAAATCTGGGTATACAATCCGGAACTGAAACAGCAGGACCTGCTGATCAGATCCAGCGGTAAAATAAAATATGCAACCTGGTCACCCGACGGCAAATGGATCATTTACAGCCAGGAGGGATTTATTAAAGCAATTGAGTTAGACGGGCGTGGCAAGCGGAACATGCTAAATCTTGCTCAGACTGATTCAATACCGTTTGGTGTCAATATAAACACAAGAGTCATGTTTTACTATGACTCTTCGCAGAATTTATTCCAAAAACAGTTGCAATAGATTTATCTTGCGGACAGATATTCAGACAGCGCGCTTTCCCAGCTCCTTTGCTTGGGAATTTTTGTATTAATTAATGAAGAATAGTTCGGTCTTTTGGCCGGACGCGGAAATTCACCGGATGTGACAGGAATAACTGTCGTTTTAATCCCGGAAAGCTCAAATATCTTTTCCGCGAAATCAAACCAGCTAGCCTGTTTTTCGTTGGTGACATGATAAATACCATACGGTTTATCACCCTCAATCAATTTTCTGGTCTGCCTAGCCAAATCAGCGGTATAGGTCGGCTTGCCGAACTGATCGTTTACTACTTTTACTGCTTTATTTTCTTTGCCCAGTTTAATCATTGTATCGACAAAATTTTTCCCTCCCCGGCCATAAAGCCAGGAAGTGCGGATAATATAGTAATCTTTACACTCTTTCTGAATCGCCTGCTCTCCCAGCAGTTTTGACCGGCCATACGCATTGACCGGATCCGGTTTGTCGGATTCTTGATAACCGGACTCACATTCACCGTTAAAAACGTAATCGGTAGAATAGTGGATCAGTTTCGCACCGATCAGTTCCGCGGTTTTCGCCAAATGTCCGACGGCCGTTCCGTTGATTCGATTCGCCAATTCTTCATTGTCCTCCGCACCGTCCACATTTGTATAAGCAGAAGCGTTAATGATCACGGATGGCGACATCTCCCTGATTCTTTTTTGTACTATTTCCTCTTTAGTAATATCCAGATCATCAATATCCCAGCAGATCGGTTGCAGATCGCTGAAAATAAGAGAAAGCTCGGATCCGAGCATTCCTTTCGCTCCCAGGATTAATACCAATTTATCGCTTCTCATATTGTGTTTTGTAATATTTCAAATAATCCCCGGACTTGATACGTTTCCACCAATCTTCATTTTTCTGATACCAGTCAATCGTCTTTTCCAGATAAGTATCCAAATCGTATAGCGGTTTATAACCCAGATCATTCTTCGCCTTACTCCAATCCACCGCATAGCGCCGGTCATGCCCCGGACGGTCTTTAACATATTCCAGCATTTCCTCTGATTTTCCCATAATCTTTAATACTCTTCTGATCAATTCCAGATTGTTTACATCTTCAGTCAGTCCGCCGATCAGGTATGTTTCACCGATTTTTGCCTTCTCCAATACTAATTCCACCGCCCGGCAGTGGTCTTCCACATAGAGCCAGTCGCGGACATATTTACCGTCACCGTAAATTGGTACTTTTTTATTTTCAATCAAATTGGTAATGGCCAACGGCAACAGTTTTTCCGGATACTGAAACGGACCGTAATTGTTTGACGTGTTGGTAATTGTCACCGGCAGACCGTAGGTCGTATAATACGCATTCACAAGGTGGTCAGAAGCGGCTTTAGAAGCGGAATACGGGCTCCGGGGGTCATATTTTGTGCTTTCAGAGAATTTGGAATTGTCCTCCAAGGGAAGCGCGCCAAAAACTTCATCAGTCGAGATATGATGAAATCGTTTAATATTATTTTTCAATGACGCATCAAGCAGAACATGTGTTCCTAATATATTTGTCTTTATGAATGCATCGGGTTCTAAAATTGATCGATCCACATGACTCTCTGCCGCAAAATGCACGACCGTATCAATTCCCTGCAGTACCTTATTTACTAACTGCGCATCACAAACATCCCCTTTTACAAATTTATAATTTGGACTGGCTTCGATACTTTTTAGATTCTCCAGATTTCCACAGTACGTCAATTTATCCAGATTCACAATGTGATCTTCCGGATGACTTTTCAGCCAGTAGTGGATGAAGTTGGAGCCGATAAACCCCGCTCCTCCAGTAATTAGTAAATTCATAATTTAAAATGTAAAATGTATAATTAACCGATTTAAATCATACATTATTCATTATTTAAGTTCCTTCGGTCCAAGACTCCAGATACCTCTTCTGCTTTGGTGTCAGAGAGTCAATTTTAACTCCCATTGATTTCAGCTTCAGTCTGGCAATTTCCAGATCTATTTCCTCCGGAACTGTATATACTTTGTTTTCTAGTTGATCATGATTCTTGGCAATATATTCCGCTGCCAGCGCCTGATTGGCAAAACTCATGTCCATTACCGATGCCGGATGACCTTCGGCAGCCGCCAGATTAACTAGCCTACCTTCCGCTAAAATATTAATCACCTTGCCGTTTTTGAGCCGGTAGCCCTGTACAAATTCACGTGTTTCAATAATCTCAGTGCTCATTTTATTGAGCTGATCAATATCAATCTCCACGTCAAAATGCCCGGAGTTGGAAACAATCGCGCCGTCCTTCATATTGGCAAAATGCTCTTTCCGGATCACGCTGGTATTACCCGTCACGGTAATAAATATATCACCATAGCGACAGGCACGCTCCATCGGCATCACCTGATAGCCGTCCATTTGCGCCTGTAGCGCGCATAGCGCATCAACTTCGGTAACTATTACGTGCGCACCCATTCCTTTTGCCCGTATCGCCAATCCTCTCCCACAGGAACCGTAACCGGCAACCACAACCGTTCTGCCGGCATAAAGAATATTGGTGGCTCTGAGAATACCGTCTAAAGTGCTCTGGCCGGTACCATAGTAGTTATCAAACAGATGTTTGGTTTTAGCATCATTGACAGCAATCACCGGGAAGCGCAGCACATTCTTTTTCTCCATACTCCTGAGGCGGATAACACCGGTAGTGGTTTCTTCCGAAGATCCAAGAATTTCCTTGGTTTGGCTTTTTCTTTTGGACAACAATTCGGAGACAAGATCAGCACCATCATCCATTGTGATTTGTGGCCTATGATCCAGCGCAGCTTTCACATGCTGAAAGTACACTTTTCGATCCTCACCGCAAATCGCGTACGTTGGGATACCGAAATCTTTTACAATTGATGCTGCTGTGTCATCCTGCGTGGATAGCGGGTTGGAAGCGCACAAAACCACGTCTGCACCACCGGCTTTCAGCGTATTCATCAAATTAGCTGTTTCCGTTGTCACATGTAGACAGGCGGATATCTTAATCCCCTCCAGCGGTTTTTCTTTTTCAAAACGCTTTTTAATCAGGCGCAATACGTCCATCTGCTTTTCCGCCCAATCAATTCTTTTTTTACCAACGCTCGCCAAACGAATATTTTTAATATCATAGTTGGCAATCTTCTTGTTGCTTTTTTTCATGAAAATAGGTTAATTAATGATTTTAAGACACAAAAGCAGAGGAGATACCCCCTACTTTTTGCATTTGATTAAGCGAATTTATTTACCCAGAACTACCGTTATAACCCCGAAAACCAGGAATGCCAGCAATGCAAGACCAAGTACTATAACCAGTACTTTTGTTGTCGGGCTTTGTTTGGAAAATGAGAGATTCATAGAACTCATTATTTATTAATTAGTTAATTTTGCTTTAAAATTGCTAATAAACCGGTTAGCAATCTCTTTTTTTGTAAAACGATGTTCCTGCGTACCGTGGTGCTCAATCGGATAGGTAGCGACCAATGTGGCCAGCTGAACAGCTTTCTTTAACGGGTACTTTTTTATTATACCATGAATTAGCCCGGAACGAAATGCATCCCCGGCACCTGTCGGATCAACTACTTTTCTGGGTGTAACTGCCCTGACTGAGAAAGTCCCGTTTGCAGTGGTCACCTGCGAACCCTTGTCACCCTTGGTAATAATCGCCGTATTAGTCATTTTCATTAACTTCGTCTGACTGAGCTTCAATCTCTTGGTAACTAAGGCATATTCATAGTCATTAACGATGAACATATCCGAACCCTCCAGCAGATATCGAAGATCCTTTGTGATAAGCGCCGGAATCTGCTGACCCGGATCAAAAATGTACGGCATCCCGCCTTTTTTACAGGCTCTGACTGTTTTTACCATATCTGAAGCATTGCCGGGGGAAATAATAACCAGGCTGTTTTTACCAGGCGTACCCAATTTTCCCACCGAATGGGACATCGCACCAAAGTGAAAGGCAGTAATCTGATTATTCGACCGGTCCGTAATAATATAGGCTCCGGCCGTCAGTTCGGACGGTATTATTTTGATTCCGGCCATGCTTATTTTATGCTTTCTCAACCACTCCGCGTACGGCCTGAAATCTCTGCCGGCTGTACCGACAATTGTCGGGTCACTGCCCAATAATTTTAAGGTATAGGCAATGTTGCCGGCTGTACCGCCGAAATTTTCCTTCAGCACATTAATACCAAAACTGACATTGATCATATGAACTTTTTCCGATAAAATATGATCTTTAAAATGTCCCGGGAAATCCATAATCCGGTCGTACGCCAGCGATCCTGAGATGTGTATTTTCATATGTGATTATTTTTTAAAACAGTCTGGAATGATACGATTTACCAGATTCTGCCAATTTATTTATGAATTCCGACTCCAGTCAAATCCCACTTTCGAATCATTATACGCCATCCGCTTCTCATCCGGCTCTTGAGCGTTGTAACTTTCTGTAGTGTGATAAAAAAGCAGTACCGGCTCGTCTGAAAGCACCTTGTAGCCGTGTGCAACACCGATCGGAATGACCACCAGTTTATAATCATCAACCCCGGCATTGATCACCTGCGTTTCACCATGAGTCGGCGATTCCGGCCTTAAATCATGCAGAACAATCATCGCTTTGCCGGTTGCGACAAACCAAAGGTCGTCCTGTTTTTCGTGGTAATGGAATGCCTTAATTGTTCCTTTGTAAGCGACGGTAAAAGTTGTTTGTCCGTATTTAGTCAGTAAATTCTCGTCATCACGCAATACCTCCATCAGGAACCCGGGTTTTTCCGTGGCTTCATCGGTATCAGGAATGTCCTGCCTGACAATTAGCTCTTTGATTTTTACTCCGTCAATCATATGATTATTGTTTATTTCTTTCTGCTACGATTTTATTAGCGCGATAAAGCGAATCAAACGTGCCCGCGTCCGTCCATAAGCCACTCAAAACTTCGTAAGTCATTGTCCCCTGATTAATATAATAGTTATTCACATCAGTAATTTCCAACTCTCCCCTGCCGGACGGTTTCAGATTTTCTATAACTTTCCATACCTGATTGTCATACATATACAAACCAACGACGGCCATGGAGCTCTTCGGACTTTTCGGTTTTTCTTCAATGCCAAGTATTTTATCACCGCTGATTTCCGCCACACCAAAACGTTCCGGATCCGGAACTTCTTTAAGAAATATTTTTGCCCCCTTTTCCTGCTGTTCGAAATCCAATGCGGCTTGTTTTGCCACATTATCTTCAAAAATATTGTCGCCGAGAATTACCGCGATCTTATCCTCATCCGCAAAATCCCGGCATAAAGCCAGAGCCTGCGCAATCCCGCCGGCCTCTTCCTGTACCCCATAGGATAATCGCACACCAAATTCTTCGCCGGAGCGCAATAGCTCCAAAAAGTGGCCGGCGTGCCCTTTGCCGGAAATAATCATGATATCTTTGATACCGGCATTGGCCAGGGTCAACAAAGGATAATAAATCATCGGTTTATCATAAACCGGCAAAAGATGCTTATTGGTAACCAGGGTCAGTGGCCGTAGTCTAGTGGCCTGTCCTCCCGCTAAAATTATACCTTTCATAAATTTTGTTCGTTATTGTCATTTATTGCATTGTAAAGGCTGACGTTTATCCGACAGAATCAGCAATTACAGCTTCTATTTTACTAATATTTACGCACGAAGTCAAAACAAGTGTATCCTGATTTAATACTTATACACTACAAAAAAATTACAGCTCCTGATACAATAAAGGTGTATTTGCGATAATTCTTGACCGCATTACCTCATCGTTTCTGATGAATGCTTTTTCTAATTAATTTTTTACTATAATTTTTAAAAATATGGACAATACCACAAAAGACGGTTTTCTCTCGGAGATTAACACGATAAAAGAAAATAATCTGTATAAAAAAGAAAGGGTTCTGGAAACACCGCAGGGCGCGAAAATTATTGCTGATGGAAAAGAATTGCTGAATTTTTGTGCAAATAACTACCTGGGACTCGCAAACCACCCGGATGTAGTCACTGTAGCGAAAAGTTCCCTTGACCAGTGGGGCTATGGTCTGTCATCCGTCCGGTTCATCTGCGGTACACAATCTATTCATAAGACTCTGGAAAATAAACTGTCAGAGTTTCTCGGCACAGAAGATACAATATTGTATTCTTCATGCTTTGATGCCAACACCGGTCTGTTTGAGACAATTACGTCCAAGGATGATGTAATAATCTCCGACGAACTGAACCATGCCAGTATTATTGACGGCGTGCGCCTTTCTAAAGCGGAAAGGAAGATATTCCAGCACATGGATATGGATGACCTGGAAACAAAGCTAAAGGAAAGTAAGGATTTTCGCCGAAAAATAATTGCCACCGACGGCGTGTTCAGTATGGATGGTCACATCGCAGATATTAAATCCATCTGTGAGTTGGCGGAAAAATACGGGGCTTTGGTTGTCGTTGACGATTCACACGCATCGGGTTTTATCGGAAAGAGTGGCAAAGGCACGCCTGAATATTATGAAGTTGCAAACAAAGTTGATTTAGTTACCGGTACTCTAGGTAAAGCGCTGGGTGGTGCATCCGGCGGATTTGTCTCCGGTCGGAAAGAAATTGTTGATCTCCTGCGCCAACGTTCCCGAACATATCTTTTCTCTAATTCTTTATCTCCACTAGTTACCGCAACATCTATTGCAATTTTAGATATCATCCAAAAGAATCCGTCTTTCCGTGAAACGGTAATGGATAATGCCAAATACTTCCGTACCGAAATGACCAAAATTGGTTTCGATATCAAAGAAGGTGTCCACCCGATCGTTCCGATCATGCTGTATGAAGCAGAACTGGCCCAGAAAATGTCGGAAGATTTATTGGCTGAGGGAATCTATGTTATCGGTTTCTATTACCCTGTTGTACCACAAGGCAAAGCTAGAATCAGAGTACAGATATCCGCCGGGCATACTAAAGCAGATCTGGATAAAGCAATTTCTGCTTTTGAAAAAGTCGGAAAGAAATACAAAATAATTTAGTTAAAAAAAGTTATATTCTGGAACATTCATTCTTAGTTTTGTGTTTGACAAGCAAAAGTTGCCAAAAACTTGTAAAATTTGTATAATCTCAGAGTATATTCAATAAATTACAGTTAATTAATGTCCACTACGCTTGTAACTGGTGGAGCTGGATTCATCGGCTCACACACCATAAAACGCCTTATTGAAAACGGCGAAAACGTTGTCTGCGTTGATGATTTCAACGATTATTACGATCCACAATTAAAAGAGGACAGGATAAATAAACTCCTAGGTAAGTTTAAGTTTCCGATATATCGGGCAGATATCAGAGAGTTTGAACGATTAAAACAAATATTTAAAGAGCATAAAATTGACCGAATCTGCCATTTAGCGGCCAGGGCCGGTGTAAGAGCATCAATTGAAGACCCATTTATCTATCAGGATGTAAATATCCGCGGAACATTAAATCTTTTAGAATTAGCAAAAGATTATAATATTACAAATTTTGTTTTTGCCTCCTCATCTTCAGTATATGGCGGAAATACAAAAATCCCATTTTCTGAAAACGATCCGGTTGACTCCCCTATTTCTGTCTATGCGGCAACGAAAAAATCCTGCGAACTGCTGGCGCACGTATATCACAAATTATATGATTTAAATGTTACGGGACTACGTTTTTTTACTGCCTACGGACCGTACGGTCGCCCCGATATGGCATATTATAAATTCACCAAGAAAATTATCGCCGGTGATGAGATAGACGTCTATAACTTCGGCAAGCACCACCGCGATTTTACCTATATTGATGATGTAATTGACGGCGTGATTAGTGCGTTGAAGCTTCCGCATAAATATGAGATTTTTAATTTAGGCAATTCACATACTGTTAGTCTCGAATATTTTATTAGACTGATAGAAAAAGAGCTTGGTTTGAAGGCGAAAATGAAAATGCTTCCAATGCAGGCCGGTGATGTAGAGAAGACACATGCTGATATTAGCAAAGCTAAATCAATGCTCGGATTTGAACCGAAAACAAATATTGAGGGAGGTATTCATCAATTTATTGAGTGGTATAAAGAATATTATAAATAAATACAATGAGTGACACAGAAAAGAAATATAAATATTCCATAATCGTACCCGCATTTAACGAACAGGATGCCGTTCAGCCTTTATTTGTTGAAATTAAATCAGTGATGGGGGGTCTAAACGAACCATACGAGATAATATTCGTAGACGATGGATCAAATGACCACACTTTTGAGAGATTGCAGTCATTATCCCCTATCAAAATAATCAGATTTAGAAAGAATTTCGGACAGACAGCCGCTATGGATGCCGGTTTCAAAAATGCGGAGGGTGAAATATTTATCACCATGGACGGCGACGGCCAGAATGATCCGAGGGATATTCCAAATCTCCTAAATAAAATGGCTGATGGATATGATGTTGTTTCCGGTTGGCGGTTTGACCGGAAAGATGATTTTTCCAAGCGGTTTGTTTCCAGAGGCGCAGATTTTTTAAGAAAATTTTTCATCAACGATAAAATCCACGATTCCGGCTGTACATTAAAAGCTTTTAGAAGCGAATGTTTTGAAAATCTTACGCTTTACGGCGAGATCCACCGGTTCATTCCGGGAATTCTCAAATGGCAGGGTTTCAGAATTGGCGAGGTAAAGGTCAATCATAGACCCAGAACTACTGGCACAACAAAATATAACTGGAAACGAGTTATCAAGGGTTTGATTGATATGATATCGGTATGGTTTTGGCGCAAGTATTCCGGTCGTCCTTTGCATCTGTTCGGGAGCATGGGCGTATTTTTGGGTACAGCCGGAACATTACTCGGTATATACCTGGCTATCGCAAGAATACTGGGTAGAATAGCACTCCAAAACAGCATCTGGCCTCTGATTGCCGTATTTCTGATGTTGACCGGTGTACAACTTTTTGTATCCGGACTGCTTGCCGATATCGCCGTCAAAACATTCTACGACCGCAAACGCACAATCTATTCAATCAAAGAAGTAATTGAGAACAAGGATAGTGATGAGAATTCTGATACTTAATTATGAATTTCCACCGCTAGGTGGTGGCGGTGGAGTTGCCGCCTACAAACTTGCCAAGGGATTTATAAGCCTGGGTTACGAAGTGGATTACGTAACCAGTCGTTTTGGTAATGCGAAAAAATTCGAAGTTGTAGATAACATCAACGTACATAGAGTTAAAATATTTAACCGAAAAGATCCGCATGCCGCATCTTTTTTATCGATGCTATCATATATATTTTTCGGATTTATCAAAGGATTTGCACTATGTAAAAAGTATAAATACAAATTTATCAATACTCACTTTGTACTGCCGACTGGCCCAATCGGTTATTTACTATCAAAGATTTTTCACCTAAAAAATATTCTTTCAATCCACGGTGGAGACATTTATGACCCTTCAAAAGAAAGCTCCCCACACAGACACTGGTATTACCGAAAAATAATCAGAAATATTCTAAACAATTCTTCAGTGGTTGTCGCGCAATCCAATAACACAAAGCTCAATGCATTAAATTTATATAAACCAAAACACAACATTGAGATAATTCCATTAGCATATGAAATATTTGATTTTGCAACAAAAAGTCGTGAAGAACTTGGATTAGAAAATTCAAAAAAATATATAGTATCAGTCGGCAGAATGGTGAAAAGAAAAGGCTTTGATTATTTAATTAAATCGCTTACCCGTCTTGATGAAAATATAGAGCTACTGATTATCGGTGACGGACCGGAAATGATGAATCTAAAGGCACTATCAAATGAGTTGAATTTAAATTGTAGAGTACATCTCCTTGGCGTAACTACCGAAGAACAGAAATTTCAATACCTCAGTATTTCAGATGTATATGTACTAAGTTCACTGCATGAGGGATTTGGAATCGTTTTATTGGAAGCGATGCAAGTAGGCTTGCCGATTGTAGCTACAAAACAAGGGGGACAAACAGATTTAGTTATAGATAATGAGAATGGCTTATTGATAGAAACAATGAATGAACAGGCAATTGCAAATGGTGTTGAAAATATTATCAACAATAAAGAAACTAGAGAAAATATGAGCAAGATGAATATTAAATTGCCTACAAATTACGCATCAAACCATATTGCGAAAAGATATATTACATTAATTAATAACTAAATGAAAAAGTATTTCGAATACCCATTTAATTCTGAAATTGAGAAAAAATTAATCAATTTTTATAATAATACTTCAATCAGACAACATGGTGATGATCAGGACAAAAAGATGGAGATTAAACTCAACAGACTGAATACTTTGTATAATTTTTCAGCAAATGACAATGTGTTAGATATTGGCTGTTCAAAAGGTCTTTTTCTTCGCAAGATAGAAAATCAAATCAATTATGGAGTGGGAATAGACATCTCAAAAAAAGTAATTGAAGAAAATAGAAAACAATACACTACTGAAAAACTAAGTTTTTTTGATTTTGACGGTAAAAATATACCAAATGTTGTAAAAGCTAGTGTAATTGTAATGTTAGATGTACTTGAACATGCGTTCGAACCGGACGCTTTAATAAATAGTGTAGGAAAAATCGCCAACCAAGATACTGCGATCATAATTGAGGTTCCTTTTTCAGGATGGTTTTCTGAAATGATTGCCGGTAAATACCACGAGGGACATCTCAGATACTATGACACGGAATATCTAAGAAAATACTTGACCGACCATGGCTTTACGGTAGAAAAGATTAAAACATACAACTCTGTTATGTTTTCCGGTTTTTTTACAAAGTATAATTTCTTATGGAAAATTCTTAATTATCTGGTAAATTTAGTTCCTTCCAGATTTTATCCATACTTTGGAGAAATAATTTTGTTAGCGAGAAAGAATGAAAAATAAAGTTGCAATAATCATTGTAAATTGGAATGGGGCTAAATTTCTAAAAAACTGTTTCACTTCAATACAGAGTCAGACATTTCAGAATTTTGATATATATTTTGTTGACAACGGTTCCAACGACAATTCCGTACATTTAGTTGAAGAAAATTTTCCTGATACTAAAATTATCCGATTGAAAAAAAATGTTGGTTTTGCAGAAGGTAATAACGTTGCGTTGCGTGAAGTTTTTAAAGATAATGAAATCGAGTATATTGTTACTTTAAATAATGATACGAAAGCTGATATTAATTTTTTGGCAAATCTTGTACTACTTGCAGAATCAGACAGGCAAATCGGCTCAATTGCTCCTAAAATGATATATTATCACCAAAATAATCTAATCGATAGTATTGGAGTGACTGTCGGAATTGATGGTGGTGGTTTAGGTAGGGGTTCCAAAGAAATCGATCATGGCCAATATGATAAACAAGAAGAAATATTCGGCGTCTGCGCCGGTGCTGCTTTATACAGAGTTGATGCACTTAAACAAATTAAATATAAAGACGAGATTTTTGACAGCGAATTTTTCGCCTATTATGAAGATTTTGATTTAGCCTGGGAATTGAGGCTACGTAGCTGGAAAGCATTCTCTTGCCCGCAAGCAATTGTTTATCACATTCATTCAGCAACAGCACAGTCTTTCTCGCCTTTTAAATCCTACCACATCAATCGCAATCGCTTTTTTGTCATAATTAAGGACCTCCCAGCTAAATATTTTTGGCGGGCAGTATTACTAACACCTTACAGATATTATCTTCTAATAGGCAGTATAAGGACAAAAAGGGGGCCGTCGCATGAGTTAAGAAGAAGCTCTGGACTACTCACACCATTTAAAATAGTTTTAAAAGGTTGGTTCAGTGTTTTAATCAATTTACCAAATATGCTCACAAAAAGACGTCATATTCAGAAAACAAAGCAAGTGAGTAATTATGAGATAGCAAGTTGGTTTAAAAAATTTCCAGTATCAATGAAGGATATGGTTTTCAAATAATAATATGATCAAGAACATTCTAAAAAACGCCAGCTGGCTCGCTGTCGCCGAATTACTGAATAAAGGCGTGTTTTTTCTAATTACGATAATTATTGCAAGATCATTCGGTAGTGACCTGTTCGGACAATTCAACTACGCGATATCATTTGTAATAATTTTTTCGGTGATTGCCGATTTTGGCATAAATAATCTGATCATCAGAGAAGTGGCGCGGGATAAAGAAAGCGCAGTATTATTGATCGGAAACAGTATGATCCTTAAAATCATACTAAGCATTCTAACTGTTGTGTTCATCATTATTTCAACAATCTTTACAAACAAACCGGCTGAAGTAAATCTGTTGGTTTATGTCCTATCTTTTTACGTGGTATTCAATTCCTATAACACATTTTCCAAATCAATTTACCGCGCGTTTGAGAAGATGAAATTTGAAACACTTCTGAAGCTGATAGAGAGTATTATTCTGGTTTTATACGTAGTATTTGCAAGTATATATATCAAAGATATGACCGTGTTGATTTTTGGTTTTGTATTCGCATCCGCCGTTACATTTATCATTTCCGTACGTTGGATTAAGAAATTTTTTTCTAAATTCAGTTTAAAATTTGATAAACAGACCTTACTCTTTCTTATTAAAGAAGGCTGGCCCTTTGCACTCTCTGGGATCTTTGTCACTGCATATTTTAATATTGATACAGTTATGGTTTCATTTATCAAAGGCGACCTTGAGACAGGTTGGTACAGTGCCGCCTATAATTTCCTGTTTATTTCAATGCTATTTCCGAGTCTAGCAAATGCAGCAATCTATCCGGTTTTATCAAAACAACACAAAGAACTGCATCTTCTGAAACAAAAAATCAATATGTGGCTACTAATTCAATTTGCCATCGGAATTATTATGGCTATCGGGATATATTTTAGTGCAGAATGGCTGATTTCAATTGTTTATGGTAATGAATATCTCCCCGGAGCTTCGTCACTACAGGTTCTTGGTTTTGTTCTTCCTTTTGCATTTTTAACAAATTTTTTAGGTGTACTCCTTTCGTCAACTAATAGGCAAAGAACTGCCTTATATGTAACGTGTTTTAATGTACTAATAAATATTGGCATCAATTTGTGGTTAATTCCCCGATACGGCTCAATTGGTGCTGCGTATAGTGCGTTCACAAGTATGTTATTATCAGCGATAATTTTACTAATAATATATAAACTAAGACCAACAAATTATGAAACAAGTAGATCAGAAGGAATACGATAAAGAATACTTTACAACTGATGGAGGATGTGGAAGTGCAGAAGTATGGGAAACATACAAAGGAAAAAAGGTTGATAAACGTCTGCAAAAGTCTGTAAAACTTGCCCAAATTAGATCAGGCGAAAGGATTTTAGACTATGGTTGTGGCCGAGGAGAAATGTTGGTTCAATCGGCTCAACACGGTGCATATATTTGGGGAATTGATTATGCATCAGATGCAATTTCACTAGCTGAGGAAGCACGTTCGGCATGCGATATGGAAACCCAAAGTAGAATAAAAATTGCACTTCAAACATCCAAAATTCTCCCCTTTTCTGACAACACATTTGATATGGTATATTTCCTTGATGTTATTGAGCATTTGTATCAGGAAGAGGTTGATCAGGCTTTGACTGAAATCTTCCGCGTATTAAAGCCGGGTGGCAGGATAATATTGCATACATATCCTAATAAAAAATATTTTGAAATCGGCTACAAGTACTACACAAAACACATTTACCATATATTAAGTAAAATATTATTTGAACCATTCCTTAAGAGAAAAATCAGATACGATGATGATCCGCGCATACCATATGATAAAATTATGCATGTAAACGAACAAACGCTGGCGTCTGTAAAATCTAACTTAGTTCGAGCCAAATTCGTTATAAACAAAGCATATCTCAGTGACCTTTTTCTACTCAAAAGCCCTATTGGTATATTTCGATATTTACTATTAACCCCTTCATTACTCCCATTTTTAAAGGATATCTTTGCTAATAACATTTGGGCAGTTGGAATTAAGAAATAATTTAATTACTTTTTATGCTAAATCAACTAGTCAGATACATCCCAGTTATTAATTATATCGCTGAAAAAAAACCGGCGACTATCTGTGAAATAGGCAGTGGCAGTTATGGTATTGGTCGGTTTTTGGACATTGATTTTATCGGTATCGATACGACTTTTGATGATTATAGTAAAGAAATAAAAACTAATCAGAACACCAGGATGCGCCGAATAGTGGCAAGCGCCGACCGTATCCCCCTAGAATCATCCGGTGTTGATCTGGTTTTTTCGCTTGATACATTTGAACATATCAGCCAGACAGCGCGGGAACAATCAGTGAATGAAATATTGAGAGTGGCAAGCAAATACGCCGTAATCGGTTTCCCCTGCGGTGAACCGGCAAAAAAAATGGATATACTCATCAATAAATACTACCGGTTATTCGGCAGAAAGGCGCCGTTATGGCTGACTGAACATTTATCCATTGAATACCCGTCCGAGCACTTTATTGATGAAATTCTGAAACAGAAAGGTTATAAATATTCCGTAGTAAAAAACGAAAATGTTATATTCCATTTTTTGCTGGTTGTATTTGAAAGCCTCCCCCTATTGAATAAAATCTCAAGCAAAATTTCGCAATCAAAATCAGATACTGGCAGAAGGCTTGCCTCTTCAGTTAATTCCGGCAAATGCTACAGAAAAATATATTTTATTGAAAAATAATTTAATGTATAAATATACTTTTTCCGTAATAGTCCCCACATTTAACCGATTTGAAAAACTGGTGAAAGTTTTGCAGTCGCTGGAAAATCAGTCGTTTTCGAAACAAGCATTCGAAGTGATTGTTATTAATGACGGATCCACCCAACCGGAATATAAAAATACAATTTCACTAAAAAATAACTACTCATTTGAATTAGTATATTTGATCCAAAACAACAAAGGTGCCGCCGCCGCACGCAATATGGGTATAGATAATGCCAACGGTCAGTATATAATATTCCTGGGCGATGACACCTATGCAAGTATTGATCTGCTGTCCGAGCATCTGCGAAGCCATAAAAATGCCGGCGCTGAGATAAGTGCTCTGGGCTTTGTCGACTGGGACAAAAATTTGAAATTAAACAGCCTGATGAGATTTATTTCTCCGGCCGGGCCTCAGTTTGATTTCAGAATCAAAAACATCACAGATGTTGGGTATCGAAGATTTTATACTTCAAATATTTCCGTACCAGCTCATATTCTAAAAACAGAAAAGTTTAATGAGGGGTTTCCAGGATGCAATCTTGAAGATATTGAGCTTGGTTACCGGCTGGAAAAACTAGGACACAAGATACACTATAACCAAAAGGCGGTCGTATACCATGATCATTTTTATGCAGATATTAATAGCTACACCAAACGACAGGAATCAGCCGGAAGGAATAAAAGAATTCTGTTAAATCTTCATCCCGAGCTGAATAATTTATGGAGTAACCACAGTTTTCTAAAGCTTATTCTGATAAAAGATGCCGCTATTATATTATTTGCAAGTATTTTCAACCGCAAAAAAAATTTCTACTTGCGAGCTATATTTGAAAAAGCGCAAATAAAAGCTTTTCTAAAAACCAGGAAAGCGTAATTAATTATATCATTTAATATTTCTTTTCCAGGCGGAAATCTCATATTCCGGCCAGCTTTTATCTATGTGATATCCGTCCAGAATATCGGCAAAGTCAGAATTAGTATTAAATATTACCTTTGTCCGGCTGTCCATGAGAATAAGATTTACATTATTCTTCACATATTCAGACAATTCACCGGAAGGAATCAGATTCTTTGCCGTACCAATATAATCCGGCATATCAACCGGGCTAACAGCGTAAAGTGAAATACGCGATAAATCCATTACTGACCTGCGGTTATTGGGGGTAATATATACTAGCGCATTCGTAAAAACTTCTTCGTTCTCACTTGTGTTCTCCCGAATATATTCGCCTATTTCAATATATGACTTTTGACTCCAAATTGATCGTTGACGAATAGGATTATTTACATAAATTGATATCGATACATACCATATCCCTAGTATAACTAAAATGACAAATAGTTTCTCAACTAAACTCAAAACCTTATAAACTCTAGTTAAAATGATTATGCCGATAATTGCGATGACACTACCAGCGATAGTAAAGGGTAAAAAATAGCCAGCAAACCACTGAGCACTGACAATAAAAAATGGTATCGGCGCAAAGAAAATCAGAAATAGGACTCCCATGTCATTGGGAAATTTTACTTTATTGAAATTACATTTTGATAAAAAGAATAGCAGTATTAAAAGTGAAAATACTATTAAAATAAAAAATAAATACTTGAAATCGTTCGTCAACACACTAACCCCCCAGAGCTGAAGACCTTCCAGAGAAATATAACCGAGATATCCAATCATAATCATAATAAGAACAGATAAAACGAGTAGTATTCTATACAGGTACGGCTTATTTCTGAATATATTCTTTATGTATATCAATATGGCAAATAGAATCAAATAAACGTAATGATAATTCTTTATGAGCGAATCAAACAAAATTTTTATTTTATTCCCAAATCCCGCTCCAAATTTATACATGGAAACAACATATAGTCCAACAATGGCCACAGGTACAACAGTAGTTAAGAATATATTGGTTTTATCACTTGAAAACCATTTGGCTTTCATGACTCCTAATAAATATCCTATTAATACAAATATATAGCCTATTAGAAGTTCATTTGTGCCATATATAATCTCAAAATTTCTATATCCTGCATAGTAAGAAAAAAATATTATTGGAAAGAAAAATGGTATTGATAGAAAAATATAATATTTAAACAATTTTCTTATACCAAATTCACTGGCGTATCTTAATCCAAATATAAATCCAATGATCGGAAAATAAAAAATAGTTATCCGATAAAAATGCGCCGCCAGCCCAGCAGTAATTCCTGCAAACACTATATTTGAATTTCCTTTATTTTTCAGAATATTCAGTGTAGATAAAATTAACAGAGCCAGTACAAAAGGATATACGCCATATAGATTCCCCAGATAAGTGTTGTATATTACAAATGGTGAAAACGCAAAAAAACCAGCGGAAATCAATCCGACCTTTTTTGCTGAAATTCTTTTTCCGATTAAATAAATAATAAAGATAGTGGCACTTGAAAAACCAACTGATAATAAACGGGAGGTCAGTAAATTTGCTCCGAATATTTTAACAAATATCGCTAGTAAATAAATATAATAGGGTTCTCTGGTGAAATAATCCCGGAACGGTAAAAGTCCATCAAAAACCATTTTTGCGTCATAGATATGAATTCCTTCATCGAAATCGATGCCCCCTCTAACTGCAAGTATTAGCCGAATTAAAAATCCTAAAATGAAAATGGATACTAATCCGACGCTATACCATTTCCCCTGCTTATAGAACCATAACGCGAGTTTATTCAATAGAGGAATATTGTTTACCCTCGCGTATTTCTTCTTAAATATATCTGTTTTTTTCTGCTCGTCGATTTCATCTTTTTCTCTCTCATTATTAAAATCGATATTAATATTGATTGGTTTTTCATGGAAACTCTTAATGTAATTTCTGACAGGTTCCAACAGTAATAAGCCGACAAACAATATCAAATAATTCTGCCAAATATTGAACTGATAAATATCTATATAAGTCTGCCCGGCCAGTTCCCAAAGTGAATTCATCAACAGCAGTAGAAAGAATACCCATACCCAAGTCCTGTTTCGAACAAATTTCTTTCTTCCAAGCACACCAAATAATACAATAGAATCCAGTAAAATAAGCAAAAACACAAATATATCCAAATTAAACGTCCATGTAAATTTTTGCATCAGTGGCAACTGCGAAAACAGTACTATAATTGAACCTACAATGCCAAAAACAGACATAACCTGGGCAAACTGATGTAGCCTGTGATACTTACGTCTGATTAAAATCTTATTGCGTAATTTAAGAAAATTTACTTTCACAAATACATTTTCATTGATTATACAGCCTTCTTTCCAACTAAATATATCATACTACGAACGTATGTACAAAACTTGAATTACTGATGCTTTACTGCTAATATTCAATTACACTTCAATAGTATATACTGAGATATAGTGAATAAAAAGCGCCAATCTGGAAAGAATAAATCAATATATAAGCAAAATGTGCTTGCTGTTTTTTTGTATTTCATTTTCTCCATACTCCTAACATTTCCGCTTATACTAAATTACAAGAACAAAATTATCGGTAATGGCGGTGATGTTTTTCAAAGTTTGGCTGAAATTATTAATGACTTTGAAAGACTCAAAGCACTAGGGCATCTCCAGAGCATCTGGGACACTGTTAGTAATGCAAATCTGGATCCGGTAACAATTAATACATATTTCATGTTTTTATTTGGGCAACCGGCTGGCTATAATATATTTTGGTTTTTCTCATTTGTCGCATCAGGGTTCAGCGTATATCTACTGACAAAATACATTTTCACTCAACTGAAGTTCACCGGAGCGCGATTACAAATTTCCGCATTCATTGCTGGGTTTATTTATGCTTTCAGTCCGGCTCACTTTGCATGGGGCGGTTTTAGAGGGGCAACACATATTGAATGGATTCCTTTTACCGTACTTTATATAATGAAGTTCATAAAAAAACCGAGCCTAAAATATTTGCTTTCGTCTGGAATATTTTTTGTCCTCCTTATGCAGGGTGAACCACACTTCGCCGCCTTCTTTTTTATTTTTCTGATTCCTTTCCTCATATTTTATCTTTACTCCAATAATAGGATAATGAAAACCACGTTTTTCAGAAGATATGCCATCATTGGACTTGCTTTGGGAATCCTCTTGTTACTTTGGCACTATATCCCTTTAATTAACATATCAACATCAGAAGAAAATTATCTGAACCCAGGAATTGAGCAAACAATAAGATACTCATCAGATGCGCTTTCAATAATCACTCCTCCGGAATTCAGTACGTTATTTTCAAAATTATTTACTCCACTAAGAAATCTATTTACTGGCAATACAGCTGAAAATTCAAACTACCTAGGCTATACAGGATTGGCACTGTTTATTTGCTCACTGATATTTTACTCAAAGCAGAAAATTAAAGAACTGTATTTCTGGATTATTTCCGCAATCGGTTTTTTTGTCCTCTCGCTCGGACCCTTTCTTCATTTCGGAGGAACTATTGAACCTAAAATTCCCCTCCCCTATCTGCTGATCTATAAGTATGTTCCTTTTTTTGACAATATCAGATCAGTTGGAAGATTATGGGCTATTGCACTGCTTTGTTTTTCGATTGCTGCCGCGTTTGGTGTACAGTATGTTATTGCCAACAGAAAATATATATACCAACTACTGCTTGGCTTTTTAATAATAGTTATGCTTAGTGCTGAGTATTTAGCTCTACCGACTACCTTATCGACATTAAACTATTCTCCGTTTTATGACCAGATTAAAGCCGAAAAAGGAGATTTTGGCGTTGTAGACCTACCTGGTTCCACAAATTACCTTGCGGACGGTAAGACGCGCTACTATGCCTCAATTTACCAAAAAGAGCGTATATCAGGATTGGATCCTGCCAGAAAAATAGAAGGCAACTGGGATTTTCAATCCACAACACCAGTTTTATCTGAAATTCTGTATAATCTTCCAAATGGAAAAGACATTCCGAGAGATATTATCAACCATGATTATGAAAGACTGGCCAACAGCATATTCACTTATTACCATATCCCCTATCTGATAATTCAGAAGGAGTTTATCGGGACAGGACTCGATTATATCAAGCCGGATAGTTTTAATAGGCTCAGAGCTTTTATAGAAAATAACTTTGACATTGAAAATAAATATCAGGATAATTATATTTACTCCTACAAAATAAAACAGGAAATAAAACCAGACTCAGTCTATATTTCTATCGGTGACGGATGGGATGATTTTAATATCAACGATTACAACAGAAAGATTACTGACAAGGCTGATTTACAAATATTTAATCTAAACGACCATGAAACAAGTTTAAACATTGATCTGGAAATTAACTCATACAAGAACGAATATAACTTGGTGGAATTTTATTATAACAATCAGTTAGTCGCCAAACACTTTGCATATGAAGATAGTACCACTACCAACATCAAATTAGATAACGTCGTTGCAGGTGAAAGCACAATGGAAATCAGAATTTCAAATATTAACGAGCCATATAAGGATCCGAGGGTATATTTCAAAAATATTCACTATCAAATTATCTCTGAGCAGGTGGAAATGCATTCTGATTTTAATTATCTTGATAATGATGATACTAAAGCTGTTTTAATGCTTAACCCTCCCATCCAGTCTGATTCAATTAATACAGCAGACAATGATGGGCAGAAAATAAATAACCACCCGGTTATTTCATTGCAGGACTTCATTGAACCAGATCATAATGGCAATCAGAAATTGTTCAATACCTTACCGCTGATCAATGAGCTATTTCACATACCATACCAGAACGAAAATAAAGAATTATTACCTTTCCGGGATATCCGTGAAATTAATTACTACAAAGACTGCATTGCTAGAATACTGCATGATAAAGATATTGGATACATCTATCTTGATAAAAACATCGTCGATGAAAAAATAGAAGACGAACTATCAAATTATCTTGAAGAATTAATTCCATCAATACAAAAAATTGAAGGACATGATTATATTATTTATAAAATAAATGGGGTTGCCATTAATGACAGCGTGCCATTTGTTATCAGTGGCGGCTGGGATATTCTGGAAAATAAATTTGGCACAAACAAAAGACGGAAAATCAATGATGAGGCGTATCTATATCTATATTCCTATGAAGGAAAGCAGATCAACCTGACATTTGATGTTAGAACATGCTCAAATGAGAATACTTTCGCAGAAATTAAAATAAACGGCAAAGATGATGCGAAATTTACACTGAATGGAACTGATTATCAGACATTGTCGCTGACTTCCTTGAATTCACTGGAAAACGGAATAAATCAGATGACAATCACTATTCTTGATCAAGGAAACAATGAACAAAAAATCTGCCCAATTTGGGTATCGAATATGAAAATCTACACTAAAAAATAACCCTGCCTTTGGGTAATGTAAAATCAAAAGCACTAAACTTAGTGCTTTTTCCTTATTCACGTAAATTCAGTCTCTAGATATAATATATAATAATCCCGAGACAATAATGACAATCAGTATGCTTTTTATATCAAAAAATGCGGTAAGAAAGTTGTTGGCTATAGAATTGAAAGTAAACAAAATAAGATAATCAATCAAAGCAACAACAAACACAAACCAACTTGCTTTACTGATAAATACTCTTGTTTCTTTAATCCATAGCAAATTCATTCTAATTCTTGGTGAATAATTTACTTAAATATGATTTAATTTTATTTGGCAGACTCTGTAATGTTAAAGGAGGTTTCTCATAGCTAATTTTAATTTGGCTAATTTTTATTACTTCACCCGTACCACTCAATTGCGGGGCGCTTATTCGAAATCTGATATTGTCGTTGTCAGTCTTATACAACCTATTCAAATCAAAAGTAGCAGTATTCATCATCCACCCCCCTTCATTTTTGGGTGATGTGTAATCGGTAATTATATAATCCAGAGAATTAATATCTGTATTACCATTAATCCCGGAAATATTATCAGGCAAGGGATTAAAATACTGATTTCGAGTAAAGGCCATAAATCCGTTATAACTGATGTTTAAATCATTATTAGGAACGCTGATTTGTACAAGACCAGAATTATTTTGGTAATTAAAATCCTTGTTAACTAAATCAATATTAACTGTCTGGGCTCCAACCAGAACCTTCTGCAGTCCAGCAGGATGTGATGTTTTAAAATTCAAAACTGAGGATGCAGTAATTAGTTTTGTCGGCTTACTACCTGGGGCTAATGTCTTAAAATACTCTTGATTATCCATAAGGAACAGCGACTTACCAAAGACGATCAGGTGCTGATCGGCAGATATTCTGCTGATCACTGTATCATCGCTTCCTCTTATTTCCATACGGTATACACCCTCCGCCAAGTTTGGAATAATCACAGACAAATTCTGATTTGATTTGTAGATTCCAGTAATTCCTGTCTCCCCGTCATCGGAAAGCTCGGCCGTATATATTTTTTCACCATTACTCTGCCTATAAACATCAACCGTAACAGTATCCGGTCCGGCATACCAGTTCAAGTCAAATTTACCAAAACTGAAATTCAAATCTTCATCCTTCAAATATGTATATAGTGTATGACTACCCCGTAGACTGCTGTCAATCACAGTTTTATCCCGGGATTTTTGGTAGTCCGGAATTATTTTATTTTTTTCCAAACTATAAAAATACTCCCCCACCATTTCATCTATGGGAGGTCTTGTGATAAAACTCTGCACATCAGCGTATTTATCATCCTTTTGGTAAAGGGTTGTTTGATTCAGTGTTTCTTTCTTCCAATCGAGCAAATCGATCAGCTTGTTCTGAAGTGGCTTGGAAAGATAGTTTCCCGCGCTATCCGCCCGCGCACCAATTTCCAGAATCGGTACGGCGTCATTTTGGAAAGTTATTTCTGCCGTTACAGTCTGAAACCACCGTGGTATTTTAACATCAAAATACACCAAATCATCCTTCATCGCCTGTGACCAATCTCCGTTTATCTCCTCAGGTGGTAACAATCGCTGCCAGGGTTCTAACTTGGAAATATAATCAGAACCTTCAGAGAAATCATAAACAACTTCCAGCTTACCCAGTGGTACAAAATATTTGTTAAAAACCATTACAAAAAGCATTACGGATACGCCTAAAGCGGCTATCTTAATTCCCCAAAGTAAAATAGTTAAAACTTTCTTATAGATCATAAATTACTGCTTAATTATATGGGCTATTTAGTCATTGGTCAAACACGTATTGCTAATATTTAGTAGAATTGGCATGTCTATAATTCTGATTACTAATGATTAATTATATCTTTTCATGAGGTCTATTTTCTGATATACTTGCATTTGATTTATATGCATGTTTAATCAAAATGGCCCGCCATTATGACAATTAGAAAGACATTTTCATCTACTCTATTTATGCTGTTTTCGCGTATTTTCTTTCGGATAATGAGTGCCCTGATTGGAATACTTTTGGCAAGATACCTGGGTATAGAACAATTCGGTCAATATGCAACCGTAATCGCCTTTGTCAATTTATTTATGGTATTCAACGACTTGGGTGTTTCCAGATTAAGCCTGCTTGAAGGATCGAGAGATAAAGAAAAATTAGGAACTTTATTGGGTAACGGACTAATCATCGAACTCGTGCTATCGTTGGTTCTATTTGGCTTGATGGCCGTGATTGTGAAATTAATCGGTTACTCGGGAATAATTGTTAATCTATTTATAATACTGGCAATCGCCGAACTGCTGTTTGAAAGCAGAAAAATTTATCAATCCACCCTGCAGGCGTTAACAAAATTTAGCCTGATCAGTTGGCAACAGATTATTTATTCCGTACTGTTTTTCCTGCTTGTGCTGGCGGCCATGTTCTATAAACCCGAAGTTAAATTAGTTGCCTACATTCAGCTCTTTGTTTCCGCGCTACTATTTTTGTTCTATCTGATATTTGTGTTTAAATATGTCCGCCCGATTGTTAAATTGCGCGAGATACCTTCCCTATTAAAACGTTCGTGGATTTTTTGCATTTCGTCTGTTTTTTTTATCGTATATTTTCAGATCGACGCTGTGATGCTTTCGATTATGAAATCTGAAGTTGAGGTCGGACTGTATTCCGCCGCGTATCGTTTGGTGGTGGCATTTTATATGATACCGCAGATTATATTTCAGGTTGCCCTACCACAAATATATAAGTTCAGTCTGAGTAATAAAGAAAAACTGATCAGGATAACCCATACGATACAAAAATTTCTGCTGGCGATCGCTGTCCCTATAACCGTTATACTGTGGCTGGGAGCTGAACAGATTATTAAAATCGTCTACGGCGCGGAATACCTTCCGGCTACAATCGTAATGCAAATAATGGGTGTCATTATCATTATCCGTTTCTTTACCTATGGTTCATCAGAATCAATTACCGCAATCAACAAACAAAAAGTCCGGGCGGGAATCGAGGGAATTACGGCAGGACTGAACATTGTGCTGAATCTGTTTTTAATTCCGTTATACAGTTACACGGGGTCGGCTATTGCCACCCTGATATCCGAGCTGGTGCTTGGGGTGCTGTTTTATGTTTATATCGAAAGATACTTTCAACACGGGATTCTCAAAAGTCTGAAATACCTGCTACCGACCCTCATCTGCGGATCATTAATGGCAATAATATTTTTTGCGCTTTCTGATAAAATGAATATAATATTTAATTCGATAATCAGCACATCAATATATTTATTAGCATTATATTTTATCAGATTTTTAGAATCATACGATATTAAATTGATTAAAGAAATATTTCCGTTTCTCGATAAATCCTCAGTAAACAAACAAAACATATCCAATGAATAAGGACGATAAAAAAATAAAGATCGCTATTTATGGCTTGGGGAATTTTGGCTATGCGTTTCTGAAACATTTCGACAGAAAGCATACCGACCTATTAATCTATGGATTTGACCGGGATAAAAAACTGATTGAACATCTAAAAAAGGATCGTACTCATCTTTCGCTGTATCAGGAATATAGGGTTTCAAAAGATGTTATATTTGCCGACAGCATGAAAGAGCTCCTTGACGACTGCGACATACTGGTTCTTGCCGCCCCGTCACATGCCACCAGAGAAGTTATCAAAAAAATCAAACCATACTTACCAAACGATATTATTATTGTAAATACATCAAAGGCACTTGATTATCAAACAGGTGGCAGACTTTCGGAGATCATTTATAAAGAATTAAGAGGAATGAATTATCAATATGCCCTATTTGCCGGCGGTACCATTGCGGCCGATTTATTCCGACACGAACCGCTGGGCGCCACTATGGCCTGCGGTGACCAGAAGACATTAACCAGGCTGATAAAAGTATTTGAATCAACGAACCTCCGCGTCTATCCCAGCTCTGATCTTTCGGGTGTTGAATATGCTTCGGCCTTTAAAAACGTAGTTTCCATACTGGCCGGGATAATCAAGGGAATGGGCTTTTCCTACGGCTCGGAAACACATATTATTACAGTTATCGCAGCTGAGCTGGAAAACATCGTGACGGGGCATTTAGGAGGCAAAAAAGCTACATTTAGCATGAAAAGCCAGGCTTGGAGTAACGATCTCTGGATGAGTTGCACAGGGTCTACTAGAAACAGGGAATTTGGTATACTATTAGGCAAAGGGGTAACACCCGATATAGCAATCTTGCGCATGAAAAAACTGGGAAAGACCGTTGAGGGAATTAATACTATTTCTATTCTGAATAAAATTGTACCCTTAGCTGACTACCCTCTTCTGAAATTTCTTCATTCGTTGATTGTGAAAAAGAATATCAAAGTTGAAGCAATACGGGATATAATATTTAAGTAATAAATATAAAATAATGAAAGCGGTAATTTTGGCGGCAGGGATGGGAACCAGATTTGGCACATTAATTCCAAAACCTTTGACGAGTCTGAAAAACGAGAAAACGATTTTAGATTCACAGATAACCAAACTGTCTAAGGTCGAGGGATTGGATAATATTTTTATTGTTGTGGGTTATAAAAAAGAAATAATAATGGAAGCGCACCCGGAAGGGATATTTGTTTACAATGATGCTTATGCCCACACCAACACAGCCAAAAGCTTGCTTACTGCCCTGGAAAAAATTAATGATGACGTCATTTGGCTGAATGGTGACGTGTATTTTGACTCAGCAATTTTAGACCTGCTAGTAAATTCGGATACATCCGCCTGTTTAGTGGATACTAAGAAATGTGGTGACGAGGAAATTAAGTACAAACAGACTGATCAGGGATTTATTAAAGAGCTGTCAAAGGAAGTAAAAGAAGGAGTAGGAGAAGCGGTGGGGATAAACCTGATTAAGCAAAAAGATCTAGATAATTTTGTCAGTGAATTGCGCAATGTCGGTCAAAAGGACTATTTTGAAAAAGCTTTAGAAAACCTCACGCTTTCTGGCAAACTGAACCTTAGAGCTATTAATATCGGCAATTATTATTGCAAGGAAATTGATTTTGAACAGGACCTGCTTGAAGTTCAAAATTATATTAATACACTTGATACTAAAAACGGAGAAATCTAGCATGGAAAAGCTCCCATCGATTAAGGAACTAAAAGCAACCATACAGCCGGATCCCAAAAAAGAAACGGTATGGTATGCAAAGTATATAATAAGAAAGGTATCAATTTATTTTACCTGGATATTGTTGCATACGCCTTTGACCGCTAATCAGGCAACATTGATACAGATGGTGCTGGGAATTGCCGGCGCGGTGTTGCTTGCTTTTGGCGGATATCAATGGTCCCTATTGGCACTGCTTTTAATCCAACTAGGATATGTATTTGATTGTGTAGACGGTGAAATTGCGCGATATCGAAAGAAATCATCTGTAAATGGTATATTCCTCGACTCGCTTAACCACTCAGTAGTAATACCATTTATTTTCCTTGGTTTAGTTATTTTCTCATATAATTTAGTAAATGAAATATGGATACTTTACGTCGGCTTAGTTCTGGTGATCATCTCCGGCGACCCGGTAAAAAAAGGTATGCTCTCCACATTATTTTATATGCTGGAAAGACGGGAAAACCCTAAATACAAGTTTGAGAATATGACACAGGATGAGGAATTACATACCGAAGAACAGAATACACAGTTATCACCAGATATGCCGGTTAAGAAAAAAATGCTTTCCAATATAATCGAATCAGTAGCAAAGGATATCTCAGAATATCCGACATCAATGAATATTATTACGCTAACGGTAATTGCTGACTTACTTATCAATAAATATTCGGCACAGGGTATATATCCTCTATCTCTGTATTTGACGGTATTTTATTCAGTATTTCTTATTCTAAAAGAGATATACTTTTTCAGAAAAGTATATAAAAACCGGGATATTGAAAAAAAATATATCCGTTTTATCCGCTAACTTCTCCTAAATTAATCCAACCCAAGCCCGATATTTCTTACAATGCTTTGTAAGTCTTTTTTGTATGCCGCGAGATCGACCTGTTTTAATGCGATATAATTATATCCTTGATCCAAACCTTCCACTATTTCAAGAACGTACTTTAATGGTATATATGCGTTAGCATCTTTGACTTTGTATACATATAACTCAGTTTCTATGGAGTTTATCACATTTGGAGGAATGCTATTTTGCATATTGCGAACTTTGTTAATATCGATGATTTCCGTCTGCTGAATGTACCCAGTCAGATTCGACTCTTGATTCAGTTCGTTGTATTTGAATGTAAATGCATCAACAAATTCAAGATTATCGTCCCTATATCCTTTGAAATAGTTTGAATTCGGCTCATCCGTCACAATGTAGACCTCTTTATAATTATCAAGTAGCTGAATAAAATCCTGCTCTGACCGGCTATTTTCCCAATTCATTATTGAAGTCAAATCTTCATCACTCTGCTCCCAATTCGGGTATTTTAACAGCAACGCGGGTAAATCTTTCTTAAAGTCTTCAACACGATATAAATCAATATTCGGTAGCGCATCCATATCATAGAAATAGTGCTGAATCACCGCTATTTTTTGCCAATCCCACCCGGGGTTCATTACTACCAGTGATTCTTTGGGAAATATTTTATTAAATGATTCTACCTGATCCAAAATTCCGTCGTTCTCTACAAAAAAGAAAATTGATCTGGTCGTAACTATTCCGATAAGTACTAAAGAAAAAGCAACATATTTCAATTTTCGGCCAGCTAGATTTAATCGGGACAAAACAACCGCTGACATTATTATAAATAGCGGTATTAAGGTTGGGAAAAATCTTCTCATAAACCACGGTTGGTCCAGCGCAATATTCGGTTCAATGATAAAGAAAAATGCGGGCAGTAAAATTACTGTTATCCACAGTTCTTTTTGCGTAAATATTTTCTTTTTTAATCCAAGCAATATTATGAAAATATAAAGGAAGTAAAAATAAAACACAAAATTTTCCATAACATACTGGGTACGATAAACTATCCATTTTAAATCACCGACCCTGATTGAATACAGAAAAACCGCTTCAAAAATTATGATCAGTCCGACTATGGACCAAAAAACCAACTGCTGAAAATCAATTTTCTTTCTGAGTTTAATTACAGATACCACTAGGGCTATCAGCACCAGTACAAACAATAAAAGAATATAAATATTTTTATAAACAAAATCAAAACCTTCAAAAACGTCAACTGCCTGGGTTAATATATAACCAGCCTTGTATTTCGAAATATAAAAATAAAAGATGAGCAGATTAACAAATGTAATTACCAATCCAATAATGCATGCAAACTTATCTCTAAAAACAATATCACTATTTTTTCTAATTATCAGAAATAGGGTGACGATACAGTAAACCGCAAAAAATATAACCCCTTCCGGTCTGGTTAAAAGCAGTAAAGAATATGGAATTAATCCAAGTAATAAGTATCCGGTTTTCTTATTCTTTAACGCCGATATCAGTAGCCATATACCAAGCCAGATTAAAAAAATCGAGATGTTTTCAGAAGTAGTCCGTTTCGGAAACCAGAAAAATACATAGGATGATGACATTAGCAATATCCCAATTAAAGATGCTTTTCTGCCGGCCAAATTTTTTATCAGATAATAAAATACTCCGAATGTTAGAAAAAATAGCAGGACATTTGCCCACATTAATGCTCCCAAACCGCCGAACAAATTATACACCGCGAGGTATGTCGTATAAGATGGTAAAAATTGTGAAGTGAATGTATCCCCTCCCAAACTCCTTACTCCATGGACCGGACGTGAAAAATAATCATTCCATTCCAGGGAACCTGATATCGACAACCGATCCGCCGCATAAATATAGCTCAAATCATCCCGGCCCGTCGGCATGTCGTGGTGAAAATATCCGATGACAAAACAAAACACGGCAATAAAAATAAATGAAACTAGTGCCAGTACATTGCTTTTTTCCTTTTCCGTCCGTTTTATAATATCAAATATAAAATATATACATGCTACGGCTGCTAAAACAGTCAGCAAAATTACGGGTAGAAAAGTAAAATAGCCGAAAACAGCCAGCAATAAAATAGATGATAAGTAGACAGTAAATAGAATGCTGATTCTAAGAAATAATTTTTCTAACCGCATATATTAATTGAAAAAAAGGTGTATACACAAGCTTTATTATATAATAGCACTTTTCTTTAAAACCATAATAGCGATGGACAATTGTCCATCTGGCCTTAATCATATATGCAGCTTTTTTAAACAAATATGAATTTATTTTTAATTTGGTATTCAGCTCTTCTTTATGAATAATTGTAGTACTATTGACGACACCCAACTTATAACCTGCTTTAACCGCTCGAAGACTGAAGTCGACGTCTTCACCGTACATGAAGAATTTCTCATCGATGAAGCCGATCTTATCAAATACTGACTTTCTGATAAATAAAGCACATCCCGAAAGCCAATCTGCTCCAAAACTCTTTACTTCATCATTCATGATGGCCTTTTTATTAATATGTTCCCCCACCTTGGTGGTCGGATGTTTAAGAATTTCTACCCCCCTAAAAATACGTGATCCGGCAAACCAGATTCTATTGTTGTTCGGATACAGAACTATCGGCGATACCATGCCGGCATCTTTATGGTCCGCAAGATAATTTACACAGGCGGATACAAAATTGTTTGATACTTCAGTATCCTGGTTAAGTAACGCGACGTAATCAGCGCCGAGGGACAGTGCTTTTTTGATTCCGATGTTATTTCCACCTGCAAACCCGAGGTTTTTTTTATTTTCAATCAACGTGACATTTCCGAATTTTTCTTTGATAATTTCGACAGTCCGGTCGTTTGAGCCGTTATCCACTACAATCACACCAAAATCCAGTTCCGGTTGATTATAAACTGAACTCAGACAATCATAAATGTATTTCTCCCCATTCCAGGTGACAATTATAATATACAGCTTATGATGCATTAACTATTTTTAATATTAGTTATTTACCCTGATATGATAAAATTATGCAGCGGGATCTTTTTGAATCCGCAGAAATTCCTTTAAATACAGATCACTGACCTGTTGCCAACTGTAGTTCTGTTTCGTGTATTCCGAAACCTGCAGAGACAGCTCATCTAGATCAACATTATCCAGAATATCCCTGATTTTATCTTCAAACGCCTGAGCATTACCCGATTCCACCAGGAACCCATTGTGCCCTTCGATGATTGCGTCGTTGATTCCTTCTATATTGGATGCCACGACCGGTAAACCTTGAATTGCGGCTTCAATCGCCACAATCCCGAATCCCTCGACATCTCCTTCGACCCGTATATTGGGCATAATAAAAATATCCGCGGTTTGAAAAAGCATTTCCCTTTCCTTATCACCAACCCTGCCAACAATAAATATCCGATTGCCCAACCCCCGTTCATGAACGGAATGTTCTATTTCCTCCCGGTTCACCCCTTCACCAACTACAATGTATATAACTTCCGGCGGCAGTTTTTCAAATACTTCACTGATAAACCATTCCACACCTTTTCGCGGAATTAACCTGCCCAGCGATAATAACACTTTTCTGTTATCCAGCGACAGGTCAATGAATTTTTCCAAATCATTTTTATGAAATTCATTTCCATTAGCCGGAACAGCTACTCCATTCGGCACAAATTTGCATTTCTTTCTCTTTACCCCCCTTTTAATACACTCCTCCACCGTATTCTGACTGACCGCGAATACTCGATCCATTTTTTTCAAGAAAGGCGTAACCAGCTTCTGATATTGAAACTTGTTATACGTAACATCCAGTCCGTGCGCAGTCACGAAAACCGGTTTTCGTGTTATCAGCTTCAATAAATATCCCATCGGCACCAGCAATGCATCGCACAGATAGATTACATCCACACGCCAAAAAAGCACCAAAGTCTTCAGGAAGGCATACGGCAAAAACCAGACCAGATGGTACTGGGAATGCTTTAAAGCGATTACATATTTCCGGCAATTAATATTATTAATCAGGCCGTAACTGTAATTCTCCATCCCGCCCACTTGTGGAGGGTATTTTCTGGTAATAAACAGTACTTTCATTTTTGCAAAGTATTTTTCTTACTCCGGTACAGTATTTCTTCTAAAGTTTTTCTGTTCCAACCGATTGCTGATGCAATTAGTGCTAACACAAGCACTTGAAATCCAACTAATATGAGAATCGCGGCAATTATCAATGACTGAATATGGCCATCCCCACCCCTGATATCATGAATGAAATAATATAAAAATCTAATAACCAGAATAATACCTGGGATTATAATTAATGATCCAATAAATGATAATACCCTCAAAGGCTTATATACTGTAAACACCCTTAAGATAACAAATATAGATCTTGCTAAATGTTTTGGAATACTTTTGATTAGCCTGGATTTTCTGGTGACCTTGCGCGCCATAATCGGAACGGACGTCACAATTAAATTGTTATCAACTGCCTGAATCAGTGTTTCATGTGTATACGTATGCCTAGAAAGAATTGATATTCTCATCACCGCTTCCCTGGTATAGGCACGGAATCCAGATGAAACATCCAGAGTCTTTTTCACACCAATCAAACGGGAAACAAAGTAACTACCCATTAAATTCAGGTACTTATTGGCAGCCGGCATGTATTCTAGCTTTCTTATCTCCCGGTCACCAATTACAATATCCGCCCTCTGATCTAAAATAGGCCTGATCAGATCCGGTATTCGAGACTGATTATAGTGATTGTCACCATCAGTGTTCACAACTATATCCGCACCTCTCTCCAGAGCGGCCGCCATTGCATCCTGAAACGTTGCTGCCAGCCCCTTATTCTGTTTATGCGATATAACATAATCCGCTCCGGCTGTTTTTGCCAGCTCAACTGTCCGGTCCCGAGAGCCGTCATCTAAAACTAAAACCTTCACATCAGTAATTCCACTAATTACGCGTGGAATTTCTTTAATAACTGCTTCAATATTTTCCTCCTCGTTGTAAGCCGGAATTGTGACAATTAATCGCATTTTTTTATCTGCCAATACTTAAGTAGTGAAATCCCTTTTCTTCCATTTCTTCCAGCGTGAAGATATTTCTGGCATCCATAATATAGGGCTTATCCATTATTTTCTTCAGCTTGAATAAATCTATTTCCTTAAACTCCGGCCATTCGGTCAGAATAATCAGCGCATCCACATCTTTTACTGTTTCCCAGACATCTGCACAATATGTAATCTTATCTTTGAATATTTTTCTTGCCTCATCCTGCGCCACAGGATCAAAAGCCTTTACTTTTACACCTTCCTGCAATAATTTATCTATAACAACAATAGAAATTGACTCCCGCATATCATCCGTATGCGGTTTAAAAGCCAGGCCCCAAATACCAATCTTTTTTCCTTTCAGACTTCCAATCAGTTTTTTTGTCTTTGTGACAACATGTCTTTTTTGAGCATCATTTACATCTTCCACAGCTTTCAGAATGGAAAAATTATAACCGTATCTATCTGAAGCCTTGATTAATGCTTTTACGTCCTTCGGGAAACAGCTACCGCCATACCCTCCGCCCGCGGATAAGAAAGAATGCTTACCGATTCTCTTATCCAGCTTCATACCTTCCGCCACGAAATCTACATCCGCTCCGACCTTCTCGCAGATATTGGCCAGGCTATTGATAAATGAAATTTGTGTTGCCAGCATTGAATTTGAGGCGTATTTGATCAGTTCCGCACTTTTTACATCCGTAAATACGATCGGGGCCTTGAAAGGACGATATAATTCTTCCATTATTTTCCTGGCCTTATCATCACCATTACCTATCACTACTCTATCTGGATTCATCGTATCATAAATTGCCGATCCCTCTCTTAAAAATTCCGGATTGGATACCACACTAAAGTTTCCTTTATATTTTTTCTGAATTATTCCTTTTACAATATCCCCTGTTCCGACCGGGACCGTGCTTTTATTCACAATAATCCGATAGCCATCCATACTCAGTGCAATTTCCTTGGCAACTTGCTTTACATATTTTAAATCTGCTTGACCGTCTTTATCCGAAGGAGTTCCTACGGCAATGAAAATCACTTTGCCATTTTGTACTGCCAGCTTAGTGCTAGTGGTAAAGATAATCCTTTTCTGTTTGATATTCTTCTTTACCAGCTCGGAAAGACCCGGTTCATAAATAGGAATGATCCCCTTTTTCAAATTCTCTATTCTATTTTTATCGATGTCTACGCAGGTTACGGTATTACCTAACTCTGCAAAACAGGTGGCGGTGACGAGACCGACATATCCTATGCCAATGACTGATATTTTCATATGCTCTTTGTATTAATTATTTCCAGTTATTTATTTAACTCTTTTTTAAACCATTCAATCGTTGTATTTAAACCTTCATCAATCCCGACTTCCGGAGTCCAATTTAATTTTTGCTTGGCTAATGAAATATCCGGCTTTCTGCGAACTGGATCGTCCTGTGGCAGATCTTCATAAATAATCTTGGAGTTGGATCCCGTCATTTTAATTATTTTTTCCGCCAGTTCCAGGATTGTGCTTTCCACCGGATTGCCGAGATTTACCGGTCCGTCGAAATTCTCCGTATTCATCATAGTTACAATGCCTCGAACCATATCCGACACAAAACAGAAACTTCTGGTCTGATCGCCCTTGCCATAGATTGTAATATCCTCTCCGCGTAAAGCCTGCAAGATGAAGTTTGATACTACTCTGCCGTCGTTAAAGGCCATCTTCGGTCCGTAAGTGTTGAATATTCTGACAATGCGGATATCCGCTTTATTTTGTAGTTTGTACGCGTACATCAGAGACTCAGAGACCCTTTTACCTTCATCATAACAGCTCCTCGGGCCGATTGGGTTGACATTACCCCAATACCCTTCTTTTTGCGGATGTTCTTTGGGATCTCCATACACTTCAGAGGTGGATGCCTGTAGAATACGCGCATTGCATCTTCTGGCCATTCCCAGCATGTTCACCATTCCGACTGTAGAAAGTTTGATGGTCTTAACCGGATTTTTTTGATAGTGAATTGGAGAAGCCGGACATGCCAGGTTGTAGATTTGATCCACTTCCAAAAAAATAGGAAATGTAATATCGTGCCTGATCAGCTCAAAATTATTATTTGCAAGCAAGAGTTGAATGTTTTTTTTCTGACCGGTAAAAAAGTTATCAATACAAATAACCTCATCCCCTTTGTTGAGCAGGTACTCGCATAAATGCGAGCCGATAAAACCCGCACCGCCTGTAACTAGAATCTTGGCCATATTATATTATTTCTTTAATGCTTTTTTCAGCACTGCGACTTTATCAGTTTTCTCCCAGGTAAAATCTTTATCACTCCTACCGAAATGGCCGTAGGCCGCGGTCTTTTTGTAGATCGGTCTAAGCAGTTTCAGATGATTGATAATACCGGCCGGGGTCATTGGGAAATTCTTTTTCACCAGCTCTACAATTTTTTCCTCGGAAATTTTTCCGGTACCTTTGGTATCCACCAAAACACTGATCGGCTTGGCGTAACCGATGACATAAGCGAGTTGCACTTCACATTTTTCCGCCAGTCCGGCCGCAACAATGTTTTTGGCAATATAACGCGCCATATAGGAAGCGGAGCGGTCAACCTTTGACGGATCTTTTCCGGAGAATGCTCCTCCACCATGGCTACCGTGTCCGCCGTAAGTATCAACAATAATTTTTCTCCCAGTGAGTCCGGCATCAGCAGGAGGACCGCATTTTACGAAACGCCCCGTAGCATTCACAAAAAATCTGGTTTTAGCATCAATGTACTTACCACAGACCGGCTTGATGACTTTATTGATCACATCTCTTTCAATTTTTTTGGATGATACATTTTCGTTATGGCTAGTGGCTACAATTACCGTATCAATTCTTTTTGGTTTACCGTTCTGATATTCCACGGCTACGGCTGATTTACCGTCCGGTCTTAGGTATGGCAGTGTTTTGTTTTTCCTTACCTGAGCCAACCGATGGGTTATTTTATGCGCCAACGCAATCGGCAGCGGCATATAGTCCTTAGTTTCATTGGTAGCGTAACCGAACATTAATCCCTGGTCGCCCGCCCCCTGTTCCTTGAACTTGCCCTTTCCGCTATCCACACCCTGGGCGATATCCGGGCTCTGTTCGTTAATTGTTACCATCACACCGCAATCCTCCCAATGAAAACCGATTTCGTGGTCATCATAACCGATTTCTTTGATGGTTTTCCTCACAACTCCCGCAACATCCACGTATCCTTTAGTCCTGATTTCACCACCAACCACCACTAGTCCGGTTGTGGCAAAAGTTTCGATTCCCGCGTGCGAAAATTTATCTTGTTTTAATAATTCATCTAAAATAGCATCCGAAATCTGATCACAGACTTTATCCGGATGACCTTCGGTTACTGATTCGGATGTGAAAATATAATTCCGCTTATTTTTTACAGTTTTAGACATTATTTATTTTGTTAAGGTTTGTTAGGATTAAAATTTAAAATATGACTGCTCCCACGCATATATTCGATAGTTTCCTTCAGTCCACTCGACAATGGTACGACCGGAAACCAGCCTAGTTTTGCTTTCGCTAATGTTATATCAGGCACCCCTTGTTTGGAGGTAAAGGGCAATGCCTCCTTATATACAACTTTTGAACTTGACCCGGTAATATTAATAATCTCGCTCGCTATATCAACTATCCTATGCTCCTCCGGATTGCCGATATTCAGTATCCCGGTGAAACTCGCCTTCATTGCCCGGGTTATTGCTTCGATCAAATCATTGATATAACAAAAAGTACTGTTGGCATTTTCATCGCCGTAAATTTCAATATCCCTGTTTTCGATCGCGGATACAACGAAATCAGGAATCATCCTGCCGTCATCCATACGCATTCGAGGACCGAAAGTATTAAAAACACGCAGAATTTTCGTCTCTAATTCATACGCCCGCTTATAATTCGTAACCATGCTCTCAGCAAATCTTTTTCCCTCGTTATAACAACTTCTGGGTCCGACCGGGTTAATAAAGCCCCAGTAATCTTCCTGAAAGGGGGCGTTTTCCAGCGGTTCGCCGTAAACTGACGAACTGGAAACATGCAGAAACTTAGCCTTATATTTTACCGCCAGTTCCAACATGTTGCGCGTACCGTGCGAATTGGTTAAAAGTGTTTCAATCGGGATTCTATTGTATTCTTTCGGAGAAGTCGGGCAGGCCAGATTAAATATCTGTTGTATGCCCTGGAATTCCACTTTGAATTTTTTCAAACCCGGATACTTGGCCAAATCTATTGGCTCATTAATGTCATGGCGGACAAACTCAAAATTCGGATGATCGAGTAAGTGGTCAATATTGCGTTCTTGTCCGGTAATAAAATTATCAATACAAATGACTTTGTATTTTTTCACCAGCTCATCGCACAGATGCGATCCAATAAACCCGGCCCCGCCGGAGACTAGGACATTCTCTTGGTCAAAAATCGGTGTCTCAGTCATTTTTTTTGAATATTATATTTATTAGTCATGGAGTTCCATTTTATTTTCATGAGTTCCATGAAAGTACTCACGTAATTGGAAAATCCCGAAACTTTTGTGGCAAAATCGTTGATCCAATGCACCGGCACCTCCTTAATCTTGAACCCCATCTGCTTGGCCAGCCACAAAACCTCAAAATCAAACCCCCACCGGTCAATAGTTTGATTTTCAAATACTGCGACAGTTCTTTTGTTAAAAAGTTTAAATCCGCATTGTGTGTCCTGAATCCCGGGGAGCAGTATCAGCTGGATGAATTTGTTTCCGACTCTGCCTAAAAATTCCTTAAACTTCGGCTGATGAATTTCTATATTTGAACCTTTCATTGCCCGTGAACCGATAACCACGTCAAAATCTTTTGTGTATTGTACGAATTTTTCCACTTCTTCAATCGGTGTTGAAAGATCCGAGTCAGAAAAAAGAATATACTCGTATTTGGCCGCTAACATGCCTTGTTTTACCGCGTATCCTTTTCCCCTGTTCTGCTCCAATTTTATTATCCGAAAACGATCCGTACTCAGTTCACTTATTACATCTAAAGTCCGATCATTACTCCCGTCATCAACAATGATAATCTCATATTCCTGACAAACCTGATCAAGGTACTTGATGATTATTGCCAGTGATTTCGCAATTCTTTTTTCCTCGTTATAAACCGGAATTACAAGGGAAAGTGCTTTAAATATGGGTACTTTATTCATTTCTGATCATCGTGATTATAACTTAAACTTCAATATTTTACAACTCGCCGTTTTGGTCTGTTACTTCTGGTCGAAAAGTCCATATTTTGTTAATTGTGAAATTCCAGAACAATACCACGCTGATTGCCATTGCTTTTGATATTAGGTCGTGCAACCCCACCCTCGTGACCAAAAAGTAAAGGATTGTCTCGTTCAATGATAGTCCGACTGCGCTTACCAGTATGAATTTTGAATATTGAATTCGGATTCTTTTATTTTTATCCTTAAAAGTCCAGTTTTTGTTGAATATATAACTGGAAGAAGCAGCAACAACAAAAGCAATAAAGTTTGCCCACAAGTAGTGCGTTTCCCAAAATTGCGAGGAACGGGTTAAACCGAAGTAAATGCCAAAGTCAACAAATGTGTTAGCGGTACCGATAATTGCAAATTTAATAAATTGCGCAATATATGGGCGACTTCTGATCTGTTCGTGGTTTTTGATAGCGTGATATATTTTCTTCATATTTATTTTTCCGCCAGCGTCACCCCCAATAATGTCAACTTCTCTCCCGAGCGGATGTACTGAATATCAACTTTGTCCCCCGCCTTATGATTTTGAATAAGCTCCGACAAACTATCGGTTTTTGATATCTCTTTTCCATCAATTGCTGTAATAATGTCGTCTTTCTTTAAACCCGCTATTTCCGCAGGACTGCCGTTCTCAACTGCTGTGATTGATAATGAATCGTTTCCGTATAATAATGCACCGACCGTGTTTTCACCGACAATATTGATATCGAGCTGGGTGGTCCGGCTTAAATCAATATACCTTGTTCCAAAGTATACCCTGCCCGGTGCACTATTTGTCAGAATTTCCGGAATTATCTTCTGAATATATTCGCCCGGCAGAATCTGATCTATTATATTATTCTGGTCAGCTGTTGCGATCCCGACTACTTTTCCGTCATTTGTAACGAGCGGCCCACCCAGAAAAACATCCGGCAGAGAATTTGTTATTTGTATCTGATCGTTGAGTTTTTCCGAGGAATACACAATATCAGTAAGTTCATGATCAGGGTAGTAGAGTAAGTCTCTGATTGTTGAAGATTCACTTTCATAAGTTCCATTTACTTTATTGGACAGAGCCAGCACCTGCTGACCGATATGCAAGTCCTGAGGATTAATGAATTCTGCTATGGATAAACCCGTAGTGCTAATCCTGAAGAAAATAAGATTCGTCGCGGAATCCGACATTACCTTTTCAGCTAGATATATTTTCCGGTCAGACGTCACTGCCACATATTCTTTTGCCAGATCAGTTATTATTTGATTTGTCGTCACCAACAGTCCGTCATTGGTAAGAATTAGCGCATTACCCAACGCATTGCCAAACTGGTAATTATCATCCAATAGATCCGCGTTGTCCGGGTTGGTACCTTTCTTTTCAAATATCGTGACCACAGCGGGTTGTATTTGACTCAATGTGTTGAGTACTTGCAGTTCCTGAGCTTCAATTGTTTTTTCATTTTTTACAATTACAACATTGCCTTCATTCGGATACGTTCTGACATACAGCGAGCTGATCACTGGCAGATTAGGATATGCTACCGCCAAGGCATTTACAATGGTCTCGCCGAAAATTCCTGCAAAAAAACCGGACAGAATCGCTAGTACTAGAATCAGCACTCCGTTGTGCTGTTTTATCCGCGGTTTGTCAAAAGAAGTCTGCCCGTCTGATTTGTAGATATCTGCCACTATATCTTTTTTGTTTCGCACCTTTGGTGATGTTGGTACTGGTTTTGTTTTCATATATTTTTTTAAGACTTATTTTATAAATTTATGTCCATCTTGCGGATAAAGCGACTACAATAAAAACCGAAACACTGATTATAATATATCGTTTAAACACTTTACGATCAAGGCTCTTGAGCAGCCAATAACGGAATATGCCGACCAGAAAATAATAACTGAGCGCAATAATAATTCCGTTAACCAGATAACTGGAAGGCAGAAACACCGTTGCCCAGAATATTTCCGCGACAAGCAAAGCTAGCATGCCAGCCACTGTATAATTACCTTTTAAAACAATCTTATTTATCCAAATCATCTGGATGACTAATACATAAGTAAAGATTAATACAAAGAGTGCTGACATCGCTCCGGATGTTCCAAAAAATACCATATTACTGTGAAAGGAAGCTCCCATAAAAAATACGGATACCAGGTTAACATATGCTGAAATATTTTCTAAGGCGTAAGGCTGATATTTGACCGGCTGATACAAATATAAAAAAGTATTCTCAATGAAAACCCCGTACAAAAATACCACAAAGAAGATGAACAACTGCGTTGAAATTACACCTTCGACAAAAAAAATAAAAATATAGGCAGAGGCAATTAAAAAGACCGGCGGTATTAAAAATTGCCATATTTCCTTTAATTCTATTTTTTTCCAGGCTAAACCGATTATTGAAATGACTACTATCGCCTCCAGAATTAGTATGATGTATAAAAACCAGTTCGGATTAAAAACTAAAATTTCAAACAAAGCTAGAACAGCTAGTAAAGAAAAAATGGAACTGATTCTGCGTATGATTATCATACCATTAAAACCAATTATTATGCTTACTGGTTAATTTAACTGATTGGGCATCATAATCATTTTTCAGCCAGACCTGATTTTCCTCATTATCATCTTTTTCCACAAACATAATTTTTCCGTTGTTATCCCAGGTAATTGCTGATACTTTATAATTAACTGGAAGCGCAACTTTATCATCCAGTGAAATAAACAGAGTTCCGGCAAGTTTTTCTTCTGAAAATATCGATAACAACAATTCATTCCCCACCGGACTCTTTACCAGTCGGTATAGCATTCCATCTTTCGGCTGAATTTTAATCTGAAACTCTTCCGAATAACCTTCTCCACGCAAACTGATTGACGCCAGACTAATATATTCACCGCTGGCATCAATAAAATAAAGCCTTTCACTCCCCGACACAAACACCGGCCCTACCCCGCCGACAAACATGGTATTCGGGTCTTCCAGTTTTCCGTCTTCAGCGATTGTCCGGATAATTATTTCAGTCTTTGCGATACCTGACGAAGAATTTTCCGTATAAACAATCGACGAACTGTCATCCGACCAGGAAAAATCGTATGCAGATGAAGTAACTCGCTCCTTATGGCCGTTGACTGTATTAATAATATACAAATGATTCTGGCTATTATCCCGCTCAAGATATGCCAGTAGAAGTCCGTCCGGAGAAAATAGTAATCTATTGGGGACGGCTTTTGTTATTGCTAACAGGTTTTTTTCATAATTCTCCAGAGAATATATCCAGATTCCGTAAAAACCGTCATCCTCGGAGAAAAACGCCAGTTTCCTGCCGTCCAAAGACAAAGTCGGATTAAACTCTGGCACCTCTGTTGCTGTTACCCGTTGAATTTTTTGATCATCGGCATTTTGAAGATATATTTCAGCATTGCCGTCACGGTCTGATATATAAGCAATCGCATTTTTGGAAGGCCGGATGTTATCCGCATTATCCGTTTGTGAGGAAAGCACCTGCCTGCTATCCTGCCGGTTGATCAAAACCAGTATTCCCCCACCTATCAGGATAATAATTAACAAAATAAAAATAATATAAAAATATTTTATTTGAACGCTGATTTTGCTAAAACCAAGCATACTGATTTTTTATTGTTAAGATTTTAGCCTGAATATCTGAGCCATCCGGCTGATCAGATTGCTTTGCGGTGAACTGCTTCACTGATTGTGTGATACTAAAAATATCCAAATGCAAATTCCGGTATATTTCTGGAACTTTTTTATTCAATAATTCCTGTTCAATACCGCTGATTTCTTTTGTAATTGCCAAATTATCCGGATCCGTCTTTTTCTGGTCTAAAATTGATTCCAGCTCCGATACGATGGATGTAATATCCTCCTGATAAGCGCTTACCAGCTCTTCAGGCATCACTTCCGGTTCATCATCAGCCGATACAGTTGCGGAAAGGACCGTGACTTTTTCCGATACAGTCGGAGTTGAAATTAACTCCTTATAGCCCATCAATAAACCAACTACCAAAAAAAACACGACATACGGATAACCAAACTGTTTTAAGGACTTTAACACTGGGATGAAATTATTAATTTAAATTAAGCCTCTTTTCCTGAAATAAATAACTGTTCCGGCAATTAATGAAACCATTATTACAAAAAAGCCCCACACCGCCGCTGGACTCTCTGCGAACGGTAAACCCGTTACGTTCATACCATAAATGCTAGCAATTAAAGTCAGTGGTAATAAACACACGGAAATCAAAGTCAGCATCTTCATTGTTTCATTCATTTTGTGGGAAATAAGCGCGTCGTTAGTATCACTGAGTCCTCTCACAATTTCCCGGTAATTTTCCAATAACATCCAGATCCTTTCAATATGATCATGAATATCATCAAAATAAATATCGGAATCCGTACCTAAAAACCCCCGCTTAAGATGCACCATGGTGTCGATCAAAAACCTCTGCGGTTCAATTATTCTTCTGAAATTAAGAATATTGCGACGTTCCATCGCCAGTTCCTTCACCACGTCAATCGTCTTATCACTGTAAATATCTTCCTCAATTCCCCTCAAATTTTCTCCGATTTTATCAACCATCGGAAATGCTTTTTTAAAAATCGGGTTGATTAGATTATATAATAAGTAACCGGAACCCTTGCCCATAAACTGGTTTCTTGGTTCGATATTTTCCTGTACATAGTTCATCATACCTTCCACCGCGTCAAATTCACCTTTATGTAGGGTTACTAAGAACCCGTCTCCGATAAATACATTCAACCTCCGATAAATCATTCTTTTTTCTTTCCGATCATAGTCCGGAAAGTGAAAAACAATGAACAGATATTTATCATAAATATCCAGTTTTGGTGATTCGGTGACGGATAGACAATCACGCAAGTCAAAATAATGAAAACCATATTTGGTCTTCAAATGTGTTGTATCATCCTCAGTCGGCTGGATAATATTTGTCCACTCCAAACCCTGGTGCTCGATTGTTGTTCGCGGCATATCACTTATTTTTAGTCTATTTTGCTTGTGCTATTTTAACACAAAACCTTAAATAAATAAAGTGACGATAAACGGGAAAACCAGTATTCCGCAATACAAAAAGACCGGCGTAGGTCAACCGGCCTTTTTGTGCGCAGGCAAGCTATTTCTATTTTAGAAATGCATCCCACCATGACGCATTCCCAAGCCCTCGCCCAATCCCATACCAAACATTTGTCCGCTATTTTCGTCTCTTTGCACACGGAGCTGGTCTGCTTGTTCCTGAGTCAGGAATCCAGAGTCTATGCGCGCCTGGAGGTTTTCCTCAAACTGGGTATTCATGTAATTTTGAATATCAGTATAAGTCACTCCCTGCTCTTCAGCTATTTCGATGAAAGTCTTGCCTTCATCTAGCTTTGCCTGGAGTTCATCTGTAGTCAGGTTAAGCATTTCCGCTTTCTGGTCGAGCATTTTCTCAAAGCCTGGACCAGCGCCCAGATGTCTGCCAGAAGCACAATCCGCTACTTCATCAGTTGGGGTATCTGCAGCATTTGCTGTGTCAGTCACAGCAACTTGTTTATCTGACAATGCGATTCCTTGAGCCATTGTGAAACCGATACCAACTGTAGCAAGTGCTACTGCCGATACAAGGGCGGTTAGAAGCATTCTTTTCATGCTTAGTTTGTCCTTTCTTTAGTTTTAAATGTTCGACCTTTCACCATCTACTACGCTGGCCAACAGTAATTTATTTCACTCTAATATACCAGATTATTTTCTCCAAAAATAAACAGCAAAAGTCGATTAGCTTTTACTGTTTTTACAATGCTTAAGCCGAAACTTATTATTCTATTTCACGATTAAACATATGACCTTTCGGCATTTGGAAAATACGAATATTTGCAGGTGCGTTAAACTGCCACGGCATAATCTGATACGCGTCAAAAATATTTGATTCATCTATTTTACCAATAATCCTCAGCGACTCACCCACTCTAATCACAACTTTAGGATGAGTTACTACATTATCCGTCCGGATAATCCATTCCTTATTATCCAAATCAACCAATTCAAACGCTCCGGCACCACCTAACATATTAGTTATTTCTCCTGCAACAAATCCGTCCTCGGGATGGTTCCAAATTTCTTCACGGTTATGCATTAACATGTTTACGCCCGGCACCCCCCTGATCAACCGATCCACACCCGGAGCAAAACCCACTAAATATAAAATTGTTCCAACCAATATGCTAGCAAGGATACTGCCGATAACAATGCCATATGTATTGTAGCGATAACCCTTATTGGTATGCCGGGTATTATAGTATGTCAGCAGGACAAACAATGCCAATACAACCAACCAAAGGTATGGGATGGTTGCTAGCGTGTGGCTGACCGGATTTCTTTCCAGGAGTTCCAGCACTTCCCAGTCGTTATTTACCATGGCAAAGATTATTACCGCAAAAGCGTTGCTGCCGATCAATACAGAAATAATAGCCAGAAACCAAATACCAATCTGTTCTAACCGAAACTGCCACTTTGGTTTTGGAGTGATTTTTTCCTTTTCAATTTTTGCTAATACTTGTTTTGATGTATCTTCCATATTAAAATTCGGTTCCTTGTTTTTGAGTGATTGTTTTAAACTGTTCTTTTGCCCGACTTAACAACGTCCCTACTGTGCCTACCGGTTTTTTCAAAATGTCCGCTATTTCCTGATAATCTTTATCTTCCAGATATTTCAAAATTATTACTTCCTGGTATTTTTTATCCATTTTAGCCAGCACACCTTGAATTTTTTCGTTGGATAATACTTCGTCAATCAAAGCGTGCGGATCGCTATCATCCTTAATCTGATTCAAAATCATTTCTCCATCATCACCGCCGATTAACTCCGGACGGCTTTGTACTTTGCGATAATGGCTGATGACGTGGTTTCTGCAGATACGATAGATCCAGGAAGAAAATTTCAAATCCAGATCAAAACTGTTCAGGTTACGATAAGCTTTAATAAACACATCCTGCAGGATATCCTCCAAATCCTGGTCGTTAACCCCCGAGATGCGTCTGATAAACCTGGTTAACTTGGCCTCATACCTTTGCATCAAACACAAATACCACCCTTGATCAGAAAGTGTTAATGCAACCAACTCCTCATCCGATTTTTGACTACAGTCTCTGATGACAGCCATTGTAACTATTACGCATTTTTAATTAATATTATTTCATTGTAGCAGGAACGAATGCTCTTGACAAAACGATTAAATAAGTATATATTAGCAAGTCGTAAATTATTTATTAATTGTCAATATTATCAGAAAATATCATTAAGTTAATTTAGAAGTGGCTCAGCGGATATTTACATATAATCCGCAAATCCTGCATGTTAGTTGAGAGGATCCGGGAGATTAACAAATGTCCTCACTCCCCTCTACTAAGGTGTCTTATCTTTAGGAGAGGTGTTATTTGAAAACCCATTGTTTTCGCGTTTTTCGGTTAGAGCCTTAGTCCTGTTCGAGGTTTCACCGCTGTCATAATGGATATGACAGCAAAACTGAAGGAGAGTGTAGTGAGGAAAAATACCCTGTTTCTCGTCGTCCTGCTGGCCTTGACCCTCGGGTCGAGCGTCGTGTGGGCGAAACCTGACCACACCGTGATCCCCCGGGATCGCGGCATCTTCATCGAGCTGGGCAAGGGCAAGCCCGGACACTTGGTGACCAAGGAAGAGGTTCTTCCGCTGGTGACCGAAGAGTTCCGGGCTGAGCTCGACAGCGTCCGCGCCGGGAACAAGCGCATCGTGGTGGTCTGTTGCACGGACCCCACGAAGTACGGCATCCTCGAGATCTTCAAGGATGACCCCCGGTTCAAGGACATCGACTTCGATGCTCAGAACCTGGACTGGGATGGCGGAACGAACGGCGCCCGGGAGGCTTCGGCCAACCAGGTGCTGGTGTACGTCGGCGTGGACCCGTTCAAGGTCCCGATCGACTACTTCCACATCCGCTCCCAGCGCGTCGGTGACCGCTACATCCACATCTACGTGGACAAGCTGGCCACGAAACCGCAGGAGCGCGTGATCGAACGCATCGTCACCGAACGGATCATCGAACGGCCGGCGCCCTGTGTTCGCCCGACCAAGTCCGACAAGAGTTACATGCTCGGATTCGGAGCGGAATGGGCTGCCGTATCAGGTGGTGAACCTACGTTGGTCCCGTCTGTTTCCTTCGGGATTCGGAGCGGGCGCAACTTCATCTCCGGTACCCTCGGCTACGGTAGCTTCGGTTCTGAGCACTTCGGCTCAGCCGAGCAAACCGTCGAACAGAAGCTGTTCAGCCTGAACGCGATGCATTTCTACGGCAACAAACCGTGGTTCGGTCTGACCGCAAGAATCCTCTACGCTTCCGAATGCGTGGAGACGTTCGGCGAGTACCTCCAGAACGGCTACGGCCTCTACGGGGGTTTCGCGATTACCAAGGGACACGTCCTGGGCTACATCACGCCCGGTCTCATGTTCTTCGATCGCCTCGGCACGGATCGCTCGGTCGAGCCTTCCATCGCCGCCGGCATCAACTACAACTTCGGTCTGTAGGAGGTCGACAAGATGAAGAGAATCACCGCATTGCTTGCGGTAATAGCCCTCGGTCTCGTGCTCGCAGGTTGCGAGAGCGAGGCTGATCTGGTGACACCGCAGGTCCCCATCCTTCCCGAGTACAGCGCGACGTTCAACGCTTCGCCGCTCAACCTGTTTCTCCCTTACGTGGAAACCGCCACGTTGTGGGGAACCGTGATCGGCAAGCCCGACCGTGCCACAATCTACAAGGACGGCGAGTTCTACGCGACCGGTACGGACACCGTGTTTACGGCGCCCGAACCCGGCTCCTGGGACTTCGAACTCAGGGTCGTCTATCCGGACACCCTGATCACCCGCGAGCTGACCATCACGGCCAGCGAGCAGGCAGTCGAACCCGACAGCCCGCTCCAAGGCATGATGATCGTCACGCCGAACGGCCTGACGGCGCCTTTCCAGGCGTCGATCTCGCTCATTGGCTGGGGGGGCAAGCTGCCTTACTCGTTCGACATCGTCGTCAACGGCACGGTGTACACCGAGCCGACCATCACGTTCCTGGCTGAACTGCCCGGAAACTACCCGGTGGCTGGTACGATTACCGATGCCGACGGCAACGAGGTTACCATCAACCGTACCATCTGTGCCGGCGCTTCTGGCGAACTTCCCGCACTGACGTTGGATGCCTTCGGCTTCGCGATCGGCGACAAGGCCTATCTCGAAGCACACGGGTCCGGCGGCGACGGGAACTACCGTTACCGCTGGTTCTACGAGGGCACCATGTTCTCGCAGAGCCTGTTCGCCGCCTACCCCAACCTGCCCGATGGCACGCACACTTTCACCGTTTTCTTGGACGATGGCACCGGCAACGGTTCCACCTTCCAGGACGTGACGGTCTGCGTGGACACCGGCGAGCCGATTCCGCTGACCATCAATCCCACGGCTTCGACAAGCGGAATCAGGGTTGCATTCGACAGCACGCTGGACGTCGATGTCATCGGCGGCGTTTACCCCTTCACCTACACATGGCACGAGGGTAACAACGTCGTCGCCACGACGAAAAGCGTCCGGCTCGGATTTTCCGAAGCCGGCACCCGCTGTTTCTCGATTACCGTCATGGATGCCGAAGGCCATACGGCTCAGGCGAGCGTGTCGGTTACCGCCCTGCCCCGCGAGGACGATCCCATCATTCCGATGACGATTGCTCCGAACGGCGGACCGCAGGACCTGACCGAACCGGTCACCGGCCAGGTTTGGGTGGTCGTGACGAACGGATCCGGCAACTTCAGCTACAGGTGGACCTACGACGGCAACGTCATCGGCACCACTCCGACTGCTGAAGTCATGGGTCTGATGGCCGGCGTACACGTGTTCTACGTGCAGGTGACGGACAACGTCACCGGCCTCGTTCTGAACGGCGACGTCGCCATCCGTGTGAAGGCCGTCCTGTACCCGCCGATGACCATTCAGGTCTTCAGCAGTCCGCAGGACCAGATCGAGCCGGTCACCGCGAGCCTCCAGGTCATCATCCAGGGTGGTTCCGGTGACAACTCGGTGAAGTGGGGGTACCTCGAGCAATTCCCGTTCGCGACCACGCCGGTCTGCGAATATCCGGGGCTGTACGCGGGTAATCACCTGTTCTACGTCGAGGTGATGGACAACGTCACCGGCGAAGTACAGCAGGGTGAAACCTACAACCGTGTCCGATCCGCTTCGGACCCGGAAACCGTCTGTTGGGAAGTCGACATCAACGACTTCAAGGTGGGGCCGAATGATCTCACGGACTGCGCGTTCGTGACGACCGGCCATCCTGCTTGGCAGCGGATGTGGGGACTCTTCAAGTTCGATGTCCTGCAGCATGAGGACACGATCATGGAGTTCATCTACACCGACGGGTCCCACCGCTTCTGGCAGGTTCCCGATCTGTACCCGCAGCGTCCGGCGTACCTCATGATCGATTTCGGCGAAGCAGACATTGAGAATGTCCAGGAGATTCGTCTCATCTGGACTGGCGACGCCGGCAAGTCCATCTTGTGTACCGGCTGGATCTCAATGGAGAAGCTGATGGGATGCTACGAAATCCCGGCAGCCTATTCTGACATCCCCGTCGTTCGCCTGGAAAGTACCACGTACAATCCGGTCGAACAGCACTAGTTGTTCTTCGATCCCGCTCAGCGGGGTCACCCCGGGGCGGGAGAAACATTGCGCAAGCAGTGTTCTCTCCTCCCCGGTTTTTTTATTTTCCCAAAACAAAAACACCCGCCAATTACGGCAAATGTTTTGATCACAAATTACTAATTACAGATTCGAAACAATAATTACCAGTTGCTAATTACCGATTACAAATTACGGATGCACATCCATCCAATTCGCTTCAATTACAGCACGGTCAAAATTCTCTTTCAATTCTTTCGATGCGCGAATATCCTTTTCCACTTTTTGCACTCCCTTTTCAAATGCTTCCAAAAACAAATAGGGTTGAATATAGAACTGGATCCGTGCGATCCCCAGCTCCGGATCAAATTTCAAAAGTTCCGGCGGAGAAACAATCGCACCAGTATGGCCTGTTTCGATCATTGCAAATGTCACATTAAAATTGCGGACAGATTTCAGCTGCTGCCTGGTCATTAGCTTATTGTTGATAAAATATCGGGCAAACTCCCGGAACATCGGTGCGCTGTCCGCTTTCAGGCGCATATACAACTGGAAATTATTGTGTTCTATTCCGTTGCGCAGGAGTCTGGCCGCCACGTAATCCAGCGGTTTCATGCCCAGGTACTTATCATAAAACAAAATGTAATCGCCATATTTAACATAATCCTGACCGCTCGACAGCATGGTCATTTTTTTTACCGCAATGTGCGCCAGTAAAATAGCGGAAAAATACGGAATCTGATGGATGGGCGGGTTGGGAAAAGTGATCAGTTTGCCGGTTAACAGCAAAATCTGCCGACGCAATAAATACAGCGGCGCATAGGATATCTGAATGTCTGCACACTCTTTAAACCTCTTAAAATACTCCTCTTCTCCTTTGGTAGGATCAAAGAAATATAGTTCCAGTTTTTCTTCTAAATTCATAGATTAATCGTACCACAATTTATTATACGGGTGAAATAGATCAAGATTCAATAAAAAAGACTCTAAACTGTAGAGTCTTGAACGAACTAGTCTTCATCGTCAAAATCATGTTCGCTATGCCACTGTGCATCACAATACGAACACCACGCCCCTCGTGTATACACAGTTCTTGAACATGAATAAGGAGAACCACAAGTTTCATCCTCTTCTTTCTCTTCCTCAAACACTTCTCCACGCTCCATAGCTTCTTTCCGTTGCTGCCGTATAATTGTATATTGTCTTTCGAGTTCTCTATCTTTTCTCTGCTTTTCTTTCTCCTGTTCTTCCTTTTCCTTCTTTGCTGCCAAAGCAGCAAGTTCCCTACGACGTTGTTCCTGCCTTACTTGTTCTTCCTGCCTTCTCTTTTCCTCGATCTCTGCGAGAATCGCTGCCTTCCTCTGATTCTGACGATTTCCAATTTCGTTCAGAATCAATATGAGAAGCATCAGCAGAAAAACAATGGCTAGCACAATCTTGAGAATAATGTTCACCCTGGTCACCCCCTTTCAAAGAGCGACAGTTTTGTGCTTTGGTTTTCATGCCCATTTAACACCTATGACTATAGAATGTCAACTATAAATACTTAATTTTATTTATACAATAAAAGAACTCATCCAACTAACAGATGAATATAGTATTTTGACATGAGTAAAGAGGCATGATAACATCTGACATGTTCGTGCTGACGGATAAACCGCCAGCAAATCATGGTCCCATTCCGCAGAAGGAGTGTGTGCTATGTCGAGAACGAAACCCTGTCTCCGCCTTCATCCGCTGTTCGAAGGGGAGGAAGGCACTCCCGTCCTGGAGGCTCTCAAGGCGCGGGGAATCCAGTACGACGAGAACCAGCACCTGATCGTGATCCTCGGCCTGTCCAACGAGGGGAAGCCGACGGTGACCGAGGTCGATCTCTACGACCTCCTCACCGAAGACGACATGATGATCGGCACGATGCTGATCCCCGAGGATGCGCCCTGGGAGGATGCGCCCGAGGACGAGGACGAGGCTTCCGCCGCGGAGACGGACGATGCTCCCGCCGAACATCTGGCCGCCGCGACCGTCGACGATCCCCAGCCCGCGGATCTCGAGGAAGGGACGGACGCGACCCCGCTCGCTGCCGCCAGCGTGGAGGACCCCGTCGTGGCCGCCGCTGCGGACATCGACGCCGCCCCCGAGGTGGACCCGGCCGTTGTCGCGGCCGACGATCCGGCCGTCGCTGGCGCCGAGACCGAACCGGTCATGGAGGCGACCGCCCCCGCCACGGACGACCAGAGCGGTGATGCTCCGACTGAGCGCATCGAACTCTGATCCCGATCCGCGATCCCGCGCGTTCATGCTGCACCACACCTTCTGCTCTTCATCATTTTGATCATTCCTTCAACCGAGAGTGAGCCCATCCGGACTCACCCTCGATTTTTTTATTATTTAATATGGCTCTTGATCAAATAAAAAACTCTTCCGGTTGGGAAAGAGTCGGGCGCGGTCTTGGAAAACCGCGGAAAGGGCTAGTGGGCGGGCTGGGAATGCCCGCTCCAGTTGAACTCGACGACGCCGATCAGATAGTCCGGCACATGCACGTGACTCTCAGTGTCGTCGGAGCCGATCAGATCCTCGCGGTCCATGAATTCCCGCAACAGCGTGGTCGCTTCGACAGCATCCGATAGGCGCGACGCGTTGGCGGCAATCAGGACCTCGTTGAGGCGGGCTGGGGTGAATCGATGGCTCATGGCATCCGTCCTCGTTTGAAGACTTCGGGCAACTTACAACTATCGCCACCCTAACATAACCGGAATTTTTTGCAAGCTAAATATGCTAATTCCAATATGAATTTTTGCAATAACGGCTTTCGGGTCTGGACAAAATTTAAATATAATGTTATATAGGATAGTCAGAATTCCTGCTTGAAAGGAGATTTACAGGTTTCTGAACGAAACTCGCAGTCAGGTGCAATTTCACACGGCAACCGAAAACAGGAAGACCCGAAAGGATGGAACCTCCCATGCGTACCCGGCACAAGGTCGCTCTCTACCTGCTCCTGGCCCTCATGTTCTGTGTCTTCGCTTATTGCGTTCCCGCCCAGTCCCAAGAAGACAGCACCTACTCCGCACTGGCCCTGCCCGTGCTGACCGAAGCCGAGAACCAGATTCTCGACACGGCGCGGGATGATCTCGCAGCGCTCGCCGAGCTATCGGCAACCGCCAAGGAACTCCTCGAGTTCTACGACGCGCACGCCGTGCGTGCGAAGTACGTCGACTCCAGGCTCTTCGAGGTGGTGGAACCGCTGGACAGTCCGCTCGACTTCTTCATCGTAGCGAATCCGAATCCGATTCCGCTTCTTCGGGAAGAGGATGCGATTTTCGCAGAGTTCTTCTGCGAATCGCGCTCGGTGATACTGGCAACCTGCGGGTTCGGACCGCTCGTGCGCGGACTCTGTCTCGCACACGAAATCGTCCACGCCCGGGACTGCACCGATGAAGACGGGGAAATCGTCGCGGAGCCGCTCTCCGACCTGTGGCTCTTCGAAGAATACGAAGCACACCACACGGTGTTCATGGTCATCAACGAGATGACCAATGGGAAGTGGCTCGAAGCCGCGCAGGAAAGCGCAAAGCAGCGCCAGCGAATCATGGCGGAGAGTAATGAACCCTACGCCTACACGATGGGCCCTGTACCCTCGGACGAAGACCTGATCCGCAACTGCGTTTCGATTGAGTCCCCGCTCGACGCCGGGTTCTATGCAACCGACATGATCGTGAGCGCCAACATGCTCATGATCGAACAGTGCGCCACATCCGACGAGGAATTCGGAGCCGGCATGATCGATCTTCTGTTCACGCTCTACTCGGACTTCGATCCGCTCCAAGAGCGTTTGGAATAGCACCTTCGCCTACCCTGTAGGCAACCGAAAACCGCCCCTCTCCCTCGAGAGCCCGGCGGTATTTTTTTATCTTAACATTAAAAAGATAAACACTCCTGCTTCGACCAAAATCGAAACGATGGTATAAAAAGTGTAGATTCCCGCTCCCCGATCAGGTCGAGGACAAGTTTCGCGGGAATGACAAATTGTAATACTGTCATCATCGGGATTACCCGGGGATCTAATTTAAATATGAGCTCACATCTAAATCAGTTACCGACTGCTGGCAATATCCTGTACCTCTTGTCCAAAAGTTACAAGCAATTCGGATAACTGTTTTTCTAAAGCAATAATTTCTCTGATACGTTCTTTTGCCTGTGGTCGATCATTAATCTGAGGATCTTGCTGATAAGCGACATTAAGTGTTTCACGGATGGCCAGTAATTGCGCTTGGTTTGGTGTGCGGAACTGTTCTATATCATGACCCAGAAGCATGCCGGCGATTTCTTTTTCCATAGCATTATTTACTTCACGCAGCCTCCTAGCTTCCACCAGCCCTCTATCAATGGCATACTTTGATTCAAGATTTTCTCTCACATGAGGATCCTGTAAATTACCAACATCATCTTTTTCTTTTGCAATTAAATAATCTGGCTGCTCCTGCTCCGAAGCTACCTGTTCGTTATTTGCTTTAAGTTCACTTTCTGCTTTTGAACTTAACCATGTCATATCTTCCGACATTGGTGTAAAAATACCAAGCTTACGAGCCTGATCTATTTCCGGAGTTACCCCTTCTTCCTGCGCATTTGGATATTTGATTTCCCCTTCGGTCATTGATTTATCGATAAATAATTATAGGTTGATTATATCAAATTAATACCACTAATTCAAATCTATACTCAACCTCTTCAGCTCTTTTCTGATTGCCTTGTGGTCCGGAAAAAACATCCCTACTAAATCCCAGAACTTTTTGGAATGATTCATTTCCTTTAAATGGCACAATTCATGCACAACAATATAATCAGCAATCCGCAGGGGCAAATGGACGATTTTATAATTAAAATTCAGATTGCCCTTGCCGGAACAGCTCCCCCACCTTGTTTTCTGGTTGCGGATACTGACACGGTTGTATTTGAAATTATATGTTTCATTAAAATGCTCCACTCGCTCCAGTGCAAAATTCTTCGCAACCTCCCGGTATTTCAAATAATCTTTTTTGGTATATACCAGTGATGCGGGTTTTTTGCGCTGCTTAAAATAGGCAATCTTCCGAATAATCCAGTCATGTTTCTCCTGTACAAATTTATCGGCCAGACGGTTTGTAAACCGAAACGGCATAGTCACGACTACTGTGCCGTCGCTGTGCACCGCGAGGCGCATTCTCCTCGCGCGCAGACTCTTCCGCACGGTGTAGGTTAGCACTTCATTATTAATAGCAACCTGTTTTTTCATTATGAAGCTTTACCGGAAAAATATTCTACCAGATACCGGAGGATTACCGGCGGCAGCATTTTAATATCCTTTATCTTTTCTATTCCAACCCAGGTAAATGAAATATGATCCTCCTGTGCTTTAATTTCTTCCGTTCTTTCAATATTTAAGGAAACTTTATGTACCAGATTTATTTCGTGGTGTTTTATTCCATGCATTTCATAAATATTCTCAAATTGCTTCAAAAATTCCATTGATTTTATTTCAACTCCCATTTCTTCTTTTATTTCCCTTTTCAAACCATCCTCCAAAGTTTCCCCGAATTCCAAATGCCCACCGGGCAAAAAATGCACCGGCGGCTGATCATGCAAAACACACATTAAGAGTTTATTGTTGATAACAATAATTGCTCTTAATACTATTTCAATTTGTTTTTGTTCTTTCATTTGATAATAGTGTAAATAACGGGATCGCGCGCCCCCTCGGCTCACTCGGGGTCGCAATGGTTGCTGCTATCATCCCCCGAAATTCTTGAATTGAATATTCAGATCCTCCAGAAATTCTATACGGCCATCTTTAATCTGGATCGCCTGCTGGTCATTTAACAATTTTACATCATATTTTGATTTTTCGATCTGCGGTTTGACCATGGCAATAATTTCCGGCGTGCAGTGCGCGACGATCAGAAAAGGCACCAAATTCATCCCGGCAAAGTCAGTAATGCCGTGACGGTCGAATTTGGCCGGTTTTTTCCAGGTTGCCATTTCCATACTCGGACAAGCAACATATGAACCGGCACTGGAACCGCAATATACTCCCCCACGTTCCAAGAATTCTTCCAAAACTTTTTTAAACCCGCTTTCTCTGATGCATTTGATCAGAAAAAAGGAATTACCGCCCAGCATATTGATCGCGTCTTTATCCGCTAAAATTTGCCTTAACTGGTCCGGAGTTTTCCCGTCAATATCCAGCTCTTCAAAATCCCAACCGAGCTCCCGCATCCGCTGATTATGTTTTCTAATATATTCCGTATTTGGCACACTTTTTCCGGCCGTTGTAATATATGCCCATTTTATTTCATTGCGGGGTTTGTCAAAAAGATCATATTTTCCGTCCGTTACATAAGTGCCTCGAGAAGCTAATAAAATTTTACGCATAATCTTATACAGTAAATTATCTATGCAATAGAAGCATCATCCATATCCATTACCGCTGTTGCAATCATATTCTTCAGTTCCAAGATTAATTCCTGCCTGCGGGTGGGTTCTAGTTCACTTGCTTCAATCACTTCAATTATTTGGTCAATTTTCTCCTGGTCAATCTGATCCGGAGTTATAGCAATGATCAGATTCTCCAGCGTTTCAAACAGTTGTTCAACTGTTGCGCTGTCGAGACCGCTTTGTTCAATCACTCCGAATATTTCATTAATCCGACCCATTTCCTCAGTGTCTTCAAAATTATCCTCCGGCACAGAACCAGGCTTATCCAAATTAATCAGCGTCGTACCGGCTTCGTTGATAAAATTAGCCATATTGGCCCGCAGAACCGCCAATTCTTTCTGTCGCTTTTCTTCAGCTTGAAGCTGTCTTTCTGCAAGATCAAATTCCTCCAACGATGTCATCTTAGCAGCAGGTGGCATGTCAGTATCTTCCGGTTCTTCTACCGGAAAAATTGGCTGTTTTTCGCCCCTACCCTTTAATTTTCTTTCTTTTTCACTGGCATCAAACACCCTGGCTGCTTCATTTCTTTTCATAATTTTGATATTAATATTAATTAGAATAATTTGCTAATTATCATTATACCATTTGAAGGATAAATAAAAAACACGCGCCATTGGAAAACTATGCAGGCGATACGCCCGCTTCGACTCGAAACGAGGCGAGCGTATCGCCTGCGCTTATCTACTCTCGCGCCTCACTAATAAAATCCTTCTGCATTTTGTGTACCTTATTCTTCCCCAAATCCTTCAGTCGGTCAGAATCCATCTGCGAACGAATGATTAATTCCCGGTTCAAACCGACCACCGCTTTGTTCACTTCCAGCGCTTTGTTATTGATCCCCGTCAGTTTAATTCCGTCCAGTGTTCGCACGCGGGACAATGCCACATAACCCATCCCGCATTCAAAAGCCCGGCTCAGATCAATTTCCGCCGCCTCCAAACTCATCCCCTGGCTTTTGTGCACGCTGATCGCCCACGCTAAACGCAAAGGTACCTGATCCACTTCCGCAATTACTTTTCCGTCTTCCTCGATCGCCCAGCTTTCCGGCTCAGCAATAATTAATCTGCCGGAACGTAATTTAACGACCGGCCAGCCTTTTTCCGAATCAAAATTCATCACCGTGCCGAGCGAGCCGTTGACATATCCTTTGTTGAAATTATTTTTTACAAACATCACGATCGCTCCTTTTTTCAGCGTAATCTTTTCCGGTGCGAGACATCCCTTCTTCAAAGTTTTCACAAGTTCGGTGGCGCCATGATAATCCATCTCAAACTCCACAGATTTTCCCTGAATTTTATCAAGCTCGCGGTTATTGATCGCATCCACATCTGCGTTGTGCGTATTCAGTTTCGTCGGGATCACTTCCCGGTCAATTTCAATATTCAGACGGGACATCAACGTGCTGATCGTCTCCGCGGTTACGCGGTCATCGCGTATATCATTCAGAACCTTGGTAAACACCTGGTCCGACTGGCGGAACTGCTCGTCCAGATAACAAATTTTTAGTTCCATCTCTCTCCACACTGAAGACTCCGTGGCAAATTCGCTTGGCTCTTCATCTCCACTTCGGTTGATCGGCGGTAACTGGAAAAAATCTCCGGACAGGATCACCTGCATCCCGCCGAACGGCACATCCTGCTTTTTACCGAGCCTACAGATCGCATCCACGAGGTCCAGCTGGCGGTGTCCCAGCATGGATATTTCATCTATAATCAAAACCCGCGCCCCCGCAATCCTTTTCTTCAGATGGGGCTTCTTCAGAATCTTCCGGATTTCCGCTTTAGTCATCGCCGAATTAATGCCCATCCCCACCCAGGAATGGATCGTCCGCCCTTCCATATGGGTGGCGGCAATGCCTGTGGACGCGGTCACTCCTACTGCCACGTCATTCTGCTCCAGATATTCAATATATTTGTTTAATAAAAAAGTTTTGCCGCTCCCGGCAAATCCCGTCAGAAACACATTGTGTCCCATTTTCAATATATCCAGCGCTTCCGATTGCTTCATTACGATTATTAATATTTATCTTAGTGCAGGCATTATAGCATTGGAAGGATAAAAAATCTGCACCCCAACCCCTACCTCCAAAGCCCTTATCCCTAACAAATCAAAAAACCCTCATTTAAAGGGTCCCAATTAACTTATGGTAACTTACGAAGACTGTTCGGATGGATAAGTCTTATCATACACATCCAACGCATGCATAAGCATATAATATTTCGGCATATAACCAAACTCCTCACCATTAATGTCGACATCATGCCATTCTTCCTTAATTTTGACTTCTCCACGTTGCCTCATCGCTTCTTCTTCCGCATCACTAATAACTTGCCCTTCAGCGCTTTTTACTCTTAAAACAACCGGCGCGTCGGATTTTCTTCCAATTATCATGTTTACTTCGTATGCGTTAAAACTACTGTCATCATCTCCCTGAATTCCAAAGTACCCACCTCCGTCACCATCTTTAAACTTACCTTTAAGCGCCCGCGCAGACGCCAGCTGAATATGTGTCACTTCCGGGCGTTTTGCTTTCCACTTACTAACTAAATCATATATCATGCTATATTCCCGTCCGACATCAATCGAATCGTCACTATTCATCTCTTGTTCGATTTTATTATAATCTTCATATGCATTTCTAAGACCCACACCACCACTTCCCAAAATGAATAAACTTAACCCGATCCCCATATTTCTCATGGTATGATCACTACCAATGTTTGTCATTAATCCGGATGACCTCTTTACTCCCTTTTGCATTTTCTTCTGTGCCAATTCTGACAACTGACTTCTTACTTCCGTTATGCTTTCCGGATCTTCAGGATTGAATTCTGCAGTAACACCAAGCTTCGCGAGACTGCCATCCGCGCTCATCGCCTTCAACCTCTCTAACGTATCAGCTATTCCTGACTCATTGCTACCGGCATTCAAATCTTCCGGTATTTCAGGAACATTATTATTATCAAATGATTTTCCTTCATTCATGTTTTACCTCATTTAAAGGGTCCCGATTAACTTATGGTAATTTACGAAGACGTTTCCGATGGATACTTTTCATCATACACATCCAATGCTTGTGTCAGCAAAGAACGTTTAATAGTACTATTGAGTACGTCGTCACCCAGACCAATCTCGTGCCAATCTTCTTCAATTGTTACCGCCCCCTGCCCTCGCATTTCTTGTTCATCTTCGTCACTTATTACTTTTCCTGCAAGCTCTTTTAGCCTAATCATGACCGGAGAATCTGATTTTCTTCCTATTAATAAAGTTATCTCGTTAGCGTCGAAACTGCCGTCATTTATAGACATCCCAAAAACAAATTTACCTCCCATTCCTACGCTTACGCCAGGGTTGTTATTTTTCCCCTTTAATGCACGCATAGAAACCAATTGAATATGTGTTATTTCCGGATGTTTAGCCTTCCACTCACTTACATAAGAATAAATATAGCCTGTCTCCGTAGAAACATCAATTGAATCGTCGTTAAGGATCTCCTGTTTAATCTTTTTATCTTCTTCATAATTTTGCTTAACGTCTATAGCAGCTATCCCTGAACCAAACAATCCTAAACCAATCATCATATTTCTAGCAGTATGGTCCTTGCCTAAACTCGTCATTAAACCCGGCCATGGTGCAGGTTCTTTTTTTAGTTCAGCTTGTACCTTTTCTTCTATTTGCCTTCTAATCTCGGCGATACTCTGAGGATCTTCGGGATTAAATTCAGCAGTAATACCAAGCTGTGCAAGACTACCATCTGCATTCATCTCCTTCAATTTCTCAATGGAAATAACTATGTCTGATTCATTGCTGTCTGCATTTGAATCTTTCGGCGTTTCCGGCACATTCCCAAAATTCCCAAATGATTTTGCTTCATTCATACAACAATCTTATCACATTTTAGTACTAAAATCAACCCCATATAATCCATAACTCTTGAGCCCTTATCCCTAACAAATCAAAAAACCCTCATTTAAAGGGTCCCAATTAACTTCCGACGAGTGACGTTTTCTATCCTGATAACCGCTGTATTACTTGGGTTGGATGTATGAACGCTATTAACTCATTCCGAGAAAAACTGATACTGTTTTGGTTTCTGTATGCCTGATCTTCGCAACAACACGCAATTTATTGTGTGTCTGTATTACTTTCTGAAGTGCTACTATAAAACCATTAAATACTTGAGATTGTATGATAGCATGGCCTGGTATTGCTGTCAATAGTCAGGCCTGTAGCCTAATATCAGCAGATGCGTTTATACATTATCAAATGCCACTAGAAGCAAGTCCCGCCCCGCCTTGGCGGGGTCAATAGCGCTCTTTACCACCCCTCCGGAACATGATTTTAAAATAGTAAAATATTCTGCTCCCCTCCTTCGCAAGGAGGGGAAGGAAATACCCGGTTCTTAGATTGAGAAATGATTTTCCGGTGGAGGTATAAATTGTCATTCTCGGACGTCTACGCAGTAGACGATCCGGGAATCCATTACTTTTTTGGATCTCCAGATTAAATCCGAAGATGACAAGAATGTAGAATTACAATTTAGAATGAAACTATTGAAACCGGTTTAAAAAATCTTCACGCGACATTCGGAAATTTGGATAAAAATCATTGTCATTTTCAGTATCAATTTTGAACCCCAGACGCCCGAATAACGGATGTTCCAAGAGGAGCGAACTGCCACGCACTTCCTGAATATCACTGTCATTTTTCACCACTCCGATAAGATTCTGAATTGATGATCTTATTTGGCTGAGATTTGGCGCTTCAACCGTGGGTGGGACATGCAAAATCAGTTCATGTTGTTCACCCAGTTCATAATTGAAAAACCCGGCGTCCTGCCAGTGTTGCCGTGTTTCTTGTTCATGTTCTTGTTGATCATTGTATTCGGGTGCACCAGAATACTCAAAATCAATAACTTTGGCATAAATTTGTTGAACATCTACAAATGCCTGATCATACCCCTCACTTTCAGTTAGATCATAATCCGGCAGAGCATAGATAGCATTGATCAGCTCTTCAATAAACCCGGTAAGCTGGCCGTTCGCTGCCTGTCCTTTGTCAAATGCTTTCAATAGCATATCCCGTGGCTGAATACCCTTACGTCGGCATCGACGAAGAATTAGATCAATATTATTAGATACGGTCTCAATTCGCCTCTCTTTGGTTAAACCAAGGGTGTTTGCTTGGTTTCTTTTTTCATTTAACACCTGTTCCATTTTATTCATATTATTATTTTCCTTTTTCTTTAAAAATGATCAGGGAACTTATCGAGACGATCAAGCCCGTGTAGTTGTAAACAACTGCATCGGGCAAGCTCTCCACCTACACCCCTACCTCCTAATCCCTAATTACAAAATCTCCTGCACCCTCCCCACCACGCCGGATTCCAGTCTTACTTTTATACCATGCGGGTGGCTTGATGAACTGGTCAAAATATCTTTGACAATACCTTCCGTCAGCTGTCCTGTTCTCTGATCTTCTTTTTTTACCACCGCTACCCGCTGACCTTTGGATATACTTTCCCGTGTTTGTCCGTTCATAGAAATATTTGTTTAACGAATAATCACTCTTATCATAACAGAGAATCACCATTATATAAACTCTGCTCAAAAAAAAGAGCCCCATGCACACGACACAGGGCTTAACCGGAAGACCAATCCGTAGGCTCAGGCTCCCAGTAATCATCATCGTCGTCGTCCCAATAGGAGGACGGCTCTTCATCGTCATCGTCGTCGTCTTCGGACGAAGAAACTCGCAAGGCAGCCAGGCGGGCAGCTTCCTCCTCGGCACGTTGCCGGTCGATGGCGGGCTGAGCTTTTGCCGCAAGTCGAGGCTTCCAGGCCTTCCACCAGTCACGATATGGCGTATTTAGTGTTTCAAGAGCCTCCCACTTCTTCAACATGCCCAAAGCTTCCTCTGCAGTAATCGAGGAAAACAACATGTCAAGAGAAGCCATAACTGCTCGCGGTCCCGCTTCCGGTGCAAAGTCATGAATCAAGGAGATGGTATGGATATTACCGCTTCCCAATGCAGTCTTGATCGCAAGCTCCTTATCCTGCAGGCTAGCCGGGTTTTGCAGTATCTCCTGTATTTGCCATCTAGTGGGTTTGTGGGTGAGAATGTAGCTCGCTGTCTTCTTTTCTTCGGCCAGCCACGCTTCATATTCCAACCGGTTCGGCCGTGATCTTTCTTCATAGTCAGCTCTTGCTGCGGCGTGCATTTTCCGAGCCCACCACCAAACGTATAGCAAGGCTCCAGCAATCAAAGCCACCAGGCAGAGCACGAGCAAACCTGCTTGTCCAACAGTCAACATGACCCCCACCCCCTTCCCGGGATGATTGGTGAAAGGTGCGACGAACTAAGTTTCCTACCTTATTACTTTTTTCTACTGATGTCAATACAAAAAGACCCCGCCATCGGGGTCTTTAATTCAATAATATTATCTGCGCCTACCCTGTCCTCTGTTTGAAGAACGCGGTCGGCTACGGGAAAAATTGCGTCGTTGTCGGTACGGACTTTTGGCCGGCGCTTTCGGGAAGGCACTGCCCTCTCCCAGAGTCAGTTGGGTACGGATTAGTTTTTCTATATCTCTAATGTCTCTTTGTTGATCTGGCGTGGCAAAAGAAATAGCCTTGCCTTTTTTTCCTGCTCTGGCGGTTCTACCGATCCGGTGAACATAATCCTCGGGCGAACCCGGCAGGTCGAAGTTAATCACCAGTTCAATATTGTTCACGTCAATTCCGCGGGCGGCAATGTCCGTGGCAACTAAGATACGGAATGTGCCGTTTTTAAATCCGTTGATGGCGGCTTTTCGCTGGGCTAGCGTCCGGTTGGAATGGATTTCCGAAGCAGTGTAATTCATCCGGCGGATATCCACGGCTAGTTTCTTCGCTCCCCATTTGGTACGGGAAAAAATCAGAATGGATCCGGTATATTTTTCTAAAGTAGACTTCAGCATGATAATCTTTTTATCAGCCGGAATGATAATTACTTCCTGATCAATCTCTTTGACCGTGGTTCCCGGTTGGGCAATTTCCACGCGTAGTGGCAGATGCATGTGCCGGTTGGCTATCGCGACAATCGACTGTGGCATGGTCGCGGAAAAAAGCAGAGTCTGCCTGGTTTTACTCATACGCATCAGTATCTTTTCAATCTGCGGAGCAAAACCCATATCGAGCATGCGGTCCGCTTCATCCAGAGTTAAAATTCCTACGCCGTTCAGCAGATTAAAATTATGTGACAGATGGTCGATCAACCTACCTGGAGTTGCAATGATCACATGTGGATTGTTACGGAGCGCCTTGATCTGCGGTTGCATGGATGCTCCGCCGATCACTACCGCCGTCCGGAGACCCAAAGGACGTCCGAAACGCATTAGCACTTCGTCCACCTGGGCGGCCAGTTCGCGGGTCGGAACGAGTATCAGCCCGCGGGTTTTCAGGCGGGCAATGTTCTGTAACATCGGCAAACCGAAGGCCAGCGTCTTGCCGGTGCCGGTCTGCGCGATTCCGATTAGATCTTTCCCTTCAATAGCTAGTGGGATGGTTTTGGCCTGAATCGGAGTCGGTACTGTAAACCTGTTTTGATCCAGCAATTGCAGTAACTTCGGAGCTAATCCCAGCCCGTAAAAATTCAGTATGTGCTCATTTGTCATGAAAAAATTGTGTGAATAATTAATCTTCTCTGTTCAGCCGCTCTGAAGTATCGATATCCTCAAACCAGCCCTTTCTACTCATACCCTACCATGAAACCTCCAAAACAGCTACATTAAACGTAATCGAGGCTTTTGTCAACTCCCTTTTATATATCCCAATAAAAAAACCCGCGGACGATCTGCAGGTTAACGAGGGCCGAAGTTAGCGACCAGTGCGATGAAAACGAAAAGAGCGAGCGCGCCCAGCAAAACCCAGGCGATAATCCTGGCCGAGCGCTTCGTGGGGGCGGTGTGGGTCGACGGGGTCGTCGGAAGATCAGCTTGGGAAAGCGTGGGTGACATGTCCCTCTTCCTGGGCATTTCCGTACCTCTTGGGTTCGGGGAAGATGACCGTGGTTGGTCAGGGTGCTACGTCTCCGTAGACAATCTGCCCGTCATCCAGGATACGGGCCAGAATCATTCGAGCCTCCTTCAGTTCGGGACACCTTTCCCAGATCAGTGCCATAGCGGCACGCACCTGTTTGAGCTGCTGAAGCATGTCTTCTTGCTCGGTACCGCCACAACGAGCGCGCCATCCGTAGGCACCACAGTCCGTGCTCCAGACCAGCGCCAATTTGCTGGCGTGATGCATCCGCATCGCATCCTGGATCCTGCCGATCACCTCGAACGACTTGGCGCACCCGGGCCAGGCGATCAGAGCATGCTCAATCGGAATATTCCGGACATAGAGCGCCCTCGGCAGTGACTGGTTGAGACGCCAGTCCACATCCCGGACCACTATCCACTCACAGTCATGTTGCATACTACTCCCCTCCCTTTCTAATATATGAACGCAATAGCATGACAATTAACACCCTAGCACCATCTTTGTGAGAGATCAAGACCAAAACAAAAACCCTGCTAAAATATTTATCAGGGTTTTATTTTATACTATTTGCGGGTAAAGAGTATTGCGTTCGGGAGTAGCCGCCCCGGTCCAATAATATAATTACTGTTATACAAAAGCGCGGTCGATCCCCCGCCGTCCAAATTCATCGCGTAGTCCGCACCCAGCGAATCAAAAATATAGGCCAGATCTTTTACTGTTGCCGAACGCGCTATCACCAGATAGAAGTAATTGTCATCATAGCCGATGCCTCCGCGGGTGGATTTGTTATTCATTGACGCTTCAATCGGTTCGCTTTCCACGACTACCGATCCGCTCTCCACAAGTGAAGGGTAATTGGAAATTGCCGCTTTCACATTCTTACCATAACGTGATTCATATTCCGCCACCGAATAACCGAAACTGATTGTCCGGTGAAAAAAATTCAAAGTCCCATCCGTATTCTGCACAATCATCGGTCCGGAATGATAGGGCAGTTTTCCGGTATTCAGCATCTTATCCAAAGCACTGTTGAAAAATGGCTGTTGATATGAATATGTTTTTCCGGCACACGAGGTGTAATCCGGCGGGCAAAAATAAGTACCATGTATGCCGAAACTCGCGCCGTTCTCGTTGGCATACGCTAAAAGGCTTTGTGCCGGACAGTTATTTCCACAGTCACTGGCATTACCTGTATCCGAAACCAGATCAAAATCATTGCGGTTCAGCTTTACCACATCAATAGCAAAGGAGCCCCGGCTTAAAGTGATTGTATAACTTTGCCTGGTTGCAAGATTTTGTGTCGGCGCATTCGGTGTTCCGCCGTTTTCAACCGTCACCAAATCCGCAACTGTAATGCCCAAACCAAAACGGGTCATGATACTAAAGGCATCAGCCGGACGCCCGAGATAAATACGCTGTTTAGTTTTGGGATGTACATACCACGCTTCACCGTTTTGTTCCACCTGTAATAATATCCTGCCGGCCAGCCGGTCACGCAAAGCCTGATCCCCACCTTCATTTCCTTCTACTGGTATCTTTGCCAGATTAGCATCCGAAATTCCAAGTGAAAGGAATCTCATAATATTGAAAGCGTCATCCGGGCGACCGAGATAATAGCGTTTCATATTTTCCGGCCAGACATACCACGCTTCACCGTTGTGTTCCACATCCAATAAAATATATCCCCTGGTATTTTCCGCCACGCTAGCCGCATTTACCGGTGTGCTGATGAAACCACCAAGTACTAAGATTAGCAAAAGTATAATTAATATTTTTTTCATGGAGTAATTATAACATATTACCTGAATCCTATTCCCCAACCACTAAAACCTAACCAAAAAAAACCTCCCGAAACTACAAGTCGTAGCTGAGAGGGAGCTTGAAAGCTCGAAAAGATGTTGAAGGGCAATTACACCGCCATGCAGTCTGCCGGCGTGATGTCAGACTCTTCCGGATCCATCTCCGGACACCGGACAGCCTTCCAGTCGGAACGCAGACCGACGAAGCCTTCATGGATGCCAAAATGCATCCGCAGGGACAGCCAGAAGAGCTGGTTGAGCAGGTTACGCTGCTTGGTGAGCAGCAGCACCTGCGCCTGGTAGCACTGGCAGGACCAGCCATCCTGCCTTCCGCAGACGTGCCGATATTCCATCTGGCACGCCGAGATCTTCCGGGAAAGCACCCGACGCAGACAGAACAGCAGCTGCAGTTCGTCGGGAACGTCGCCGAGTTCTTCGTCACCGCCCACCTTGAATTCCGCCTCGATCGGTTGCCGGTCTTCGGCGGTACTCTCGGTCTCCAGTTCGGACACCCACTGTGGCATTAACATGGCGATGCCTTTCTGTTCCGTCGTGAGAGGCTTCTCGTGAATAAACTTCCTTTTGGGAAGTTCAATCAAGTCTTAGCAAAGCCATGAGGCTTTGTCAAGCCGAACAGACAACTGTGGGGCTTGAAATATTACTGAAAATAGTGTATAATGAAAAAGATATTTGTAATTAAATAATAAATAAAATAAAAAATATGGCAGATGCCAAAGATGTTAGGTCAATCCGAATCGAGTGTGGAGAAATTTCCGCCGACTTGCGACAGATCAGGTTCGATGTCGCTGGTGAAACTGATCCGGAGAAAAAGCAAGCGATTCTCGCAAAAATGGGGCCACTACAGGAAAGACTGGCAGTATTAATCAAAGAAGTGGAAGATAATAAGCTGGACTTCCCTCAAAATGAGCTGGAAAATTTCAAAGACGCGATCCGTCTAAACAAGACAGCATAAATTAATAACTGACCTGCCGGAAACAACCCGGCAGGTTTTTTGTTACCCAAACCCTATCCCCTTTTCCCTAGACCCTGATCAAATAAAAAAACCTCACCGTTGTAGGAGAGGTTTACTTTGGAGCGATGCGGATTCCCTTGATGTCCGCGACTTTTTTCTTGCCGGTACACTCAATCTTGACGTTGCCGACGACAAGTGCGGATCGCATACTGGTGATTTCCGCGGTCAGCACGAGAATGTGCTCGGGCGTGGCAATCAGCCGGAAAGTGGCCTCGCCGAGCCCGCGGAAAAAGGGCACAGACGGACCGTCTTCCTGGGCGGGCGCGAGCCAGAGCGTTGGGCCGTAAGCAACGACCCCGAGCAGTTGAGCCGCCAGCTCGACGAGGATGTGTGCCGGGCAGACAGGATACCCCGGAAAATGACCGGAGCAGTGGTTCGCGTTGGGTGTGAAGCAGGTAGTACCTCCGACCGGAAGCATGTTGTCGCCGAGCGCGACGATTACATCCTCCTGGATCAGGAGTGCTCTGCCGGTATGCGGCATCTTTGACCGGATCTGGTCGAAAGTTACCGTTCCGATAGTGTGCGGCTTCTTTTCCATGGTGCACCTTCTGGTTGGTGTTACTTCAGTTTACGGCTTTGCAGAGGCCGCAGATTTTCGCCGCAGTCGGCACATTTGCGGTGGCCGTCCACCGCCATTTTGGAGTGACGTTCAAAGCAGGTCATCTCGTGGATGGAACGGGGGTGTGGGGCATGAGGATCGCCTTCATCATCCCGCTGATGAAGCTGATCTCCTTTTCCAGACTTGCCTGACAATGAACGGGTCATATTGTCACCTCTTCTCGGGTTGAGGTCGTTTCAATACTACATGCATTTACACATAGTAATTGATTCTATTGCAATAATGGCAAATTTGTCAATATAAATTCGGATATCAAAAACCCGGGAATTCCGGGTTTTAGCTGATAACCGTAAGCCTATACCATTACAAATTAAACAACCCACCCCAGCCTTCATTAGTTCTTCTGGCATTAGCCGGATATGTTCCTTTCAAATGTGAGTTACCACCTTTTATTTCATAGAACTCCATTTTAAATCCCGGGATTGTATTCATCAGCGAATTTACTTTTTCTTCAAAAAATTCCTCCCCTTTCTGCAGATACATATCCGGTATCGTAATCATACCGAACTTTCCCTCAACAATGTCCAAGTCCACCTGATTAACTCCCACCTGATTAACTTTTACCCTGATATATACCGGAGCTTTGACGTATTTTCTCATCATTGCTGAAATTTCTATTTCACCGTCGCCTTTCTTTACCTGCACGTCATCAAAGATCGGATCAGTCCCTTCAAATCTTGCCAGCCAGGACGTAGTTTCTTCCGAAGAAAATTCCGCATCCACCTTAATCTCGCCGGTGAATATTTCTTTCGGGTCAGCCGTATAGCTGATGTAATCTCCGGAAATCTTCATCGGGATTTTTTTTGAGATACTAATCACCGCTTCCGGACTGGTTTTAATCCCGAGGTCCTTCGGTTTATTAGTCCCCATCACTGACGAAATGACAGGCACCTCATAAACTCCGGCTGCTGCTACGCCTAAAGACAATACAAATATTAGAACTAATAACGCAATGAAAAAATTCCGCACCCGATGCCTCTTTTTCGGCTGGTCAATTTTTTCCGGAATCACGGAATCTTCAGCGCTCGGCTGTTTTTCGGTCGCGTCTTCCGGATTTAAATCCTGATCTTCCATATATTTAAATTAATTAATTGTATTTAGATTAATACCCATATCCATAATTTTAATATGTTCTCTGTTATGAGTAAACAGTAAAAATAAAACCAAGATTCAATGTTTATGATTATCGTGATTCTGATTATCGTAATCCGGTTTATAGCCCGGCGTATGTTCATCCGGTTTCATCGGTTCCGGTGGTGCCAGTGATACCTTTGATTCTTTTTTAAATCCTAATATCAATACAACTGAACCGATGACAAACAAAGTTATAGCACCGAAATATTTTACCGATTCCTTTTCCATTGTGAAATAGATCCAGATCGCAATCGGAATTAAAACTACGCCTATGATAATTCTTTTCACTTTCATATAATTACCTTCTTGTATTATATAAATTAATACGCTAGTTTATTACAATAATTAGAAAGCTTCATTACCAACGGTAATTGGCAAAAACCCAATCAATTAGCTCCGATGTCTCCTGCCAGCGCGCCGCATCGGAATCTGTACCCAGTATTACCGTAATAATCTCATTACCGTCCTCGTTTCTGACCCGGGCAGCAAAATTGTATTTCGCCTCATCCAGATAACCCGTCTTACATGCTAAGAAATAATATCCGGAACTTAGAAGCTTATTAGTGTTTTTAATATTATGTACACTGCCGATATTGATTGTTCTGAATGAGTACACCGGCGTGGTTGTCGCCTGCAAAATCTCAAACCGATCAGAAACAGTCTGCATAAATTTGGCGTAGTCGGCGACAGTGGATCGGTTACCAAGCCCTAAACCCGAGGGATCCTCAAATGCTGTATGAGCCAATCCTAATTCATCCGCCTTCTGATTCATCGTGGCCACAAATTCCGCCCGTGTCATACCGGTTGACCGGGCGATCGCGTTTGCCGCATTATTGGCCGAACCCACCAGCATGGAATAAAAATAATCACGCAGAGTCATTGTCTCACCGTCTACCACATATAAATTTCCACCGAATGTACTATCTTCAGATGAATATGCCATGACACGATTAAAATCTGGATTCGTTTCCAAAAATACCAAGGCCGTCATCATCTTAGTCAGACTGGCAATCCACCATTCCTTATCCGCATTTAATTCATACAAAACCGCGCCGGTGCGTTCATCAATGGCAATCGCCGTTTCCGCCTGAATACTCGGATTGGCGGTGCTGGTATATTTCACCGGTCCATCCATAACACCGGTGGTTTCCAATACCGCCACCATCGACCAGGGAAAATGAATTGCCGCTTTGGCAATATTATTTTCATAATCAATCGCGGTCGGAATCTCCTGCCACTGGTTGGTTACCCTGTTCCAAAAATTAATTCTTTTTTTATAATTATTTTCAGATGTAAATTTCAGAGAGATAAATACCGGTTTATCAAGCACCTGCGGATTTTGTACGCGGATATCATAAGTATAGACCGAGCTGATTAATTCCTTAGTTGAGGGAATTTCGTTATTGGTATAGTCCGCCTCTTTTATTTTCACCCAAGCACCTTCCGTAAATATTCCTCCCCGGATGCCGACCAAAAAATCATAATGCCGGCTCGGGACAGTGTACCCGACCGTCATCGTATTCTGATCCAGATAACGCGCCCGGTTCAGAGTCTCCGCCGCATTTGCCGGATGTAAAAACAACAGAAATAATATTCCTGTTACTATAATAGTCAAACCGCTGTAATTTTTATTTTTCATTGTATTTAAAATAATTGCCAAAAAAATAAACCGATCATTAACAATCCGATAATAAATTTAATCAGGGTTCCGCTTAAGAAGCCGATAAACGTTCCCAAGCCCGCCTTCAGCGCCCTGCGGTGGTCTTTGCCGCTGATCAGCTCGCCGATCGTTGCGCCGATTATCGGACCAACAATCAGTCCGACTAGTCCGCCCGTGATGATCCCGATCATCATACCCAGAATGGATCCGGCAATCCCCCATCTGCCCGCGCCGAATTTCTTTGCTCCGTAAATATTCGCCAGGTAATCAATCACGAAAGAAAAAATGGTTAATACAGTAAATACGGTCATTACCAGCCAACCAACCTCCCGGAAATCGGTAAAGAAAGCATAGATCAATGCGCCCAGCCAGATTAGAGGGATGCCAGGAAGCAACGGAAAAACAATTCCAACCAAACCCACGGCAAAAAACAGTATTGCCACCCCTAGAAAAATTATTACTTCCCAACCCATATATTCGTATTAATTTATTTAATATTATTATATCAAACAAAGCTGAAATAAGCACTTTTTTGCAGGGAATTTTCGAAAAAATGCAACTGCCCTTGACGTTCGGTTTTTGTTCGGGTATACTGTTTATACCAGTACGGATAGCTGTGGATAACTCGGTGGCGGTAATTAGTAAATAGTAATTCGTAATAAGAGAAGTTAATAGACAATTACCAATTACCAGTTACAAATTACTAGTTACCAGTTACTAAATTACCAATTACTAACCCCCAACCCCATGACCGAAAACATCACCAAAAAGCAAAAAGAAATATTAGACTATATCACTGAATTTATTTCTGTAAACGGCTACTCCCCCAGTTACCGGGAGATGGCGGACTATTTCGGCTTATCATCCCCCGCCACTATTTTTGAACATATCAAAGGACTGGAGGATAAAGGGTTTATTAAAGCAGAAGAAAGAAAAGCCCGTTCGATTAAAATATTCAAGGAGAAAAAGAAAGAGATACCCGCACTCGAACTGCCGTTAGTTGGCTTAATCGCCGCCGGAGAACCGATAGAAGCGATCGAAGAAAGGGAAACTATTTCCATACCAGTCGGTCTGGTTGATAGTATCAATTCTTTCGTGCTGAAAGTTAAAGGCGAATCCATGATCGGCGAAGGAATCTTTGACGGAGACTATGTGGTATGCGAAAGAAATTACTACCCGAAGAACGGCGATGTGGTGGTCGCACTTCTAAATAATGAATATGCCACACTGAAAAAATACTTCCGGGAAAAAACCAGAATTCGCCTACAACCGGCCAATCCCAATATGAAACCGATCTTTTCCAAAAACCCGGTAATTCAGGGAATCGTCAAGGCCATCTTTAGAAAATATTAAAAAATAACCAGAAACAAAAACATGTTCAAAACAATCAATGAAACTATCAAAGTTACCAGCTCTTTCTTTCGGGACAGAGTAATACCGGAAAAATTTGAATGGAACGGACAGCAACATGTAATCGAAAACTCCAAACTGGTACACGCCGCAAAGAAAGGAGAAGGGAAAATGTTTTTCTTTGATGTGCAGGATGACCGGGATTTATATAAACTTTCTTTTGACACCAGAAGTCTGGAATGGGAGCTAAACCAGGTTTTTATCCAAAAATAATTTATGTATGAAACGATCAATGAAACAATTGAAGTTCTGGTTCGTTTTGGCAAACAGACTATTGCCCCCGCTGTTTTTCGCTGGCGGAATAAAATATATAAAATAGAAAAAGTTAATCTGGCACACAGCGGAAAGGTGGGAGATGAAAAATGGTATTACTTCTCCGTTTCTGACGAAGCCAACTATTATAAACTGGCCTTCAACAGCACGACTTTGAAATGGTATTTGGATGAATTATATATAGAGGGTTAATCTAAGCACAAGCGACAATGCGCATTGTCGCTTATTTGTAAAATGGAAAAAATAATATTTCACATTGATATGGATTCGTATTTCGCCACCTGCGAACAACAAGCGAATCCTTTTTTGCGTGGCAAGCCGATTGCCGTTTCCGGCCACCCGGATTCGCGTACGGTAGTCTCCGCCGCATCCAAGGAGGCCAAAAAACTGGGTGTGAAATCCGCCATGCCGATTTATGAAGCCAGGCGCATCTGTCCGGAGATTATTTTTGTTCCCGGTGATTTTGAAAAATATGTCCATATTACCAAAAAAATTATCAGTATATTCCTTTCCTTTACCGACCAGGTGGAGGTAACCAGTATTGATGAAGCTTTTATGGATGTCACCCCCATTGCAAAAAGATATGGCGGAGCAATCAGTGTGGCTAATAAAATAAAGATGGAATTAAAAAAGCAGGTTGGCGAATGGATGACCTGTTCGATCGGCATTGCTCCAAATAAACTGATGGCCAAGCTGGCTTCCGGACTTAAGAAACCAGACGGCGTCATGCAAGTACCACAAAAAGACATCCTCTCTGTTTTAAAAACTATTGAGCTTACGGACCTGTGCGGTCTGGGCCGTCAGACAGAAAAACATTTAAACAGGATCGGAATCAAAAATTTGGTTGAGCTAAGACAATATCCCTTAACCAAACTCATCAAAGAATTCGGCCAAACCGGTTTACAACTGTACAACATGAGTTGGGGCAGAGGCTCCGACGATGTCCCCTCTTATTATGATGCATACCAGGAGAAATCGATGGGTCATCAGATTACCCTGCCGAAAAACACCCTTGATCTGGAATATTTAAACAATACTCTGTTGAAACTTTGTGAAAAAACCGGGCGCAGAATGCGGGAAGCCGGCCTAGCCGGCCGGGTAGTCAGCGTATTTATCAGATACAACAACTTTGAAGGTATTTCCCGGCAAAAAGCAGTGAGGATTAATGTTGACGATGGTTACCAGATATTTGAAATTGCCAGAAATATCTTAAAATCATTTTCATTCAAATATCCCGTACGCCTGATCGGGGTCAGCGTTGCTAAACTTTCCCCCTCCAATCAGTCCCTACTTCCTTTTGCGGATACGAAAAAGAAACAAGCAATCCTACAAGCCATGGATATAGTAAATAATAAACACGGGGAATTTACTATCCAGCGTGCGTGCCTATTAAAAGACCTCAGATTAAAAAGAGATCTGCCGGCCCATGGGTTGATGCGGAAATACCTATAGGCGAGGATGCGCATCCTCGTCTATAGGGGGGATTGACAAACCTGCGGTTTTGTTATAAGCTGTGGGGCTTATTCGTGTGTCTAAACCGGGCACACAAAGAAGCAAGGGTGCACAATCGGAAGGAGCACGAATGTCCGCAACCAGGAAACCCAGCGAGGTCTACGATGGGATTTCCATCAAGACCGCGGCCGAATTCTTCGGCCACCAGAACCGGTGGCAACTCCGGACCGGCAACCCGCCGACTGTGGTCGAAGAGCTGGACTGGGAGTGCACCTCCCCGTTCGGCTCCGTTCGCAACGTTGTCGTCGTCGATGACGACGGCAACCCCGTCTTCGACCGTCCCGAGTACCGCGAGGCACCGAACGTCAACGTCGTCGTCTGGGGCCGCGACACCGACGGCACCGTCAGACTGGCCGTGGTCAGTCAGCCGCGTCCGCACGCCGACAATCCGTTCCTGGAACCCGGCAACCCCTGTGATCCGGTCGTCTTCGGCCAGATCGTCATGGGATTCAACAAGCGCAAGGTCTTCGGCGACGACGTCGTCGACCAATACGAGTCTGTCAACGACGCGGCCGCACGCGAGACTGCCGAAGAATCGGGAGCCAAGGTGATCCGAAACATCGAAGTGCCACACATCCCGTGGCACAACCCGAACCCGACGTTCGTGGCGACCTCGTCTGACGTGATCTTCATCGAGGCTGATCTCGAAGCGATCGAAGCGGTCAGGTCCACCCGCAGCGAGCCCATCTACAAGGCGGAGTTCATCACCGTCCGCGAACTGCTGCGGCGCATCGCCGAAGGTCGCGGCCCGAATGGCGAGTTGTACCGCATGTGCACCGCCAACAGCGCGTGGCTGATCTTCTTCGCCACGCATCCTGAGTTGCTCACGGCCTAGCGGAAGCCGTCCCCTAGTTCCACTCCCCTGGACTCACAATCCTCGGGATTTTTTTATTTAAATAACGATATTTTTCATTGCGGGGCTTGATTTTTTTTGAATCTGTAGTACGATGTTTACTCCCGTTCTTTCCTTTAACCTGCGACCAGTTCAGTGACCCTGAGCACGGTCAATCTTCATGGAGGCAGATTATGACCGTCCAACTGCTTTTGATCAACTGCGCCACGGGCCTTTTCGCCCTGATCCTAATCACCCTCCTGCAGACTGCGCTGCTCAAAAGAGCGCGCAACCAGTACGCCTTCTTCTGCATCGAGAAGCGGATCCACTTCTACAACTTCGCATTCCTGCGGGTGTTCCAGCTGTTCATGCTGGTGGGGATCTCGTTCGCGATCGAGAAGCTTCTTGTTAAGGGAATCTGGAATTCCCTACTCGAACCGTGGATCATCCTGATCCAATTCGCCTACTGGCTTGCACTGCCCTCCGCACTTTACTACCTGAACTACCGATGGGAATTCAGGAACTCGAACTTCTGCCGCAAGCCTTCGTGGCTTCGGTAAAGTCCTAAACATCGCATAATCGTTGACGGACTTTTTTTTATTAGCCATTATCACAGAAATTCGCCACGAATTGACAAAACGGGCCTGTTTTTGGTAAGTTATGAGACTATTCTTCGCACATTGACCTTAGCGACATGGCGGTTTTGAGGCCAATACCGCCATGTCATATTCATCACTCTTTGGCTGCATTCTGCAGGGTAAGGGAGACCCCAATGAAAAAGCCTACATTCCTGACTATGAACTTTGGCAAGACCTTCTGGACGGCCAATGTCGCAGAACTGTTCGAGAGGATGGGGTGGTATGCCCTGTTTACTATCATCATCCTCTTCCTCACCAACAGCAAGAACGAAGGGGCACTGGGTCTCACCAAGCAACAGGCCGGTACGATCCTCGGCGTGGTGCCGTTCTTCCTCTACCTGGTGCCGCTCATCACGGGCACCATCGGCGAGAAGATCGGGTACAAGCGCATGCTACTGATGTCCTTCGTGGTGCTGAGTGCGGGGTACTACCTCTGTAGTCTGGCGACCGGGTACTGGTCTTTCTTCGGCTACTTCATGCTCGTCGCCCTGGGCGCCGGTATGTTCAAGCCGATAATCTCGGCGACAATCGGCCAGATGACCCGCGGTGACAAGCAGAAGTCGTCGGTCGGCTTCGGCATTTTCTACGCCATCGTGAACGTCGGCGGATTCCTCGGGCCAATCGTTGCCGGTACGGTCCGTCCTCGGTACGACGCCTTGGGGAATGTGATCAGCGGAAGCTGGGATACGCTGTTCTACATCAACGCCGGCTACATGGTGGTGATGTTCTTCTACACACTGTTCTTCTTCAAGGAGCCGGCGCGCAAAGGTACCGACCCGCTGGGCAAGAAGCTTCGCGAAATGATCACGGACCTGCGTGATCCCAAGCTGAGCATTCTGCTCCTGATCCTCGTCGGGTACTTCACCAACTACGTGCAGTTCTTCAACACGATGGCTCTCTGGATCACGGAATGGGTGGACACCAGCGTGCTGGCATCACTACCCTTCATCCCGGATGCCTGGGTATCGGCCGGCCAGCTCAAGGCGGAATATGTGATCAACCTCAACGGCGTGACCATCGTCTGCCTCGCCGTCTGGCTTACGAGCAAGACGGCAAACTACCCGATCCTGAAGACCATGAACACGGCGATCCTCATCCTGTGTCTCACGGTTGCCGGCCTCACGTTCACGACTCCGTTGGTCACGGGCGCGCTGTCGCTCTGGCTGCTCATGACTCTCATCGTGATCTTCTCCATGGCGGAGATCTGTGTGAATCCCAAGAGCAACGAGCTCATGGCAAACATCGCTCCTCCGGACAAGGTGGCCACCTACCAGGGGTACATGTTCCTGTCCATCGCCGGTGGATTCTTTCTCGGCGGCAAGCTTGTCGGCCTCTACGGCCACTTCGCCGACAAGACGGCGATGTACCGCGATGAACTGACAAGACTCGCAGGCAACGTACCCGGCATGAATGATCTCAACCTTACCCAGCTAGGAATCGAGCTCCAGAAGCACGGCGTGAGCCTCATACAGTTCGACCAGCAACTCTGGAATGCTCATCGGCCCTACCTCTACTGGCTGATCTGTGCGGCGATCGGTATCACTTCGGTGATACTTCTCGCGGTATACCGACATTTCGTACCGAAGCTCGAAGAAGCAAACGCACCTGATTTGATCGAAGGAAGCCAGTAACCCTGGCAGATGGTGTTGGCCTCACACCATATTCCTTCCACCCCTACACTATCGCGAAAGTGCGGGGGATTTTTTATTATATTTGATCACTGGATTGACAAAAACTATTAATTTCACTACGCTTATTTACTGTCCGCAAAAAATCAGCGGACAATAAAGAAGCCTCTCTCTCGAACTGCGAAAGGATGGTTATGCCATGCCTCTTTATATCACGCTAATCCTGCACACGATCATCAGCTGGATGATTCTGACGGTCCTACTTTACCGGAAGACCGTTCCGAATCTTTTCGCTCTCTTCAGTGAGAACCTCAACTTCGGCTGGCCAGGTGCCCTCTACTACGGACTTCTTTTCGCGGTGGAACGATTCGCCCAAGCGATCATCAACTACGCTGCCCAGGTTGTACTGCACCTTTCAGTCGGACTGCCGTACCTCCACCTGCTTCCCGCACCGTGGTATTGGCTGATGCCACTCTCGTTCTTTCTCATCTTGCCTCTTTGCGGTTGGACCAGATTCTACCACCTCACGTGGCATCAGTGCACCGCCAAATCCCTCTCAAATCTTTGAGTTTCGCGCAGGGATTTTTTTATTGCAGAGACTGGAGATCTTTCAACACTTCATCCGCATGCACCGGCGGTTTTACCTTCTCATAAATTTTTACTATCTTGCCTTGTGGATCTATTAAAAATGATGTTCGTGCAATCCCCATAAATTCTTTACCCAAAAACTTTTTCTTTTGCCAGACATCGTATGCTTTCAGCATTTCCATTTTATCATCTGAGAGCAGAATAAAAGGCAGCTTATACTTTTCACTAAATTTTTCATGGCTTTCAACACTGTCTTTACTTACACCAACCACATCCGCTTTCAGCTTCGTGAATTCCGGAAATGAATCGCGAATGACACAAGCTTCTTTAGTACAACCCGGCGTATTGTCTTTGGGATAAAAATAGATCAAAAGCCATTTTCCGTGGTAATCAGAAAGTTTATGAATCTTCCCGGATTGGTCGGGAAGAGAAAAGTCCGGTGCTTGTTTATTTAGCAGTTTTTTCATATTGATACATTATTTAATAGATTTAAAATGTTTTAATGCCGGAATAATATTCGGTGCGATATTTGCAGGCAAATCATTTATATCAAACCACCCCCATTCTCTAATGTCAGAGCCAGGAATAATATCACCCTTCCTTTTGGCAAGATAATGTACCAGTTTAACATTGAACACTCCTTCTGCGGTTTCTTTTTTGTCAAAAATTACAAACGGTTCTGGGTCTAATATTTCAATATCAATACCCAATTCTTCTTTGGCCTCCCGTTTTGCGGTTTCTACTAAATCTTTATCACTTGCCTGCATTTTTCCACCACAAACCTTCCAAAATTCTGTATCACCATGCTGATTCAAAAGTATTTTGTCGTTTTCAATAATTACCGCTCCGGACACGATTATAATTTTGTTCATAATATTTTAATCTAATTTGATATCACAGATAATTTTCCCGGCATTATTTCTATCTCAAATTTTTTCATTAACGGCAAAAGTTCTCCGTCCAGTTGCGCCTGCAGATTGTGGTTTGACTTGATTGAAACTTTTTTTGCCGTAAATGTGTGGACTTCCGGAAGTTTCAAGTGGGTTCCTTTCATAATTTTAGGAATGTTTCTTAAAGCATAAAACCTCCCCATTTTGTCAATCTGGCATACAGTGAATAATCCGTCATCAATTTCAGCAGACGGTGCCACCCGGAAACCACCACCGTATTGCGTTCCGTTGCAGGTCGCGATAAGTAATATTTTCTTTTCGATAACCTCATTATCATCCAAGACTATTGTGGCTTTTCTGAATCTATATGTAACCAGCGTTCTAAGCACGGCTGCCAAGTAACCGGGGTAGCCGGGAAAATATTTTAAATACTTTCTAACCCGTGCGGCCGCTTCGCCGTCAAACCCCACACCCATGCCGTTAACAAATATATACTCCCCGTTTACTTTTCCCAAATCAACATTTCTGACATGTCCGTTGATTAAGGTGTGCAATGCTTTCTTCAAATTTTTTGATACTCCCACCATCGGGGCAAAATCATTTCCGGAGCCGGTTGGCAGAATTCCTAATACTGCGGAAGTGTTATAGATCCCAGCGGCTACTTCACTAATCGTACCGTCACCACCGACTGCCACCACTACTTCAAAATTCTTTGCTGCTTCCCGCGCCAATTTTGTTGCTTCCTTAGGTTCTTTGGTCAGGACTTTCTCGTATTCCAGATTGTGCTTGCGGCAAAATACCTGAACCTCCGGAAGAAAAGAGAGCTTTTTGCCTTTTCCCGCTTCCGGATTCACAATAAAATAGAATTTTTTATACATTGGTTTTGATGTATGATTTTTCAAATTGAGCTAAAGTTAATGCGTTATTGCAGGAATACTCACCGACTCTGGTTCTTTTTAAGTATTTCAAATAACCACTCCCCACCCCCAGTTTTTCACCGATGTTTTTCCCAAGCGATCTGATATAAACACCGGGTCCCGTGACTGCTTTAATAGTCAGTAACGGCCATTCGTAGTGTACAATATCAATCATTTTTATCTCAACGTCCCGAGCTTCTAATTCAACCGGCTTGCCTTTTCTGGCAAATTTATACGCCTCCTTACCATGAACCTTCACCGCGCTGTAAATTGGCGGGGTTTGTTTTATCTTTCCGACAAACGATTTGATCGCCTCCTCAACTTCCGCATGCGTCGGTATGGATTTTACCGCTAAGGATGTTTTTTCTCCTTCTTCATCATCGGTCGAACTCGCTACTCCCAGCATTATGGTTGTAATATACTCCTTTTCTTTTTGTACTTCAGTCCCTAGTTTTTTTGTCGCGTCTCTGCCAATTCCAACAATCAGAACCCCCTCCGCCAAAGGATCCAGAGTGCCCGCGTGCCCGATTCTTTTTATACCGGTAATTTTCCTGAGTTTATAAATAATATCATGAGAAGTTGGGCCTTTTTCTTTATAAATTGCTACTATATCATTCATAATATTTGAGTATATAAACCAACCAGTTGTGCCTTGTCCAGCACATGCCCCTTCATTGCGTGTTCTAATTCTTTCTTACCATTGGATTTATCAAGATTAATTACTGTATCTAAAGCGTAAATTTTGAAAAAATACCGATGAGTACCTGATGGCGGGCAGGGTCCGCCATATTTATTATCGCCTCTGGTGTTTTTTCCTTCCACTGCACCTTCCATAACACAGTTTTCAATGATATCAAATGTATTCGGATCAATATTCCAGACAACCCAATGCACCCAATCACCACCCGGAGCGTCTGGATCATCATTAATTAACGCAATGCTCTTTGTGCCGGTTGGAATGTCGGAAATTCTGAGTGGCGGACTGATATTTTCACCGTTGCATGTGTATTTTGAGGGGATCATTTCATTGTTTAGGAATTCGGGACTAGTAATTTTCATATACCTTCCTTTCTAAATTACGTCTTTAAGCGTAATATTTTTATACTGACCTTCTTTCAGATTTCCAAGCTCCAGTTTTCCGATACGCACCCTTTTTAATTTTGTTACTCCGTAACCCAACTTCTCACACATTCTCCGAACCTGTCTTTTTTTACCTTCAATGATTACAATGGAAAATTTTCTGACATCAGTCTGCTTTATCTTTGCCGGCAAAGTTTTATATTTATTAATGTAAACTCCCGTGCTCATCATTTTCAGAAATTTCTCTGAGATATCCCTAGTTACTTCCACTTGATATTCTTTCTCAACCTTGTTTTGGCCTCGCAATATTTTGTTTACTACCTCGCCGTCATTGGTCAATAAAATCAGACCGGAACTGATTACATCCAACCTCCCGATGGTATAAACTCTTTCCGGATACCCCACCGCATCGATTATATTGTCTTTGGCTTTCGGATCGCTGGTACAAATTACCCCGACCGGCTTATTAAACGCCAGATAGATCTTTTCCGCTGTATCTGATTTTACCCTTTCACCATCCACAACAACATCGTCCCCGAGAGCTACTTTATCGCCTAACTTAGCCTTTCGTTTGTTAATTTCCACCCGCCCCTGTTCAATCAAGCGGTCCGCTTCACGGCGCGAACAGTAATTGGCTTGGGTCAGATATTTATTGATTCTTGTTTGTTCCATGAGAGTATCATAGCATGGTCAGTAATTATAAGAAAATAGTCATTTTCTATGTAAAAAACTATCACAAAAGCGATAGTCTATATTCAATATATCATCAAAGCTTGAAGGGCGACCCGCGTCTGCAGACTCGCAGCAACGAGCCGTCCTTCAAGCGTATTTTACATTTCATCATTACTAGCTAATCATCATATCCTTTTGTGGGCAACAACGATTTGGAATTCCATCATAGCATAGCTTTACTTCGGTCCAAGTACAATTTTTTACAATACTCTCCATTTCAACTGCCTTTTGTGGGCAGCAAGGGTTTGTAATACCACTATAACATTGCTTTACTTGTGAAAATGTACAATCCTTGGCAAGACTGCTAATATCTTGCATGGCTTTTTCGGGACAGCAAGGATTAGTATTTCCACTGTAACAATCCTTTACTTGTGACAACGTGCAATCCTTAGCAACATCAATTGTTGATTGTGTCGCATCGAGAGTGATTGCCAATGAAGTTGCGCCAATGCCAACCATAAGCGCGAACAATAAACCGCTTAAAAAATATTTCATAATTTTCACCACCTTTCTTTTTAAAGATATTATCGAGTCCAAAATTTGAACCCTTGAGAAAATGGCGAAGGAGAATGTTAGTCTCCCCCTTCGCCGCGAATTCAAGGAATCAAAGTGCTATTTCAGAAGAAGCATCTTCCGCGTAATCGACCGCCCCTCCGCTTCCAGGCGGTAGAAGTACGTGCCAGAGGCAACCCGTTGGCCGGCGCCGTCCGTGCCGTTCCAGAAGATCTGGTGCTGGCCGGAGGGAATCGGTCCGTCGACGAGGGTCGCGATCAGTCCGCCACGAACGTTGAAGACCTTCAGAGAGACATGGTCTTCGCGCGTCGTGGCAAACCGGATTACGGTCTTCGGATTGAACGGATTCGGATAGTTCTGGGCCAGCAAGGCTTGACCCGGAACACCATCGTTGACACCGACAATCGCATCGACAGAGCCGATACGCGTCAGTGCCGAACCGAGTTTGGACATGGTCAGAAGCTGATTGAGAATCAGCGGATTGTCCGGGTTGAGCGCTGCGACTTGCTCCTCAGCAATCGCGATGCTTTCAAACGCCGGACGACTGAAGTCCTCAATCACCTTCTTGGTCGTCTCGAAGCCGATAGCCTGGTTCATGGCAGTAATGGATCCGCATCCGGGTCCATAGAAGCCGCTGGCACCGGCTTCGTGGAACATCATGTCCATAGCAACCGGCGTGTAGTCGAACCAGGCATCGTCCGTTTCCCAACTTGCGGCAGTGCCACAGGTCGGGGCCAGGAAGAACGGATGATGGTTGAGGTACGGGAGAACGAGATCCATTCCCCACCCCGAATCGCGCTTGGAGTACATGTTCCCCGGATAGTGCGACCCCGACAGGGACGAATACATGACGTTGAGGTTCGTCATCCCGCCCAAACGACCATTCCACTGATCAACCAGTGCCTGGTTTCGGGTCTCGGGATTGGGAATCTCGCTTTCGTAGATCTCGCTGAGGTTGTGACCATCCTGCAGAAGCATGGTACGAACCAGCTCCGCAGCCGCCAGCGCCCGTGCCCCGTCACCTTCGCTCATGTGATCCAGGTCGCCGACGAAGAAACCGATGCTCATCCCATAGTTGGGATAAGACCACCAGTCGTTCGTTTCCTGCATCACCAGCGCATAGGCGGCAATCTGCCAGACATCGGTCACCGGAATCCTGGTAACCACAGTCCCCGGAATCTGGTAAACCTTGTCGGAGCGGAAATACGGCCGCCAGTACGAGATGTTCTGTCCTCTCGGCAGATCATCCCGTATCGTCGGGGCGGGAATTACGACATTCCCAGGTTGCGCCGGGAAACGACTCAACATCTGCAGGCGGATAGGAAGCCAGATTTCATTCCAGTAATCCGGCCACCGCTCGCCGTAGAGATAGAAGAACTCGTTGTCCCGACCCCACAGTTCGTGGTACTTGACTCCCGCTGCCGCATTGGCCGCGATTCGGCTTTGGAGATACGCGATTTGCGCGTCCTCCTCAGCCGCGGACTGCGGATAGCCCGGGGTCACCTCGACGGTCACTTCGTACCCGTACCTGCGCCAGAAAGACGCATTGTACTGCTCGACCGCCGCCGCAAATGGTGCAACAGTGTAACACACCATCTTCTCACCATCACCGACATTGGCCACCAGACCACCCGGGAGGCTGATTGAGGCAACCGCCGCTGTGTGAGCAGTAATCGCCTGATCAAACTCATCGAGAGTCGGTGCACGAGACGGCATCTGCGGACGAACGGATTGCATGCTCGGCTGAGCATAGCCATGGATAATTCTGTTCCCAGACTCTTCGCGTTCGATGAGTCGGAACCAGCTTTTTCCATCAGCGATTGCCGCCGAAACATCCAACTCGTACTCGCCGAATCCGGGAGCGTGTTCAGGACCGATCTGCTCCCAGACGCCCTTAATGGCATTCGACGCTTCCACCAGATAACCAGCTGTCTGGTATTCGGAGCCGGCTCGCCAGATCGCGGTGTCGTTTTTGACACCGAAACTAACGTCGGCAGCCGAATTGTCTCCGGCGAAAAGCGCCCACTGGCTCGTCGGATGCGCCAGAGGAATTCCATTGGGACTCTGAAATGCACCCAGAATCCAAATGGCACCATCGCCGGTAGGGCAGATGCGCGCGTTGAAGGTGGTATCGTCACTCCAGCACTGGTAACAGACCGTTCCTAGCCCGCTGGAAATGGAAATACTTCCGGTAGTTGCGCCATTGAAAGTCCACTGGATATCCAATCCTCCTTCCGGAATCTGATCCAGGAACTCGAAGCTCGTTGACGCAACCGTCGGCGCCAAAATCGTCGCGCCTTCGCCGACTACCGCAATGGTTCCGTTCTGGGAATTTGTGACAGTTGAACCACCGCCCATGGATCCCCAGAACGTCTCGGCATAGTTGGCATCCGAAGCGGGGAACCCGCAGAAGACCCTCCGCCCTCCCCAGGAGCTTTCCCAGGTACTCGAACCACAGCTCCAGTTGAAGACGAAAGAACTCGCCGAAACAAACTTGCCACTGATACAACCGCTCTTGATGGCAATCGCGTAGCTGTCCGCGGTTGTAACCTTCTCGATGCTAGCGCTGGACCAGCCGTGTGCGATGTAGAAATCCCAGTTGAGATCCCTGATCGCCATGCTGTTCAAGTCGTACGGTTCGACACTGATCGCACCGTAGTCCCATCCGTCAATTCCACTAGCATGACCGTGAGTCTGAATCCACCAGACTCCGTACCTGTTGTCGAGCAGAGCGTAGAAGTCGCTCATTCCGAAGGAAGGTGCGGTCGTTCCGGGGCTAACATGCGCCGCTTCGGTAACGGCATAGCCCTTGCTGAGCAGTGCTGATACGTAAGCCTCGCCGTCGCCGGTTCCCCAGGTGCTTTCGTAGAACTGGACAAGCACTCCAGTAGGAGACCCTGGGGTGTTCGGCGCTCCATACCCCCTGCTCGCAGCAAGGAGTAGGATCATGGTAAGCATGAATCGCTTCATGATTTACTCCTCCCGCGGATTGGGAATGGCCATCGGCCGTTCAAAACTGCGAACGACATCTTCGTGCAGGATCCCGCCTTGCCAGCTGCACTTTCTGGCAGCGTCAATTTCAAGGCGAGCCTTGGTCTGCTGTTCCGGGTCGATCGGGCTGGGCGGAATGGCCTGCCGGACCGACGAGGTTACGATGATGATGCACCCAGTCTCGATGTACATCGACAGGATGCGAAACTGGGAATCGAGAATGTCCTGTTTGCTCACACGGTTCGCGGTGTCGACCACGACGAACACCTCGGTATCGGGTGCGTCCGTCCAGACATACCCGAAATTGTTGTCCGACCGCTGGAACGCCTTGGCGACCAGCTTGTCGGCATTCATCATCGCCACAAGCTGGGGCGTGATCTCGGCATTGGGAGTGCCAACACGCTGAAGCTCGATCTGCTTGGCGACGACCCGATTGATCACTTCCATCTTGTGGATCTGAGCGGGGGTCGCCGTAATGTCAACCTTCGGCTTGTCCGAAAGTTCCGGCCAAACCTGCACTCCCTTCAGTGTGATGATCTGACCGTCCGTGGCCAAATCGTTGAGGGTGACCACGCCGAGGTCGTTGCCGTAAGGATAGAACGTTGCCGGGATCGGGGCAGCAGTCTGAGCCAGAGATGCTGTAGCGCCCGTCAGAGCGCAAGCCAGGATGAGAATCGTGAAGTACCGCATGGGTACTCCTCCTTTCCGGCGTGAAACGCCGCGGGGAAACGAGTAGCAAGCAGAATGCCCGCTACACCACTACTATGCTTCTTCAAGTTGTCAATATGCGTGGATCACCGACGAATTTCGATGCTCCGGACAATTAATGAAAAATTAACTGACCGCGGAATCGAACTTACAAAAAAACTACCTGAAAATAGGTAGCCGGCAAACAAATACAAAAAGTTTTGTACTTATTGCTAGAATGTCGGTTACGCTACTAGCTCCAAGCTGTCCTGTCAACCGCACATGTTAAATGTTTGGGACCAAGCGTCCAAATACAGACAGCCTATCATCGCCTCATTCCTCCTTATTGAATTGTGATTTTCTATTTTTATTTTAGTTGGGAATCTTATTATATTGTATAAAAAATGTCAAATATCGGCAAATAGAATAAAAAAATAGGGGCGGAACAGCTTCCAAAAACCCCTATATTGCGCAATAAAGCGCTAAGAACGAGACGAAGTGTGTGCCCACAGAAGACCGTTGACCGCGTCGCGGACCATACCCAGATTGAATGGCTTGGAAAGATAGGCAGCGGCACCATAGCGCTCCCGAAAGACCTTGGCCAGCACAGTTACTGACTTGGCTTTCCCCTTCGCGCACATGATCACGAGCAGTGCATGCGTAGCAAGATCGGGCCGCCTCAGTTCAAGCGAGAGCCATCCGCCACCGCGATAAAGCGGATCATCTTCCGAAGCAAAGTACTCCACGAGAATGATGTCGGGACCCTTGCCATCTTCCTCGATCCAGGCCATGATGCGCTTCAGTGCGCAATTTGCGTCGGAACTGCCACGGACATCATGTCCTTCCCATTCCAACACATCCTTGATGGAACCCAGCGTGTTGTTGTCAGGGTCAAAGATGAAGACCTTACTCATCGAACCTTACCTCCTGTGCCGGTTTCGCTACTTCCCTCCTGATAACCGCGTCCCTTCAGAATTAAAGGACATAGCGACCAATTGACGGTTACCGATCGTAGGGCTGGACACGTCTTTGTGTCCCCACAGAATCGAATGGACGTTCAAATGTGCATACAAAAAAACGCCTCTATATGAGACGACGTAACCAAAACACTTACCTTTGTGTCGGTTACGTCACTGACTCCGGGCTTCCCTTGACGTCCAAATTGGGATCACCTTTCATAGTCTCACATGAAATCATTATTTGATTTCTTCAGAGGATGTTATCATGATACTGTCCAATTGTCAATATTACAATGAATAGTTACTTACTCATCACTGCTGATTGATTGATAATCAAAATCCAGCCGTTCAAGAATCGCACTTGCTTCTTCACTATTTGCAAATCTTGGTTGAGCATAGTCTTCAATAACTACCGGAAAGAATTCAAACCCACTAATTCCCTCTTTTGAAAAAGTGATTTCCGCTATCATTCCTTCTCTGGTTTCCTGGGACCACATTTGGTCAAAAACAAAGTTACCTAGACTGTATATGATGTATCCGTCCTGGTATTTTTCCATTGTCTGCACCACATGCGGATGATGACCAACCACCAAGTCCGCGCCGGACTCAATAGCCGCGTGCGCAAAATCTTTCTGATGCTGATTTGGAGTGAACTGGTATTCATAACCGTCATGCATCGAAATAATGACAAAATCCGCGATATCTGACGCATCCGCCACATCCTGCTTCATTTTATCAAAATCCATAAAAGTTAAAGTAGGATTTTGTTCTTCAGAGTTATAATCCGATACAGGACTACTTGCATAACTATATGCCAAAAAAGCAAAAGTCATTCCTTTTATTTCTTTTACATACGGCTGATATGCATCCTTAACACTTTCCCCCGCTCCCATATATTCTATCCCTGCTGAATCTAAATATTTAAAGGTATCGGACAAACCTTCTTTGCCAAAATTTAATGTATGGTTATTCGCTAAAGTGACCAGATCAAATCCTGCTAATTGTAGACCTTCAACTGATTCCGGATCAGCCCGAAAAACCATTTCGTTCGTATTGATTTTTCTCCCCGGTGTAATTGGAGATTCCAGATTACCAAAAGTTATGTCAGCACTCTCTAATAATTCAGCTGTTTTGAGAAAAGGATAATTATAATCATTATATTTTTGCATCTTTGTATCAACGTCTCTGGAAAGCATAATGTCCCCTACAGCCATTATGGTAACTACCGGATCGTTCTTTTTAGTTTCAACAACTGATTGATTATTATTTGCTACGCTGTTTGAATCATTGCCTGTGTTTGAACTATTGATTGTCGGTTCGGTGATATTACCGCGGAGAATAAAAAAACTGATACCTAGAGCAACCGCAACTTCAAGAATTATATAGTATTTATTATTATTCAATTTCATATTATAAAAATATTACTGCCAAAAAATATATTTCTTGGAAGAAATATTTCTACCATACCCAAGGACATAATACAACTCAAAACCAATTTTTACCAAAATTATTAATAACCCACCGAGTGTTTTACTATAAATAACCACAAAAATATAAAAAGTCGAGCTCATCATTATGCCAAACATAACAAATATCCTGGTCCACGAAATATGTGCCTGCTCATATGCTGATATTTCTATATAACTATGATTTCGTAAATAAATCTGAATATCGCGAATTTGATAAATAGTAAATGATACAACCATAATAATCAAACCGACCAAATCAAATCCGGATAATTTAAAAAATGTAGGCAGATAAATAGTATTTCCAGATATCATTTCAGATATTGAAAAGAAAAATGCAATAATTCCAAAGAAACCACTTATCGCAATAACTGCTAAAAATATCTGCTCCAATAATACAGATTCCTTTGAATTCTCCATCTTTTGTATAAATGATAGATTTTTTCCTGGTATTTTTTTATAACTCAAATATTTTTCCGGCAGTGGTCCTTTTGATCGTGCAGTTTTATATAAATTAGCAACTAAAAAAAAGACGCTCTCTACCCAATACGAATATAATAAAGAGACTACGCTCCAATTAAGTAACATAACACCTATAATCGGAATTATGTTTGCCAAAAAAAGTGCTCTGGTTCTTTCAGGTTCTTGATGATAACTGATTACAATTTTCTTGGCAATACTCATATAATGTACTATAGCATAATTTTTCATTACTAATCCATTGTTTATAAAAATATCTGCCCGTTCTGCGCCCGAGGCGCACTCGCCTCCGGCGAGGAATTTATTCAAAAAAAACAACGTGCTTTATTCACGCTGATTCTGTCTCAAAACCTACTGGCTAGCCAGTGCATTTTCTCCGAAAATGCTCTGGCTGGGGGAGCTGAACAAAATGATGAATAATTGTATATATTAGAATTTATAGTTAGTAATAAATTCATCCAGTTTATTTTTAAGTTTTGCCATAGATTTTGTTCTAAGGTCAGCTCTTTGATTATCTGTAAGTTTATTGTGAATGTTTTTATACTCCGGAAAATAAAGTAATTGCCCCATCCATTTATATTCAGGAATCTCAAGATCTTTCTGATCTTCCAAAATCAAACCTTTCTCAGTGATTTCTTCAGTAGACCAAAGAACTTTTCCCTGATAACCCAAAGCTAATGCAAAACTATATTCTGCAACTCTTTCTTCCCCTTTAAGATCTTTCATGAGTTCAAGGAGATTATTAACTTTCCGAATATCTGAACTATTTTCTCCAACAATTCTTTGATTTCTTAAAATGTCCCACTTATTTCCAAGACCTGGAATACTCATTCCGCCATCTGAACAAAGCACATAGTAATCACAATTAGCGGATATTTCTCTGGCCTTCTTTTTTGCATTACCCAATAAAGAAGCTTGATCTTCTTCAACAGTAACATTTAAATGCACATCCTTAAGAAATATGATTTCGACATCCGGAATATCTTTTAATAGGTGTTCCATTTCCCCCGATTTGTATGCATTTTTGGTTCCTATTAGAATTTTCATGTTTTATTTCGTCACCCGAACTTATTTTATATATTGAAAAGCGTTGATTTTACTCGGCTCGAACCACTTTAATATAATGTCAACCGGCAGTTGTGATTGGGAATGAGGGATTCTCGTCCTGGGCAGCGCCAAATGCTACGCAAGCTCGCATTTGTCTACGCTCGTCTGGCTCCTACGCTTTGCTTCGAATTATCTCGCTTCTGCCCGCTCTGCGCCCGAGGCGCACTCGCCTCCGGCGAGGAATTTATTCAAAAAAACAACGTGCTTTATTCACACTGATTCTGTCTCAAAACCTATTGGCTAGCCAGTGCATTTTCTCCGAAAATGCTCTGGCTG